>JAUVAX010000025.1 GCA_030591685.1 Pseudobdellovibrionaceae bacterium | reverse complement strand
GTGACGCGCACATCTTCAGGCACTCCGCCACAAAAAGGATGATGGCTTTCATCAAGTCGCCCGTGGTTAAAATCAAAGCCTAAGGCCTGCATCACCTCAAGCCCTAATTTTTTTTGGGCTTCTACCGAAAACACACCCTTTGGGGGGGCCACTTTTTTTTGCTGTGTTATAATATCATTTGTTAACCCCGGTAATTGCTCCTTAAGGGGTTTAAATAACTCATCAATGCGCTCACTTGTAAACCCAGGCTCATATAAATCTAACATGGCATTATAGGGGGTTGTGTTTTTAACCTCAGCCCTGTTTTGAGCCTCTCTTATTTTTAACCCGACCACTTTTTCAAAAAAAGGCAAAAAGTCAGACCAATTATTTTGGGCTCGTAGGCTTCGCCAAGCTTGCTCGGACCTTGTACAGGCTATTGTTAACTCTTTAACTAACTCTGTGTCTAAACAAGTGGCCAACACATAGATGTTGTTGATTTCTACTAAGTTAGCCTGTTGCCAATCACTGAGGTTGTTTTGCTCTTGAGCTTCAGAGATCAAACTTTTTATCTCTGTGGTGGTCATTAACTCATGCACGTGAACATTTAAATCAGCCATGGCTTGAGCCCGTGACTCGCCACCACCGATGGGCATAATACAGGCTTCATCCCAAAAGCAAATCGATTGAATATGGTGAAATGAATTAATTTTTTTTAATTTTATCTCTAGTTTTTCATAAGCTGACATATAGGGCTCCAACATCTTAAAAATCTACCTAAAAATCCACCTTAAAAAGCAGACTCATCAACATAAACTAAATCACTATATTGCACAAGAGGCTTTGAAAAATGAACACACCTAACACGCTGTAATCACGAGCTTATTTACGCCTGCCCTGGCTAACTTATTAACAAACACTGTAATAATCTCAAAACAACACAGGGGTTCAAATTTTACCTCTCTTTACCCGATATAGTAGTATGGCAGAAGCATTAAAACGCTACATTGCAAGGGCCCCCCGTTACACCCTCACACCAGAGGACAATAAACTACTATACTTTGCCGAAAACACGCTCCAGTCAAAAAAGCGCGAAACAGAGCTTGTGGACGTCTCGGCCTCTGGCCTCACATTTTTAACAGATCGTGACTACGCCCCTGCCCTTGGAGATATGATTAAAATTGAATTCACCTCCCCTGGCGGTGAAAAAGTCGCCTGGTGGGCTCGTGCTGTACGTATCGAAGAGTACCAAGGCTACGGCTGGTGGAGAGCCTCTGCTGATGAAGACCACGAAGACCTCGTCATCGTGGCCATACAGTTTAGGGATATGCCAGAAGCTCACAGAGCCCGAATCCAAACCGGGATTAAAAAACGGCTCACTAAAATTAAAGCTCTACAAAAAGCTCAAGGCCTAAGAAATTTTATTAGCTTTCTTCACATTCATAGGTTTCAGCTTTTTTTATACGGTAGCTGTCTGGTATTTACTTTGTGGATTTTTTATTTTTTAACCCAGCCTACAGTCAAGTACGACGGAGACCGTGGGTCCCCCTGGGGCCAAAGGTTTTTTCAGTCTGACAAAAAATAATTACTAAGCACTTAAATATCAGTCCTTTAACTTTGAGACTTTGAAAGTAAGTCTAAGTACTCATCTCGTGAAATATTTATGGCTCCGAACTTTTCAGTCACTGGCGTGACCATTTGCGTGTCCATCCAGGTGAGGCCTTGTTTTTTTAGTTCTGTAATTAAAAATAAAAAAGCCAACTTAGAGGCGTTTGGTTTTTTATAAAACATACTCTCTGCACTAAAAACACCCTTAAGGTACACCCCGTAAATACCCCCCACAAGTACCCCACCCTGCCAGCACTCAACACATAATATATGGCCTTTTTTATAAAAACTTTTATAAGCCTTTAGTATTTTTTTTGTAATCCAGGTGCCCTCGTTGTCTGACCTTGAGGCCTTAGCGCACTCCTCAATCACTTGGTCAAAGGCTTGGTTAATAGTAAAGTTAAATTCTTCTTTTTTTTGTGCTTTTAGTAAACTCTTTGAAGCTTTAAGGTCTTTAAAATACAACACCCCTCTTTTAGGGGGGCAAAACCATAGCACCTCATCTTCTTCGTAGGGCCAAGGAAATATACCCTTAGAGTAGGCCTCTATTAACAGGTCCGAGTCTATGTCAAAAGATACAGCAATAACGCCTTCGTGGACACAGTCGGTCCTGGGGTTTGAAAAATAGCCTTTTTTTAACCCCGTCACACGGCTCCTTTTTGGCAATTGTCACAGTGGCCACACACGTCGCTTGTCTGAAAATCAAAGTACGAATAAATGCTTTGCAAACGGCACTCGTCTGATTTCGCCCATTGCACCATCGATAAGAGTTTTTCGTTTTGGCTTTTGAGTTTATTTTTATGCCTATCTTTATTTAAAAAATCCCTCGGCGGGGGGGCGATCACGGTGATTTCATTTGGTTTGTGCTGTAAACGCGAAATGCACTCCCAGCGCTCTAGTAAATTTAAAGCGGTCTCGACCCTAAAGTCACGACGGTTGTAAAAGTTCATTTTTTCTCTTAAAAAATCAACCCCCTCACTTTTAATGCGTAGGCCGTACTGGTCGACTAAATCGTATACATGCTCAATAAACCCTGGGTCGGGGCTGGACCACTTTAAAAAATCCATTTGTATAGTTATGTCATCTTCATCAAATAATAGAGTACACGACGACGGCAGGCCATCGCGACCGGCCCGGCCCACCTCTTGGTAGTAGGCCTCTATTGAGCCCGGGGTTTCAGCGTGCAGAACTTGGCGAATGTCTCTTTTATCTACCCCTAGGCCAAATGCAGGGGTGGCTAAAATTAAATCTATTTCACCATTTAAAAAGGCCTCTTGATTGCTTTTTCTATAATTATCTTTTAACTGCCCATGATAAACCGTATGTTCGACGTTGAGCTTGTCTAAATTATGAGAAAACTTTTTAAGCGTATCAATGAGTGAAAAGTAAATAATTGTAGACCCTGGGTTGGCATTTAACAGCATCATCGAGGCCTGAATTTTTTGATCAAGCCCGTAAACATCCTGCACGTTGAGCTTTAAATTAGCTCTCTCAAAGCCGTAAACATATTTTTTACACGCTTTGCCCTCGACAAGGCCTAGTTGGTTTAAAATATCCTCTTGTACCTCGGGGGTGGCCGTGGCCGTTAAGGCTATGGTTGTGGGATTACCTATGGTGGCCCTGATTTCTTTAAGCTTGGTATAGTCGGGCCTAAAATCATGCCCCCACTCTGAAATACAGTGAGCTTCATCTACGGCGAGTAGGCTCACTGTGTTTTTTTTCAAAGCCGCTAAAAACTCTTTGTTTCTAAAGCGCTCTGGGGTCACATAAAGAAGCTTATACTCTTTTTGACTTAATTTATTATAGGCTTTGTTTTTTTCGTGGCCCGATAGGGACGAATTAATATAGCCCGCCCTTAGCCCTAAGCCCTTCACTTTATCAACTTGATCTTTCATAAGGGCGATCAGTGGGGATATGACTAGCGTCAGCCCCGGCAGTAATTGACTGGGCAACTGGTAGCACAAACTTTTACCCATACCTGTGGGCATAATAATCAGCGCACTCTCTTGAGCTAAGACACCCTCGATAACAGGGGCCTGCAGGCCCCTAAACTCGTTGAGCTTAAATTTATTTTTTAATTCTAAATTTATATCTAACACGTGACTCCTAAAATAAATTTTAAAAAACTAAACCACTTAAAAATCACCGCCCTTTTAACTCGCTTAAAAAAGCACTTCACCTTCAAAGCCGTAAAGAAAAGCCCCCGACAATAGGCAAATAAACTGGGGTTTAAAGGTAAAATAACTCAATTAAGTGGCTCTACAATTAAGCGTTCTACAATTAAATGACCCTACAATTATGTAACCCTATTAGGTTATCTGTTGCCCAGTGTAAATCAACCCCACCCTTTTTAAGTCACCAAAGCCAAACCATCAAGCTGGCTTATTAATTAATGGCTTCATTTTTAGGGCCCCTGATGAGCGCCTAAAAAACGAGCAGCCCCCCCTTGGTGGTGAGCACCTTAATGGGTGACTCTACAAAATCCATGTAACCCCTTATTATTACTTAAAAATCGAACGACGCCCCCTTTGACCTCAAAAATAACGGGTCGAATTAGGTCGCAAGAACGGCCAACGACCACAAAGGACAGCTTGAGGACCTTTGAGGGACACCTTTGAGGGACGGCAGCCCCGAGGCAACACCAGACAACCCCACCGGCAACAATTTGAGGCCGCTTGAGGGACGGAGCCCCGGGCGACCATCCGCAGGGCCGCCGGCAAAAGAGCGAGGACCTATAGATTATTTAAAAAATTGTAAAATTAGTGTTTTACACTGTCACGGGGTTTATGCTAAACACTTGTGTTTACAGTATAAAACGAAAGTTTTTGCACTTTAACTCTACACAAATAAAGAAAGTGAGGTTGTGGCTTATGAGTGAAACTTGGGACCTTGATAATGTTCGTAACATAGGGATTTCAGCACATATTGACTCTGGAAAAACAACTTTAACTGAACGTATATTGTTCTACACGGGCCGCATACATGCGATCCATGATGTTCGTGGTAAAGATGGTGTGGGCGCCAAAATGGACTCCATGGAGCTTGAAAAAGAGCGAGGTATCACCATCCAATCGGCCGCCACTAACGTGCAATGGAAAGACATTGATATTAATATTATTGATACCCCTGGGCACGTTGACTTTACTATTGAAGTTGAGCGAGCCCTTCGAGTACTTGATGGTGCCGTACTTGTGCTTTGCGGAGTTTCGGGTGTGCAGTCACAGTCCATCACTGTGGATCGTCAAATGAAACGTTACAACGTGCCTCGTATTGCTTTTATTAACAAGCTCGACCGTCAAGGCGCTAACCCCTTTAGAGTGGCCGACATGTTAAGAGATAAACTCAGCCATAACACTGTTATGATGCAAGTCCCGATAGGCCTCGAAGAACACCTTGAAGGTGCTGTTGACCTGATCACAATGAAGGCCTGGTACTACAAGGGTGAAAACGGCGAAGACATACAAATCGTTGATTGCCCTGCCGACATGCTTGAAGATTGCCAAAAATGGCGACAAGAGCTTATCGCTAAAGCCGCTGATTTTGATGATATAGTTGGTGAAAAGTTCTTAATGGAAGAAACCCCCACTGAAGCGGAGCTTGTTGCTGCCATCAGAAAAGGGACCCTCTCTATGAATCTTACCCCTGTGTTTTGTGGTTCTGCTTACAAAAACAAAGGGGTTCAAGCCCTTTTAGATGCTGTTAAAGCTTACCTCCCCTGCCCACTTGACGTGGTCAATGAGGGTTTAGACCTTGATGATGAAGAGAAAAAGTTTGTACTCCCCTCTGATGCATCAAAACCTTTAGTGGCCCTTGCATTTAAACTTGAAGAAGGTCGATACGGGCAGCTTACGTACATGCGTATTTACCAAGGGACCCTAAAAAAAGGGGCCTTTATTTACAACATGTCTAATAAAAAGAAAATTAAAGTCCCTCGCGTAGTTCGAATGCATTCCGATGACATGCAAGACACTGACGAGGCAAAGGCCGGTGACATTGTCGCTCTTTTCGGCGTGGACTGCTCGTCAGGAGACACCTTTACTGACGGTACTGTTAACGTGGCTATGACTTCTATGTTTGTACCCGAGGCTGTAATTTCGTTAGCCGTTGAGCCCAAAGAAAAGGCCAAGGCGGCGAACTTTTCAAAAGCTTTACAAAAATTTAAAAGAGAAGATCCTACTTTTAGAGTTCACCGTGATGAGGAGTCTAATGAAACCATTATCTCCGGCATGGGCGAACTTCACTTAGAGGTTTACATCGAGCGCATGGCCCGTGAATTTGACGTTGAAGTTAAATCCGGAGCCCCACAAGTGGCCTACCGTGAAACCATTGGCCAGTCCGCCGAATATGATTACACACATAAAAAGCAAACCGGTGGTTCGGGGCAATTTGCCAGAACTGTTGGCACAATGGAAATGCTTGAGATTAAAGACGGTGAAAAAGACTCTCTTTATGAGTTTAACAACAAAGTTGTTGGGGGTCGTATACCTAAAGAATACATCCCTGCCTGCGATAAGGGCTTTAAAGAGGCCATGACAAAAGGGACTCTTATTGGAGCCCCAGTTGTTGGCATAAAAATGACCTTAGTAGATGGCTCGTACCATGATGTCGACTCTAGTGAAATGGCCTTTCGTATTTGCGCAATAGCTGCCTTTAAACAGGCTTATGAAAGAGCTAAACCAACAGCTCTAGAGCCTATTATGAAACTTGAAGTCTCCGCCCCTGAAGAGTTTCAAGGGTCTGTGATGGGTCAGGTCAATCAAAGGCGGGGCATGATCACTGGCACGACAACTGTTGAGGCTTTTGTGACTGTAAACGCTGAAGTACCACTTTCTGAAATGTTCGGATACTCTGGAGACCTTAGATCGGCAACTCAAGGTAAGGGTGAATTTACTATGGAGTTTTCTAAGTACTCCCCATGCCCACGTGGCATCCAAGAGAACCTTGTTAAAGAGTATCAAAAGCAACGAGCTGAAGATGCTAAAAAATAATTTTTAATATTTCTTTTAATCCCTTAAAGGCTCACTTTTAATAAGTGCGCCTTTTTTTTAAACTTTTTCAAGCTTAATTAAACTTCGGTGTTATTAAAGCGTCTTTTTAATAACAATCTAAATAGTTTATTAATTTTTGTTTTAATTCGGGCGTAAATTTAAACTCCCTAAACGCTATGTTTGTGAGCTCAAATATTTTTTTAGAAATACGGTTCGACTCACGGCCGTTGTGTTTGTCTGAAAGGTATATAATCTCTTTAACTCGACTACTTGCAAGTAGCTTTGCGCACTCATGACAGGGAAAGAGCGTCATATACACCCTGGCGCCCACAAGAGATTTAGTGGCGTGCAAAATAGCATTGGCTTCAGCATGTACAACATAAGCATGTTTTTGATGCTCTAAAGGGGCTCCGTCTTCATCCCCCCATGGTAATTTTGATTCATCAATCCCTGAAACAAAACCATTATAACCCATCGATATTTGATGATTGTTTTTATCTACAATAACACACCCCACTTTTGTGGTGGGGTCCTTACTTTTATAACTAGCAATAATGGCCTGAATTATAAAATACTCATCCCAAACAACTGTTTGAGGGGTTTTAATATAGTTAGCTGCAAAGGCTTTTAAATCTGGCAAAATCGACCTCAAATACGTTTTTTGTTAAGATTTATTAACAATGAACACACCCTTGACTCAAGGGGTGATACCAATGCTTACGCCTTGCAACACGGCAAAAATATAATTCATCAATTATTTTAATATGTTAGTGAGGTGAGTGTTACTTAGTTTAAATATTAAAACGATCACTTAAGTATTTTCCACCCTCCAGGCCTAGATAATTTTTATGACAAACGGCTATTCTAGTAGTAAAATGTAACTTAGCAATAAAACAGGACGTTTTTTTAAAACAAATCAATCATTCTCATAGGGGTTACAAAGTAAATCCAAAAAGTAGTTTAAACTCAATTTATAACAACCCGCTGAAAACTCTTTTACTTAGCGAGTGTCTATAGCCTATGGGTTTATTGATTTTATTTTTTTTAATGACGGTTGTTGTCTCTTTTACGTGTTCATTGCTTGAATCTATTTTGCTCTCTACATCTCCGGCTTACATTGCACTAAAGGTTAAAGAGGGTCGCCGCTCAGGGGTCCTTTTAGGGACGTTTAAAGAGCAAATTGATCGCCCCTTAACCGCTATATTAACCATAAATACTTTTGCAAATATGATAGGCGCCATGGGCGTGGGGGTACAAACGCTCCGAGTGTTTGATAGTTCTTTTATGGTGGCCGCCAGTATTTTACTTACAGTAACAGTACTTTTTGGTGGCGAAATTATACCTAAAACTATTGGCGCTACGTACTGGAAACGGCTGGCCCCTACATGCGCCTATATAATTAGTGCGCTTATTTATTTTACCTACCCTGTTGTTCGCCTTACTGAAGCCGTATATAAAATCTGGGACTTTAAACGAGCCCCTCTGTTAACTCGCGATGAAATGATCGTTACAGCTGAAATAGGGGCCAACGATGGCACTATTGAGCAAAAAGAAAGCCTCGTCATACAAAACTTACTCAAACTAGATCAAATCAAAGTATTCGACGTAATGACCCCAAGGTCTGTTGTTAAGTCTTACAGCACTAAAAATACAATACTTGATGTTTCAAACGACAGTAAAAATAATCAGTTTTCTAGAATGCCTATTTATAATAATAGCTTCGACCAAGTTGTAGGCCTGCTCCATAGATTTAAGCAAATGGAGGCGGCAAGCCAAGGGAAACACTCACTCACGCTTGATCAATTTATGGTCCCCATACACAGTGTTCTTGAGACCCTCTCTGTGGCTGCTGTGTTAGACCAATTTATTAAACGAAAAGAGCATTTATTTTTGGTTGTCGACAGCAACAAGACCCCTACAGGGATTGTCACCCTCGAAGACGCCATTGAAACCCTACTGGGTGTAGAAATTGTCGACGAGTCCGACAGCGTTGTCGACATGAGGCAACTCGCCTTTGAGCAACGGCAAAAAAAAAGTCTTAACCCCACACTTTAGCAGTCACTCATGAACGAAAAATTAATTTTTATTTACACCACATGGCCCGACCAAAGCACCGCAAAACTCGCGGCAAAAAAACTAATTCAAAGCCAACTTGTTGCCTGCGCAAACCTAATACCCGGTATGCAGTCAATATACATGTGGGACTCTCAGCTTCAAGAGACTTCCGAAACCGTAATGATCCTTAAAACAAAAGAAGGTTTGTTTTCTAAAGTAGAGGAAACACTCCTGGCTCAACACCCCTATGAGTGTCCTGCCATTGTTGCGATCCCTTTTTTAGGAGGGCATGGACCCTACCTACAATGGCTTGAGTCGACCCTAAAAGGGTAACTTTTATTTGTTTTTTAAATCCTTTTTTATACATATATAATATCTACCCTAGCTTTAATTAAGTTGGAGAAAGAAAAACAAACCTTGTTAACACGAACATAAAAAACGTCAGCGTAAATAAAATGAAGTAAATAGACTTAATCGACAAAGATAACCCCCAAAAATAGCTTCTTACTTTTAATTAAAAGCATAATGTGTGCCAAAAATAGTGTGTCAGTGTTGTTACTTAACCCTTAGTTTCAGTCACCTTTTGACCTCAGTTGTAGGTGGCCTTGTTAAATCTCTGGAGACAAAATGTTACTACCTCCAGAAAAGTGAGAATCTCGCTAACGACAAAGAAGGTCACACCGGCTGTAGTGGCTCAGCGTTGACTTTAGCGATGGCCTTTCTCTACTCAAATCAAATGACGCGCAATCTCACCTTAAAGTCCAATACCTAAATTGCAGTGAATTTGTTAAGTTACACTTTTTTAAAAAGGACGACAGACCATGAAAAGACCCGAACTGGCCAAAGCTATTTTAGAAATCTCACACCTTAAGGGAGAGTTTAAACTCCGTAGTGGGCAAATATCTAACGAGTACTTTGACAAGTACCGCTTTGAATCACAGCCCCACCTTTTACAAGCCATTGCAAAGGAAATGTCCTACATGATCCCTGATGGCACCGAGGCCCTTGCTGCCCTTGAAATGGGCGGCATACCTATTGCCACAGCCATCAGCTTAATTACTGGGATCCCCGTTGTCTTTGTCCGAAAAGAAGCCAAAACCTATGGGACCTGCAAACTCGCTGAGGGGCTTGAGGTGAACGGTCAGCAAATTTGTATTATCGAAGACGTCATCACAACTGGCGGCCAAGTTATTGAAAGCACAAAAGAGCTCAGGGAGCGAGGCGCTCTTATCGATGCTGTTTTATGTGTTATTTACCGGGGCAAAGGAGAGCCTGAGAACCTCACCGGTATCGGTTTACAAGTACAGAGCCTCTTTACCATGGATGAGCTTAAAAACAGTTAACCTCACCCCCTTTTTTTAGTAAAAAACCCTTAAAGGTTTGTGCTCTATGAATATGATCTTACTTACCCCTGAAGACTTTACTTCGCCAAATGCGGCCACTTTAACCGGGCCTCGGCATGAGCATATAAAAAATATTCTTAAAGCCAAGCCCCATGACCGGCTCACCGTTGGCCTTTTAAACGGCAAACTTGGTGCCGGTACTGTTGTTAATTGCTCTGAGAGCTCTTCGTCTATTTTTACTGAACTGACTCTCGACCCCCCACCGGCTATGGACATCACTTTAATACTCGCCATGAACCGCCCTAAAATGATCAAACGTATTTTAACAAGTACTAGCATGCTGGGGGTTAAAAATATTCACCTTATTCACAGTTTTTATGTTGAAAAAAGCTATTGGTCTTCGCCTGTTTTAAATAATAAGTCGTATGAAAATTATTTTTTTAAAGGCCTTGAACAATCAAAAGACACTGTAATGCCAACCCTCAAAACCCATAAGCTTTTTAAACCCTTTATCGAAGACAAAGCCCCGCATATAATAAAAAACAAGTCCGCCCTTGTGGCCCACCCCTATAAGGCTGAAAAATTTAACTCTGCAAAGCTTACTACCCCGGCCGTCCTTGCTGTGGGTCCAGAGAGGGGATTTACTGATTTTGAAATTGATAAATTTAACCAATGTGGGTTTAAAACTATTAGCCTAGGTCACAGGCCCCTGCGTACAGAGGTGTTTATACCCTCTTTTTTAGGCCAATTTTTATAAAAAAAAGGCCCTACTTAAAAAGCGGGCCTTTAAAAAATACTTTAAAAAAATTATTTATTTTTCACCCGCAATATAGGCGACCCAAGATTCGCACTCTTCGCCCTCTTTGATACGGCTAAATTCTCCGTTACCTTCGCCGTCCTTGTCAGTCCCTTCCCAATAAACATGGGTGGTCTTAAAACCGGCCTCTTCCATTATTTCTCGAATTTCAGGGATCGACCACATACGCCAATCATATACAAAAACCTTTTCTCGTTTTTTTTCACCCTTTCTTTTAAAGTGAATAAAAAACAAACCATCATTTGTTACAGGGTCAAATTTGTCTTGATCCCAAAAGTACGAAAACCCATCATGCTCGGTTTCTTCTTCGTTGGCCTCTTGACACTGAGAGCCTCCAAATGAATCCACAATAAACAGACCTCCATTATTTAAGGTCTTGTATGCATTTTTAAAATAAGACTTTAAAACCTCACGTGATTTAAAGATATAATATGAAAAGTTTTGTGCCGAAATGATATCGGCCTTTGGCAGAGAGGCATCCATTACGTTTTTCTCTAAAACTTTAACTCGCGACTGCTGCTCGTCTGTTAATAAGGGTTGGTAGTTGTTTTTACCGTAGTGGATCGGCTCTGGGTCTAAGTCCACCCCAATAGCCTTGTTGTTTTTATTTAGTTTTACCCATTCACAACAAATGCTAAAGGTCCCACAAAAATCTTCGCGCATAACTCTAGCATCAGTGCCTCGAAGCTCTTTATAAGTGTCTCTTAAAAATTCAACATCTGTATCTGGGGACTGTACTGATTTTTTATAATACAAATATTTATCAAATGGCTTTAGTGTTGTTGCTCTTTTTTTTACTGCACTTTTTTTAGACATCGTCATTGTATCCTAGGCTGGTTAAGTGTTTGATGAATCGAAAGTTTAGCTAAGCCTAAGTCTCCGGTCAAAGAATCTTAAGACCACCTCACACAATAGGTTCATTGCGTCGAGCCAGGCGGTATAAAATAACCCAAGTCACCTTAAAAGCCCCTCAGGCTAGGGGTTTTCACTTAAAAGGCTAAGGATCTCTTGTTGGACTCGTGGTTTTTGAGGCACGGTGTTGTCCTCTAGGTTAGGGTGCAACCCTATGCCTGGTACATTTTTACCCGCAACTACTCTAGGTGGCGCCATAAGCTCGTAAAACAGCTCTTTAGTGCATCTGTAAGCCAAGTGCTCCCCAAAATTAGTCACCTCTGTGTCTTCATTAACAAATAATACACGGCCCGTTTTTCGTACACTGGATTTAATAAGCTGCCAGTCATAAGGGTAAATGGACCTCAGGTCTATAACCTCAACTTCAACACCTTGTGTTTTTAACTCATCAGCAACCTCGTTGCACACATGTAGGGTTCGCCCATAACTCACAACCGTAGCCCTATGGCCTGAGCGTGTAATTTGCCCCTTACCAATAGGTACAATGTACTCTTCAACCTCTGGCCAGCGAGGGGCCCACTGAGACCGGTCCCCCACAGGGGCATCAATCATAGACTTTAATTGTTTTTCAACCTTCGGCTCTCCAGGTATAAGCTCTTTACCACGAACACGCATTAAAGCCTTAGGGTTTAAATACAGTACAGGGTTTGGGTCTTTAATAGCCGAAAGCATTAAACCATAAGCATCTAATGGGTTAGAGGGGATCACCACCTTCCAACCAGGCATACGAGAGGCTTGAGCATCAAAGCTATGACTATGATAAACAGAGCCCCTTATACCAGCCCCTACAGGGGTCATAACAACCATTGGTAATTTTTGGTTTCCGTTCGTGGTCCAAAGGGTATTGCCCACCATTTTAAGTAAATCAATGGTGTTAAAAATATAATCTCCAAATTGAATCTCGGCCACACAACGATCCCCGGTCATGGCGATCCCTGTGGCGCAACCTATGATACCCCTTTCATCTAAAGGGGTATTCCATGTGGTTTTAAGCCCTTGGGTGGCGGTAAAGACCCCTCCCAGAGGAGCGCCCACATCTTGCCCAAAAATATCTTTAAGCTCTAAATTCTTTTCTGCATAGTGTAGGGCCAACCGAATAGCCTGTGCCATATTTGCCATTAAAAGTTTCTCCAGTCGGCATTCTCATTGCCCACGTACACCTGGTCCCATATAGAATCAGGCAAGGGTTCGGGTTCTGTGCGAACCTGCTCCATAGCGGCCCGGGCTTCGGCTTCATAACCTTCCCAAATTTTAGAAATATCTTTTTGAGTTAATAAACCCCAGTCCATTAGCTTTTTTTCAAAAGTCAAAATACAACAAGCCTCATCCCTTTTATTAGCACCGTCAGCTGAAGAGTGGCCGTAAAGCCTGGACACCCGAGCCTCTAAACAAACAGGCTTTTTTTCTTTTCGAATGTACTCATAGGCCTTTTGTAACTCAATATATGACTCAATGGGGTCGTTTCCGTTAATGACCATTGTTTTAATATTAAAGGCCTTCGCCCTGTCGCAGGTATGCGTCTCGCCATGCTGAGAGTCGTAGCTTGTCGAAATCCCCCACTTATTATTTTGAACAGTGATTAACATAGGCAGCTCTTTACCCGGGCGGCTGGCCCAAATAAGACAACTTGCAAAGTCCCCCTCTGCTGTTCCGGCATCACCACCAGTAACAACCGAAATACCCTTGGCTTGGTCTCTTTTTTGAGCCCAAGCTGTGCCAATGGCAAAAGAGTACTGCACCTCAATAGGTGATGTTACAGGGGCCACATTCATTTTAGGGTACGAGTAATGGTTTGAAAAGTTTCTCCCACCGGTGCTCTGATCGGTAGCCTTATTCATAATTAAACGAATCGAATCTATCATGGGCATACCAAGAGCCACCATGGTTGGCGTGCACCTGTAATGTAAGTGCATCCAGTCGTGCTCTTTACCTTCTCCCTTGTTGGCCAATAAACCTAAAGGGACTCCAAAAGCTTCTTCTCCCGGCCCACCGATCCAAAAAAAAGCCTCTCCTGTTTTATAAATCTTAATTAATCGCTCTTCTAAAGCCCGAGACTTCACCATCATATTATGCAGATTTAATAACAAATCTTTTGATAGTGGCAGGGCCATTGAACCTGGCTTAGTATCCACCTTATGAGCTACAGATTGTGCCATTGACCCATCCTGATTAATGCGCAGCATTGCGCTAATTGTAACCTTCAATTAATAGGTAATAGAGTTAATCTCTGGAGAGAAAAAAGTCAAAGGCCGATTTTTCTAAACCATGCCCCTCACTGAGAAACGTTCACTTTGAATAAGCTTAATTTTAAATCACAAAAAGGGCCCGCGTGCGGCTACCAATGTCAAAGCCAGGGCCTCATAGGGTTTCAGCTGCGCGCCGCCAGTTTTACGTTAATGTGCTTTAACAAAAAAAAAGCCCGCATTTTAAAATACGAGCTGTGGCTAAAAACCAAGTTTTAAAAAAGAACCGTTAGTTTTTTAAAAATTCTTTTTTACCCTTTGAACCAATAGTGATCTCAGCACCACTAGATAAAGTTAAAATATCAGCTAATACATTTACAGCCTCGACAACGTCGGCACGCTTTAAATACTTTTTAATTTTCTCGGCCTTTGATAAGGTTTTAGAGTCTTCGCTTTTCTTTTTGTCTGACTTTTTCTTAGCCTCATCCTCAAAAAGCTCACTGACCTTCATCACCTTGCCGCGCTTTTTAGCTTTTTTCATATCTTTTATAATTTCTTTAAAGTCTTTATTTGCGGCCACTCGTTTTTTAGATTTCGCTTTCAGAGTACTTATTAGTGAACGATCCACCACTGTCCATGCTCCAATTTTGCCCTTTTCAACATAAGCATCTTTTGACTTAAAGGAGCTGATTTTTTTAGGCGGTAGTGAGTAGTCTAGGTTTTTCTCTCCAATTTCATCTGTCGAGTAAACACTTGGTATTTTAATATCAGCCTCAACACCGAGATGCTGAGTTGAAGCCCCACCGGCTGTGAAAAACATACCTACTGTCGTCTTCCAAGCCCCTAGATTTTGAGGGAGATAATGAACCGACTGTATACTGCCCTTACCGAAGGTGTGATCGCCCCCTACAATAATGGCTCTTTTATAGTCCTTTAAAGTCCCCGCCACAATCTCTGAGGCCGATGCACTAATACGACTCGTTAAAATCACCACAGGCCCTGCAAAGTCAACAGCTTGGTCTTTATCCGCCAAGGGGATTTGCCCCTTAGAAAGATCCTTTTGAGACTGCTTAACCACATTACCTGTTTTAAAAAATAAACCCGCAATTTTGACAGCATCATCAAGAGACCCGCCCCCATTAGTGGACAAATCAAGCACTAAACCTGAAATATTTTTACTTCGCGCCTCTTTTAAAATAGTTTTCATATCATTAGCTGCCGACCGACCATCTTTTTTAGAACTGTCGGCGTAAAAAGACGGCAGGTTTAAGACCGCTATTTTTTGAGTCTTTCCATTAATAACTCGATCTAGGTAATTGATGTTCGCAGCCTCGTCTTCTAATTTAATTTTATCTCTAATTAAAACCACCTCAAGGCGCTTGCTCTCTTTGCCCTCTTTTCTTAAAATTGATAGTTTAACTTTAGTGCCCTTTTTACCACGAATGTAGCGAACGACCTCTCTCAACTCCATTTCAATCACATTCACTGGCTTTAAAAATAATTTACCTTTAGCTTGAGACACGGCAGTGATTTTGTCTTTAGGTTTTAATTGTCCAGACCTAAAAGCAGCCCCACCAGTAATTAGTTGTTCAATAACAGTGAACCCGTCTTTTGAACTTAAGGTGGCCCCTATGCCTTCAAGTGATAAACTCATTGAGATTTTAAAATCTTCAAGTTGGTCTCTCGAAAAATAACTCGAGTGAGGGTCTAAACCTCTGGCAAAAGCATCCATATAAATGACATAAAGTTCACTTAACTTTTTACTTTTAACTCTTTTTAATGACCGATCATAAGACCTAATAACATGCTCTTTAGCCTCTTTAAGGCTCATGTCACTTGTGACAAAATTTGCTACCTGAAACTGTATATACTTTGAGTGAAATCTATTTTGTTCACTTAAGTTTTTAGGGTATTTTCTTGATTTTGAGTCTAAAACGAGTTGGGTTTTTTTATTAAACTTAAATTTATCACCTAATATTTTTTTTGCAAAAACCACTCGCTCTTGAACTCTTTTAATGTACAGCTTATACGTGGCTGCAATAGAACGACAGTCTCTGTTTTTAATTTTTACAAATATACCCTTCAAGCTCCTACGTACTAGGTTAACATCGGCTTGTCGTAAATACATTTTTGAGCTATCTAAGTGCTTAACATACTGCTCAATAACCCGATTTTCTAACTCAGGCGTGTATGTTTTAAAATTTATATGTTCAACAATGTATCGTTGCTCAATAAAGTCTAAATGTTCGCAGCTTAACTTTAACCCCCCAGAGCCCAGTGCCTGCCCGAACGCTGTGCTTAACGATAAAAAAACTAAAGCTGTTAAAATTGAAGTCGTGATTTTTAGCTTCATTTATAGGGCCTTTCTAAAAAAGTAGTTATTTCTATTGGTTACCAAAACATATCGGTGCTTTAAGGAGTAAATCTATAATGTTATTACCTCTTTGACCGAGAATAATAAAAAGTATTATGTTACGTGTTTTGATCCCTAATAGACTCAAAATGCGATTACATCTTATAATAAAATAAGTCTGAATTCACCAATATTATCGCCCCATTTTAGAGGTTGTTTACGATTAAAACATTCATTAGTGTTATATTTATACACCAAAGTTAACATATCAAAGCTGAGGCCACTCAGGGCCTTACCGGCTTTCAGTTAAATATTTACTTATTTTTTTGTGCACCATAATTTTACACTCATGCCTGACGGAAGGCGCTCATCTCTCACGGCTTAAAGCAAAGTTAACTGCTCCGGCTTTGCCTTTAAAAGTGTGTTCAGGGTCTCATTTTGAAAAATCTCTTTTTTAACAAATCGACCCTTATGAGTTAAAATCACAAAAAATGAATTTTCAGGGTAATCTTTTTTTAATTCGATCATTTCTTCATAAATCATTTCGAGATTTTTAGGGTCATCATCTGACATGCCAAACCTGTGATGTGGGTTATTACCGTAAACCTCAAAAGCACGCTCAACACTTTTTCGTATAGCTGTTTTTTTTAACTGGGCAACGTCATGAGACTCACTCAAGGCGTAACCCAGCTCACTTTGTGTCTCAGGGTGATTGACGGGGTAAATATCTAAGAAATTAGGCTTTGCCGGCAAAAAACCTTTTTTAACAAAACAGTCAATCCCCTTTTTTATTGTCTCTGGGTGATGGCCACGGGCTGTAATTAACGAAATCGGCCTTTGGTTGAAAACGGCATGATAAAAGCAATGCCACGAGGGGCCCTTCCAATTAAAGTCCTCTCGCTGTAATGCTTGCTCCACATCAGCTTCAAAGTTTTGCTTTAAACCAAAATATTTCTCTAGTCTTGAAAACTCCTTATCCCTAAACCCAGCAAAGCTTCCTTTTTTAGAAAAGCAGTATTCGTAGTCTTTTAAGTGACCCTCAGAGCCGACTTCACCCCTGTAAAGGGCGTACTCCCTCGAACTGAGTTTTAAAGGTTTTTTAGTTTTTTTATGAAACAAATAAATAGGGGTTTGCAAAAAAGCTATGTTGTCATCAAAATCAAAAAAATAAAAACTTCGCCCGCCTTTTGATAAATTACGGTCGGGCTCTTGCTCTCGAGCAATATTAAGCTCCAACTGAGTGGGCAAGCGCTCTTTGGTTTTTTTTCGAAATATTAACCTTTTCAAAAGGACAACCCCCTCTCTTGCTTAATTAAAAATTACTAACAAAATGAGGGGTAAAACACAATGGGGTGTGTAATTTTAACTCTATACTTAGGCTATCAAAGTTGATTTAAAGGCTCTTGCGGCCTCTGACCGTTAAAAAACATTAACTCGTAGAGGCCTCTCTCCTAATAACAACCTTCTTTTTTGCGGTTTTCTTAGCTGTTTTTTTGGTTTTCTTTGTCGTTGTTTTTTTGGCTGCTTTTTTGGCAACCTTCTTTTTTGCGGTTTTCTTTTTCGCTTTTTTCTTTTTTGTTGCCTTCTCTAGTCGCTCTTTTAAGAGTTCAAGAGCTTGCTCTACAGTGGTGTCCTCTGGCTTTTGCTCTTCAGGGAGTGAAACGTTAACCTTGCCACATTTTATATAGGGGCCGTACCGGCCTGTTAAAACTTGCATCTCATCGCCTGTCTCAGGGTGAGCGCCTAGTACTTTCAAAGGAGCTCTTTTGCCGCGACCCTTTTTTTCTTGGCTTAGAAGGTTCATTGCAAAAGCAAAATCTACAGTTCTTAAGTCTTCAGCTTTATTAACAGACCTAAAATCTCCATCATGAACCACATAGGGACCAAATCGACCGATTCCAACTTTTACGACCTTTTTTGTTTCTGGGTGCTCCCCTAATGTTTTTGGTAGACTTAATAAAAATAAAGCTTTTGGTATGTCTATTTCTTCTAACTCCCAAGTCGCAGGCAAAGCCATTCGCTTAGGCTTTTCTATTTCAGCAGCATCGCCAAGCTGAACATAGGGCCCGTAACGACCTGAAAGGGCAAAAATCGGCAAACCAGATTCGGGGTCTTCCCCTAAAGCATCGTTGCCACTTATTTTTTGATCAATAAATTTATTCGCAAGCTCTATGGTCATTTCAGCCGGTGAGCTGCCATCTGGTATAGAGGCACAGACTTCTTCCCCCGTAGACTCTATACGGCAAACATAAGCACCAAATCGACCCACTCTAAAACTTAAGCCTTCAAGGCCAACGAGTGTAATTTGTCGACTCTCCTCAGGCTTTATTTCTTTTTCTTGGGCTTCAACCTGCTCTTTTAAGCCGGTCTTTCCAAAGTAAACCCCTTTTAAATACTTAACCTGATCTAAGTCTCCTTGGGCAATATTATCTAAAGATTTCTCCATTTCAGAGGTAAACCCTAAATCTACATACTGGGGCAAATATTGCCTCAACAGTTTTACCACAACAAGTGCCGTGAAGGTGGGTACTAGGGTGTTACCGACCTTTCTTGCGTACCCTCTATCTTGAATTGTACCAATAATAGAAGCATAGGTAGAGGGTCGACCAATGCCCTCTTTTTCCATTTTTTGCACTAAGCCGGCCTCTGTGTACCTTGCCGGGGGTTTAGTCTCGTGCTCTTTTGGGGTGGTCTCTAAACACTCAACCCCATCGCCTTTTTTAAGTTTAGGGAGCCTGACCTCTCTGTCCTCTAAAGCACCTTCAGGGTCGTCTTTACCCTCTACGTAGGCTTTTAAAAACCCAGGGAATACAATCGTCATACCCGAAGCACTAAACGTTGCCTCGCCCACGCTAAATTTAACACCCACTTGGTTTTGCTGAGCATTCACCATTTGGCAGGCTACTGTTCGCTTCCAAATTAAATCATATAAAGCAAGCTGAGAGCTTTTTAAACTGGTGTCCTCTGGCTTTACAAACTCTACTCCGGCGGGGCGGATAGCCTCATGCGCCTCTTGAGCCCCTTTGGATTTCTTTTTATTATACTCTCTCGGTTTTTCTGGTAAATACTTACTGCCATATAAATCTTTAATGCAAGCCCTTGAGGCCTCTATGGCTTGATTTGAAAGGTTGGTCGAATCAGTACGCATATAAGTGATAAAACCACGCTCATAAAGCTTTTGAGCCACACTCATAGTCTCTCTTGCCGAAAGGCCTAGCTTTCTGTTGGCATCTTGCTGAAGTGTTGAGGTGATAAAAGGTGGAGCGGGCTTTCTTGAAACCGGCCTCTCTTCAACCTCGGTGACGGCCCAAGGTTTACCTTTAATTTCATCAACAATAGTTAGAGCTCGCTTTTCTTCAATGTGAATCATTTTAGATGAGTCTTTTAACTGGCCCGTATCGGGGTCAAAGTCTTTACCTGTAGCAATTTTTTTACCATCCACCTCAATCAGTTTGGCTTCAAATTTTACTTTTGTCTTTTCACAATTTGAGTAAACACCCCAGTACTTGGACTGCTTAAACTTCAGACGCTCATGTTCTTTTTCAACAATTAACCTCACCGCCACCGATTGCACTCGACCAGCAGAGAGCCCATAGGCTACCTTTTTCCAAAGTAGTGGCGAAATAGTGTAACCCACCAAGCGGTCGAGCACCCTTCTGGCCTCTTGAGCTTTTACTAAATTCATATCTACTTCGCGGCAATTATCTATGGCCTCTTGAATGGCTTTTTTTGTGATTTCATGAAACACCATTCTTTTTACCGGAACCTTCGGGTTAAGTAACTCAAGTAGGTGCCAACTGATGCTCTCCCCTTCACGATCTTCGTCCGTTGCGAGAATGAGTTCATCAGCATCTTTAAGTAATGCTTTTAATTCTTTAACAATTTTAGTTTTATTTTTTGGGATACAATAAATCGGGTCAAAATCTTTATCTACATTCACGCCTAAATTTGACCATGGTAATTTTTTAAACTTTTCGGGGATATCTTTTGCCGACTGAGGCAAGTCCCTTACATGTCCCATACAGGATTCAACCACATAGTCTTTACCTAAAAACTTTTTTATAGTTCTCGCTTTAGTTGGAGACTCCACTACCACTAACGTCTTTTTTGCCATCAATCACTCCGCGGCCTACAGCCGTCTATATATATAGTGCTAATTCTATACTTAAATTCAACGTAAATGACTTGAGTTGCAACCAGTTTTTTTTTGAAGCCTCGCGTCAGCGACCCTACATTATGAGGCTCACGGCCCCTAAATCACCGGTATATAATAAATTAACCCCCTAAAACGCTCATGCCACCAAGTGATTAAAACAAGATCTTAGTCTGTATCTTTTTTTATCGTTTAGCCCCACATCACTTTAATGATCACAGCTTGTGCCGTTTTTTTTAACATACATTTTAAATGCTAATCTCAACTGAAATTAATTTTTAACTATTAAAGTCCTTAAAAAACAAAAATGCACATCACACGTATTACTCTTTTTAAAAAACTGTAGTATTTTTAATACCAAGCCTACTAACCCTCATAAAAGGTTTTATGACAATGAAGCAGCTCAGTGATTTTAGTCCGTCTCATATTAAATATGTATTTACCGACATTGATGACACTTTAACGACCAAAGGTAAACTCCCCGCTCAATCTTATAAAGCACTTTGGGATTTATACGATTCGGGCCTTCAGGTTATACCGGTCACGGGCCGCCCAGCAGGGTGGTGCGAAATGATAGCCCGTTTTTGGCCCGTAGCAGGAGTCATTGGTGAAAATGGCGGGCTGTACTTTAAGCATAAAAACAACGAAATGACCCGTCACTACGCTCAGCCTGAAAGCCTAAGGCCTGAGCATCAAAAAAAATTAGAGCTTATTAAGAGTGACGTTTTAAAACAAGTACCCGGAGCCGGTGTTGCCTCTGATCAATTTTGCCGACAAATTGATTTGGCCATTGATTTTTCTGAGGATGTCCCAGCCCTCAGCAAAAAGGACGTACAAAAAATTGTGGCTATTTTTAAATCTCATGGCGCTCAAGCCAAAGTCAGCTCTATCCACGTGAACGGGTGGTTTGGGGACCATGACAAGCTCTCCATGTGTAAGACCTTTTGTGAGCGAGAGTTTAATAAAAGTCTAGAGAGCATTATTGACGAGTGTGCCTTTATAGGCGACTCCCCTAATGACGAACCCATGTTTGCCTTTTTTAATCACTCATTTGCTGTAGAAAACATATCTCAGTTTATAAATGAACTCAAAAACCCACCCGCTTTTATAACCCCCTCTCAAGGGGCCAAGGGCTTTGTTGAGTTTGCGAACAAACTTTTAACAAAATAAAAAATAATTTTTATTATTTAGATCCCTTTAACTGCGAAGCTAAATCGGCAAACGGGTTGTTGCCAAACGATGGTCGTTTAGGTCTATCAGGTCTTGTATTTGGTTTTCCCTTAGGCCTTGCACCCCTTTTATTAGAGGCCTTACCTTTATACCCACCGCCAGGCCTTTTATTTGTGCTGCCACCTGGGCCACGCCCGCCTTTTGCACTAGGCCTGGTACTTTGAACTGTACTCTTTTTTGCTACAGCGGGAGTTTTTGGCTTTTCGCCAACTAACATAGAGAGTGATACCTGTGATTTATCTGTATCTACTTTTAAAACCTTAACCTGAACCTGGTCACCAGGGCTGACCACCTTTTTGGGGTCGTCAATAAACTCAAACGAAAGTTCAGAAATATGTACGAGGCCATCTTGGTGCACACCTACATCTACAAAAGCGCCAAAGTTTGTGACATTAGTTACAATGCCTGGGCACATCATGCCCTCTTTTAAATCTTTGACCTCATGTATGTCTTCACGAAATTTAAACACCTTAAAGGGGTCTCTGGGGTCACGACTGGGGCTGTCTAACTCTTTAACAATGTCTTCAAAGGTAAACTGCCCTAGCAGGTGGGACCACTTTTCTTTATCTAAAACAGCTTTGGCTTGGCCCATTAACTTACTCACACTTAAGCCTGCCTCTTTAGCCATGTCTTGAACGGCATGATACTTTTCAGGATGAACCCCTGTAGCATCCAGAGGAACTTTAGACTTTGGTAACCTCAAAAAGCCCACGCTTTGCTCAAAAACTTTATCCGATATTTTATTAACTTTTAGTAAATCACCACGTTCATTAAAAAGGCCGTTCTCTTTTCGGTACTCAACAATACTTTGAGCAATAGCCGGCCCAATACCAGCCACATACTGAAGCAAAGAGCTGGATGCGGTATTTAAATTAACACCCACCGTATTCACGCAAGACTCTACAACTTCATGAAGTGATTTTTTTAAAAAGGTTTGTGAAACATCATGTTGATACTGACCCACCCCAATACTTTTGGGGTCAATTTTTACAAGCTCAGCTAAAGGGTCCTGCAACCGACGAGCAATTGAAATTGCCCCCCTGATGGTTAAGTCTAACTCTGGGAACTCCTCGCGAGCAATATCACTGGCCGAGTAAATACTGGCCCCCGACTCGTTCACTAAAACAAGAGGGACTTCAATTTTCATTTCTTTAAAAATATCAGATATAAACTTTTCAGTCTCTCGACCGGCCGTGCCGTTACCTACGGCTATGGCTTTGATTTGTATTTGTTTTGTAACCTCAGAAAATAATTTTTTAGCCGTTTCTTTTGCTCCATCACCGTTTGTATAAAGCACTGTGTGTGAAATAAAATTACCCGAATCATCAACAAGGGCCACTTTGCAACCAGTCCTAATACCGGGGTCAATACCTAAAACAACTTTAGCACCAAACGGACTCGCCATTAAAACTTTACGTACGTTTTGGGCAAATACATTTATAGCGTGTACATCTGAGGATGTCTTTAAAACCCTATGTAGCTCACTAACAATAGAGGGCAACACATGCACCGTCATGGCCGCCTTGGCACAAAACTTTAAAAAGCTCGCCGTTTGCGAATCAGGCTTTGTTAAAGCCACGCCTTCAAAGCTCAACAACAGCTTTTCATCGTCGGCTTGCATTTTAACTTTTAACTCTGTTTCTTGCCACCCACGTCTTAAAGCTAAATACCTATGCGAAGCCTTTTCAGACATTAAGTTTTTAATAGAGTCTGAAAACTCAGCATACATTTCAAATTTTGATTTTTCTTTAAACTTAGGGCCTTTTTCGCAAATAATTTTTGCATTTTTTTGGTACTCATCGCGAACGAGCTTTCTTAAGTCAGCATCATTACTTAATCGCTCAACAATAATGTGATGCGCCCCTTTTAGGACTTCATCGTACTTTGCAAAACCTGCTTTTGAGTTTAAGAAATCTTTTGATTTAACCTCAACACTCATTGAGTCCTCAAGCTCACCATGCCCAAGGGCCCAGATCCAATCAGCTAAGGGTTCAATGCCAGCCTCGCGAGCCAAGGTTGCTTTTGTTTTTCTTTTTCGCTTAAAGGGTCTGTAGAGCTCTTCAAGCTCTGCCATTTCAAAAGTCTCTTTAATTTGTTTTTCTAAAATGTCAGTTAAATTACCCTGCTTGGCCACTTCAACTAAAATAAACTCTTTTCTCTTAACCAGTTCTTGCCAGTTTTCATATCCATTTACAATGTCACGTATTTGGACTTCGTCGAGGTTGCCTGTTTTTTCTTTTCGGTACCGGGCAATAAAGGGGACTGTGGCCCCTTCTTCAGATAGGGCCAAAACAGACTCAATACCTTTTATTGGTATACCTTTAGTTTTTTTATGAAAATAGGTTTTTAAATTATCACTGGCTATAATGGGCATAGATTCACCAAATAATTATTTATGACGATACATAATGAGGCCGTGAGTGGGATCATACGGGGATACTCCAATAGTTACACGGTCACCAACAACTACTCTGATATTAAAACGTCGCATTTTACCGCACAGCTTGGCTCGTATTTCAACTTCGTTTTCTAGCTTAATTTTATATAGGCCGCCAGCACCTGCATCTATAACTTTACCTTCTAATTGTGCCAAATCATCTTTAGCCATATATTTAAAACCTTTACCTTTTATAATTTGAGATTAAAACTTTTATACCCGATTCGAACAAAATTTCTAACCGATCATTTATATTTTTTAACACAAAACCCCAGCCATGTATTTTGTGCTCTATTGGGGTTTTTGGCTCAAAGGACTCAGACATATTATAAGCTCTTGAGGGTCCCTTTGAATGCTTTCTATAAATAGCCATCCACTTTCTTTGAAGTTCGGCACTTTCGGCCTCTAACTTTAAAACAGCTTTGGTTTTCTTTTTAGCCTTTTTCTTTTTAGGCACAACTTCTTTGTCAACGGCCGCTACTTTTTTTACAGTTTTTTTAGCCTTAGTTACGACCTTTTTAGCCTTAGCTGTTACTTTTTTTGTCGCTTTTTTTGTTACTTTTTTTGCGACTTTTTTTGTCTTCTTAGCCATTTAGATCCCCTTAGCAGACAAGTAATACCGTAAATTAATCGTCGTTTCCAGCGTTTACACAGTTTTTTTAGCGTTTAGTAGCAACTGTCATATCAAATAAATGCCCGTTAATATACATCATTAATAATGCCTCGTATCATCAATAGGTAATTCGCTCAGACAAAGATATAAAAACCTATTACTTTAAGGGGTTTAATAATGAATAAAATCACCGCCAAAGACATCCTTGAGCCATTTAAGCAGCTCTTGCTGCCACTTTTTGGGGACCTACAGCTTCAAGTGAGTGGCCCCGACAACAGTGACTCGGCTCTAGAGAATGTAATTATTTACCTTAATAGTGAAAAATCCCTCTCTTTAGTTAATAAATCAAAGCCCAAAGTTGTCATTATTAACCCCAAGTATTCTGCTTTTGCCGAAGAGCATTTAAAAAACTGCACTGTGTTTACGTGTAAAAATGTCATGCTTGCCATGGCTCTGATTAATGAGCGCTTTTACCCTGTTACTTTAAACAAGGGCGAGTTTAACCACATTAAACTACACCCCACAGCTGTTATTGACCCTTCAGCTGAAATCGGTGAGGGCACTATAATTAACCCTAATGCCGTAATACATAAAGGGGTCCGGGTGGGTAAGGGCTGTTTTATCGGCGCCAACACGGTTGTTGAGGCGGGCACAAGCCTTGGTGATAATACTCACCTTCATGCTCAAGTTTTTATAGGGCTCAACACCCAAATTGGTGCGAACTGTGAGGTTCAACCCAATTCAACTATTGGTACTGCTGGCTATGGCTACGCCCCCAATGAAAAAGGCGAGCATATGCACATCCCCCACTACGGTAAAGTTATACTTGAAGACCGAGTGCAGATAGGGGCCAATACATCTATTGACCGTAGCACGTATGGGGACACCCTCATAAGCGAGGGCACAAAAATAGATAATCACTGCCATATAGCTCATAATTTTAAAGTCGGTAAAAATAGTCTGATTACAGCCGGGTTTATCACCGCTGGTAGCGTAACCATTGGCAGTAACTTTGTGGCCGGCGGTCGCACCTCTATTAACGGCCACATAACAATTTGTGATAATGTTCAATTGGCCGCTAATACCACCGCTACAAAGTCTATTGTTAAATCAGGCAACTATGCCGGGTATCCAATACAACTCCACCGTGACGCCATCAGGTCTATTGCACTTATTGCAAGCCTCCCTGAAATGAAAAAAACCCTGACTAAACTAAAAAATAAATTTTTAGTTTAAAAAATCTGAATTAGCATCTGCTGAGAGGATCTTTTTAGGCTCGCTCAGGCCCTCATCACTGAGTTTTTGTAATACACTTTTACTCCCCACTCTGTACACAAAGCTGTAGCTGTCATATCTCCCGTGTTTATCTTTAGCATCCACTGAAAGCTCACGAACCTCGCCCTCAGCCGCTGATAAATCTAGAGCAAAACGTATGGGTAATTTTTTATTAAAATACTCTATAACGGACTCGTTAACTAAAGTCCCCTCATTGTCTATAACTTTACAGCACTTTAAAGATACACGAGTGTATATTGACGTGGGTTTAAAAAATATGTGCACAAGCTTAGGGTCAACGATGGCGTTATTTAACCTTTTGGCATTGCTATGATCTGACTTATAACTATACATAGGGATCACTGTTTTAAAGACTTTTACTTTTTGGCTTATTTTTTTTGTAGTTGTGGGATTATTGTTTTTTTGACTTGTATCTCTAAAGCCCTTTGTGATAAAAATCAACATGCCCATAATAACAAACAATGAAAATAGCATTTGAGTTTTATACTTAAGTAACATTTATGTACCTCCTGAGTTATTTTTTAAGCCCCCTTTAAAGGCCGTTCTTTTTTACGAGGATACATACGGGTTACACTCATTAACTGCAAACAACAGACCAACTCTACCCCCTAAAAACAGCCACTACACTGTAAACAACCTTTACAATGTCATTTATCTAATCACTTTATTTAAAATAATGTGTGCTGTAATTTCAATGATTTGACTTGGGTTTTATAGGCTTTTTACGGTTAATGTTTGTAGCCCATTCGATCTAAGGTCGCATTTTTGTTATTTAGCTTTTTTTATACTTAAGCTTTACTATAAAAGTTACGCCAACAACTAAAGCTGTCGTTAAGCTAAAACCTTTAATGCATAAAAGTAACTGCCCCTAAGGCAGCGTATTGTTTTAATAGGCTTTTTTGTTGGTCTAACATAATGTACCTAGGGACCTCTAAGTCAAAAAATTTAGACTTAAAAAAATAAACACCCCTGGCGTTGTATACTAAAGAGCTTCTCCATAAAAAAGACAGGCCCCACTCTAATAAGTATTTAGGGTTACGGTTGTTAAAAGCATTTAAGCCAAAATAAAGCTCTTCAACCTTTTGATTTTTTAACATTAAAATTAATTGAGCTAATAAAAAATCAAGAGACATTCGGCTACCCTGTTCAGGGTTATAAAACATGTGGTCTATGTAGTAATTTTTATTGTCATTATAAGGTACGACCGAAACAAAGGCCCCTAAATGACCCAGGTCGTTCTCTACAACAAACCATCTCTCATAATGGCTCAAACGGTATTGTAGCTTAGCTCGTGAGAGCAAAAAACCAATACGAGGCCTCTTTTTTTTTGAAAACCACTGGCTTTCGAGTTTTTTAACCCGGCTCAAGTAACTGCCCTTTTTACTTTGAGGGATCTCTTTAAAGCTGTAGTTTTTATTGTTACCAAAATTTAGCGCCCTACGGACGTATTTTCTCTCAGGGCCTTTGGTGTCAAAGGTTTGTAGTTTTAAAAACCCCGACGTACCTAGGGTGATAAATTTTTTATCGCTACTTTTTTTAAACTCTTCTGAGAAATAGTACCCACAAACAACCTTATCGCGCTCTTTTGAGTACTTATCAAAATCAGACATCAGTGTGGTTAAACAACCGTTAGTGACAACAATTGGGTCCCCAGCGACAACATGGGCATAACGAGTGGCCTCATAAGCCACAGCCCCTTGAGGGGTTTGAAATATTTTTTTACCTGTTTTTTCATACAGGGCCTGTAGAGGGTATGTTTTAGTAAATTGGGTTTTTTCAATACTCATATTGAATCGCTCGCCTTTTCACAAAAAAAAAGTCCTCAAAATATATTTGAGGACTCTTAAAAAACTATAATAAAACTTTAATCATACAATCAATGGGGCAATTACAAGTGCCACAATTGCCATTACTTTAATTAAAATGTTCATGGCCGGGCCAGTTGTGTCTTTAAACGGGTCTCCAACAGTGTCGCCAATAACAGCAGCACTATGAGCGTCGGTCCCTTTTTTCTCACCCTCAACGCTGCCTTGCTCGATGAATTTTTTAGCATTATCCCAAGCTCCACCAGCATTTGACATTAATAAGGCAATCACAACACCGACAACTAAAGAGCCGGCTAACATCCCACCAAGAGCCTCTGGACCTAAAACAAATCCAACAACCACCGGTGAAATCACGGCCACTAGGCCAGGGAATACCATTTCTTTTAAAGCCGCATTTGTAGAAATCTCTACACAGCGAGCGGTATCAGGCTTACCCGTACCTTGTAGTAGGCCTGGGATTTCTCTGAACTGTCTTCTGATCTCTGATACCATATCAGCAGCAGCACGACCCACAGCTGTCATAGTTAACGAGGCAGCAAATATAACCACCATGGCGCCTAAAAATAAGCCCATAACCACTTTAGGGTCAGTGATGTCCATAGTGATATCACCAATCATTTGCTTATAAGATACAAATAAAGCTAAGGCTGTTAAAGCCGCTGAACCAATAGCAAAGCCTTTACCAATAGCCGCTGTGGTATTACCAATAGCGTCTAGGCCGTCTGTTATTTTTCTTACTTCAGGGCCTAACTGAGCCATTTCAGAAATACCACCGGCATTATCAGCCACAGGACCGAAAGCATCAATAGTCATTGTCACACCCACTGTAGCCAGCATACCCACCGCAGCCATGGCTATAACGTATAAACCGGCAAACTCATAAGATGTAAAAATAGCGATAACGATAAAAAATATTGGCGCAGCACAAGACTCTAAACCAACAGCCATGCCTGCAATGATATTAGTGGCAGGGCCTGTTTTAGACGCTTCAACCACTTTAAATACAGGGCCACTAGATGTGTAGTACTCTGTGGCTTTACCAATTAATAGACCTGCGACTGAACCTGAAAGTATGGCCCAAAAAATATTAATATTATAACCCATGTGATCTAAAAATAAATAACCACCGCCCATAAACATAATCGCTGCTGAGTACTCAGAGCCATTTAATGCTTTAGCTGGGTTTAAATTTTTAAACATGTTCATACCTATAATACCAATAACTGATGCGATTAAACCAATTATGCATAAGTAAATAGGGAGAGCCATAAGGTGAAGTCGGTCTAAGCTACCGCCTAAATCCGAAACACGCCCAATAGTCATTGTCGCTGCAATTGTAATTGAAGCCACCATCGCGCCCACGTAGGACTCAAATATATCAGCTCCCATGCCGGCAACATCACCCACGTTATCACCAACGTTATCAGCAATAACACCAGGGTTACGAGGGTCATCTTCAGGGATGCCTGCTTCGATTTTACCCACTAGATCCGAACCCACATCGGCAGCTTTAGTAAATATACCACCACCTATACGAGCAAAAAGAGCAATTGATGAAGCTCCCATTGAAAACCCGGTGATAACGCTCACCTCGTCAACATTACCAAATTTATAAAATAAAAGACCTAAACCAATAAGTCCTAAAGATGCGACAGATAAACCCATCACAGCACCACTATTAAATGCCACTAAAAGGGCCGCACCAACACCACTATCTTTAGCGGCAGCGGCAGTACGAACATTACCTTTTGTCGCAGACTTCATACCCACAAAACCGGCAATAGCTGAAGTTAAAGCTCCAAAAACAAAAGCAAAAGCTGTTTCTGAGTTGATCTGCCAGTATAGTAGGGCCGCTACGACAATAACAAATACAACTAACTTACTGTACTGCGCCCGTAGGTATGTCATTGCGCCTAAGTGAATTTCGTCACCAATAGATTGCATTTTTTCGTTGCCCGCTGGCTGCTTTACTACATTCATGTATATAATCAAGCATACTACTAGCCCGATCACCCCAGCTAGGGGTGCGTATAGATTGGGATCCATGCACTTATCTCCTTATGATTAGGTCCGTAAATTATTTACTGATTTAAGTGCTAAGAAATAACTACACTTGGCGCTCTACATCAACGGTTTTCTTTACTTTTTTGTAAACCTTGACCTGATGAACTATTAACTTTATGTCTGCAATTGATTTACTTTTTAAAGGAGCCAAAGAAAATGTCATATGAACTCTACAAGCTACTACATATTGCTGGCATTTTAGCCATTTTTTTGGGTTTAGGCGGCGCTCTCATGAGCCAGTGCTTAAATAGTGGCAAAAAGTATAGCGGCAAAAAATGGTCCTCTCTGACTCATGGCGTTGGTTTAATTGTGGTTTTGGTTTCTGGGTTTGGGCTTTTAGCTCGATTAAACCTTGAAGGGTTCCCTGCCTGGATATGGCCAAAACTTATAATTTGGGTTTGTTTAGGCGGCATTACAGCCTTTATCTATAAGTGCTCTCAAAGAGCTCACTATTTATTAGTGGTGTGTTTAGTTTTAGGGGTTCTATCGGCAGGCTTCGCCATATTTAAACCCTTTTAAAAATAAAAATCATAAAAAATATTAACGAATTTCGTAGAGCAAAAACTTGCACTCAAGCTTACTATTCATTAAAGGCCACTTTCGGTGAGCCTTTAACCCTAAGGCAGCACTCAACTCGGCATGGCCTGACAAAAACCCTAAACGCCAACCCTTAAAGTCTTTTTTTAAAATACTCGCAAACTCACTGTATAAAACTTTTAGCTTTTCGAGCTCCCCGAGTCGCTCCCCATAAGGGGGGTTAACAATAATAAGGCCTGGCTTATTAAAGTTTTTGCCCGAAAGGTCTGTTAAGTTTTGAGGCTTAAAATTTATAAGCTCACGAACTTTTGCGGCTTTTGCGTTTTCGGTGGCGGCACGAATTGCGGACTGATTGTTATCAAAACCATAAAGCTCTAACGGAGGGGACTGCTCCTTGTCATGAGCCTCTTTAAGAACCTCGGCCCAAATATCTGGCTGAAAAGTTTTAAATTTTTCAAAAGCAAACGTCTGTTTATACTGAGTCGGCGGAATATGTTTAGCCTTTAAGGCGGCCTCAATTAAAAAAGTGCCGGACCCACACATGGGGTCTAAAAGGGGCTCTTCGGGGCTCCACTGCGCATAAGTTAAAAGTGATGCAGCGATGTGCTCTCTTATTGGTGCCTCGACAGTTTGCTCTCTATACCCACGTTTTGTTAAACTAAAGCCAGAGGTATCGATGCTCACTGAAAAACAACCCTTAAATAACCGAACAACAACAAGTAAGTCCGGGTTTTTCCCATCGACATCGGGCCTTTTGCCAAACTTATCCCTAAACTGATCGACGATGGCGTCTTTAACTTTTAAAGCAATAAACCTTTGATCATTAAACTGATGGTTTTGCCCATGAGCCTCTACGGCAATGGTTTGCTCTGTAGTTATGTACTTTGTAAAGTCGTGTTTTAATATGTTGTTGTACAGCTCTTCGGGCTTATAGGCGTGAAAATCTAAAATGGGTAATAGTACGCGCGTTGCCGATCGTAGGTGTAAATTAGCCTGGTAGCAATGCTTCCAGCTGCCTTCAAACCAAACACCATTACCTTGGGTACGGGTTCGGGGGAGCTCTAATATTTTTATCTCTTCTTCAAGTGCGGGCAGTAGGCCTGTTGAAGTGAGGGCGATGAACTTTGCCATTAAGGCTCTATCTCTGCTGAGGCTTTTTGCTCTTTATCGACGTCACTGGCCTCTTTTAAAACCTCTTTATAAACCTCTTTTTGGACGTAACGTAAACTAATTGTTCGATAGGGGATTTTAAGGTCTTTTTGAACTCTTAAGTCCTCCTCGTCAACACCACCAAGGTAGGTTTTATTTTTTGCAATATTAGGGTCGTACTCATCATCAATAACAACAGGGGCACTCTCGGTATTGCCGACACTCAACTCACTTTGAGCCCAGCTGCTCGCTGTAAACATAAAAACTATAATTATTAAAAATGTCTGCATATAAACCTCTTTCTTTTTACTATAATCGCCGGTGGTTAGACATGGGGATTTGCCCTCTTACTGTACTGATGTTGTTTTTTGAAAGCTCCACACACTGAACACCAAAGGCGTTATTGGCTAAATCTACAAGAATTTCGCCCCAAGGGTCAACGGCTAAAGAGTGACCGTAAGAAGATCTTTTCAGCCCCCCTGCCTGCTGAGACACGTGCTCACCACACTGAGCTGCTGCTAACACATAAAACTGACCCTCAATAGCCCGGGCCCTTAATAGCGTGTGCCAGTGAGCTCGACCTGTAGCCACTAAAAAAGCTGCCGGGACAAGTACAGCGTCTACATGCGCTTTTGCATAGTGTAAATATAACTCTGAGAACCTTAAATCATAACAAATGCTTAAACCCAAGCTCCAACCCTTTAACTTAATAACAGCAGGGGCCTTGCCGGGGGTATAAATTTTTGACTCAGTTATTTTTTGACCTTGAACGTTAACGTCAAATAAATGTATTTTTTTATACACCACCTCTAGGGCCTTTTTAGGCTGCAGCCAAAGGCTTGCATTATACGAGGCCCCCTCTAACAAAATAGGTACCCCGCCCATATGCAAACAAAACCCTTTTTTATCTACAATGGCCTGTAGCTCATTAAATACTTTATGAGTTATTGGTATAAAGCCCTTTTCAGGGGGCTCATGAGGGTTTATGCGAATATAGGTGCAGTTTTCAGGGAGCAAAACTAAGTCAGCCCCCTCTGGGGTTTGAGAAAGAAGCTTTGTAATGTTTTTTATATTTATACTTAAGTCATCCACCGAACACATTTGAATAATGGCTACTTTTAAATCACCTGAGGTTGGCATTAGTCCTTTGCCTTAGAGTAGCTCACTGAGGCGAGCTCCCGACACTTCCAGCCCGCTTCGCCAAGGTTACTTTTAATGTTTTCATAAAATCTTAAACAGCCCTTATTTGTAGCTGCGGTCCCTACAGACCTCTCTTTGCCCAGTTTAGTGTAGTAAGTTTCACACTCTTTAGCTTCGTTAGCGACCACACGCAAAGTTCTTACTATTTTTTTGATTTTACAAATCGACATCTTAGGCAACTGACTCAATACAGAGTCATCAACAGCCCACGCAGTACTGGAGAGAAAAAATATAAATACTAGTGATTGCTTCATAGACACATAATAACAAAGGGATTAAGGAGATACAAATATGACCTAAGTCCGTAAAAAAAACACCCTCTAAGGGGTGTATTTTTTATTTAAGCAAAAAGCCCCAAAAAAAAGATGAGACCTTTATTTAGCTGATTTAGCCTTAGCCTTAGCCTGAGGCTTCGCCTTTACCCCTGCTGATACAAATTTTATATTAGAGTAATCAATAAAACCTTCTTTTTCAACAAGGCCCTCTTGAGTAAAATGGGTCTTCATACGCACACCCTGTACTCTTATTCTTAGCTTGTTGCTGTCGATAGAAAGAACAACGCCCTTTTTACCCTTATCAGCTCCGGCAACAACTTGAACAGTATCTCCATTTTTAACATTTAATTTGGCCATTACTATTTATCCTTTTAAATTAAGCTTTCTTTTAATACGCTTTTTAACAAGCAAAGCACGTTTTGATAAGTTTTTGTCATCTTGCTTTAAAATGTAAGGGTCAAACCCACCCTTATGCTCGATGTTTCTAATTGTACTGGTAGCTAGTTTTAAACTCACGTTTTCGCCCAGCGACTGAGAAAACATTTGTTTTTGTTGGATGTTCGGTTGAGCCACTGATTTGGTTTTAATATTCGAGTGACTCACTAAATTTTTAACAACAGGGCCTTTGCCTGACAGCTCACAACGAGGCATTGCTTTCTCCTTATACTTGAAGCACATTACGAAAAAGTATCTATACGAGAAAAATACCCTTGTTGGCAACCCATTTTTATCGTATATAAGTGAACTTACCGGTTTTGGACCACTTTTTTAACTTAAACTAATGAGCTCTTGGGCCTTTTAGTTTAACAAAGTCTGAAATCTACTTAAAAAACCATGGTAAAAACAAACGCTTAAAGGTGTATATATGCTTAAAAAAAACAGAAAAACAAAGTTTCGCCCTGAATACCCTAACGAATTTCAGTTTGACTATAAGGACCCATCAACCTTGTTTAGGTTTATAATGGAGGGTGGCAAAATAGTCCCACAAAGAATCAGCAAAGTTAGCAACGCGCAGCAGCGAAAAGTGGCCGCTCAGGTAAAAATTGCACGAAACTTAGCTTTATTGCCAACAGGCTCTGAGGCCTATGATGGGTTTTCGTTCCCGGTGCCTATTTCTCCAAAGCCTTTTGAACTTTAAGGCTTTTATTCATTCAAAATTTAAGAGCTTTAAAAAATAAGCGGCATATTCGGCCGCTTATTTTGTTTTTTTGCTCGCTCTTTACTTAAAATATCAATTTATTAGAATACTTGATCTCTTTAGAGGTACTTTGAACAGTTTACAGAGAGGATCACTAAACTCCACACCCTCTCTCTCTCCATGGCATCGGCTTTAGGCAAACTTTTTAACAGGCGCTCTCTAAACTTAGTCCAGCGATCTTTACCGTAGTTTTTTTGAACCGTGTTTTTGAGCTTACAGTAAAGGCGTACATCCGAATACGAGAGCCATCCGCGTTTTTCACTGGCCACAGCGGGCGGCACCTTGCCCCAGCCGGAGCGAACAAGAAGCTCAAGAGCGTCCCAAAGGGCCGTTTTAAACGGCTTTATTGACCCCACCTTGGCTGAACACTCAGACGACACGTTATTAAAGTCTCTTAACATGGTTTTAAGCTTGTAAAAGTACTCTAAACACCCGCCGGGGCTATTGTTCTCAACACAAGATTTAATCAGCTTATCAATACTTGGAGGTGTTTTTTTATTTAAAATCTTTTTATCCCCCGAGATTAAAAAAGTTTTTTGCTTTTTTTTGAACTCACTCACCTGGGTGTCACAGAGGGTATGGGGTGGGTCAATAAGTATAAGTAAAAATATACCCCCCGCGATAATGATCATAGCGAGTGTTGTTTTTGAAAGGGTGCGAAAAAACGAGTTCATGTTCTCTCAACTAAGCGCCCACATTTACCATATTTAACGGGGTGAATCGGATTTTGCGGCTTACGTGATTTTTGGATCCATACGCTTTTGTCTTTCGGACAAAAGAACACCCTATATCTATCTAACTTATAAATTTTAGCAATTTGCACCAGTTGCCTAAAAGCTTGTTTGAGGCTCTCTCGCCTTTTATCGCCACTTTGCATTTGTGCCGTTTCAATATTTATTTGCGACGCCTCTAGCATTTTATCTATATGAGGTCTTTGACCCTCGGCCATAAATGTTCTTAAAGATGTTTTTTTTAAATTACTTAATACTTTTTGTAGTTGAGTAGCTATCAAGGGCTCGTCTTGTTTGTACAGGCCCGTATGAAGCTCGCTACTAGACCTAAGCAAATTATTAAGCTCGACCTTTAAGGCCCCTTTAACTATTATTTTTCGCCTTCGGGCCTGAGAAGCCTCTGGGGCTATAAAAATAACACACATTAAAATAATAAAGCTCTTTAACACTAAAATCACCCTTAACGTTTTTTAAAATTATAGTTCAAGTCGGCTGACTTAGATACTAAAAGTTCCAACGGGTCTGCATAAACCCTTGTATGATATCATCCGCCAACAGTGCTGTATTTTGGGACTGTAATACCCCGATGTGCGCTGAAAAATGAAACCCCTCAGAGATTTGCTGCTCAATATACACCTCTATCTCATTGCCTAAATCTGTTTCAGTGATACCTAGGACCTCTGACCCAAAAAAATGAACCGTTGTATCGGCCGCCATGGTTTTAGAGAATTGTAAAAAATTAATACCCACGTGCATTTGTTCGCGCGGTTCGGCGTCTAAATTAATGCCAAAATAGGTTAAGTTGCCCCATTTAAAAGCATCCATAAGACCTGCAAACTTATGCTGATCATAAAAGTAAGGGTCATAGCGATCACGTTTAATGTTTTGCGGGTTATTGTCACTGTCCCCAGTGTCGGTATGGTAGTTTAACTTAAGGGCAAACTTCCAGAGGCCTTTTGTTTGGTAACCCAATGTTACATCCCCCATCGTGGCGGCGACAGTTGTGTTTTGGGCGGCTAAAACCTCTTCTCCCGATTCGGCGGCATAGGTGAGGTTATAAATAACGGGGCCGTAACTGCCGTCTAATAGCAGTCCATATCTAGAAATATCTTTTGACGGGCTTAGGGGGGTTGATAGCTCTTGCGAGTTATCTTGACCAATATGTATGTGAGCTTTTTTTATTAAAGCCGGTAGGGACTTAATCTCAACTGACAGTAATAAGATGGTTCTCTCCGGGTCGTCACCGATCCCGTTAGCCGGGTCGGCATCATTTTTTTGAATCATCCAAAAATTAACCCCTGCAAAATTAGAGTCGTATTGAAACAGCAAACTGTCAAAAGAGTAAGGGGTGTTTGAAAAACTGTTTTCACTAAAAACAAACCCCTTCGACAGCTCAATGGCCTGACGACCGAATTTAAACTGCACATCGTCGTCCCACAACCACTCCCCGTAGGCTTGGTGTACTAAAATTGAGTTATCATCATTGCGTATGCCCACCTGAGTGCCTGCAGCTAAGGGTAGCTCTTCTGTACCCTCACCCCATTTCGATTTATGTATAAACTCAAAAAGCGACGTAAACCGCTCCCCAGATCTAAACTTTAAACCCAACCGCCCCTGGTGTTCAAAATCAGAAGTTAAAACATCACCCTGCTCTTGATAGTGGTACCGCACTCTCATTTGAGCCGTCGGCTCAAGTACTGACTCCACGGCTACAGATGCTAACGGGGCTAATAACGCCAATAAAGCACTTAGGACACTTTTCATACTCTCTCCCATAATCTATTCGTGCCGTAACCTAACAAACTTCTAAAGAATTATTAACTAACAAAAATGACTTACAGTGCCACATGCTCAGCACAAAAACCGCAACGCATCAAACACCCCCCTCATTAAATTAACCTATTGCCTAATGCCTTAAAAAAACTTAAAAATAGCCCTTCAATTTCTACTAAGTCGGGGAGTGGCTCAGCCCGGTAGAGCATCTGGTTTGGGACCAGAGGGTCGCAGGTTCGAATCCTGTCTCCCCGACCAATTTCACTACAAAATTTTTTATGTAGGTATTTGATATTACTCGTTCCTTCTGTTTCCATGGCGTCTGTTAGAATAAATCTTGTAGAATTGTAGATGCACCACTTTAAATCCTTTATATACT
>JAUVAX010000046.1 GCA_030591685.1 Pseudobdellovibrionaceae bacterium | reverse complement strand
TGGTTGAAGCGGCACAGAAAATGCGCGGTAAAAAGGGCTCAAAAGTAATATTAGGGATATATAGAGAGGGGCTCAGTGACCCAAAGAACTTTACAATAGTCAGGGGGGACGTGAAAATTAGATCTGTAAAATACACTGACCTTAAAGAGGGATATGCTTATATAAAACTAACAAGTTTTATCGAAGGCTCAGCGAAAGAGCTTAGAAAAGCCATTTTAAAGCACACTAAAAATAATGAATCAATGAAAGGTCTTGTGCTTGATTTAAGAAAAAACCCAGGAGGCCTATTAGATCAGGCTGTGAAAATTACTGATATGTTTTTAGAAAAAGGCGTTATCGTATCTACCGTAGGTAGAAATAAAAAAGATAAAGAGCTTATTTATGCAAGAAAAAATAAAACTCTCCCTCCTTTCCCTGTTGTGGTGATAATGAATGAGTACTCCGCCAGTGCTAGTGAAATTGTGGCAGGGGCTCTGCAAGATAACAAGAGGGCTCTTATAATGGGTAAGCCCTCTTTTGGTAAGGGGTCGGTACAGTCAGTAGTTAAGTTAGGTGAAAACAATGGTGGGTTAAAATTAACTGTGGCGAGATACTTCACACCCAGCGGTCGATCTATCCAGGCAGAGGGTGTTGTTCCTGACGTAGAGGTCGATGATATAGACACGGAAACACTTAAGAAAAAACTAAAGAAAAAAAGAATAAGACGTGAAAAAGATATCAAAGGGCACCTGCTCGGAAGTAAAGAGATTAAAAAAAGAAAATCAAAAGAGCAATTTACCCTGTGGTGGCTAGATTCTGAAAAGGATAATAAAAAAAGGAGCGCTGTAGAAATCCTACTTAAAAAGGATTTCCAGCTGTTTCAAGCCTACAGTTATTTAAGGGCATGGAAGGTTATGAAGGGTATATAGTTAAAGACAGATTAAAAAAATAAGATCAGTAATTCAACAGTAGTTTAGTTATGAAAGTATAGTTATGAGGACTCGGTGGGTGTTAAAAACTTTGACACTAGGCTTGTGGTCTCTGACCGCTGTGCGAAGTCTCAAGTTAAGGACATGTTAAGAGATTAGACAGGGTTAAATAAATTATACAAAAGCCATGTATTGTGTCGTTTTAATCGAGAGTTAGCGCTAAATTATAAGCATGCAGAAGATTGATAATTTCATTAAGTTCTCGTTGTTTTATATATTCTACTATGTAGCTCTAAGCATTGCCTTTAGCTCGGCAGGGGAGTCGTTCGGTCTGGGGTTTGTTTGCAACCCCGCTTTGGGGTTTGCGGCAGGTGTGATTTTAACATATAGATCTAGAGTTGTAGTAGTGACATTACTGGCACATGTGATCTCTCATGCCGCTGTTATAGCGCTGTCGGGGTATGATGTTTCCTTCCCTGAAGCTCTGAGCTTAGTTTCTTTTTCAACCATAGGTTTTGTGTTTTTTGTATACGCGACTCTTTTTATAAACAAAATTTTATTTGAAAATAAATTAAATTTTTATAATCAAAGACATGTAATTATAAACATTATTACTGTGGCTGTTTTCGGCACCATTATTTTAGCTTACTTGCCCTTTGTTGCCGTGGCTCGATTTTTTGAAATTGATGTCTTGTCATTATCTAGCATTGCATTTAGGTCGCACATGGGACTTTTTTTGGGGACAATGTTTTTTACCCCGCTAACCCTTTATTTTTTAAACAATCACTATAAGGGCATTATAAAAACACACATATTTAAATATTACGTACTGTTTTTGTTAGTAATAATAAGTATTTTACATTTCTCTGAAATACAAAATGAACAAGAAGTTATAAGTTTGGTGGATCGGCAAAAGGTGCTTGCGCGCATTGAAATAGAAGAAAACCTAGATGCTGTTGTTTTAGACTTTATGCATGTAAAAAACGAACTGATGTTACCAAAAGATTTAATTAAAAAATCTGGTCATTTTAAGTCTGAATATGAGAAGCAAAATAAGTACCTAAGTGATTTTGTGCTTTCAAGGAGGTTAAACTCTGATAATAAAAGTGGAATTATTAAATATAAAGAGTCAGTCGTTGTTAGGAAGTCTAAAGGAAACAAAACATGGCTTAAGAGGAAGAGGGCTCAAGGCAAGAGTTTTTTTGACTTTGACCTTAAAGAGTTAATAAAAAAATCTGTTCACATTACAAAAATTAAGGATCCTAAAAATGGTAACCACTTTAATTATTATATCGTATCTTTGGTTACGATACATGAAGGCAGGTCGGAGGATAACTATGGTCTTCTCACATCTAAAGTTGATATGAGTTTGTTAATATCCGATGCGCTTTCAAAGCAGGAATATGGATTTAAGAAGAAGTTAAATATCAAATTCTATACTCGAAATGCAGAGGACAAAGCGGCACAATCCCCCCCCCTTTATGAACACACGGGTTTAAGTTTTGCCCAGAAAAATATAAATGGTTTAACAGTTCAGCTAGAGTTCGAGAAACTGGGGCTACATTTTTCAGGCGAGGGGCGGGGTCCGTTAATTATACCGTTTCTACATTTTGGGTACAGTCAGTGGCCATTAATTATTGTTGTTGGCTTGTTGGGCTGTAGTTTAGTGGTTTTAAATTTATTAATGTTTGATGCCCATGCTCGTGGGCAGAGATCCATAACAGCTCTGAAAAAAGAGGTCTTTTTAAAAGAGCAGGCGCAGAAAATGCTATCTAATTTAAATGTTACCCTTGATCATGAGGTCAAGAATAGGACTCGACTTTTACTAGCGCGTACAAATGAACTTGAGGCCGTTTTTAAAGTGTTTCCGGATTATCTCTTTATTGTGAATCATAAGGGCATTATCTCAACTGTAGTTTCACCTTCGGGAGTGCTGGAAAATTTCTCAATAGAGGACATAGAAAACACACATGTAGACCGCTATGTTTGCGAGGGTGATCGAGCAAAAGTTAAAAGGGCCATAGCACAAGTATTGCTTCATGATGTTACGATTAGAAATGAGCTGGATGTGGCCCTTGGAGAGCACCTTTTGCATGTTGAGGCTTGTATAGTGAGATACGATGCACATCATGTTTTATTGATGGCGCGAGATGTTTCAGAGAAAATTTCACTTGAAAGAAAAATTGAAGAGCAAAACATACGCGCCCTAAGCAGCTCTAGGTTGGCGGCTCTCGGGGAAATGGCCGGCGGGATTGCACATGAAATCAACAACCCCCTGGCGATAATAGATGGGTCGGCTCAGTTACTATCCAAGATGATTGATAAGGATCGACTAGATAAAGATAATGCAAAAGTGACCTTGTCTCGAATTCATAGAACGGTTGACCGCATAGCCAAAATAATCAATGGACTGAAAAAATTTGTGCGAGAGGACAGTGCAGAGCTTTCCCCTGTTAAAATTGAGACCTTTTTAGAGGAGGTCTTGAGCTTTTGTCGTGAGCGGTTTTTAAATCAGGGCGTTCAGTTGAATGTCGAAAATTTTGCTAAAGAAGAGTACGTGTACTGTAATCAGGTTGAGTTATCACAAGTGCTGATTAATTTGTTAAATAACTCATATGATGCCATCTGTACTGCGGAAGAAAGATGGGTTCGAGTAGAGGTGTCAGAAACACCGAAAAAAATAAAAATCAGAGTGATTGACTCAGGTCATGGGATAGAGAAAGAAACAGCGCAAAAAATTATGGAACCATTTTTTACAACAAAACAAGTGGGCGGAGGTACAGGCTTGGGGTTAAGTATTAGCCGAAGCATTATGAAGAGCCATGGCGGAGGGTTAAGGGTGATCTCTTCGTCACCAAACACTTGTTTTGAGATCTCACTATTAAAACAGCCGCGAAAGGCCGCGGCCAGTTAGTTTTTTTAAGTGAGTTATTTGTCCTCTTTTAATTTATCTTTTTCGACAGTTTCAATTTTTGCCGTTTTTATGAGGTGCTCGATGGCACGGTCCTCGGTGATTTGAAAAGACATTTGTGAGCGCCTTTCTGGGGTTTTATAAAACTCCTCAAGTTGCTCGATGGGCATGCCAGATTGTGCTGCGTACTCGACAAGCTTTTTATCAACGTCCTCTGCAGAGGCTTTAAGGTCTAACTTTTTAGCCAAAGCATCAATTAAAAAGCTCGACTGAATCATAAAAGAAGAAGTTTCGTTAAAATCTGAGTCCCACTTTTGCTTGTATTCCTCAAACTGCTCCTCGTTCATGCCTTGATTTTTTAATCTATTTTGGGTGTCCTCGATTAATTTTTGTTTTTGCTCCTCTCTCAGAGAGAGGGGGACGTCTACAGGGTTCGCTTTTACAAGAGCTCTTAGGATTCTGTTTTTTAAGTCATCCTCAATGCGCTTTTTCTCGCCCTCTTCGATGTCTTCTTTGATGCGTGACTTGAGGTCGTCAAGAGTTTTGAACTCTTCGTTTACGGTGGTGGCAAAGGCGTCATTAATTTCAGGAAAGGTCTTTTTAAGTAAGGCATGGAGCTTAACTTTAAAAATGACATCTTTGCCGGCAATGTCGGGCGCATGATATTCGTCGGGGAACTTTAAGTTGAGTTCTTTTTCGTCATTAATATTCATTCCAACAAGACCCTCTTCGAACCCAGGTATAAATGAGTTGGTGCCCAGTTGTATTTCAAAGTCCTTGGCAGAGCCGCCCTCAAGTGGTGCTCCGTCAACAAACCCATCAAAATCGATTTTAGCAAGGTCGTCCAGTTGGGCCGCTCGAGCCTCTAAGACGGGTGTGGTTTCAGGTTTTGATTTTTGGATATTGGTCAGTACCTCGTCGACCTGAGAGTCATCGACTTTAAAAATTTCCTTTTGTACCTTTAGGCCCTCATAAGTTTTTAAACTCACCTCTGGTTTGATCTCAAACTGGGCTGTAAAATTAAAAGAATGTCCCTCTTTAAAGGGTTCAAAATTTACAGTGGGGTGGCTTATAGGGTCTTGTTTGTGCTCATCAAGGGCTTGTCGGTAGGTTTCAGAGATTAAGCGGTTAAATACATCCTCTTGGACTTTGTCTTTATAGAGGGGCTTAATTTTAGCAATAGGGGCTTTGCCCTTTCTAAAGCCGGGGAGAGTTACGCTTTTTTGTAGTGTTACGTAGGCGGAGTTTAACTCTTCAGTGACCTTTGTTTCGGGGATTTCAATGGTTAATTTTCGGCTTAAGCCCTCTAATATATCAAGTGTAGTGTTGCTCATACTGTGTATTCCTCCTAAGGAGGTCCAAACTATAGGCAGAAGCCTATAAAAGGCAACCCTTTAATGCGAAGTATTGAAAAGGGGAATAACCATGTAAATACTTGAAAAATCTACCTATAAGCTGAATTGTGTAGGCACTATGAGACTGAGAACTCCAATTATTTTTGTTAGCGGTAAGGGTGGCGTGGGCAAGTCAACGGTTGCGGCCGGATTGGCGCTGAAAAGTGCATCTGAGGGCCGTAAAACCCTTTTAGTGGAGCTCGGGGAAAAGAGCTTTTACTCCCATTTTTTTAGTGTGGGGTCGACACTCGAACCTCAAAAATTACGGCCAAATCTCTCTGTATTGTCTCTCAGCGCTGAGAAGAGCCTTAAGGATTACATTTCACACTATATTAAAGTGAAGGCTCTTGTTGATTTATTTTTTAGCACCAAGCCGATCAAGGCCCTAATTAAGGCCTCGCCGGGGTTAAAAGAGCTGGCCCTATTGGGTCAGATCACAAGCCGTGGTCGGCATCATGGCCCAGAGCTAGATTATGATCACATCATCATTGACGCTTATGCGACGGGTCATTTCATGGCTCTTTTACAGGCCCCTTTTGGTTTACATGAAGTGGTAAAGTTTGGACCTATGGGGGAGCAGTGTTTAGGTTTACAAAAAGCTTTGTGTGATAAAAGTCTTTGCTCTTATGTAGTGGTGAGTTTAGCCGAAGAGGCGCCTGTTATAGAGACCTTAGAATTATGTGCTCAGTTAGAGGATAACTTTCAAATCACCCCCCAGGTGATTTGTAATAAGTGTATTGAGTTACAGCCCTTTGAGTGTACTGATAAGTCCTCTTCTTTTGCCAAGCAAACTTATTTAAAGCAGAGCCATCAAAAGTTACAGCTTCAAAAATTAGAAGAGCAGTTTTCGAATTTAAAAACGCTACCGTTATTTTTTGAGTCTCAAGCCTGGCCCCTTGTAGAAAAAATCTCTAAAGGCATGGGGTCTTTATGAGGGTTGAGTTGTTTAATCAAAAAATTATTATATGCTCTGGCAGTGGTGGTGTTGGTAAAACAACAGTATCGGCGGCCCTAGGGGCTTTAGCGGCCTCAGAGGGCTTAAAGGTTTTGGTGTTAACTATTGACCCCGCCAAGAGGCTACAAACTATTTTAGGGTTAACCCATTCATCAGAAGATTGTATAAAAGTTCCGGGTCAAAATTTAAAAGGGGAGCTTTATGCGGGGGTTATAGATTCAAAAAAAGTATTTAATGAGTTTATTTTTAAAGCCGCTAAAAATGAAGCCATTGCACAAAGAATCATTAACAACGGGCTCTATAAACAGTTATCTACGACGCTGAGTGGATCTGAAGAGTTTACATCGATGGTTCAGTTGAATAATTATTATGAATCGGACGAGTTTGACTTAATAATACTCGACACGCCACCGGCTCAGCATGCGATTGATTTTCTTGAGTCACCGGACCGAATCTATACATTATTTCAATCATCTATTGCAAAGTGGTTTTCTAAGAGTGCAGGGTCAGAGTCTATTTTTTCAAAATTTGTAAATAAAGGGACACACCTAGGGCTTGGGGTTTTACAAAAAATTACAGGAAAAGGCTTTATGAATGAGCTGTATGAATTTTTTTCGAGTTTAAAGGAAATTCAAGAGCACATTGTTGAGCGCTGCGAAAAGGTGCAGGGCATACTGAGTAGTAAAAAAACATCATTTATGGTGGTGACAAGTTTTGATCAGGCAAAGTTAATTGAGAGTAAGGATTTTGTCGCTCAATTAACGTCAATGGGCTATAATCTTGACACTATTGTTGTCAACAGAGCCTATCCAGAGTGGTATGTAGAGGCCGAGGGGCAAGAAAACTGGATTGAAGGCGTTGAAGAGCCCCTGAGGCCACTAGCTCTTGAGATGTTTAATTTTTATAAGGGGCGAGTCGAAAGTTATGATAAGTTAGTGGGGGAGCTGGGGCCTAAAACCAACCAGGTACGGATCCCAGAAATAACAGAGGGTTTAATCGGTTTTGAAAGTTTGTTGAGTTATTCAAAATATTTTTTTGATAAATAATGGGGAAATGGCTATGAATCGAATATTAATTTTATTGTTAAGTTTTATTATAATGGGCTGTCAATCTGGCGGGAGTTTTTCACCTAATACTGAAGGGAGTCGCCTCGTTGAAAAAGAGGCCGCCAAGGTTAAAGAAAAATTCAATTATGCTTTAGCCTTAATGGACTCAAAAGAATTTAACAAAGCCGGGCGAGCATTTAAAAAAATTCTTAGAGATCACCCCACTTCTGAGTTAGAGCTGTTAATTGTGTATAATATGGGTGGTGCTCTTGAGGGTTTAGGCAGGTGCAAGGCCGCGTCGAAAAGGTACCGCGAGGTGCGTGATAAGTCCGAGAAGGGACAGGGTCGTTTAAAGGCTCAAGCTATGCTTAGGCTCAGTTATGTTTATGAGTGCTCTAATGAGGACGCAAAAGTTATTGCGACCCTTCTGTCGCTTGAGAGAATGTCAGATGCTTTGCCGATAAATATAATTAAGGCAGAGGTGCCGGCTCGCCTTGCGGCGGCATATGCCCGTCAGGGCAACCAAAGTTTGGCTCAAAAGTATTTTAACAATGCACGAGATGGGCTTAAAAAATTAAATTCAAGTCGCAGAAATCCAGAAAAGAAAAAAACCCTATTAGCCAAGACCCTGTACTATATGGGTAGCATGAACAAGTATGATATTAATAAACTCTCTGGCGCTACATATATTGATAGCCTAAAGTATTTACAAAACTATTTGTTGATGTCTGTTGAGTTAGGTCATAATGATTGGTCGCCACGCTCGGCCCGTGAGATTCTTGACTCTTATGATAAAATTTATGTTTATGTAAATGCACTGCCTGTTGACCCTAGGCCTGAGCATAAGTTCAGCAGTCGACAAATAAAAATGCGCGAGATTGAGGCCGCACTTGTGAGTATTTATAATTTAAAACAACAGCGCCTACCTGAGGATGCTGAAATTAAAATTGTCGAACAACTTTATTCGCACATTGAAGCAAAAGAGAGTAAATTTAAAATTGCTTTGGCTAAAATATCTCACGGTACCGAGTTAACTCCTGAGGCCATTAAAAGGCAGTCTCTTAAACAGCCAGGGCGGGTGCTTTCAAAAGAAACAATCTTAGAAAACAGAACTCAAAAAAAGACAAAGCAGTAAGCTGATATGTTGAAACAGTTTACAAAAGGGCTCCTTTTTATTTTTACCGGATTTGCGCAGATTAAGGCCAATAAGGGGTTAAAACGGTTTTTAATTTTACCACTCGTCATTGATGCATTACTGCTAGTGGTTTTATTTTCAGTGGGCTTGTCTAATGTGTCAGTTTGGGTGGGTTCGGCGCTGTCCTTTTTAAACGAAGGGGCCTGGTATTTTTTTATATACTATCCTCTTTTGGCTCTGGCCTGGGTTTCTTTTTTAGTTTTTATTATTTACTTAACATTTATATTGAGCACAATTATTGCGGCTCCGTTTAATGTGATTTTGTCTGAAAAGGTGTTGTTAATTGAGGGGGTCATAACAGAAGACTCTGCAACATTAAGAAGCTGGTGGGCATTGACTGTTAAAATGCTACGGGCGTCGTTAATAAAAGCTTTTGTATTTACAGTTTTAGCGTTGGTTCTTTTTGTTTTGGCTTTTATACCGGTGATTAACGTTGTGGCGAGTTTTGTGGTATTTTTAATCATGTCTTTTGATTGTTTTGATTATGCCTTTGAATCAGCAAGAATGACCTTTTCACAAAGGGTACAGTTTTTTATTAAGCACTTAAGCGTGGCTTGCGGCATGGCAACGAGTTTAATGATAACGTTACTGCTCCCAGGGCTAACAATATTAGTGCTGCCCTTAGGGGTTGCAGGAGCCTCTTTTATTTTTGCAGAACTAAAAAAGGACCCCTCATAAGTAAGTAATGACCTAATCCACTTAGGTTATTATTTGTGGCCTTTAGCAAGCTCTACAAAGGTTCTTACCATAGAACCTGTGGCCAATTTGGGTTGAGTGTAGCTGAGGCGACCAGCAGTGTCCCATGCTGTCCCTGCGATATCACAGTGAACCCACGGGATATCTTCTGCGACAAAATGGCTTAAAAAAGCAGCCGCCCGTGAAGAGCCAGAAAACCGGCCCGCACCAATATTATTGAGGTCTGCAAAAACACCCTTCATGTCGCTGACGTGCGTTTCGTCTAGCGGCAGTTGCCAGACCTTTTCGCCTGATTTGTTGGCCGCACTTTGCACCTTTTTAACCATAACGCTATTGCGACCCATAAGGCCTGTATGAGTGTTGCCAAGGGCAATAAGAACAGCCCCTGTTAAAGTCGCCGCATCTACGATGGCAGCGGGTTTAGACTCGGAGGCATAGGCTAGAGCATCGGCTAAAATTAAGCGGCCCTCGGCGTCCGTATTGTCAACATGGCATGTTTTTCCGTTTCGAAATGTTAAAATATCACCAGGCTTTGTGGCTAAAGAGCCGGGCATGTTTTCAGACGACGGGATATAGGCGGTAACATTAACCTTCAGTTTTAATTTTGCTATGGCTAACATAGCGCCAATAACGTTAGCGCCACCACACATATCGTACTTCATCTCATCCATACCAGTTGAAGGCTTGATGCTAATGCCTCCGCAGTCAAAGGTAAGCCCTTTGCCAACAAAAACTAAAGGTTTTTTGCTTTTTGCGGCCCCATTATATTCAATAATAATAAACCGAGGGTCAGCAGAGCTGCCGAGGGAAACGCCGTAGAGGCCACCAAAACGCTCTTTTTTAATTCGTGCTTTGTCCCATACTGTGATTTTTGCGGCTGTGCCTTTAAACTTAGATTTGGTGGTGTTTGCTAATATTTCAGGGGTCATAAGGTTGCCGGGGGTGTCTCCCAGCCATTTAGCAAAATTAGTACACTCAGAAATAACAGCACCTTCTTGAACGCCTTTTTTTAAGCTCACAGGGGTCCCTTTTTTATCAGATAAAAAAGTAAGGTCAGCTAACCGAGGGGCTTTGGAGGGTTTTGTTTTATAATCATCATATGTATAGCTAGAGAGTACGTAGCCCTCCGTGAGGGCTTGGGTTGAGGCGCCTGCGTCGTTAGTTTTAACAAGGGCCGAATCTAAGAATACCGCGGCCTGACCCATTTTTTGAGCCGTTAAGGTTTTACTGGCCTGCCCGGCGGCGCTGCGGAGGACTTCATTGTTGATAGATTTGTTTGGGCCGAGGCCCACAATGAGAAGGTGCTTAAAGTGGGCCTCGTTGGCCCCGCGAATAAACAGAGTTTCGTTTTTTTGAGCACTAAATGAGTGTTCTTTTTGAGCCTCGAGGGCATGGTTGAGGGTGAGCTTGCTAGCGCCAGGGATAGAAATTTTCTTATCTTTCCCCTGAGAGGCAAAGTAAATGCCGACTTGAAATTGAGACGAAGCTTTTTTTACTGTGAGTAACTGGACTTTCATAGTGACCCCTTTGGGATAATCAGGATTAACGCAATACGGCAATTCGTATGACTTTAAAACGCATTTGTAGCACATCGAGATGTTGAGTTTAAGTTTTATTTCTATTTAAAGTCCGGGAGGAAAACCCCGAAAAGATCTTGTCAGGCTATAAATAAGACACATGTTGGTCTGGACAAAGTGGATTTCTTTTATGAATTATTATGTGGGGTTGAAATTGCTACACGAACAAGGTCTTAAAGGTAATAAGGGCTTAGAAAAATAATGAGTATTTTTAAAAGAAAGAATAGACTATTACATAGTGGGTTTTGTCACCAGAGGAGTTAAACGTGAGTTATGTACCTGTAGTTATTGAGCAAACGCCAAAGGGTGAAAGAAGTTACGATATATACTCGAGACTTTTGAAGGATCGAATTATTATCTTAGGCTCAGCAATTAATGATCAAGTATCAAATAGTATTGTTGCGCAAATGTTTTTCTTAGAAATGGAAAACCCAGATAAGGACATTAATATTTATATTAACTCCCCTGGAGGCAGTGTAACCTCTGGTTTGGCGATTTATGATGTCATGCAGTTTGTTAAGTGTGATATCAGTACGACCTGTATAGGTATGGCTGCGAGTATGGGTTCACTTTTGCTTGCGGGCGGGACGAAGGGCAAGCGATTTGCTCTTCCGCACTCAGAAATTATGGTTCATCAGCCACTTATAGGCGGGGGCGGGTTAACAGGTCAGGCCAGTGATATTGAAATTTACGCTAAAAACATGGTTAAAAATAAAAGAATATTAACTGAGATTTATGAAAATCATACGGGCCAATCCTTTGATGAATTAACAAAGGCAATGGATAGAGATAACTTTATGACAGCTGAAGAGTCCAAAGAGTTTGGGATTATCGATAAAGTTGTTGAATACAGAAAAGCAAATAAGTAGGGGCTAAGTTATATGAGTAAAGAAAAAAGTACAGGTGGAAGTTTAAGTTGTAGCTTTTGTGGAAAAAGCCAAAAAGAAGTTAAAAAGCTCATCGCAGGGCCAGCTGTGTACATCTGTGATGAGTGCATTGACCTGTGTAACGATATTATTGCTGAAGAACGAGGACGCGACACCATTAAAAAAGGCGAGCTTGTTGTCCCCAAGCCCATTGATATAAAAGGGCATCTTGACGACTATGTGATTGGTCAAACAAAAGCTAAGAAGTCTCTGGCTGTGGCTGTTCATAATCACTATAAAAGAATAAATTCTTCTACTGCCACCGGACCGAAAAAAGATGATGTTGAAATTTCAAAATCTAACATCTTATTAATTGGTCCCACGGGTTCAGGAAAAACATTATTGGCTCAAACTATTGCTAAAGTCTTAAATGTTCCTTTTGCAATGGCTGATGCGACGGCCCTAACCGAAGCGGGCTATGTGGGTGAGGATGTTGAAAATGTAATTTTAAACTTATTACAATCAGCGGACTACGACGTTGAGAGATGCCAAAAGGGTGTCATTTATATTGATGAAATTGATAAGGTCACTCGTAAGTCAGAGAACCCCTCCATCACTAGAGATGTGAGCGGAGAGGGTGTTCAACAGGCGCTATTAAAGATTTTAGAGGGAACAGTGGCAAACCTCCCGCCCAAGGGGGGGCGAAAGCACCCTCAACAGGAATTTATTAAGGTAGATACAACAAATGTTTTATTTATCTGTGGTGGAGCCTTTGTGGGCCTAGATAAGCTTATTGAGTCACGAGTTACAAGTAAGTCACTTGGGATTGGTGCTGAGATCATGTCCTCAAAAGAGAAAGAAAAAGTAGCCGTAAATATTTTACAAAAAATTGAACCGAATGATTTATCACGCTACGGGTTGATCCCGGAATTTATTGGTCGCCTCCCTGTGATTGCCGTTCTTGATCAGTTAAGCGAAGGGGCTTTAGTAGAGATTTTAACCAAGCCTAAAAACGCATTAGTGAAACAGTATGAAAGGCTATTTGAGTACGAGGATGTCAAGCTGACTTTTACAGACGGGGCCATTCTCGCCATTGCAAAAGAGGCACTTAGACGAAAAACTGGGGCCAGGGGCCTGCGCGGTGTCATTGAGACGGCCATGTTAGAAATTATGTTCGAAATCCCTTCCAAAGATAATGTAAAAGAAGTTATAATTACAGAGAAGGTGATTACAGAAGGTGAATCACCGCAGTTGGTGTTGAAGGGGCAAGAAGGCCCTCAAGACGGCGAATCAAAAGCTGAAAGTGCTTAACAAGCAAACAGCCATATAAAATTGTTAAAAACTTTTTGGCACATTCTCCCTTGAGAGTATTCAGTCTTTGCAATATTAACTCATATGTTCCTATGGAAGGAGAGTATATGAGTAGTTCTACACAAAAACTACCCCTGTTACCGTTAAGAGACCTAATTATATTTCCTCATATGATGATGCCGCTATTTGTGGGTCGTGAAAAGAGCATTAACGCTCTTGAAGAGGCAATGAACCAGCAAACAGACATTGTTTTGGTGGCGCAAAAAGATGCGAAAACAAATACGCCTCAGCCCGATGAAATTTATGATGTGGGCACAATAGGTACAATTATTCAGCTGTTAAGGTTGCCTGATGGTACTGTAAAGGTCTTAGTTGAGGGCAAGAAAAGGGTTAAAATTAAAAAATTTATTTCGACTGAAGGCCACTACGTTGTAGAGGTCGAAGAGCTTGTCGAAATCGTTATCAGCGATACAGAGTCAAAGGCATTGATGAGGTCTGCTAAGACAACCTTTGAAACTTATGTGAAGTTAAATAAAAGAATCCCTCCTGAAATTCTAATGCGTGTCTCTACAATTGATAATGTTGGGGAGCTTGCGGATATTATTGTCGCTCAATTAAATTTGAAGCTCGAAGATAAGCAAAAAATACTTGAGGTTTCAAACCCGGCCTCTCGTTTAGAGGAACTGTTAAACTTAATGACAGGTGAAATTGAAATACTTGAGGTTGAGCGTAAAATTCGTGGCCGAGTTAAAAAGCAAATGGAGCGTTCGCAAAAAGAATACTATTTAAACGAACAAATGCAGGCCATTCAAAAAGAACTGGGCGAAAAAGACGACTACCAACAAGAGTTGGCCGAATTAGAAGAGGAGCTTGCTAAAAAAGCGATCTCTAAAGAGGGCCGAGAGCGTGTTTTAAAAGAACTCAAAAAATTAAAAATGATGTCGCCCATGAGCGCTGAAGCCGCTGTAGTTAGAAACTATATTGATTGGATGTTAGCTTTACCTTGGCAAGAGCACAGGGTTGAGAAGCACGATATTGATGAGGCCGAAAGAATCCTCAACGAGGATCACTGGGGGCTTGAGAAAGTCAAAGAGCGAATTATCGAACATTTATCAGTGCAATCGTTAACCGATAAACTTCAAGGGCCTATTTTATGCCTTGTTGGGCCACCAGGAGTGGGTAAAACCTCACTAGCAAGATCGATCGCTCGAGCATTGAATAGGGACTTTAACAGAATCTCCTTAGGTGGGGTTCGTGATGAGGCTGAAATTAGAGGGCACAGAAAGACATATGTCGGCGCAATGCCGGGTAAAATCATTCAAGCCCTTAGAAAGGTAGACTCTGGCAATCCGTTGATTCTTCTTGATGAGATCGATAAAATGAGTAACGACTTTAGGGGGGATCCTTCGTCGGCGTTATTAGAGGTCTTGGATCCTGAGCAAAATAAGCATTTTGGTGATCACTACCTTGAGGTGGATTATGATTTGTCGAGCGTGATGTTTGTCACCACGGCAAACTCACTACACCCTATCCCGCGTCCTCTGCTGGATCGAATGGAAGTCATTAGCCTTGATAGCTACATTGAATCTGAAAAATTTCATATTGCTAAAAAATACTTAGTACCAAAGCAAGTAAAGGCCCATGGATTAGAGGAGTATAAAGTTACTTTTACAGATCCGGCAATTACTGAGGTGATACGTTCGTACACAAGAGAGTCTGGGGTTCGTAATCTTGAGCGAAAGCTGGCGACTCTTTGTAGAAAGACAGCCCGTGAAATAGTAAAAGCGCAGGCTTTAGATAAAGTGCCTAAAAAGAAAAAGTCCAAAAAACTGACAAAGAAAACTTCTTATAATATCACCCCGAAGAAGGTTGTTGAAATGCTCGGGGCTGATAATAAGTATAAGTTTGGAAAGATGGACACTCGAAACGAAATTGGCATGACCAATGGCCTTGCTTGGACCGAGGTTGGTGGAGACTTATTAGTAGTAGAGGTCTCTGTTGTTCCAGGTCGGGGTAAGTTTATTATCACGGGCTCCTTGGGTGATGTGATGAAAGAGTCCTGTACTGCAGCAATGAGTTATGTTCGGTCTCGCGGCCCACTTTTTGGCATTGATAAGGAGACCTTTCAAAACATAGATATTCATATCCATGCGCCAGAGGGTGCTATCCCTAAAGATGGCCCCAGTGCAGGGACGGCTATTACCTCAAGCATAGTGTCGGCCATCACAAAAATCCCCGTTAAGAGAACTGTTGCCATGACGGGTGAAATCACCCTTAGAGGGCGAGTTTTAGGTATCGGCGGATTGAAGGAGAAAATAATAGCAGCTCATCGAGGTGGGATTAAAACTATTATTTGCCCAAAAGAAAACGAAAAAGATCTTAAAAACATACCAAAGGAAATCTTGAGTGATTTAAAGATCATATTGGTAGATCATGTGGATCAAGTGCTCGTAAATGCACTGGATGTAAAGGACGCTAAAGAGATTTTTAAGGTCAGGTCTGAACGGGCTACTGGCATTCGAGCCCAGTATACCGGACACACACTGCAGCACTAATGTAACATCTAAAAAATTATTATATCTTTTCGGGCCCCTAAGGGCCCGTTTTTTATGCGTTACAAGTGGTTTCGCGAATAGTCATTTTATCTATGTATTGACCTTCTTCACAGATTTTGTAAGAAATGTATACCTGTTCTACAGAGCATTTAAGAATTTGAGGAGTTATAGTAATGAAAAGCAAGCAGGCTATCGCTGAATTTGAGGTTGCCAAGCTCCACTCTGATCGTGGCGATTTTGTAAAAGCCATTGAAAAGTTTAAGCATGTCTCGAAAGTATTTATCGAATTAAAAGATTATGAGCTGTTTTTAGACTCTCAAAATGCATTGCTCCGTATTTACAGTGAACAAGAGCGGTTTGAGAAGATTACAGAGTGTAAAGAGTCCCTGCAGGATTTAGTCATTCAAGAGGGCTTTGAGTTGAGCTCTCAGATTTTCTATACTCTGGGAGTTTGCGCTGCTTACAAAAAACAAGTTGAAACAGCACAAGATTATTTTGAGAAAGCTCTTAAGCTGGCACTGAAAACAGATAATAAAAAAGATATTTGTTATGCCATTTACGGTATGGCAGTTGTTTATTGGATGTCGGGTCGACGTGATGACGCCCTTAAAGAGATTTACAATTTACAGGTGTTTTTTCAAATCATGCCTTTGCAGGACTTAAAAATGGCCAGTTTACTTTTAAACGGCCATATTTTAAGAGACATGAAAAAATACGATCAGGCATTAGAGATATTTTGGCAGGCTTATGATTCGCTCAAAGAGTCTAAAAAACTATATATGTACTTAAGCTTATTGTACGCCATGGGCCTCACATACTTAGATTCTGGTGATTTAAACATGGGCAGAATGTACTTGAATTTAGCTAAAAGGTCTATTGACCCAAGTAACCATACGGCTCTAGTTAATAGGATAAATAAAAGGTTAGAGGAAGTTGGGGATGCAGACGCCTCTGATTACGATTTAATTTTAAACTCGTCATCACACCTCTTGACGGAGCGCAAGAAGGGCCGAGTTGATTTTAAAAACCAATTTATTCTTCTAGATTTATTAAGATTATTTATGCAAAACCCAGGGCACGTATACTCTAAAGAGCTATTGGTAGAAAGGGTATGGAAGCAAAGCTATGACCCTTCTGTTCATGATAATAAAGTCTACGTAACGATTAAGCGCTTAAGAAAATTGGTCGAGCCCGATTACGACAAACCAAAATATATATTTAGATCTAAAAATGGCTATTTTTTAAATAAAGCAACACGAGTCATGGTTGACTGAGGGGCTTGGGGGAAGAATGAAAATCTTTAAATCAGTACTGTTTATTATAGGATTTATTTTTGCAACCTCTGTTCTGGCGGCAGGGTCGGCTTCTGAAAATCATCATTTTGCAAATAACAATTATTTTATACAAAAAACAGGCGGTGGCACACTCCCTCCTTTTCCGTGGGCCAACACAGAGCCTTGTGAGGCATCTGTTGTTGACTTGACAGGCTATTGGCAAGCGATTGACCCTAAGGGTAATACTTTGTTTTACGTTCAAATATCTACAGTTAAGAGTGCAGAGGGCATTCAAATTGTACTGCGTCAACTTGAGCCTTCGTTAATTAAAAAGGGTGAATATACTCAGACCGGTAGCGGGACAGGGTTTATTTCAGAGGATGGCTCAACAGTTGTGGCCGTTATGGTGAGTTCTTATCAAAAGACTGAGAACAGGGTGTGGAACTGGGTATATATTCACTCCCTTTGCATGGTCGACAGCTCGAATCGCCATACAGTTATAGAGTATGTTCACGATGAAACAGGTGCATCACGCAAGTTTGTGCTTAAAAAAATAGTTCCTAAGGCTAAATAAAACTAGACTTACAAGGGGATATTAATTAAGTTCAACCACCTATTCAATCGATATAGGGCCTTAGCTCAGTTGGTAGAGCGCTACCCTTACAAGGTA
>JAUVAX010000012.1 GCA_030591685.1 Pseudobdellovibrionaceae bacterium | reverse complement strand
CCCGAAATAGATATAAATATTTTCTTAAACCGCCGAGAGAGGCTAAAAGAGTTAGTGCCCAAGGGGGCGAGTTTGTTGTTGGCCTCTCATCCGCATCATATTCGCAACAATGATGTAGATCATGCTTATAGGCAGGACACTAACTTTTATTATTTGTCAGGTTTTGAGGAGCCAGAATCAATTTTACTCTTCAGGCCGGGGCAAACCCCAGAAACTATTTTATTTGTTCGCCCCAAAGACCCCGAGCGTGAAACCTGGGATGGGTTTAGGTACGGCACCGAGGGGGCCAAAGCTCTTTTTGGTATAGATGAGTGTTATGAGCGCAGTGAGTTTATGGCCAAGGCCGCCGAGCTTTTAAACGAAAGCGAGACGGTCTATTACCGAATGTATCAAAATGCAGAGTTTGATTTTGAGTTTAACCACGTCATGGAGGAGGTCCGAAAGCTTCGAGGCCGCTCCGGGCAGGGGCATTTAAACGTAAATGACTCTTACCCCTTGCTTGCAGACTTGCGAATTTATAAAAACGAGTATGAGCTTAGGATGTTACAAAATGCGGCTGAAATCTCAGCCCAAGCCCACGTTGCACTGATGAGGGCTACAGCCCCTGGGGTTAACGAGCGAGCCCTGCACGGGTTATTTATAAAAGAAATCATGCAAAGAGGCTGCGCCAGAGAGGCCTACGGAGCCATTGTGGCCGGCGGTAATAGTGCAACAACTCTCCATTATGAATTTAACGACCAGGTACTAAAAAATGGTGACTTATTACTCGTTGATGCCGGGGGAGAGTACAATTTTTATGCCGGCGACATTACAAGAACCTACCCCATTGGTGGGGAGTTTACGCCCACACAAAGGCGACTATATCAAAAAATATTAAACGTTCAAAAATCTATCATTGAAATGATAAAGCCAGGAGTTTTATTTAAAAGCCTGCAAACCACCACAATTGAAAAACTAACAGAAATTATGATAGACGAAAAATTACTTAAGGGTAAAAAAGAGACCCTTATTAAAGACCTCGCTTACAGAAAGTACTACCCTCACGGAGTGAGCCACTGGTTGGGCTCTGATGTACATGATGCCGGTAAACATGAGCTTGACGGAAAGCCAAGAGAGCTTGAGGCTAACATGGTGTTTACCGTTGAGCCGGGGATCTACGTCCCTGCCCATGACCCGGAGGCCCCGGCTGAATTAAGGGGCATAGGGGTTCGAATTGAAGACAACATCGCAGTGACTCGAACCGGGTATTTAAACATGTCGTCTTCGGCACCTAAAGAGCCTGATGTTATACAAGATATTATAGGTACAAATACTAAAATTTGGGAGTGAGTTGCTTTCTTCAAAGGAGCCTCTATGAGAAATAAAGGGCTAAAAAATTTTTTACTTATATTATTTATGATGACGTTAAGCTCTACAGCGTGCTCGGTTATTAAAAAAGTTGAGACCCTCAAAGAGGGTCCGTATAAATTATTGACGGTTTATGACTCTGATGATGTTGTTTGGAGTTTTGCCTTTATTTCTACAAATGAACTATTAATCACACACAGGTCTGGGGGCCTTTATTATTTTAACATTAAGACCAAAGAAAAAATAAAGCTCAAAGGCCCAAGTGTTACTGCTGCCGGGCAAGGGGGGCTTTTAGATGTTCATTACCATCCACACTCGGGCAAAAACTACGTATACGTTACATTTTCAGAAAGGGTCGGTGACCTTATCACCACAAGCCTAGCGCGTGGAGTGTATAGTAATAAAAAAGTATTAGAGCTTGAAACCCTCTTTCAGGCTCAGGTAAAAAGTGATACCACTCGGCATTTTGGCTCTCGATTATTGTTTCAGGGTGAATATATTTACATGTCTATTGGCGATCGAGGGGAGCGAAAGTTCGCTCAAGACCTCTCTTTACATAATGGTAAAATTTTAAGGCTCAATTTAAATGGCAAAGCGGCCAAGGGGAATCCTTTTGTAAAAAACAAAAAGGCTTTGCCTGAAATATGGTCCTACGGGCATCGAAACCCACAGGGTCTCGATGTAAACCCAATAAATAATTTAATATACAGTAGCGAGTTTGGCCCTCGCGGGGGTGACGAATTAAATTTAATTCTTAAAGGGGCTAATTACGGGTGGCCTGTAATTACATACGGCAAGGAGTATTGGGGGCCAAGCATTGGTACAACTCAAAAAAAGGGGATGCAACAGCCCGTGGCCCATTGGGTGCCGAGTATTTCGCCCTCAGGAATGTCTTTTTATTCGGGCGATAAAACCCCTGAATGGCGGGGGCATTTATTTTTAGCAAACTTAAGTTCAACCCATTTAAGACGTTTAGTTTTAAAAAACAAAAAGGTTGTCGAGCAAGAGGTATTGTTTAAGGCCCTTAACGAGCGCATCCGTCATGTCAGAACAAGTCGGGATGGCTATTTATATTTCTCTACCGATAGTGGTAAAATTATAAAAGTACTAAAAAAATAAACTTATTTATCTAAAGTCATGGGTTAGCCAGTTGCTTTTTATAGCCTCATCATAAAGGGCCTGTTCAGAGGGGTAAATCATATGACCTTCATTAGCTGAGCGTACAGCAATTTGTATATCGGTAGAGTTTTTTAATAAAAAACTATCCCCGGTAGAATTTCCGACGGCTAAAAAAGGTTTTTTATTTTCAGTGGCTAGGTTGAGGCCGTCTACTTTGCCTTGCTTCCACGTTATAGGGCCGTCTTGTGTGTCGGTGATAAGCTCATTGATGACTTGAGTTTTAACGCCTAATATGTTTTCAGGCTGGATTTCGTAAAATTGAGTGGCCGCGCTTTCAATGGCCCACTTTACAGAGGCTGTAACAATAAAAATATTGACCCCATTGAGCTTTAAATATTGAATTAATTTTTTGAGTTCTGGGTAAAACGGAGGCGGGGAGACTTGCTTGAGGCAATCATGCCCCCACTGCTGTATTTCAGCAAGAGATTGGCCTTTTAAAATTTGCGCCAGCCACAAGTAGCCCTCGGGGGGGTTATTGCCATTTCTAAGTTTTAAATAGTGACTCATGGGGTCTTTAGGCAGGGGTACAAGTTTGTTTTTGATAATGTATTGAAAGTACTCTTCGCCCATGTCGGTGGACCATAAAGTACCGTCGGCATCAAAAGCAGCCACGGGGTGTGAGCCGGCCTCAAGTGCCGAGTCAATTTTTTGCTTTAACATGTCCCAACGATTAAATATTTGCATAAAAAAAATATCATCTTAAAGCTATAATTTGTAAAGCAGTTTTTAATGACCAAGCCCAGGCCTGATCTAAACGCATTGCAATACTAAAAAGTGACCTATCTACCTGAGGTCCATGTAGATTTGGTTGTATTGCCAGGCCGGGGGTGTGGGGGAGGGCATTTTATGGTCAGATAACAAAACTAATGAGCGGGTTTTTATAAGTAGTGCCTTAACTTTAGGGTTTTGTTCTATTTTGGCCTTGAGTATTCGTTTTATAAGTCGGTAGTGGGCCCCTTTTTTTTGGGTTCGATAAATAAGCCGCTCACCATTATAAGTCACCCAGTTAATATTTAAAATTTTCATGATTTGAGAGGCTTTTGAGCCAGCTTGTTTGGCGGTGGCGCCGATCATTTGCTCCACCTCGGCCCTTGTGTGGGGCCAGGCTTTGTGGCGGGTACGAGGGTCCTTAGGGTCATCGAGGTTCTCGGGGTACTTCATGGATTGCCAGAGCCCTTCAACGCTTTTATAGTGTTTTTTGTTAAAAATAAAAGGCGTGTGAGCAAAATTTGAAAACAGCCCCAGTTCGTTTCGTTTGGACAAAACGACTTGTTTGTTTTTAATGGCCGTGTGCGCAGAGACCTCCCATGACTTTGGGTTTGAGGCCGCCTCCCACCAATGAGTCGGGTATTGAGCCAAAGAGCTTGCGCCGAATAATAAAACAAAAAAAGAAATAAAAATTTTTTTCATACAAGCGATTTATAGCAGTGATTTTTTTGAGTGAACAGCAAAAACAGAGCAAATCACAAGAGTTTTTATACACGAGTAAGTCTTGCCGGCCCACGCCCGGGGGGGGGCAGGGCCTTGATAAAGAGCTTGAATTTAAAGCTATAATTAAGCATAAGAGGTATATGGTAATTAAAACTCTGTGTGAAAAAGACGTGGACTTAGTTTTGTCTTTTGAAAAAGAAAAGCTCAAAAACACAACAGATAACCCTGTTCAGGCCGAACTCGACTCATGGAGTGCCCCATGGCGAAAAGAGTCCTTAGAGCATTATCTGCCCTTAGGGTGGAGTTTTGGTTTTTTTGATTCAGTAACAAATGATTTTTTAGGTTACTTTTTGGCTCAACCCCTTTTGTTTTATCGAGGTTTAACCCAAAACTTGTGGGTTGAACACTTTAGCTATAGCGAGGGGTCTTCGGCCGAGGAGATGCTCGACGTAGCTTACCGCACGGCTCGCTCAAAGCATTTTCAGTCGGTGCTTTTTTACAATTGCGACTCTTATTCGGACCATTTAGGTTTTGTAAAAACTGAAAAACTATCAGAGAATACATTGTTAGTAAAAACAACAAAGCATTAAGGTTTATAGTAAATGTATAAGCAGTTTTCATCAGCAACAAGGGTTGACAATTTAAGGCGTTTAAAAACTGAACGTTTTGACTTGGCCATTGTTGGCGGCGGTATAAATGGCGCCGGAGTCGCAAGAGACGCTGCAAGCCGAGGCTTGAAAGTGGCTCTTGTTGAAATGCAAGACTATGCCGAGGGGACAAGCTCGCGGTCCTCGAAGCTTATTCATGGGGGGATTCGGTACTTAGAGAACTTTGAATTTGATTTAGTTTTTGAGGCACTGAGCGAACGAGAGAAACTTTTTCATATAGCCCCAACCCTTGTTCACCCTTTGCGCTTTGTAATGCCAATATTTAAAAGTAGCCGAGTGGGCATGTTTAAAATGGGCCTGGGGATGTGGTTTTATGATGTTTTAAGCCTGTTTCGTGCGCCTGAAATGCACGAGCGGTTAAGCCCTAGTCAGACCCTTTCTCGGCTGCCAATGCTACAATCACAGGGGCTTTGCGGGTCTTATGTTTATTCTGATGCTTACATGGATGACGATCGGCTTGTGATCGAAACCCTGCGCTCGGCCAACCAACTGGGGGCTGTGTGCGTAAACCATGTTAAGGCTTCGGGAGCAATTTTTGACTCTAAGGGAGAGGTGCGGGGCCTTAATTGCAAAGAGGCCCTTACAGGCGAAAGCTTTAAGTTAAGCGCCAAGCATATTGTTTCCACGGTGGGCCCATGGACAGATGAGCTGGGGCATAGTTTTTTTGAGGATTGGTCCGACTTAATGAGGCCCTCAAAAGGGGTTCATTTAACGTTTCAAAAAGAGCGAGTGCCATTAACTCAAGCCATAGTTATGGGTGCTGAGAAAAGAATTGTCTTTGGCATTCCGCGTGACGACATGGTCATTATTGGCACCACGGACACCGATTACACAGAAGATTTAGAAGAGGTACACACAACCTCTGAGGACGTTGAGTACTTACTCGGGGTGGCTAACGAGTACTTTCCCGGGGCAAATCTCACTAAAAAAGATATTGTTGCCAGCTACGCTGGTGTAAGGCCATTAGTGCATGACGGGTCACGTTCAGAGGGCAAAACAAGCCGAGAGCATATAATTTTATCAGACTCTCGAAACGTCACCTTTGTTGCTGGCGGAAAGTACACAACCTACAGGTTAATGTCAGAACAAACGGTGAATGCTGCTCTTGACCAATTTACACCAGAGGACCTAGCACTTGTAGGCCCCTCAAAAACAAAAGTGCCCTTAAATAAATTTATAAGCGAGGAGTCTGTGCGGGCCGCAGAGGCAAAGGTTAATGACTGGGCCTCTGATTTTGCGCTATCAGAAAGCCTTGTAAGGCGCTTAGTGACGAGGCATGGGGCTGAGGCCTATGAAATTTTGCTCAACTATTCGGCACGAATTAATGATTTGCGCACAGACGGCGAAAGGCTTTGGGCTTTAGAGGCCCATCACGCCCTTAATAATTCAATGTGTTTAAACCTTATTGATTTTTATCTCCGCAGAACACCACTGATGCTGGCGCTTAAAAGTCATGGACTTGCCTATAAAGAACTACTGTTGGATGTTTTTTCAACAGAACTGGGTTGGGGGGGCGCAGAGAGAGAGAATCAGTGGCGCGCTGTAGAGCATCATATAAAACATGAGATGGGGTGGAAACTAACCAACTCACATTGACTATGCTTTTACATTTATCTTACAATTTTAATGTTTAAATTTTAACTCAAACGACAAAAGAGACGAGACATGACTTTTTTTGAAAAAATCGGCGAATACTTCTCAAACGACCTTTCTATAGATTTAGGCACGGCCAACACATTAGTTTATGCTAAGGGGCGAGGGATCATCTTAGATGAGCCCTCTGTGGTAGCGGTACAAAAAAACTATCGAGGCATGCAAAACAGAGTTTTAGCTGTAGGTAAAGAGGCGAAGGACATGTTGGGCCGAACTCCTGGGAGCATTGTTGCCATTCGCCCAATTAAAGATGGTGTTATTGCCGACTTTGAAGTCACACAGTCCATGCTTCGTCACTTTATTGAAAAATCAACTCAAGATAAAAAAAGCTTTATTCGGCCAAGAATTATAATTTGTGTCCCTTACGGGATTACTCAGGTTGAAAAGCGTGCAGTGAAAGAGTCCGCACATTCTGCCGGGGCCAGAGAAGTTTATCTCATCGAGGAGCCCATGGCCGCAGCCATAGGGGCCGGACTGCCCATTACAGAGCCCATTGGTAACATGGTCGTTGATATGGGTGGCGGCACAACAGGGGTGGCTGTTATTTCATTGGGTGGTATAGTTTATTGTAAATCTATAAAGGTGGCTGGTGATAAAATTGATGAGGCCATCGTTAACTACGTTAGAAGACAGTTTAATTTATTAATTGGCGAGAGAACAGCTGAGAATATTAAAATGACTATCGGCAATGCGTACCCCTTTGAAGAGGAGCGCTCTATGGAGATCAAGGGTCGTGATCTTGTCGCCGGAGCCCCAAGAACAATAGAAATCACCAGTTCACAAGTGAACGATGCTTTAATGGACCCACTTAGCGAGGTGGTTGACGCCGTTCGTACCGCGCTTGAGAAAACGCCCCCAGAGCTGGCGTCAGATGTTGTCGAAAACGGTATAGTTATCACCGGTGGTGGCGCCCTTTTGGCTAACTTAGATATTTTACTCAGGGAGCGAACAGGTCTCCCGGTTTCTATTGCAGAGGACCCACTAAGCTGTGTAGTTATGGGCTCAGGCAAGGTGCTTGACGAGTTGGACTTATTAAAGCAACTGACTGTGGACTAGGGTTATGAATACAGAGTCACAAAAAAAAGCAGTGTCCTTGTTTTTCTTTTACTCTTTAATGGACGAAACCCAAGCCCTTCAGGCTTCTGTAAAAACAATACGTCAGTGTTATAAAACCATGGGTCGATTAAAAAATGAGGAAAGCGTAAAGCTTATTGATAATACGACCTTAATTCACGCAACTCATAAAAACTGGATCAAGTATAAAGAAAAGCGTGGAAGCTTTAATGCTCTAGATGTTGGCTGGAAGCCGTCGACAGGGACAGACCTCGGGTTGTGGAGGCACTTCATTAGAGAAAGTGAGCCCGAAGAATATTTAACAGTGATATGGTCCGTGATTTTAAAGTTTTCTGATGAGGAGATCTCATCAGGGATAGGCGTAGCCCCAGGAACGGTTCGTCACAGGGCGGGGCGGGGGCTTAAAAAATTAAGTTCAATGATGGTTACAAGCGTATGAGCGAGATAATAGGCTATAAAAGCCCTTTTAATCAAAAAAGAACACTGAGTAAATTTCTTTGCCAAGAAATTATGTATGATTACGTGACTAACAAATTGGACAAGGCCAGGGTTTTGGCCGTTGAGGAGTGCTTAAGCAAGGACCCCGAGTTAAAGCAAGCTGAACTAGCACTTCGTGAAGCCATAAATTACTGCGACCAACTTTCAAAAACAGAAATAACACAGCCGTTTATGGATCAAATATCCGCTGATCCGCCCTGGTATCAAGCCATTAAAAGAGGCACAAGCTGGAGAACCTGGCCGGAGCCCCTAAAGTGGGCCTTTGAAGCGGGGGCTGTATCTTTGTGTGTGGCTGTTTTTGTATACTTGACCCCATGGCATAAAATTGGTTTTTTTAATAAAAATTTTTCTGGGATCACGCTCGTAGACGATCGCCGGGTGCCTATTTTAAAAGACCTCTCCGAGGTTGATGCGAGCGCTTCAAACATAGAAGAGGGGCCAGTAAAGATCGTAATAGCTTTGCCGCCGCCAGTGCCTCACGAAGAGAGTTCGCAAAAGAAGGCCACGGCTCCCTCGCCTAAGGAGACTTCAGCTTATATTGAGGCCGAAGCTAAAAAGTTAAAAACAAAAACGATTACAAAGGCGGTAAAGGGTAACGCCTTTGTGTACCGTGCTTTTATGTCATCAGGCCGGATAGACGAATTAACTCCAGAGATTGTTGCCACCCTTAGTACGCTGGGAGGTAAAAAGGCCGGCCAAGTCGAGTTGGGCTGGAAAAAACCAAACGGCAGTTACTTTCACTTTTCAATTTCAGAGGAGCAATATCTAAAGGCTCTTGTGTATTTAAATAAAATTTCACCGGTAACGGTAGAGAAATCAGCCCATAGAAGAGTTATGCCCGAAGGGTTCGTTCGGGTTATTTTATGGGTTGAAAAGAAAAATTAAAATGAGCGAGGATGGTCTAAAATAAAAAAATATTCCCTAAAATCAGTCCTTGTAATTGGGTTTGTGGTGTTTTCTCTGTTGCCGTTAGTGATGGTGACGTTTTTTTCACTGGCAAAGTACGAAGAGGCTATGCAGCAGGACGTTAAGTCGCGCCTTAAAGAGAGTTTTTTAGAGCTAGATAGAACAATCAATAATTCAGGGGCCCAACTAGAGGCTCATGTGAGGGTTCTTGCAAAAAACAAATCAATTCACTATTACATTACGAATAAATTTAAAAAAAAGATATTCACAGAGCTTGCCCCGAATTTAAATCAAAAAATAGTTTCTAGAGCACTTGTTTACAATAGAGAGGGCCTTTTGCTGCTCTCTTTAATAAACAAAGAAAATCAATTTATTCGAGAGCGCGGGGCTGAAGCAAAGGAGTACTATTTATCTAAAAACTATTTAGAGTCGGCAAGCTCCCCAATAAAAGCCTCTCCTAAGCTGTTTGTTGTTTTTGATAAAAAAGGGCGATTGTTGTTAAAAGTGTTTACAGCAATAACAACAAGCATGGGAAGGCTTATTGGCTATGTACAACTTAATCAAGAGATCACAAAAAAGACATTAAACATTTGGAGGGCAAAAACAGGCGCCGACATTGTTATCTCTCCCCAGGCTCGTGTTGTTGATCTTGTCCTGGATGCCCCTGCAGTCTTTACCAGCCTAAAAAATACAAAACTAAACGTATCTAGCCTTAATAAAAACATATCTAAAGCGCCGTACTTTTCAGATTCAAATAATAATTTAATTTTCGGCAATGCAATGCAAATAGGTGAGTCTGTAATGCTGGGTTTTGTGGCCCTTAGTCAAAAAAGTATTATTAAAGCCATCGGCCAGGTGCGTGTGGCTTTTGCATGGGCGGTCGGTGGGCTCATGATTATGTTGATTGTTTTTTATATCGCAACAACGAAAGTGCTTTTAGCTCCTATGGACCGGCTTATTGTTGGTATTCAAAAAATGAAGACGGGGTCAAAGGGGGTGCTTGTAGAGACGGCGCCTGCAAACGAGCTCGGTATAGTTATTGATAGCTTTAACGAAATGTCTCAGGCACTAGACAGCACACAGTCGCAACTTGTTCATCAAGCAAAAATGGCGAGCCTTGGTCAGCTGGTCGCGGGGGTCGCACATGAGTTAAACAACCCTATTGGATTTATTTATGCTAATATGAAATATTTAAATGAGCACACCGAGAGTTTGTTTAAAATAATAAATACCGCGCAGGTCGAGCCAGAAAAATTAACGGAAGTCCTCGCTAAAGAAGACTTTTTATATATTAAAAAAGATTTGCCAAAATTAATTAAATCCTGCGAGGCAGGTGCTGAGCGAACAAAAGATATCGTCATTGGCTTAAGGAATTTTTCGCGGCTTGATGAGGCTCAGTTAAAAGAAACTGATTTGTGTGTGGATTTAACAAACACTATAGACTTGCTTTCAGGGGAGTTTCAAAAACGTATTGAAATTATAAAACAGCTTGAAGACGTACCAAAAATTAACTGTTACCCCAGCCAGTTAAATCAAGTTTTTATGAACATATTAGCCAATGCTGCCCAATCAATAGAGGGTGCTGGTAAAATATATGTCAGTGTATCTATGGCCGACAAAAAAACAATTCTCGTTAGTATTAAAGACACAGGGCCTGGCATGTCAAAGGATGTAATGAGTAAAATTTTTGATCCATTTTTTACCACTAAAAAACAAGGCGAGGGTACGGGCCTAGGGTTGAGTATTAGCTTTGGTATTATAGAAGAGCATAAGGGCTCTATAAATGTAGTTTCACAGCCCGGCAAGGGCACAGACTTTCAAATTAAGTTGCCAATCAATCAATAAGCCGGGCGTTAGCTCTACAGGATTTTCTTGGTGTTGATTGTTTATTAGTTAATATTTTTTTTTGGAAAAAATAACACTTAAAAGCCCTAATGCACCGGCAACGAAGGTGGGGCCAGGCCCGTTATTATGAAGCCTATGCTAGCGCTCACCTCGCGATGATCCATTTGCCATCAATACTCGCAAAGTAAAGGACTATCCCATAGCCAATTTCGTTCTCATTATCTGAAAACATGATGGGGGCTTCGTGATCAGGCCAGTGAATGTGGACTAGGTTATCTTGGCCGATAACCTCAAACCGTAATTCATCAAATTTTGGCAAATCCATATTCAAACCTGGTTCACTACGCATCATTGTCCAAAGCTCTAACACGGCAGATTTTACACGCTCCAGAGGCTTTTCGTTTGAGGAGGCTTCATCCTGATACCGCGACTGCATCATCAAAAAGGCGTCCTCAAAGCGATTCTGATTAAGAGCTGTAGCAAGAGCATTCAACGACTTAAACATACCCTGCTTATCTTGCTCTGAAATGCTGCTGATAGATTGAGCCTGCGACCATAGGATTGATTTCGGCAGACTCTCCTGGGGGATATCCACCGTTTCTTGCCACTCATGTGAAGTTACTCCCGGATTATTATTATCTGGTGACCAAGAAAAATTTACCAGCACTTCTGCAGGGTCTGGGGCCGCAGAGCCTTTACGGTGACGAAACAATCTGACCTGTGCTGAAGTACCAGTTGGCTCTAGGGGGGCCTCTGTTTTAGAGGTTTCAGGTGCGCTCAAGTGTACGGAGAGTGAATTGTCCCCAGTTTTTAGCCAAATATTTACAGGCTGTGTTTCTTGAAAGCCGGAGCCCTCGGCATCTTTTACAAGAGGTATACCATTAAGTCGGATTTCGACTGCCAACCCAGTTGTATCAACATGAAGAAAGAATTGTTGTAACATAAATGGAGCCTCCGGCTTTGTACAATGTTCGTTGTTTTTTGCGAAAGCCCAGCAATGCGGGTTTTCGATATACTGCTTGCTAATAAAAAACACTAAAATAGCGACAAAAATTATTTGAATTGAAGTTTTCAAAGGTTCCTCCACCACATACTCAATTTAAATACATTCTATTTAATAGTCACAGAGTTAATAGTCTAGGTCGTGTTAACCTAGTCTTATATGCGTTCAGGAAAATTAAGAGGCAGAGTGCCCAAGGTAGTAAACAAGCAATTTAAAATTACTGGAGACATTAATGTTGTCTCAAAATGAGAGTTTTAATATTTCATCAAGCTTTCCCCGATAAGTATTTAATGAAAAACCTAAAAGGATTAGTAAAAGAAATCATACTTTGGGCCACCTGTTTTGTGGGCGTTGCCGCTCTTGTGGTTGTTATAAAGGATCAGCGTGCCGAGAACCAATCAATGAACTCAATAATTAAATCAGAGCCTCAGCCTCGCAAGGGCCAAACTACCCTGCAAAAGGTAAATGAGAACCTTCTTAATGCAAACATAAATCGTCAAGGCCTAGAGGTAGAGGTTGATGTAGACAACACACACCACTCCTGGGATTTACGACAAAACGAGCTTACGCCTTTAGAGGAATTAACAGATGTAAAAGAGGACTTTCGCATTAGCATTAACCCAAAGAATGCCGCCGAGGAAGTGTATCAAGATTTAAACTCACGCACCTCTGGGGCGCTCGACGGGGCAAGCCCAGAGGATAGGCTCTATAGAGTTATTGAAAATAAAAAATGGCTTTCTGATTATGATGAAGAAAACAAAAGGCTTTTTTATGAAAACTTTAAAGAAATTGCCCGTAAGGATGGTTTTGTTTTTGAATTCGATAAAAAATATAAACTCAAATCCATAAAAAGGGTTAAAAGAACAAAGATCATACAGTTTTAATTTTTCTTAAAATGTTTGGTTTATTTCTAGTGTAAATAATCATTGGTCGTGTGAAAAATTCTATTTCGGCTAACAAGAGAGATCTTTACGGGTGATTTATTGCAGAGTTTTTTGTGCCTCTGCAGGGCTTATTGTGCCAGTCCCTCCGTGCGTTAAACGGTGCGAGCGTTAACATCATTTGCAGTGAAAAGAGGCTGATACGCGGCATCAATAGTTTTTACCCACTCAGGTCTAGGTAAGGCGTTGCGCAAAGAGCAAAAGCTGATAGACTACCAAAAAGTTTAAAATTACCGGTAAGGGGACTGTTATGAAATGTCAGTTAACAAAAATAATATCTTTGTTTTGTTTTTTATCCCTTTTGGCAGCCTGTGGGCCAAAAGACTTTGTAAGAGGCAGTTACGACAAAAACGTACAAGGCGAAAATCTATTAAATGATAAATGGTCTGAGACGGACATGCAAAAGGCTGTGCAGGATTTAGTCGGAAAGCTCAATTCGCACAGGCTTATTAAAAGGGCAAAAAGGCCGCCGGTAGTTATGGTCACTCGTTTGCAAAATAAAACTTCCGAGCATATAGATACGCAAAACATTACAGACATGTTGAGGGTTGAGCTTATGAACTCCTCGGGTCTGCAGTTTGTTGACAAATCGGCAAGGGAGGACATTTCTGAGGAGTATAAATATCAAAACTCCGGCATGGTGTCTCGGTCTACAAAAAAAGGCCCAGGGGGCCAGGTGGGTGCAGACTATATATTAAATGGTCGCTTGGATTCGATTGTTCAGCAGGTCGGGAGAGACAAAACAGTTTATTACAAGCTCACTTTAAATATGACAAATTTGAAGTCTGGTTTAATTGTATGGTCAGGCTACAAGCAAATTCGAAAAATATATGAAAAGCAAAGAGTAGGGCTATAACCTAAAAGCTACAGTGATGGCCGCCAGAGTGTACAAAAAGTAAAAACACGAAAACTGGCAGGCGTAAAATCAGGCCAGCTTTTAACTTAAAAAACAACTTAGGGGCAGTTTTTGGCCATCGTTAAAGTGCTCATTTGTGTTTTATGCCTTTTTCAGTTGGCCTGCGTGAGCTACCAATCTAAGGTTGGCGGGAGCAGAAGGCTCTTTAGTCAAGGGCGGGCCGCTGAGGCGGCGGCCTTAGTTAAGCCCCTAGCTCTTGAACCAAGCGATGATCAGCTCCCCTACTTATTGGACTATGCAACGTATTTACAGACCTCTAAAAAATATTCTGAGGCCACGAAGTATTTTTTGTTGGCAGAGGATATTGCTAAAATTAAGGACTACCATAGTCTTTCAAACCTTACGGGCTCATTGCTTTTTAGCCAACGAATGGTTCAGTATAAGGGTGAAAATTACGAAAAACTAATGATTAACGTTATGCTCGCTCTTAATTTTTTAATTCAAAGCGATTTAGAGGGGGCCTTGGTAGAAACCCGTAAAATCAACCATATGCTTGACCTGTTTCGGTCAGAGGCGAAAAAAAAATATCAGCAAAATCCGTTGGCACATTATTTAGCTGCAATGATCTGGGAAGACGATAAAAAATTTGACGACGCCTTTATCGATTATAAAAAACTCCATAAACTGTACCCCGATCTAACACTCGTGAGAGAGCCCCTGGTCAGGTCGGCCTATTTATCAAGAAGGATGGGAGAGTATCGTCGGTTAAATAAGAAGTTTAAACTAAACTTAAAGCCTAAAGATATAAGGCTTAATAAAAAATATGGAGAACTTATAGTTATTTTTGCTCAAGGGTGGGCGCCTAGAAAGCATCCGAATAGGGCTGACTTTAGGTTTCCATGGTTGCACCCCGTGTTATCAGAAACAAAGTCAGCCCGAGTGTATGTGGGTGAGGGCGCGACCTCTTACCCTTCAAAGCTGTTGTTAGACGTAGAGCATGTGGCTCTTTCTACTTTTAAAGAGGACTACGGGGCCCTTTTAGCAAAAAGGCTCGCAGCCAAAGTTGTTAAAGAGGTGGCTGCCGATCAAATACGTCAAAAAAATGAAGGATTAGGTAATTTGGCATGGTTGGTTATGACCGTTGCCGACCAGGCCGATTTAAGGCAATGGTCCACTTTACCACAGAGCTTTCAGGTGGCTCGAGTGAGGTTGCCGGTGGGCAAACATAAAGTCAAAATCAAGGGGGTGGATTCTTTTGGGGATGAGACAGGGGAGTCTCTTGAGCCCACGAGTATTACTATTAACCCAATAAAGAAAACCTATCTATATTGGCGCAGCTACTATTAAAGGAGGCGCCTTTTTATGAGCAAGGCTTTTGGCGCACATATATGAGGGCAAAAAAAAGGCCCAAAATCAAGTTTCGAGCCTTTCAATATATTTTTGATTTGAAAAATTTAAAAATTAGTTTTCAAAGTTTTGATTTGCATTAGATGTTGGCAGATCAAGTGGGTTATCAGAGCTACTTGGTAGCGTTGATGTCCCTTCGGTTGTAGATCGAGCCGCTTGATTGGCTGCGTTGGCTACTCTTTCTTCGAGAGTTTGCTTAACGTCATCAAACGAGGGCTTGGACTGAACAACTTCAGTGATCGCAGGCGCAGGAGCGGGTTGGTTTTTGTGATAATCAGCAGGAAACGCGCCTAGTTTTGCAAGGTAGCTAGAAATGCTTCCGTTACCGTTTTGAATGATTTCTCTTAGTGTGAACAAAGGCGCGTACTGAGCGGCCTTTTTTTCAGCTTCAAACATTATTTGAGTCAGTGTTGCAGCGGTGATGTCGTTTTTAGTCTTATTGTCGATAACCATAACTTCTTCGCTAGCTCGGATCATTTTAGCGATATCGTCTAGAGTCACATAGCAACTTTGCTGAGTGTCATAGAGTTTTCTGTTTTGATATCTTTTAATAATCTTCGTTCGTGTACTGGTTTTTGTAACCATTGTTGTATCTTGGCTCACTAAATGCCTCCCTCTCGAGGTTTTATCCCCTGAATTTCTCTTCTACTATCTTGCGGGCCATCATGGCTCGCTTGTTTTACGATGAGTTGATAAACAAAAAGCTGCTATATTCTTAATCGTATGTAATTCGAGGCTCAACTTAGCCCTCGGCGTTAATCTCTGTCAAGCACACAATGCTAACTTTTTAAGAAACTCAACATATTTAAACGCGTTGCAATAACCACATTTACCAAGACTTTGCGCGACGCGCAAGCGGTTAGTACTTATTGTACGTTTTTCTTAAAGAATCGCCATGGCTCAGCCGATTGGACCTTTGTAGGGCTCTTCAACAAAAAGGTATGAGTATAGTGAAACTTGAAGAAAATCAGTCATTTAAGACCTCAGACGCACTCGTTTCGTTAGCCCTTCTGGGGGCCGTGACTTTTATTTTGGGAGCCATATTATTAAATAACATAGGGGACGGAGCCAGAGACTTTGCTCTTCGAGACATGGAGAGCCTATCCTCTCAGTTGCTAGCAGGTGGACTTAAGTCCCTTCCAGAGGCAGGGCCTCTAGTAAGACAAAGGGGCCTTGCGAGCATCACCACCGGGGGGCTTGGCCTAGCCGCCACAGGAGGAGAGGGGCGTATTGGTAAAGATCCATGGGGCGCCGCCTTTCACTATAAGGTGCTTACGGGTCAGAAGGTGGGGTACATCGTCGTCATTAGTGGCGGGCCTGATGGCTCGATACAGACAGACTACATGGCGATCAAGTCGGGCCCCAATGGTCACTTGCTGGGGGCAAAATTTGCCGCCGATGATGTCGGGTACATCAAAACCTTTCATTAAAATTCTTATATAAATCCAGTTTATAGCTTTAAAAAATAAAGACATTTCAGGCTTAAATGAGCACAAAAAAGTAGCCAGCAGCTTTTGGTCTAGATTTCTTTTGAGGCTTAAGCTTAGGGGGATGTAGGCCGAAAAGATACATATGTTTGTAGGGCTAAAAAAAGCAAAAATATTAAGTGCGAAGATTGTCTTAGTGTCAGCATCAATGATGACTTTGGGCTGCTCGGGGATGGAGAAACTCTCCAGCTTCCGCAACTCAACGCTAAACAATTTAAACCCAGCCCCCAGTAGTTTATCGCCAACTCCCAGTGTTGGCGTCGTCGACGACCTTCATTTACAGGCTCAGGCCGATTATTATTTCACAATGGCGGAGGCTTACTCACTATCTGGCGAACCCAAAAGGTCTATTGAGGCTTATAAGTCGGCATTAGTTTATGATCCACAATCCATTACGCTGAGAACAAGGTTGGCCACTGAATATGCAAAATTAGGGCACGTTTCAGAGGCTCTAGAGCAGGCCGAAGCGGCAATGGAAATAAACCCCACAAACTTAGAGGCTCGCTTGGTATTGGGGAGTTTGTACTCAACTTTGAAAATGTATGATCTTGCTCTAAGTCAGTATTTTGTAGCCATGGACCTTGCTCCTGAAGACTTTGAAGCGCCTATGTATATTGGGGCCATCTATGCCGAACAGCATAAATATGACGAGGCCATAAAGCACTTTTCAAAACTCGCCAAAGCAAATATGGGGGCCGAAAAAGAGTTTTTATTTTACTACTATATGGGTCGTATTCGCATTGAACAGGGCAAAAAGCATTATAAACAGGCCGAGAAGTTTTTATCAAAAAGTATAAGTTTAAGGCCAGAAAACGCAACTTCCACGCTAGCCCTAGCTAAACTGTATTTGTTATTAAAAAAAGAAAAGGCGGCCATGGGGCTTCTGGGCTCTTATCAAGAGAGTTTTGTGCCCAAAAGAGACATTGCAAAAGTTCTTGCCGATTTATATATTGAGCGTGAAGACTTTGAAAAGGCCTATGAGCAGCTTGAGATAATTGCAGGCTATGACCCTGGAAACCTTAATGTAAAATTGAGAATAGCTCTGTTACTAATTAAGCAAGAAAAGAATTCAGAAGCAGTAAAAAAATTAAAAAATATTTTACTAGTAGAGCCGGACTCAGATAAGGTTAGATTTTACTTAGGCTATACCTACCAAGAGGTGGGAGAGTTGAGCTTGGCCGTAGAGGCATTTCAAAAAGTACCCACCCGCAGTGTTTTTTATACCGATGCCATTGCACGTTCGGTATATATTTTAGGCCAACAGGGGAAAAACAAGGAAGCGCTTAAAATTTTACAAACCGCAATCTCTAAGCGCAAGGACTCGCCCACAATATATATATTCTATGCTACAGCCCTTGAAAAAATGAAGCGCTACGATGAAGCCTTGCCCGTTTTACAGACGGCGTCTAAGGCTTTTGAGTCCAATATTCAAATCAAATTTTTGCTGGGTACCGTTTACGATCATAAGGGAAATAAAAAGAAAACCATTGAGGTTATGAAAGAAATCTTAAATATTGACCCCGAACATGTGCAGGCGCTCAATTACTTGGCGTACACGTATGCCGTTTTAGGTGTAAATCTTCAGGAGGCCGAGCGGTTAATTAATAGGGCTGTTGAGCTCAAGCCAAAAGATGGTTATATTCTGGACACTAAAGGTTGGGTGCTATTCAAGCAAGGTAAAACAAGAGAGGCCATTACGATGCTAGAGGCCGCATATCACCTCACGGGCGGAGAGAGCATCATTACTGAACATCTTGGGGATGCTTACTTTAGACACCAACTTGTAGAAAAAGCACGTAAGATGTATATTCAGGCTGTTAGGACAGAAACCGATGCCATTAAAATTGAAAAAATTAAATCTAAACTTTCAGCAATTGAAAATCAAATCCCTGTTTTTCAAAGACGTTTGCCCGCATCTACAGGCAACAAAAAATAATTTACTATTAATTTGTGCCGTTTTTATTTTTACAGGGTGCCAAACCTTTCAAACCAATTATTTAACCCTGACAGAAGGGCAATGGGAAGTTCGAGCACTCATAAAAGACAAAGCTCGCTCAAACACTTACGTGGCAATTATTGATGTGTACGCTATAAAAAACGAAAAGCTTAAAATGGATTTAATATCTCCACTTGGGGATCACCTCGGGAGCTTTAAACTTACCCCCAAAAAATTTGAACTCATTGATATGAGAAAAAGGGTTTATTATACGGGTCCACCCAGTAAAACATCTTTCAAGCCATTATTTAATTTACCCATAAACCCTAGCGATTTTTATGGGATTTTGTTTGAAACAAAACCAGAGTCTAAGGGATGGCGTTGTCAAAAAACAAGCGGTCAGTTGAGCGAGTGTTCAAATGAAAAAACTCATATAAAAGTAGCATGGAGCAAAAGAGCTGGGTCGAGAAGAGTAATCAGCATTAAACACCCCAATGCTGAGCTGCAATTGAATTTTAAAAAATTTAAAAACAAAATTAAGCCAGGTGCTTTTCGATTTATAAAGCCCAAATCGTTTCGCACAAAAGCGCTCTAGCCTAATGGCTAGCGGTATACTCAATAGTTTTGTTAGCTCTGGTATTATCGCAAGGCAAATGAACACCCCCTTAAGGCGGCAGCCGCCACCTTCGATTTAAAGTTCACTTGAAGTGTTGTTTGAGCAAAAACGGGACGGTAATAATACAAAAAACATCCTGTTCTTAAAAAGGTTAATAAAATCTTAAAATAGTACAAATTAAAAAAATGGCCTCTGTAGTCCTGAAAAAGCGAACAATATTAATTTTTTTTTAACTTTTATTGCCCATTTTTTGGCCTTTAGGCATAATTAGAGTAGGGCCTGTTTGAACGAGTCAGCAGGCCAGGCATTAAAGCGTAACAGTCAATAGGGGGTCCATATGAGTTTAGATTCAAAATTACAGGTCAAGGACCTTGTTGCCAACCTTCAAGATGAAAAGACGTATGATGATTTTAACTGGAAGGGGAGTTTTGATGACTACCTTGAGTTAATAAAAAAGGACCCTAAAATTACAAGAAATGCATATGAGCGATTATATGACATGGTTGTAGAGGCGGGTGAAGAGTCATACATAGATGCAAAAAAAGAAATTTATCATTATAAATTTTTTGAAGACCTTGGCAACGAAGGTAAAGATGCTGTGTTTGGTTTAGACATAGCTTTAATGAAACTTGTAAATGTATTGAGGTCAGCGGCGCTTGGCTATGGTACTGAAAAAAGAGTGATCCTGTTGCACGGGCCTGTAGGGAGCGCTAAGTCGACAATTTGTCGTTTATTAAAAAAGGGCGTCGAGCTGTATTCAAAAAAACCGCAAGGGGCCATGTATACTTTTGAGTGGGTCGACGAGGCGGGAAGTTTAGGTCATATTTTTGGTGAAGGCGTGAGAGTTTTTGAAAGCCCAATGCACGAGGACCCCTTACTTTTAATACCAAAAGAAATGCGCGAAAAAGTATTTGAGCAAATAAACAAATCAGCAGACTCAGAATTTAAAGTAAAGGTGGAGGGGGACATATGCCCCCCGAGTCGATTTATATTTAACGCATTGATGGAGCATTATAATGGGGAGTTAGTGAGTGTTTTGGAGCACGTCCGTGTGAAAAGACTAGTGCTGAGTGAGGCCGATAGAATTGGCATCGGAACCTTTCAACCTAAAGACGAAAAAAACCAGGACTCAACAGAGCTTACAGGTGACATTAATTACAGAAAAATAGCTCAGTATGGTTCAGACTCAGACCCGAGAGCCTTTAATTTTGATGGCGAGTTTAATGTCGCAAATAGAGGGATGATTGAGTTTGTTGAAGTGTTAAAGCTGGACGTAGCGTTTTTATATGATTTATTAAGCGCTTCGCAAGAGCATACAATTAAGCCAAAGAAGTTTGCACAAACTCATATTGATGAAGTTATAATTGGGCACACCAACGAGCCAGAGTATAGACGTCTTCAAGATAATGAATTTATGGAGGCCCTAAGGGACAGGACCGTAAAAATTGATATACCCTATATTACGAAGTTAGATCATGAAATTAAAATTTATAAAAAAGATTTTAATTCTAGAAAATTAAGAGGAGTGAGCGTTGCCCCTCATACAATTGAGATGGCGGCCATGTGGGCGATCTTAACCCGGCTTGAAAAATCTAAAAAGTCTAACTTAACAAGAGTGCAAAAGTTAAAACTTTATAATGGCAAGGCGCTCCCCAACTATACTGAGGACAATGTAAAGGAGCTTCGAAAAGAAGCCTTTAGAGAGGGCTTAGACGGAATCTCGCCAAGATATATACAAGATAAAATCTCTAATGCGATTGTTAATGCGCAAAAAATTAATAAAGGCTCAGTGAACCCTTTTATGATATTAAATGAACTCGAGTCTGGGCTAAAGAGCCATTCGCTTATTTCAAACGAAGAGCTAAAGGCTGAGTATCGAGAGCTACTAAACGTAGTAAGACAAGAGTATGAGGAGATCATTAAGTCAGAGGTGCAAAGAGCTATTAGTGCCGACGAAGGAGCCCTTCAGAGGCTTTGCGGCAATTACATAGACAACATCAAGGCTTACACTCAAAAAGAAAAGGTGCGAAACCAATTTACAGGTAGGGACGAAGATCCTGACGAAAGGGTGATGCGCTCAATTGAGGAAAAAATAGAAATCCCTGAAAGTCGCAAAGATGATTTTCGCCGTGAGATAATGAACTACATTGGAGCGATCTCTCTAGACGGCAAAAAATTTGATTACCGAACAAATTCTCGTCTTAATAAGGCCTTAGAGCAAAAATTATTTGAAGACCAAAAGGACACTATAAAGTTAACAACCCTTGTCTCATCTATGGCAGACAAAGAAACACAAGAAAAAATAGATATAGTCAAAACAAGGCTGATTAAAGAGTTTGGGTACGATGAGGTATCAGCAACGGATGTGTTAAACTATGTATCCAGCATTTTCGCCAGAGGAGATGTTAAAGAGCAAGGGTAGTGCAGGTTTTTTTAGAGCTTAGGGGACATTGATGTCGATAGTTGAAGACCATAAGCGGTTTCGAGATATTATTAGAGGCCGCATAAAGAAAAATTTTAAAAAGTATATTTCAAATGGCGAAATGATCGGCAAACAAGAAAACGATTTTATCAAAATACCGATACCATCAATTGACATACCAAAATTTAAATATGGCCCTAAACAGCAGGGCGGCGTTGGCCAAGGAGAGGGCGAATCCGGCGAGGCCTCAGGTGAGGGTGACGGTAAGGGTGAGGCCGGCAACGCAGAGGGCGAGCATGTTTTAGAGGCAGAGGTCTCAATTGAGGAGTTGGCTGAAATTATGGGCGACGAGTTAGAGCTGCCAAAAATTGAGCCCAAGGGGCTTAGCCGCCTTAACTCAGAGGCCCTCAAGTACTCAGGGAGAGCGCCGGTAGGGCCTGAGGGGCTGAGACATTTTAAATCCTCATATAAAGAAGCCCTTAAAAGGTCAATTGCTAGTGGCACCTATGACCCTGATGACCCAGTTATTATACCGATAAAAAGAGACATGCGATATAAGTCGTTTAAAAAATCAAGTAAGCCAAGAACAAATGCCGTTGTTATTTATATGATGGATGTCTCTGGCTCTATGGGTGAAGAGCAAAAACAAATTGTCAGGCTAGAGAGCTTTTGGATTAATGCATGGTTAAAGAAAAACTATAAAGGCCTGGAGACACGGTTTATTATTCATGATGCCGCCGCCAAGGAGGTTGATGAAAAGACCTTTTTTTCAACTAGTGAGTCCGGAGGGACTCTAATTAGTTCGGCCTATAAATTATGTAAAAAATTAATTGATGAAGAGTTCTCCCCACAAGAGTGGAACATTTACCCGTTTCATTTTTCTGACGGTGACAATTGGAGCGGCGAAGATACACGCATTTGCATTAATCTTATTCAGGACTTCTTTAAGCCCTTTACTAATATGTTTTGTTATGGGCAGGTTGAGAGTAAATATGGGAGTGGTCAGTTTTCTAAAGATCTAGAAAAATCATTTCCAAATGATGAAAGTGTTGTTGTTAGTAGAATTGAGAGTCGAGAAAAAATAGTAAACTCAATTAAGGACTTTCTAGGGAAAGGGCGGTAATGGGAAACATAACTCCAGAGCTAGAAAGTGAGCGAAAGAAAATTTGTAAAATTGCAAAAGATGTTGGCTTAGACTTTTTTGAAACCATATTTGAACTTGTTGATTATAAAACATTAAATCAAGTGGCAGCTTACGGTGGGTTCCCGGTGAGATACCCTCATTGGCGCTTTGGTATGGATTACGAGCAACTTTCAAAATCATACCAGTACGGATTATCTAAAATTTATGAATTAGTGATTAATACAGACCCCTGTTATGCCTATTTGATGGATGGCAATGAATTTTTAGATCAAAAATTAGTCATGGCTCATGTCTATGGTCACAGTGACTTTTTTAAAAATAATCAGTGGTTTTCGCAAACAAACCGTAAAATGATGGACGCCATGGCGAATCACTCAACAAGAGTTCGCCGTTACGTAGATAGATACGGTCAAAACATTGTAGAGGAGTTTATTGATAAATGCCTTAGTGTTGAAAACTTAATTGATCGTCACGCCCCTTATGCAAAAAATAAAATAGAGATCGTTAAAGAGGACGTGCCAAAAATTGACCCAGAGCCGGTTAAGCCAGAAGGCTTTGAAGTTAATAAAGAGTATATGAAGGATTTTTTAAGCCCAGAGGGTACAGGCAGCGGTGCAAGTGAGGGTTCGAAGCGATTCCCCTCTGAGCCAACAAAAGATATTTTACAATTTATGATGATGTACGCGCCCCTAGAGGATTGGCAAAGAGATGTGCTTTCGATTATAAGGGATGAGGCCTATTACTTTGCTCCTCAAGGAATGACGAAAATTATGAATGAGGGGTGGGCCTCTTTTTGGCATTCAAAGTTAATGACAGAGCAAATCATGGAAGACTCAGAAATTATAGATTTTGCAGATCGACATAGTGGAACCATGGCTATGCAGCCCGGTGGATTTAACCCTTATAAGGTCGGCATTGAGCTGTTTAGAAATATAAAAACTCGCTGGGACAAGGGGCAGTTTGGGCCCGAGTGGGAGAGCTGTAATGATTTAAGGGAAAAAGCCCATTGGAATAAAAAATTAGGTCAGGGGAGAGATAAAATTTTCGAAGTCCGAAGGGATTTTAATGACGTTACTTTTATTGATGAATTTTTAACAGAGGACTTTTGTGTTGAAAATAAAATGTTTGTTTATAAATTTAATAAGAGATCGGGTAAATTTGAGATAGATACCAGGGACTTTAAGGCCGTAAAGGCAAAGTTTTTATTTCAGCTCACTAACTTTGGCCAGCCCATTATTCAGGTGGTAGACGCTAATTTTGAAAACCGAGGCGAGTTACTATTGACTCACCTATTTGAAGGCGTAGACATGCAGCCTGATTTTATGGAGGCTACAATGAAAAACATTTATGCCATATGGACAAAGCCTATTAGTTTGGCAACTGTCATGGAGGGGGAGCAAAGAATTTTTCGCTTCGATGGCAACGAATTTAAGTCCTTCGCCCTTTCTAAAACATCTAAAAACACAGAACAATCGACGAGCTCTGAAGAGAGTAAATAAATCACCTCGTCCATGTTTAGAAGCTCAAAAAGCGTCTTAAACCGACAAAACACCTGAAGCTTTAGAGCACCTTTTAAAAAAAGAGTGCTCTAAAAAAGATAGTATAGAGTGAGTTAAAATATTTTTTCTAATGTAACCAGGCGATCACTAAGCATGTAAGCCCTTCTGTGGGTCTCTTTTGAAAAAGCGGCCTCATTGTCAGGCAGTTCAGTGTTTGCAAAGGCCTTTACGTGCTCTGAGCGCAATCCGCCGAGCCACCAGCGCGAGTCTTCCATGTAAATTAAGTCGCCATCATTAGCGCCAAGTCGACCCATTACTGCTGGGGAGAGTTGGACCTGTTTGTCGCCAACTGTTTCGTCAAGTTTAACAGTCAGGGCTTTGACTTTTTCGCCAATTTTAAAATTAGGCTTGCCCCCCTTGTAGCGAGTCATTGATTGATCAAGGGTATCTATTGTTAAGCCAACAATGTCATCTTTTGGTTTTAGAGGGGTGACAAATGATGTGCCTACGCCAATCACAGTTGTGATGCACATACCAAAAAGAGCTCTTAAATAAATGTACTCACCATTTTCAGGGCCAGAAACAAAGCTAGCAATGCCATCAATCATCCAAGGGAAGTAAACGGTAGAGAGAGTAATCAGACTCCCCGAGACCATAGAAACGCAAGCGGCAATAGGAGTAAAGCCTCGCCAAAAGGCGCCTAAAAATATGGTCGTTACTATAGAGGGTATAATAACCATAATTCCCTTATAGTGAATAGACATTAAGCTGCCCTTTTGCTCCTTAAACCAAAACACGAGTATTAAGCCAATAGCCGTAGATATTATTGAGGCCCATCTTGCCGCCTTCAAATAATGTTGGTCAGAGGCCTGCTTTTTAAATAAAGGTTTGTAGAGGTCATATATACCAATGGCGGCGCAAGCGTTAATGAGTGTATCAATGGTCGACATAAGGGCCGCCATGAGGGCTGCGATAATAAATCCAAACACCCATGGGTTTTGATATACAGTCTCCCAGCATACGACTAAAAAGGTATGAAAGGTGTTGTGGATATCAATTAAATTAATGCCATCGAGCTTTCCGAGGGCCTGTTGTTTTTCAACAAGAGCTTTGCCGATCCAACCCACGGCGCCGACAATAACAGCGGATAAAGGCAGGGTGACAAGGATGTTAAAAAACCCAGCCTTTCGGCCCTCGTCGACACTTTTAATTGTTAAGTATCTCATGATGAACCCTTGGTTCATAAAAGTAAAAGCAATGCTTCCGGCCAAGGCTTCGCCCCAAAAAAGACCGGCGGTATTAAACTTAGGGTTATCGGTGAGATGTACAAAGGGGAGCCTGTGGGAAACAGGTAACCAGCCCCACCACTCACCAAACCCTCCTAAGGCATATATACCAGCAAAAATGGCTAACCCGCCCGCAAGATAAAGCATAAACCCCTGAAAGAGATCCGTGAAAATGACGGCTGTTTGGCCGCCAAAAGTCACATAGGCCCCTAAGAATATGGCGAGCACAACGGCTGACTGCATAATGGGTACGCCAAACATCCCCTGCATTGCGAGGCTTATTGTGTAGAGGTTGTAGCCAATGTAAAAAAACATGTACGCTAAAATGATAACTAACGAAATATATCGAGCCGTTGTGTTAAATCGTTTTTCAAAATACTCCGGGATGGACTTGATGCGAGCAAAATAAATAATGGGTAGCCAGCCAAAAATGAAAAAGGGGACAATAAACCAATCATTCATATAGGTCATTGTGCTGCTCATGCCTGTGTTAAAACCCTGCTCTGAGTATTTTAAATAACTGTACGATCCGATACCCGTTGCGACCATGCTGGCAGCAGGTAACCACCAGGCAAAACGTTGGCCTGAATAGAAAAAGTCGTTAATGTTATTATTAAATCGCGCAAAGTAACCACCAAAAGTAGTAATAATAATCACGTATACAATGGCCACGAGAGCAATAACTGTTGTTGCCTCACTAGAAAGACTAATGCCAAACTCCCCCATTAGTGAGCCCCCTTTTTTTGTAGTGTGATTTGATTTTGGATTTTATTTGCAGGTAAAAGAAGGGCTGTATTGCTTTTTCTCAGAGCCTCCTGCCGAGTAGGTAAGTACAGAGAGGCGGCCACCCATGCGGCATGTAGAGTAAAGAAAAACAAAAACCCAGCAAAGAGTATTTTTAACCACAGGCTATCTCGGCCTCGCCCGGGCACAGCAGCCTTTGTGCGTAAAATTAACAAAATACCTAGGCCAAAAAATATAAACCCAAAGGTGTATTGATATAAAAAACTAGTCCACGGGTTATCTTTGCCTAGCCAGCTAATTAGGAACCGTGGATAGAAATATATAAAGGCCAGGCTTGAGGGTATTAAAAAGGCAATTATGGCCTTATTGGACCGTTTCATTTTCATTTGAAGGCTCCTCTTTACAGAAAAATTTTACAAAGTTAATACCATTGACTGAAAATTTCTCCAACTAAAGTTCATGGGGATTTAGTTAATGCGCGGTCCGGCGGCCAAGGACATTTATGACTCAGAGTTCTCAAAAGGGCATAAAAAACACCAGATGTGATGTCTTTTATAAGGCTCTTAGGTTGGCAGAACAACGCTTCCGGCCATTCATTAGGATTCAGCCCATCGCCTGCGGGGCGTCATCAATGGTTACACAGGGGGGCATCCATATCGATAATGTAAGCCCTTTATTTTAAAATAAGCTCATGAGCGAGGGTTTCTTTAAGCTCAAGGCGAACCCCTTCGTTTACTATAACGCGGTCAAGAATTCCCGAACCTGAAACTGAAACATTATTACCCGCAATAAAATAGTTTTTAAAGTTTAATTTATTAGAATCCAAATTTTTTAATAAATCCTTGCTGCCGATAACAAGGGCATTGGACGGAGTGGTTTTGATCTCCATGTCATTATGAAAACTCTTTAGTACTAAAAAAAGCTCCTGTCCGAGGGGTGAGTTTGTATCAAGTTGAGTAACTAAATAATCGGTGGCTTTAAAGTAGTCTTTGATGTTTCCTGTTTCGTGCCAAAAAAGAGAGGGGCTTATAAGAGCATTAATTTTTTCACCCCTTTGCTTTGCGGGCAATAAAACGTCATAAAGAATATTTGACGCCCCTTCTGGCAAATAATTGTAAGCTCGGCTTGAGAGAGCCATGGCCCCGCAGTAATGAAAGGGCCGTGCTGTAGGGTGGGAGCAGGACGTCCCAAAGGTAACTACTTGCGAGTTGTCGTCTACCCAGCAAGCCGATCGATCGGTATTGTCGTCGGGGAAGGGCATAAGTAGAACACTCGCCAGGGCCTCTGAGTTTTTATGGGACTTAGCGAGTTCAGAGAGCTCATTTTTAGAAGGGGACAGAAAAATACTGTCTGAATTTACGAGTAGAAAGCTGTTTTGTGACCCTAGAGTTTCTTTAAATCCCCAAAGAGCTCCGCCGCTGCCCATAAGCGTGTTTTCATGAAAAAAACTAAGCGTAGTCTCGGGGCTCGATAAATTTTGATAGGCTGATTTTACGGCCTGAGGCAAGTGGTGGGTGTTGATGTGAAAGTGGCTCACCCCTGAAAGCTTTGCATAATAAAAACTAAAGCCCGCCATGGGGATATTAAAAAAAGGTATAGCGGGCTTGGGTAAAATATCTGTATAAGGGCGCAGTCGTGTCCCGAGGCCTGCGCTGAGCAAAAGAGCGTGACTCATAAGGACTCAAAATCCATTTCTAATAGGCCCCGGTTAGAAAGAACACTATAAAAGCCCTTAAACTGGGGTTGATCCTTAAGGTGCTTAGTGATTCGGCCTAAAGTAGGCTTTAAGTAACTCAAGTACCTCTTATCACCTCGCAAGTTGTAAAAACTTGCAAAGCTACCACAGGCCTTAAAGCATCGCTGTAAAACCTGAAGGTTATATATACTCATGAACTCGTCGAGGCTTATATAGTTATTAAAATCAACTTGAGAACGCTCAAGGTAATAAGAAATTAACTTCTGGCTGGCAGAATCGTTGATCTCAACATAAGAGTCACAAAGCAGGCTCACTAAGTCATACTGAATCGGCCCTAACCGTGCGTCTTGAAAATCAATAACACGCATTTTACCAAGTTTTAACATTAAATTTCTTGAGTGGTAGTCACGGTGAGAAATTCGTTTTGGCTCTTTATCTAAGGCCTCACAAATTATGGTAAAGTCATCGTTGAGGGCCCTTTCCTCAAGGGGTGATAGGCGCAAGCCGCAAAGTTTCTCAAGGAGGTGGGTCTTTCCGAAATTAAGCTCCCATAAAAATTTTTTAGTATCAAAGCTAATATTAAAGCAGCTGACTTGAGGATTGTAATTTGCTGTAGCGGTATAGTGGATTTTTAATAGTTCGTCTAGAGCCTGTTTGTAAAAGGGCAAAGAGAGGTCTTGGTTTTGGTTTTCCCAGAATTTTCGCTCTAAAGTTAAATCACCTAAGTCTTCAAGGAGTACTAGGCCATGTTCAGGGGACATGTCGATGGCCCTTGGGGCATTAATGCCGTTAGCGATAAAGTGATTTAAAATACTCAGAAAAGGATAATCTTTAACGTCCTTAAAGGGCTTCCAGACCATTAAAACATAAGACTTATTGTCTTCGATAACTCTAAAGTAGCGTCTGTCGCTGGCATCACCAGCCAAAGGCATGATTTGATGCTGAGTCGTATTTAAAGATTTATTTAAAAAGTTAATAATATTTGAATTAAGGGCCTTGGGTGAAACGTTCGTGTTTATCATTATTAGATCTCTTTATGAAAAGTTATTAAATATTTTTTAAGGGCATATACTAAAAATATTATTTATCTTGTTACAGCAATTGGCAAGCTGTTTTGCTACTGATATGGGAGTTTGTAGGCCTTGAAAGCGAGGGGGCAAAGGGGCGGGGCAGGGGTGTGCCCCGTCAAACATCGGTTGTGATTTTGGGCAGAGGGAGGGCTCAGGATTACGCCAAATATAGGTTAGATTAAATGATCTAAATTTTTTTTAGTCATTGAGTCCAAGATAAAGTCCATAAGGCCAGCTCTTTTATAATAGGTAAAGTTCTTTTTCATATTAAGTTGTATTAGGGATAAAGACTTAAGCGCGTCAGTGTTAATAATTTGAAGTTCGTTTAAGTTTTTAAGGGTATATTTTGTGGCTGCAATAATAAGTGGTGAGTTTTTAGTCCGCGCTTCTGAAGCAAAAAAGCGCTCAATCAAACGCACCTCGGCGCTCATTAAGGCCGCCAGTTCAGGTATAAATATACTCACGGGCCCGAGGGAGTTTAGCCCCTCTTTTTCTAGGGCTTTTGTGTCGAGGTCATTTATTCGTAAAAAGGCAAAGCGATCTGTTTGGTCATGTATTTCGCGCGCCATTTTAAAAGACTCTTCAGGGTCACGCGAAAAGACAGTGCAGGGCAAATTAATATTAAAATCTTTTTTAAAAGACCCCAATCTGTATTTTTCGGGCAATGAGGGCGTTTTTTGGGCCGTTATATGAACATAGTCCTTTAAATAAATAACATTGCTACTTGTATTTTGTGGTTCTCCCAGCGATTTTTCACTTTGCTGTAACTTCTGGAGTGACCTTGAGTTTTTAATACTATGAACGAGTAATAGATCAATTAAATTTTGAATTCTTTTTTGACCCAAAGAGTTCATTTTTTTGTAAGTCTCAACCTCACAAAAACCGGTCATTTGCTCATCAACAAAAACCGGAAACATTGTTTTATTGCCTAAAGAAAGAGGATTGTTTTTAGCTAAAAGCCCTTGAAGTGTTTTTTCGCTCTTTGAAGGCTCTGTAGTAAAGGCTCTATATAACAATGCTCCCCCATAATGCGACTGAGTGATTTTTTGTAGCTTTTTATAGCTACCCTCAAATTTTTTATCTATTTTATTTTTATTTGTAATATCAACTGTATATACGTTCATCATTTAAGCCTTTTCGTGTGAGTGATCTTTCACAAACCTATAAGGCAATTAGTGTGCCGAAATCGCGAGGCACAGCAGGCCCAAGAGTGACTAAAAACTTGTCAGTTTTAGCAAAGGGGCCCCTGCCTAACGGGTTGAATTTACTAGTTAAATACAGATTTAATCTTGAAATTGTGAAGGCTACAAAATGTAGTATAAAAAAAATACCAAACTAAAAAAAGGATTGAATGATAAAAAACTAGTCACTGGGTGTAAAAAATACGCCGATTAAAGCCTTTGAAAATTTGTGATTAACGATCAATTCACTAGAGGGCCGAAGTGAAAGCATAAAATTAAGCTGCAGCTTTAAAAACGAAGGGTGCAGCCTTAGTGGCAAGCTCTTACTTCACTCCATGCTCTTTCTCTGTCGTGGTGTTGCTGCCCTTGGATTGATTTGGGTTGACACTAAAGGTAGAGTTGTTGGTTTGTGTCCCGTCAACAAGGCAGCAGTGCTCGTTGCCTGGGTGATTTTCAATGGCCGCCTCTGACTTGTGCGCGGGGTCCTCAGGAACAAGTTTGCCCTCGTACAATTTGTAATCACGGCAAAGCACAAAAGAACTATTAGCTTTGTTGCCTTCATTGTAGCCGCTACATCGTTGCTTATACATTTCGAGTTTTTCTTTGGCAAGGTCCTGTCCGCTCGAAGCAAAAGCGAATGGGCCAACTAAAAGTAAGAGTCCGACTATAGATAATTTCATAATAATATGCTCCTTACAGCGACAGGTCTGTTGTGGCTGGAGAAATAAGTTCTAATAAATTATTTAAAATACTAGCTACCTGTACAGCCACTTGAGCCCCTTGTTTGCTGTCGTACTTATCGATTTCTCCACGCGAGTTGTAACTGATTTTAAGGCTGCCAAGCCCCGGCCGCTGTACGAGCTCTGGTTTTCCAAAGCGGCTTTCGTATTTAATGGCGACTACTTTTTTTGTTTGATCGATAATTTTTGATATACGGCCTCTAGAGTCGTAGCTAAGCTGAACGGTTTGCCCAGCAGAATTTTTAGCTCTTTTTAAATTACACTTTGCCTTGTCGTAGTAAAATTTTGAAAGCCGGGTTTTTACGGCCTTTCGCTTTTTTTGATTCTTTTTAAAGGGGCCAAAGTATTTAGTTTGTACAGAAGAAACCTTTGAGCAGGTGTTATTATACTCATAGTAGTAGTGCCGATAGGGTTGCTGCTTTCTTTTAACAAAACCATTGTCGTAATATTTATAAGTAGTAATAAGCCCATTTCGGGAGACCCTTGTCGGCTTACCAAATATAGAATGATAAACAATAGAGGTCTTGTCGCCATTTACATTAGAGTTTACGTTGGCTAAAAATGAAGCTTTAGAGCCCTTTAGCCCTTTGTATTTAAACTCATAAGTACTTTTGTTTGTAATTTTATTGCCACATTTTTTAACAACAGTTGACCAGTAGTGGTCATATTTTGCTTTTTTGTTAATTTTATATTTATAAGTCTCAACACAGCCCTTACGGTTTCTAAATTGAGTCACCCAATCTCGGTCAGTGTTGTAGGTCAGCTTTTTAAAACTACCGTCGGGGAAAATAATGCGAGTTAAATTATGCAACTTATCATATTTGTACTTATAAGCCGTATGCCACTGGTTTTTGGAGTAGGCGAGGTTTTCACCGTTAAATCGATATGTGGCGCTGATGCCGTTTGGCCCTTTGATTTGTTGTAGGGCTTTTGAGCCCCGAGAGTATACAAAGTTCAACTGCTTTCCGGAGTTATCAATAATTCTATGGAGCTTACTATTTTTATACTCAATTTTCACAAAATTTCTATTTTTGTCGTAGACACGTGTGAGCTGCCCTTTAAGGTTAAATCTTTGCATGGTACCATTGGCGAGCGTTCTAGTATAAAAATTATTTTTTAATATAATATGTTCTGACTCTCTCCCGTTGGCGCGATATATTTTATTGGCCTCAACCTTTCCTTGAAGGCTTAATCTCTTAACGAAAGCAATTCTTAAATACTGATCATTAACGAGATCTTTTGAGAGTTTGTTCAGCTCTGCAGCACTCATGGCTTTGTTTCGTTTTTTAATTTCTGAAATTATTTTTGATATGGTCGACTCAATATTTTTAGAACCCTCAATGGACTGAGTATAGTTCACCTGCAACCCGCCACCGCACTCTGTTAACAGAAGACCACTTTCGGCTGTGATTTCTAGTTTAGTTTCGTAATCAGAGCACCACCCATATCCGAAAACTCCGTTAAAAAGTGACCGGCTGTTATAGGTCCTTTTAATACGCAGCTCAAAACCTGACCCTGGGACCTTAATATCGCTCCATGAGTCTGCAAAATTTGAGTTTTTCATGTCAATAACAGCCCCTGATGTGCCAGAGATAAGCAATGTGACAACAATAACTAGGGTTTTTTTCATTTGCTGGGGTCCTCTCAAGTTTATACTTTTATTGTAACAATTTTTCTCATAACAACGCCACCGATGAGCTGTAGTACCAGCATTAAACCTAGGGCAAACCAGCCTAAAGCAGTGGTAAATAGAGGCTTTATGTAATTGGGGTCCATCACCGTAAAAACAACTAAAATAACAAAGGGCACACATGTGATGATAATGCCCTGGGTGATTGCAGAGGCGGTCATGGCTTCAATTTTTTTATGAATTTTTTGTCTCTCACGAATGGTGTAAGAAATAGTTGAAAACGTTTCAAACAAATTACCCCCAGTGCTTTCTAGTACGCTGACGGCACTGACAAACATTTGTACGTCCGGCATTGGGATTCTCTCAGCAAACCCAATCATAGAGTCTTCAAGGGACATCCCCAGGCGAATTTTATTAAGCATAAGTTGGAATTCCTGAGCAAGGGGGCCTGTTAAGTTTTCTGTTACACGATCAAGGGATTGCTGTAGACTTAACCCTGACTTTAACCCGTTTGACATAATAGTCATGCCATCCACCATTTGAGCTACAATTCTATGGCAGCGCTTTTCCCATAAGGAGCGCATAATAATTTTTGGTATAGACCAGCCAACAATTGTAACCCCAGATCCAATAATGAGACCAATAACAACGTTAGGCCAGAACAATAAAAAAACAATTGCTCCCAGCCCAAAGCTTAAAAGTAAAAGAGTTAAAGTAATTTTTTGCTTATCAGTTTCGATAAACATTTTATCCATAAGCTCAATGACCTCTTGCCTGGACCCTAAGCTTTTGTCGTATAAAAAACTAATTATTTTGTCAGACCATAAATAGGACACTGTAAAAATACAAACCCCAAACACTATAAATAAAATCAAATCATTTTGAAAGAGTGCGCTCATTTTTAATCCTCACCGCTCGCTTTTTTCGCCGGGCTATTCCTTCGAGGCATGGCGCGCACAGGGGCTCTTTGGGGAGTATTTTTGTTTTCATTGTCAGATGCGGGGCTGACATCGCCTCCAGTAAAAAGTTTTTTAGGGATTACAACCCCCCTTTGCTCAAAGCGCTCAATAAATGTGGGTATGAGGCCTTTGGCTTGAAACTGTCCAATGATTTTTCTGTTTTTATCAAACCCAGTTTCTTTATAGGCAAAAATCTCCTGGAGAGTTACGGTGTCGCCCTGCATTCCGACGACTTCAGTTATGTTCGTCACTTTACGAGAGCCATCGCTCAAGCGACTAATTTGAATGATTAAATGGACGGCGCCTGCAATTTGATCTCGAATAGCTTTAACGGGCAGGCTCATGCCTGCCATTAGGCAAAGGGTCTCAATACGCGCGATGGCTTCTCTTGGAGAGTTAGAGTGAACCGTTGTCATAGACCCATCGTGGCCCGTATTCATGGCTGTTAGCATATCGAGAGCGGCCCCGTCGCGACACTCACCCACAATAATACGGTCAGGTCTCATACGTAGAGAGTTTTTAATTAAATCTCGAATCGTAATTTCAGAGGAGTCTTCAGTGTTGGCAGGTTTAGTTTCAAGTCGCACAACATGCTCTTGATTAAGCTGTAGCTCGGCGGCGTCCTCTACAGTGATAATGCGGTCTGTAGAGGGGATATAGCTTGATAAGACATTTAAAAGAGTTGTTTTACCAGTCCCCGTGCCGCCAGAAATTATTAAATTTAAGCCCTGCTCAACACATATGCGTAAAAAATCAATCATAGGTCTTGTTATAGATCCCCATTTTATATAGTGCTCAGCGGTGACGCGCTCTTTAGCAAACTTTCTAATTGTAATAGCGGGGCCGTCAATGCTTAAAGGTTCAATAATTGCATTTACCCTGCTGCCATCAGCGAGGCGCGCATCTACGTAGGGTGTTTTTTTACTTATTTGTCGACCGAGGGGGCTGATAATACGGCTTATTATATTTTCAAGCTGTAGGTTGGAGGTAAAATCAACGTTACTCAGTTGTAGTTTTCCGCTTTTTTCAACAAAGACTTTTTCACATCCGTTAACCATGATTTCAGTAACCGAGGGGTCTGCCAGGAGCTCTTCAAGGGCGCCAAGCCCGAGGGATTCATCCAGAACTTGTTTTATAATTTGTGACCGCTCATCACGAGCAAGCCCCTTGCCGTATTTGTCGATGATTTGAGTGATGGTTTGAAGAGTTTTTTGGCGCAACTGCGCCTCTTTGTTGGGGTCTCCTTCAGAGTTTGAGAGGTCTTTTTTTAAATCCATTTTATTAATGAGTTCTTTATGAATCTGAATTTTTAAAAGGGTTTTAGCATTAAGTTCCTTGCCCCCTTTTGCTTTCATTGAGGTGGAGGCATTGGCTTGACCACTTAGGGCTTGGGTGTCGCCTTTTTGTAACGGTTGAGTGCCGGTAGGCCTTGAGAGCGCTTTTAGTTTTTGTAAAATACCACCAGTTAGGTTTCGTACAACATTGCTGTAAGCCGCAGAAAGCTGATTTTTTTGTGGTGATAAAATAAAAGGCGTCGCTCTTTGTAAAGCGGTCATTGTGGTCACATCATCTTGTGGAATAGACCCAATAATGGGCCTTCTGAGGTTTTGTCCAATAACTTGTGGGGCGATCCCTGATTTAGAGGTCTTATTAACTACGATTTGAAACATGTCAGCAGGGAAGGTGGCAGCATAAAGCTCATTGAGTAGTTTTTTTGTTTGGTTAACAACGAGCACCTCAGGGGTTGTTACGATAAGTACTGAGCTCGCATCCTCCATAGCGGCCATTTGTAGGGCGCCGATGTCATTGCCTAGGTCAATGATGATGTACTGAAAATGTGAGCTGATGAGTCCAAGCTGTTTTTTAAAAACCTCAGGCTTTGCTATGAGAGTTTGGTCAGGGCTTAACACTGCCGCTAAATATTGTAAGCCTGAGGGGTGACGATTTAACATAGTGCCTAGAGCCTGTTGATTTAAGCCTCCGGAAAACTGCACTAGGTCAGAGACGGTCTTTTGAGGTCGAATACCAGTAATTATATTTTGATCCCCAGCGCTGCGAGAGTCCAAGTCAACAAGCAAGACGCGTGCCCTCATTTCGTTCATCAGCGCACAGGCTAAGTTAGCGGCAAAAACACTTTTACCAACCCCGCCCTTGCCGCCAGTGATACCAATAACATGACAGTTTTTATGAATCGCCAAATTAACACCTCATAGATTAAAAAAACCTTAAAACGTCTCTCTAAGTTATCGGGTTTATGGTCTTAATATGTAAGTCTAGATTTTATTTGCGGAGCCTGAATTTTCGCTTAATTTTATCAGAACCCTCGCTGGCAGAACTCTTAATCAATGGGGTGACAAAGACAACAAACTGACTCTTGTTGTTTCTAAATGTTTTTGATGAGTATAACGAGAACAAAGGGTTTGAGCTGACGTTTGTGGGTAATTTATTGTAACTGGTCCCTTTTTCACTAGAGATGAGCCCCCCAACAGCTGCACTTTGCCCACTTCGCACAACGATAACTGACTGAATTTCCCTCTGAGAGGTGAGGGGCCCCGCAGGGGTGATCCCAATTAAAGCCTTTACCGAGAAGTTCATTTTTAGTTTTACTGAATCAGAGCGGTCCCCAATAATTTGCGGTGTAATAGAGGCTCTGATACCAGTTTCTTCAAAGCTAGTAGAGGCTAGACCTTCTTTTGTGATATTTCTATAGGGAACCTTTTGAACTGAGTTAACGTTACCAAGCTGACCATCTTCAACAAGAATACTTGAGGATTGTAAAATGCGAGCGTGACCGTGCTCCTTAGCCCAATTTAACTTAGGAAGTAAATTTGAGATGGTCCCTGTAATTGAGGAGACCACTCCGGCCGCGCCACGACTCCCGGTGCTAAAAGAAACAGCTGAACCATCACCAAGGTCTGGGGTCCATTGAAAACGAAAACTCTTTCCGTAGTCCTTTTGAAGCTCTACATAATGTATGACCATTTGTATTATTTTTTTAGGTCCCGCGGCCTTGGCCTCACGAATAATAATTAAATTTATAACGGGCTTTGACCTTTTGGCGAGGACCTTTTTTTCGGCAACGGCTTGGTTGATAATAACGTCAGGGACATAGGCCTCTGCAATAGTTTGAGCCTGATCTCTTTGTAAAGAGCTGTCAACGGTCCCTTCAAGGATAAACTTATTGTTAATGGCTCGTACTGTGACTTCTGGATTATTGATGTCGCGCTCAATGAGTTGGGCAATTTTTCTTTGAGCCAAGGGGCTGAGGGTCACAAGTGACGAAGCTAAATCACCATACTGTCGAACTACATTGTGAATTCGAGCCATATCTCGGGGCAATAAAATTTGACCATCAACAATAACCTTTGAGTTGATAATTTTTATTGTAATGCCATCAACCCCACGTATAAGTTCACGAATTTCTTTGGCCACTTTGTTGAGTCGTGTTTTTTGTATTTCGAGTCGAAACTCATAAAGTATTTTTCCTGAGCTTGGGGACTTTATAAAAAGCGTAACAAGCCCTGGCTTAGTGGGGTAAAACCGTAAGTTTTTTCGAGAAGAAGAATAGTTAATTTTTGTATACTTTGAAAAGGTCCCTGATTTACTAATTTTACCAGGTGCTCCGGGTATTTTTTCATCGTGATAAACCCCGACATAGAGGGAGATATACTTGTAAGGGTGATTTCTCCTTTTTGCCAAAAGCACCGTTGGAGCGACAAACGAGGCAAAAACAAAGGCAAAAATAAAGTTTTTAAAAAGAGTTTTCACAAGTGGTCACCTTCTTCTTTTCTTTGTTTTCTTATAGGTGGAGGCACTTCTAAAGTTACCCCTCAAAGACTCTACAGTCGTAGTTGGTAAATTGGCCTTTGGCCCGACGTCACTGGGGTGTCTTAGGGTTAAAAATAATGACCCTGGAGAGGTTGATAAAATGTAAATCAAACTCTGTGCTTGCTTTGGTGAAACCTCAACAGTGACGTTGTTAAAATTGGTGTCAGACCTTAAGTTTTTAATAATTAAGTTTTTACCACTGGGTTCAACGAGTCGTGGTAATTCGTTAGCAATACGCACCCCTGTTGCTAAAATAGGGATGTCTTGTAAGAGAGTGCGAACTTCCTTTTTTTGGTTAACACCAGAGCCAACAGTGAGAGCGCCGACAATATCAACTCTGTCCCCAGGTTTAATGAGCTTGCCCACCCCTCGCATTTCGTCAATGGGTATGGTGACGGCTCTTTTGCCGGGATTTACTTGCAGTGAGAGGCCCGTTACGGGGCCCGGGAGTAGCATTTTTGATTGTAATAAGACCTCATTTTTTTTAATAGGAGCGAGAGCGACCTTTCCCACAGCCAGTTCGGGGTTATTGAGCGCATCTACGTGGACAAAGGTACTTGGTCTCTCCTCAATGCGGAGCATGGTCTCATCAATGGACTGCATTTCATTAATGTCCTTAACGGCAACAACAACATTACTCATGGTGCCAAAATCTCGGGTAAGTTGATCTGATTTTTCTTGGGTATAGCTATAAAGTAAAAATACAGCAAAAAGAGCTGCAAAAACTGAAATCCATAATGTACGTGTCTCATTGGGGTTCACTACTGGACTCCTTAATTATCGCCACAGGTTGCATTTATGCAGATGCCATAAGACACCATGATCCACACGGGATTAACGCCTAATCGGTTTCTCGGTTTGATATCATGAATTTTTTCATTATGAACGTTAGGCTTGTTATGGTTTACCTGGGGCAGGGGTCGCCCAAAGACAATGTCTCGTTTTGTGGCAGGAAACACAGATTCGCCAGCAGAGCGCTCAACAATAGTATGCAGTCGAAAGCCTTTTGTTTGAAACTGTTTTGGAGGCTCATTACCATCATGCCTAAAGAAAGTTAAATCAGAGCGATTTCTAAAGGTTTCAAGGGCGTAAGTTCTGGCGGCTATACTGTGTAGTATAGCCGTGTGTATAACTCCAAAAAAACCCATGGTGTAGCTTGTGAGAATAACAAAGATGACGAGTAAAGGCAGGCTCTCTAAAGTGGCCATGCCCTTATTATTTTTAGCCTTTGGGGTTTTGATAGGGGCCAAAATAGTGGTTCTAACAGCCATTGTCCACCACCGGCGTGTAATTTGTAGACCCACTTGAGGCGGTGTTATAACTGCTATGAAGAGTTAAAATACGTGAAAGGCGATCGCGTACAAATTCAGAACATTTTTTTTGAGTGATCTCACGCCCCAAAAAGGCCGTTAAAACAGAACTAAAGCCACCACTAGGCTCATCCAAATTTCTACTTGTTGGGCCAAAAAAGGGGACGTTTAAAGCCATCAAGGGCATAAGCAAGTTTACCGAAATTCCATAAAACATATTTAAGCCGCTACTTGAGGGGCTATAAGTAGCCCCATGACTTAAATTGTGCTTGCCAGAGGTTGTATGATCTCCCATTCCCGACGGGCCGAGGGGGGGGGCATCAAACCAAGAGCTATGAAGAAGAGGTCCAAAAGCATCGCTTTCAACAAGAGAGACGTACTTCTGAATCGCGATTTCACCTTGAGTCTCGGAGTTTATATGCCCTGCAAAAAAAGTTCTTGCTGTTGAAAAGGCAATGTACTGAGTGATTTCAACAGTTGTTAGCGTTAGAGAGACCGCAAATAATATAGAGCCAAACCCCATAACTAAAATCATAGAGAAAATAAAATCAGCAGCTAAAAACCCTCGGTTATTGCGTAAACTCATTTAGGGTCCTCCCCTATGACTGACAAGAAACGTGTGTCACGGTTATTTGGATGTAAGTGTAAAGAGTCCTCTGGCGGCAAAAACTGGCCGTTTTGAATGAGCCCAGAGACCTTTCCCCAGGGGTTCTGTATAAAACGAATTAAAAGTTCCTCGCTTTTAAAATAATTAGAAACCATAACTGAAACACCTAAAAGCAGCGTTAAAATTAAAACCGCCTCAACGGCCATTTGCCCTCGATGAGAGTTGAGTTTATTCACCACAACCCCCCATTTGTAGAGGAGGCTATAATTTGATGGATCCAGCCGAGTAAAAGAGGGACGGTAAAGGGGATTTTTTGTGTTTCAGAGGAGACCTTGCCCTTTGAGGCGACTAAATTGATGGTGTTAAAAAACAAGTGCTTGAATTTTTTTTGTAACAGAGCATGGAGTATTCCAAAAACAGCGCCCCAAATAATGGCATAAACACTGGTCCATAAAACATTGATCCACAGGGTGCTCATACCAAAAGCGAGCATGAGTTTCATATCCCCGGCGCCGAGCATTCGTGAAAGCACCATGGGTAAAAAAATCAGCAAAGCAAAGCCACTCGCCATAAGCCCATTAACAAGGCCGGGTTGACCAAAAACTACAAATTGATAAATCGCAGCAAGCGCAAGAAGCAAAATAACTAATTTATTATGAATTTTTTTTGATCGAAGGTCATCAATAAGGCCCGCAATTAAAACGGCACTGGGTGCAATTAAATAAAGCCATGAGGCTTGAGTTTCAAAAAACACGTTATAAACCTACCTTGGTTTTAAACAAATATTATAATACGAACTTACATACACATGGTAACTGTAGCTCGACTAAAAACCTGTTTATTTTATCCAGTCAATGGGGTGAGCGCCTTGTTTGTCAGTGAACCCCCGCCCGGTAGAAATGTTTCTTTCAATATGTCCGGCCAAATTAGGGGCGGCTGTTTTATAGGTGTTCACTGGCCCACCAGGGCCTAAAAACACACCTAAGAGCACAAAGGCATATACCGCAAGCAAAAGAACCATTTCTGTTGTCATCATAATTTAAAGCCTATGGATTTTCGTTTATTTACCAGTGACCTCGCCAAATAAGCTCGAGACTTCATTAAGTTTACCCTCAACAAGGCCTTTAATTTTTGGTCCAAAGGCAACAACGAGGCCCACAACGACGACAAGAAGTAAAATGTACTCAGTAGCGCCCTGTCCAGATTCATCTTTTATGAGGCGACTGATGGTATTTTTAATTTTTTTCATATTGCTTTCTCCTGTTTTGCATATTCACTGAGAGCTTATCGGTTTTACATTTTTGCAACATTAGCAACTCAGCCTTAATTGAATTTTCAGTTAAAAAAATTTCAAAAGAAGACTTAAGACCGCTTAGTGACTTAAAGTGAGACAATGTCGCCCCTACGATCAATTATATATGTAAAAAACGGACAGAGCAAAACTATACGTTGAAAGCGTCTCATTTTGAGATGCAAAAAAAACGCAGGCCCGAGGGGGGGCAGTTAAAGATTTAACGAGGTCTCGCTTGTCGCGGGCTTGAAAATCGACACTGGTGAGATTTACGGTCATACTTTTTTATCCAATCATAATTTTTTGCCATTCTCACCTTTGATGCGGCCACTAAGAAGGGCGTTTTAGTGAGCCCTTGGTTAAGTGAGCAAGATAAAATATACTCAGCTAGAGCCGGTTCAAACTGATTTAAAGCAAAGTAACTTGCGGCGAGCCCCAGATGGTTTCTGGCTTTTTTGGGGTTAGCAGCAATGCCACTTAAAAAATACCTCTTAGCCGCTGAATAGTTTTTTGCATCAAAGTACATTTGTCCGGCCGCCCACTGCGAGAATTCATTTTTTTTAAAATCCCTGGCGGCCTTTATCAGTGTGCTTTTAGCCTTACTGAGGTCGTCAGAGAGCTTAAAAAGTAACCCTAAGTAGGTTAGGTTTTGCCCATCTTTTTTGCCCTTTTTGTAGGCCTTTAAACAGTACTTAATACCGGGCTCAATATAGGTGTCTTTGAAGTTCAGTTCACAAAGTCCATCGAGTATTTCGGGTCGTTCGTTAAAGCGATGGAGCATAATTTTTAAAAGCTCACGACTTTCATAGTTGTTTTCGGTTTCTCTAAAAAGCTCAAGTAATGTTTTATAAGAAGGGTAATAGTTATTACTTTCCTCAATGGACGACCTTAAATAAGTAACAGCCAATTCGGCATTTCTAAGCCTGTAATGGGCTAGACCGAGGGAGTGGAATACCCTGAAGTCCTCTTTTTTTGAATCCACAATAGACAACAGAACCTTTGACTGTTGCTCGTAGAGATAGCGGTTTTGTAGAGCTTTTGATAAAAATAACTTTGAGGATTTGCTGAGCTCCTCTAGGTAAGGGAGGCCTGTTTCAATCTCTAGCTCATAGAGTTTGGAGCGATAAAGAAGCTTAATTAATTTTTGCCGTACCTTTTGGCTTTCAGGCTTAGACTTAATCTGGGCCTGAAGAGATTTAACTTTGCTCTGAACGTGAGAGGGGGTCTCGCTGAGTTTAAGTCCTTTTGGCGGGGGTTGCTTTTTGTAGGGCGAAAGGGGTCTGTAGAGCTGCTTAGGCCCCAAGGCTGAGGGGGCAGAACCACTGCCCTTGGCGGCATTAGCCACGGGATAAGTTTGAAGATGGCAGCCCAGCAGGCTGAAAACTATAAAAAAGCATAAAATATACCGATAAACCATATGATGTATATTATAAAGAGTTTATGTAGAAAGTTAAAAGGTAGAATTAAAAACTCTACTTATTTTTCACAATCAGGCCAGGGAGCTACTGAGTTTATCTTGATGTTGGTCCTAGTGGTTGGACTTATTGTTGGTTCGGCCTATCAGTTTAATGATGCCTTTAAAAATTTTGCGAGTAATTATTTTGGAGAGTATTTAACGTGCCTTTTAGAAACAGGGGAGCTTCCCAGTCTAAATAGCAAAGGCTCAGGTTCAAAGGGAGTCTGCCAAGACGAGCATGCAGAGTTTAGTCTAGCCAGTGGCCGACCCCCATCAAAGTCTGGTAATGGGGGCGGTAGCGCAGGAGACTCATCTGAGGACGGAGGCGGGTCTGGTTCCGGCGTGGGAGGGGGTTCTGGGTCGGGCTACTCAGGCTCTGGGTCGGGGACTGATGGAGGCGGATCAAAAAATAGCTTTCTTGCTTCAAACAAAAGGGGCCGTCGGGGCGGTGGCGGCTCTGGTAAAAAATCAAAGGGGGGGTCAGGTGATGTTTCTGACTCGGAAGTGGCGATAAGTGTAAAAACAAAAACAAGCGATGGTCAGTCCTCTTCAGTGGAGTTCATAAATGGCGAGGGGTATTATATTGATGATCCTGAAAGTCAAAAAAAGGACCGAGCCCCGATTAAAACGAGCATAAAAAGCACGGGCTCAAAGGCGAATGATAAAAATGCTCAATTTATTGTTAAAAAAAGAACTTTCGTAAAAGATCATAAGTTAGAGGTCGAGGAGATGGGCTTTGGCAAATTTTTAAGATATTTTATAATAATAATTATTATTTTAGCCATTATCCTGTTTTTCGGCAGCCAGGCCATGCAAATAAGTAAATCTATGGAATAAAAGTGACACCTTTTTACCAACGACGCAGCCCGGTAAATTGGAATAATTTTTCAAAACACTTCGCGAGTTGAGTTTTCTTAATTTTTAGTAAATAAGTACTTATAGAGGTGAAATCAGTGGTTTTAGTTTGAGGGGGTAATGAGTGGAGTCTCAAGTTGTTTCTATAAACAGAAGCGGAAATTTTACGTTGGTACAGGCAAAACAGATTTTACCTGTAGTTCGTAAAATTACAGAAGAATACAGAGATAAAGTAGAGTCACTGCTTTCGCGGTTATCGACAATAGACATAGATAATTTTAAATTAATTGACGAGCTTGAAGCACAAGTAAATGAACTGCTTTCAGAGTGGAACTCTAAAATTTCACGATTAGGGGGCATTCCAAAGGGACTATGGCTTGTGGACTTTGACTCTGGTGATGGTCTTTTTTGCTGGAAGCATCCAGAACAAGAGATTTGTTATTGGCACGCTTATTCTGAAGGATTAACAGGTCGAATTCCTATAGAGGACAAGCTGTTTGTAGAGACGAGCCTTCCTAATTAATCTAAATCCCGGGGCGATGATGCAAGTTTAGAACTTTAAATGAATCGTTCTGGACAAAGATAAACAACCTCCTATATATTTCTTTTTATGAAAATCTCATTAGCTCAAATAAACCCAGTCCTAGGGGACTTTGAATATAATTTAAAGTTAATTATTTCTTATGTGAAAAGAGCCTGCAATGAGGGGTCCGATTTAGTGATCTTTCCAGAATCGTGCTTGTTTGGGTATCACCCCTTTGATTTGTTAGAGTATGACTATATTGTGAAAAAACAAATTCGAATGATTGAACAGGTGCAAAAAAAAATCCCACAAGGTGTGGGTGTTCTTTTTGGAGCTATTTGTGAAAATAAAAACACAAATGGGCGCCCTTATTTTAATTCAGCAGTCTTTGCCCAATCAGGTAAAAAAACTAAAATTTTTAATAAGCAATTACTCCCTACTTACGATGTTTTTGACGAGGCTCGACACATTGAAGAGGGTGATGTGAGTAAAAACATACTTAAGTTTAAAGGGAAAACTTTTTTAGTGACAGTTTGTGAAGACATTTGGGCCTGGACTTTGCCGGGTCATAAAACATCAAAATACAAAACAAACCCAATGAAGGGTTTAAAAGGCCAACGCTTTGATATGGTTTTAAATATATCAGCATCCCCCTATTGTGCTGAAAAATTAAAACAACGACTTTACGTGACAAAAAAAATGGTAGAGCTATTTAAGTGCCCTATGATTTATACAAATATGGTTGGGGCACAAGACGAGCTTGTATTTGATGGCGGGAGCTTTGCCATTGATAAAAAAGCAAACATTGTGGCTCGTGCTGAATTTTTTAAAGAAGACTTGGTGAGTGTATCTTTTGATAAAAAAACAAACCAAATAACTAATGGCCAAAAAAGGGTGGGCATACAAAATAAGACGCAGCGAAACCATGAGGCTATTAGCTTAGGGATTAGAGACTTTGTTAATAAAACAGGACTTAATGGAGTCCACCTGGGACTTAGTGGGGGAATAGACTCTGCCGTTGTTGCTTGCGCCGCTGTAAAGGCATTGGGACCAAAAAATGTTACATGTATAGCTATGCCCGGAGCCTTCAATGACCCAAAGTCTTTGTCTTCAGCAAAAAAGTTAGCAAGTAATATTGGCGCAAAGTTTTTAGAGATGCCTATTGAAGGACTTTATAAAGAGGAGGTCAATGTTATTGAGGACGCCCTCGGGGCACAAGAGTTTGGGTTAATGCATGAAAACCTGCAGGCGAGAACAAGAGGTCTTTTGTTAATGAGTTATGCAAATTTAAAAAATAGTTTGCTTTTAAATACAAGCAATAAAAGTGAACTATCAATGGGGTATAGTACCCTGTACGGAGACCTTTGTGGGGGGCTTTCGCCCATTGGGGACTTATTAAAAACAGAAGTTTTTGAGCTGGCGGAGTTTATTAATAAAGACTCCGAGGTGATCCCTCGATTTATAATTGACCGTCCGCCCTCAGCAGAGCTCAGGCCAGATCAAACTGACGAGGAGTCCTTGCCGAAATACGAATGGCTCGACAGGTCTGTGTTTAAGATAGTCACTCAGGGTAAAGCTCCAAAAACGCCTATAGATAAAAGGGTCGTGAGCGCATTAATGAAAACAGAGTTCAAACGCTGGCAAGCGCCGCCAATTTTAAAATTAAGCGAAAGAGCTTTTGGGCGCGGGCGCCGATTACCGATTGCCCACCGTGCAAATTTTAAAAAATTAAAGTAAATCAAGCATAGATAGCTGTTTGGGCTGCTTAGTCACAATGGGGAAATTAGTTTTTGGTTTTCCGGAGAGTTGAATTAAGTGTTCAACCTCTGGCATTTGGTTCATTCCGGTCATTTTGTTCATCATTTTATAAAAAAGAAGCCCGCAGTAAGTGGCGTCCTCTTCAGCTCGATGAAAGTTAGTTACAGGGATCTTAAGGTGCTGCACAAGGGTGCCCAGTTTATAATTAGCCAGGCCAGGGTAAACTTTTTTGGCCAAGCCAAGTGTATCTAAAACAAGCCCTGTAGGGGCTGTTGTTTCGTGTTTTTGAATTTCAGCAGATAAAAAGGGCACGTCAAAACTAGCATTGTGGGCCACCATGATGCTGTCTTCACAGAACTCAGCAAAAGAGTCGAGTAATGTTTCAATTTTTGGCTTGCCCACGACCATATCGTCGGTGATCCCGTTTACAGCAGAGCTGGCTTGAGGTATGGACATTTCTGGGTCTACAAGAGTAGAGTATACGGCCTGAACAGAGTCATTTTTAAACCGCACCGCACCTATCTCGATGATACGGTCGATGCCGGGGATAAACCCAGTCGTTTCAAGGTCAAAAGCTATAAAATCCATAGGAGCCAATTTAATTGTAATTCAAAAAAAATTCAATGAACAAAAATTTGCGTCACAAACTCAAAAACATTGTTTTCGCGCACCAGCAAAGCGGCTATAATACTGATATGACTCAAAAGCCAAAGGTTACATTTTTACCTGTAAACATAGAATGCTCATTTAGTGGTCAGGTGACGGTTCTCGAATTGGCCACTCAGAACAACTTACTTATCAACTCCTCTTGCGGCGGCAACGCAACTTGTACGACATGTAGAGTTTTTGTTGAGAGTCATTTAAGTCAGCTCCCCGAGCGCACAGAACAAGAAAAAGAGACACTTGAAGGCCGAGGTTTTGCGGATAAAGAGCGGTTAAGTTGTCAACTACAGGCTTTTGATGGGCTTGTTGTTAGGTTGCTTTAAGTAAAAGGGGTTTGTAAAAATCCAATCTTTCCATTTAGGCCCGTCGGGCAGAGGTAAATCCAGACGCACTCGAATAAGCACCCTATATACGCCGGGGGTTTGGAGCTTTACTTTAGGGGTCAATGAACTGGAGTTTGCCACAAGTACTCCGTTTTTAAAAATAAAAGCCTCTACGGGCAAGTTTGGTTTTGAGGGGTAGGTGATATTTAAAACCATATCCTCTTCCCATGTAGTTTTGGTGCCAAGAGGTAAAATTTGATGAGACTTATTTGTGATAAAAGCTGAAAACCCCTTTGGGTTCGCCAGTGAATCAAGACTAATATAAAACTGACCTTCGCTAATGGCTTTTTGTATTTTACTTTTATCTCGCTTAAAAGTACCAGTAAGCTCTGATTGCAATAAAACATGTGTTTTTGCATAAGAGAAAACCTGATTATAGCTTGGAAATTTAAAACCCTTGTTGGCCCCCAAAGAAACCATGGCCTCAGCATCAGTCCCTAAAAACCCAATTGTGGGCTTTATACTTGAGAGCTTATCAAAGAGAGCCAGATTTTTTACTGGGAATTTGAAAAGCCTTATAAAGGACAAATTGGGGTTAAAGGGGTAAACAAGCAGTGTCCAAAAAAAAGAGGCCTTAGACTTTAACCATGCATTCTCCCAAAGCGTTTTAAGGTTAACGACCTCTATGCCGTCAAGCCCAGGGGGGTAGGCGCCCTCCCATTGGTAGTTAGGCTTATAGGGGTGTGACAAAACGAGAAGGCCTTCATCAGGGTCACGCTTTTTTCGCCCTAACATATCAGAGAAGGTGATATGTACATTGCCAGGACCCGTGAGCCTCCGAGGGGATTGCCGGTGGTAGAGCAGTAATTTTGAGTCTAAATAGGTGAACTCTTTTGCCATGAAAACAAGTGTTTTGCCTTGTTTAGACTCTTTTGGTGGCTTAAGGTCAAAAACATTCAGGTCAGTGATGTAAATAAAATCTAGATTGCTAAGTTCGGCCTCTTTTGAGATGTGCTCTTTGCTGCCGCTCCCGGTGCTGGCATCAGAATGTATATGGGTGATGCCACTGTAGTCATAAAAATACTCAGGGTTTTTTGTGTTGAGGGAGTTGCTAAATAAATCCACCTCATATTGAATAATAAATATTCCAGATAAAATATATAAAAATAAAGACCCAAGTAAAAATATTATCAACCGGCGCTTAGTCATTAATGTTAACCGTTTTTAATTCATAAAGTTTGCTAATTGAAATAGTGTCGATGACTTTATGTCCTTCGACCTCTGTCCATATAGGAAGGGGTTCATTTTTTAATGTAATAACGTAGTAGTTTTCTTTAGGTGTAGCCTCGGGCCTCATGTCAAAAAAATCAAACCGGTTTAAACCCCGTAGCTTATAAGTAAACCCCTTAGTTTTAAAACTGAGTTGAGAGGCCATTTGAAAAGAGCGTGCATAAAGGGGTCTTGGCTGGGCCGCAATTAGTGGTTTAATTTTATGAATGATGGGGTCAAAGAATATGAACTCTTCAGTTTTTAATTTAATAATCTCACGGGGTACCCACTGTAAAAAAGCTTGAGATAATATAAGTGTAGTTAAAAGGGCCCAAAAGCCAATAGTTATTTTTGCCCATTTAAATTTGTGAGAACTAGCAACAGCAAGAGCCAAAATAGCAGGGAAGGCGACGCTGGGCCAATTTGCCTCTACGCGCCCCTTAAAAGAAGAAAGCAAGAAAAACAAAAGAGGCCCCCAGCCGATAAAAACAAACAACAGTCTTTGTTTTTTCGAGAAGTCAGTAGCTACTTTTATCGAGAACCATAAAATCACCGGGAAAAATATAAGTGTTTGAGAGAGCAGATACCCAAAGGTCCATGAAGGGCTCCAACTAGAGGATCCGAGTCCATGGTTGAGTTGAAAGACAAAAGAAATAAAATCGTTTTGGGCATTCCAGATCCATACAGGGCTTGAGAAAATCATAAAGCATAAGAACCCAATTAAAAGAGAGGCGATGTTTTTTACTGAATAGGCCCTGTTAAAAATAAGCCAGGCCAATGAGCAGGGTAAAAATAAAACCATATGGTATTTGGCAAGAAATCCGAGTCCCGTTATGGCCCCAAGAAGGCAGAAATCAAAATACGAGCGAGATTTTTCAGCTCGAATAAGGGACCAAACTCCGAGGGACCAAAAAAACATTAACGGGAGATCAGGGGTAACAAGAAGACTTCCAACCCCTAAGAGGGGAGAGATGAGGGCTAAAGAGAGCCAAACAAGAATTTTTTTATCACTCAGGTGATCTTTAAGTATTAAAACCCAAATCCAAAGGGTGAGGTGGCCCATGATAATCGAGGGAACCCTTACCGCTTGATAAAATCCCTCAAAGGCCTGACCCAGATATAAGAGCCAAGAAACAAACGGTGGGTGATCAAAAAAGCTTAACTGTAAGTGGTGGGACCAAACCCAATAATAAGATTCGTCAAAAGAAAGAGGTAAAAAAATACCAATTAAAAGTTTTATAAGAAGGGAGACCCACCAAACTTTGTAGACTAATTTCATAGTTTATGGAAATCGAACTTTGACAGATTGCCCAAGGTCCCCTGGGACCCCTTTGTCTTTACCATTATGTATAATATTTACAGCCCCTCCGTCGTCAATATCAATGGCAACAGAATTTTTGGCATTAATAATAAAGACTTCATCAGGAGAAAGGGTTTTTGATTTTAATTTGTTTCCGTCAGCTCTGTAATCAAGAGAGACTTCATCTAATGATTCAATAATTATTTGATGAGGTCCTGAGTGAGGGGGGGCTTTTTTTTGAGTGTTAGCTATTGGTTTTTTTTCGGGTTCTTGAGCAATGACTTTTTTGCTTTCGTTTTTAGTAGTAGCTTTAGGCGGTGTTATTTTCGCAGGAGTGTTTAATAAAACTTTTGATTTTTCAGTGCTCAGCGCGCTATTTTTCAGTTTTTTGAGTCCGGCAGAGGGCCCTTTTTCTTTAGAGGCGCTTGGGGAGGGTTCATCATTCGGTAAGGCCTCAACGGTTGTCGCTGTTGTTGACGGCGGCGGTACAAGTTCAGCGAGAGACTCATGGTTAGTATTTTTAAGGGTCTCACGCTCATATTTATCATAGACTGTTTTTAAAACAAAAATTGAAACAAGGGCAAGAATAAGAAAAGTGACTAAAAATAATTTTTTTCGACTTGGTAAGAGTTTTTTTAAAGAAAACCCAGAGAAAACATCAAACTGGGGGGGCGTTAGGTCGCCCGGGTGGGGCCTTGTAGGTCCCATTTCTTCCTGAAATTGATCTAAGACACTTTTCACATCCATTTTTAAGTAAGTGGCATATGTTCGCACAAAACCCCGCAGAAATATTTTAGCGGGGAGGCGCTCTAGGTCACCAAGCTCCATAGCTTGAAGGGTTTTCCCATTAATTTTTGTTGAGATAGCCACTTCGCTAATAGAGAGCTTTAGCTCGTCTCTGCGGTGTTTAAGTTTTGTTCCAATGCCTTGCATTTTATTCGGCCCTTTTAAGTAATGTTAACATTTTTTGAGATTTTTTAGCATACGTGCTCTCAGGTGAGAATTGAATGATTTCTTCAAAAATAGCAGTAGCGTTACTTTTTTCGCCTAATTTAATTTGAGAAAGTGCATTGTAGTATTTTGAGGTTTCAGACCGTTGAGCTGTGCAGATGTTGCTGGCATTACTGAGGGCCTTAGAGGCCAGGACATACTTTTTTAATTCATATAAAGAGCGCCCATAATAAGTGTATGAGTTACAGTCTTTACGGTGAGATTTTAAGCTCAACTTAAGGTACTTAAGGGCTTTTTTATATTTTTTAGCCTCAAAGTATGTATATCCAAAATTAGCGAGGGTTTTTTCGGGGCTTGGATAGGTGAGGTCTTTTTTTGCAATGAGCAGATGCTTGATGGCTAATTTATATTGACCGTGCTCCGTTAGTATTCGCGATAAGTTATTTCGAGCCTCCGTGTAACCAGGGTCTAACTCAACAGCGCGCCGAATGTGGTGTTTTGCTTTTTTAGTTTTTTTTCGCACATAGTATGCTAACCCCAAATTGTTTTGTACTTTGGGGTTGTCAGGTAAAATAGCTTCAGCGCGAAGCAGGCTTTCAAGGGCTTGAGGGTAAATGCCCCTTGAAAGCTGAGAGGTCCCGAGCTGTAAATAAAGGCGACCCTGTTTTTCGAGGTCAGGGCTTGAGGTCGCACACCCAAGAAATGAAAGTATTAATAGTAAAAACAGAAACTTTCCCATATACGTCTACGCTAGCAAACAAACTATTTAATAGAAATAAAAATCTGCAATTGATTTGCTGCCGCAGGTGAGGTTTATGGCCATGTCTCACCAGGCATGGCTGTTTGCGTTGATAACTTTAAATGGTAATCTTGTTTTGTAAACCTTTAAAGTGAGGCAACTGTTTAAATATTTGTATTTAAAGTTATTAACGTCCTTTTTTTGTCGTCGTATCAAAATAAGGGAGTTTTATTTGGTTTCCGGGGTGGTTATTTCTATTAGAGAGCCTAAAAGTGTTTTTTAAAAAGAGTTCATTAATGTTAAAAAGGTAAAATCAAAGAGACTTACCGTAAAGCCCTCAAAAGTGCAGAGGGGATTCAAAGGGATGTGAAAAATTGAGGTTCTTGGGGCTTTATGAAAAAACAATGAGTATGAAGTTCATATTAAAAGTGAGGTGTTTTAAATATACTAAGTAAATCTAAAGGGTTGGCTGCTATTTGGTCGACTTTGAGGTGAGATAAACCAAGGACTCTATGTGGTCTGTTTGAGGGAACATATCAAAACCAATGACTGTTTTTATTCTTAAGTTTGAGAGCTTATAAAGATCCGTTAAATCCCTAGTCAAAGTCGCGGGATTACAGCTGATATAAATAAGCGACGGAGGCTGTTTTTTTGCAAGGGCCTCAAGAGCGCTCTTAGATAGGCCGGTTCGAGGCGGATCAATTAAAATAAGATCCTCCGAGGTGAACCCAGGGTGGGTTTTAAAAAAGTCCTCAATTGTAGAATGAGTAAAACAAATATCAGCATCTAAATGGAGAGCTTTTTTTTGAGCCTCTTTGATGGAGGTTGAACTCATTTCAACCCCTGAGACAGAGACTTTTTGATTATTATCCTTTATTGGGAACGTAAAATTACCACTTCCACAGTAGAGATCAAAAATCCGTTTTGGATTGATAACATTAATTATGTTGAGTACTTGCTTTATAAGGTTTTCGTTTTGAGCGACATTAACTTGTGAAAACAACCTTATGTTGTTTGTGAATTGATTGGTGATTAAATGGGTACGGCCCTTTGGGCCCTTTGTGAGTTCAAATCGAGAAGTTTTCTTTTTAAAGTGACCCTTTAAAAGATGCTCTTTATAAAGCAGGGCCATGTTTTCATTGATGTCTTTATCGGCAATAGGGCATTCTTTTATGGGGATAAGGTTGTTTGTTTTTCTTGAATAATAACCATACAGGCCGTCTTCGGCATGTAACTGGATACGGTTTCTATAGTGCCACTGCTGAGGGCTTTCTAAAAACTCACTCACCTCTACATGGGGGTCCACTTTTTTAATAAATTCCCCAAGGAGCATTAACTTAGTTTGTAACTGGGAGTTGTAGGTGAGATGTTGCCAGCTGCACCCTCCGCAGCGTCCAAAGACAGGGCACACAGGGGTTGTGCGTAAACTTGAGGGCTCAATAATTTCATGAAGTTCAGCCTCAATAAATCTTTTTTTTATTTTAGTGATTGTGGCTGTTACTTTATCTCCAGGGGCCGTGAAGGGCACAAACACTACGGCCCCATTAAAACGTGCCAGCCCGCGGCCGCCATTGAAGGTGAGCTTTTCAATAGAGAGTTTTATTTGGTCGCCGAGTTTTAGCATGTTTTGAGTTTAAAAAAACTAAAAAGGCCTCTTGATGATAGAGGCCTTTTTAAGGTTAATTTTTGTTGTGCAGATATAAACACCATTAAGCGTTGCAAATCTCTTTGGTGCTAAAAAATAAAGCTAGCTCTCTGTCAGCACTGGCGGGGCTGTCACTGCCATGGACGGCATTTTCTCCAAGACTGTCACCATAGAGCTTACGAAGAGTGCCTTCGTCGGCTTCTGCCGGGTTGGTCGCGCCCATGATGTTGCGATTTTTTGCAACAGCGTCTTCTCCGCTGAGGCACATGATCATAATGGGCCCAGAGGTCATAAAATCTACAAGTTCACCAAAAAAGGGGCGCTCTTTGTGCTCGGCATAAAATTCTTCAGCCTTAGGTCGATCTAAGTTAATTAATTGTGAAGCCGCTATTTTAAGGTCATTGTCTTCAAAGTGAGTGATGATTTTACCAATTACATTTTTTTTAACAGCGTTGGGTTTAATTATGCTGAAAGTTTTTTCGATAGCCATTTGGCCTCCCGTGGGTTTGTTCGGTTTTTAAAATTCGACCCCAAACTACAATTGCTCGTAGTTAAAGGCAAACTTTATCGACGAAATGCCTGATAAAGAGTTTGATTTAAGTGAGTGAAAAAATAGATAAAAAGGCTCGTCACCAGTAGATCGTACTCAATAAAGCCCTTTTAAGGGCGCTATAAAAAATAATCTACTGTATTGAGTCTCTGAGGGTCGTTCCTAAGTCTGCAGGGCTTCTTGCAATGCTGCAGCCAGCAGACTGTAGGGCTTCAAATTTGGCCTCAGCAGTGCCCTTGCCGCCGCTGATAATAGCTCCGGCATGCCCCATTTGCTTTCCGGGAGGGGCCGTGGCGCCGGCAATAAAACAGGTAACGGGCTTTTTAAATTCTCGCTTAATATATTCGGCCGCTTCTTCTTCAGCAGTTCCTCCGATTTCACCAATCATAATAACAGCATCGGTGTCCTTGTCGCCGTTATAGAGATCGAGAATATCTATAAAATTTGTCCCATTTACGGGGTCCCCACCAATGCCGACACATGTGCTTTGGCCAAGGCCCAGTTGGCTGAGTTGCCAAACCGCCTCATAGGTTAGGGTTCCGGATCTTGAAAGCACACCTATGCGGCCGGGCTTATGGATATGTCCGGGCATTATGCCAATTTTACACTCTCCAGGGGTGATTACCCCTGGGCAGTTGGGGCCGATAAGTCTTGTTTTCTTCCCCTCCATGTAGCGTTTCACTCGGACCATGTCCATTATAGGTATGCCCTCGGTGATGCAAATAACTAAATCAAGTCCAGCATCGGCGGCCTCCATAATGGCGTCAGCAGCAAATGGTGGGGGGACATAAACAACACTGGCGTTGGCTCCGGTGGTTTCAACGGCCTCTTCGACAGTATTAAAAATGGGGAGATCCAAATGTGTGCCGCCCCCCTTGTTGGGCGTCACACCGCCGACCATTTTAGTCCCGTAGGAAATGGCCTGTTCAGAGTGAAAGGTGCCCTGTGCCCCGGTAAAGCCTTGGCAAATTACTTTTGTATTATTGTTAACTAAAATAGACATTACTGGGCTCCCTTTACGGCGTTTACAATTTTATTAGCAGCATCAGAAAGGTCGTCTGCAGCGACAATGTTTAAATCACTTTTAGCCAGTATGCTTTTGCCCAGGTCTACATTGGTCCCCTGTAGTCGCACAACAAGGGGGACGTTTAGACCCAGCTCTTTTGTTGCGGCGATGACCCCTTCGGCAATGATGTCGCACTTCATGATCCCACCAAAAATATTAACTAAAATTCCTTTTACATTTTTGTCACCGAGAATAATTTTAAAGGCCTCCGTAACCTTTTCTTTTGTGGCGCCGCCACCAACGTCTAAGAAATTTGCGGGCTCGCCGCCGTGGATTTTAATAACGTCCATTGTTGCCATTGCAAGACCAGCGCCGTTTACAAGGCACCCGATGCTCCCATCTAGTTTTATAAAAGCAAGGTCATGTTTTGAGGCTTCGTACTCGGCGGGGTCCTCTTCGGTGAGGTCACGGTATTCAGCGATGTCGGTGTGTCGGTAAAGAGCGTTAGAGTCAAAATTCATTTTAGCATCAAGGGCAACAACATCACCAGAACCGGTTGTAACTAAGGGGTTAATTTCAGCTAAAGCGCAGTCCGTATTTTCAAAAGCATTATAAAGGCTAGTAAAGGCTTTGACGGCCTTGCTAACGGTCTTGCCGCGCATCCCAATTTTAAAGGCAAGTTGTCGGGCCTGAAAGGGGGCCAAGCCTGTTTCGGGGAACACATCAACGGTGTGGATTTTTTCAGGGGTTTTGTCGGCAACTTCCTCAATGTCCATGCCCCCTTCAGAGCTGGCCATCATTGTTACGCGCCCAGTGGCTCGGTCAACAAGGGCAGCGACATAATACTCTTTTTCGATATCGCAACCTTGTTCAACAAAAATCTTGTTAACCTTTTTGCCCTCAGGCCCTGTTTGATGAGTAACGAGTTGCATGCCCAAAATATCACTAGCAAAAGTTTTTACTTCTTCAAGAGATTTAGCGACTTTAACCCCGCCCCCTTTGCCACGGCCGCCAGCATGTATTTGTGCTTTGACCACCCAAACGCTGCCCCCCAGTTTTTCGGCAGAGGCGACAGCCTCATCAACACTCTCACAGGAGTGTCCTTGCAGGGTTGGCACCCCAAATTTTCTTAAAACCTCTTTGGCTTGATACTCATGTATGTTCATTATAACTCCGATTTACCTTGGGTGTTGAGGGGCTATTGTTAAGGGGTGCGGCCCACTCGCTTGTAATTAATCGCTTTTGAGGCCATTTTTTAAAAAAGAGTAAATTAATAATTTAACTTCTCAAGGGCCCCGACGAGGTCCTTGACTGCGGCGACGGAGTTTTCAAGTCCGGCACTTTCTTCGGCATTGAGGTCGACTTCAATGACGCCTTCCATGCCGTTTCCGCCGAGCTTACATAAAACGCCTAAGTAAAGCCCTTTAACTCCGTACTCGCCCTGTAAAAAGGCCGCGCAGGGTAAAATTCGTTTTTGATCTTTTAAAATGGCCTCAGCCATTTCGACAGCACTGGCAGAAGGGGCATAGTAGGCGGACCCTGTTTTTAAGAGGCCCACGATTTCAGCGCCCCCTTTTCTGGTGCGAACAACAATTTCATTTATTTTTTCTTCAGATAAAAAGTGAGTTAATGGGGCGCCACCAATGGAGCAGTGTCTTGGCATAGGGACCATTGTGTCGCCGTGTCCACCTAATACAAATGCGTGGACATCTTTTACGCTGACATTTGCCGCTTCAGCAATAAAGCTTCTAAACCGTGCGCTGTCTAAGATTCCGGCCATACCGATCACTTTTTCGGGCGCGAAGCCCAAAGTTTCTTTAGCGACAGTACACATGGCATCTAAGGGGTTGCTGACAATAATAACAACGGCGTCAGGGGAGTGCTCTTTGACGCCTTCACAGCATGATTTCATAATCTTAGCGTTTGTTGCGAGTAAATCATCACGGCTCATGCCCGGTTTTCGGGGTATGCCGGCGGTTATGATAACAACATCTGAATGGGCTGATTTTTTGTAATCGCTAGTACCTATAATGTTAGAATCAAAGCCCAAGTTTACAGGAGAGGCCTCGAAAAGGTCCAGGGCCTTGCCCTTAGCTGTGCCTTCGTTGATGTCTAATAAAACGACGTCTCCGAGTTCTTTACTTGCGGCCCAATGAGCCGCAGTAGAGCCTACAAAACCAGCACCAATAACAGTTATTTTTTTTCGAGTATGACCCATGAGCGTGTACCTTTCAGAGCTAATAATTAAGAGGTTGAGTTTTAAATGTTTTCATAGCAATGAGCGTTCAGTATTAAATTAAAACCCACAAGAGCTAATGAACGTTTTTTATAGCAAAGATGGCCCTAAGAGTTAACTTAAAATGGTGGGCATGATGCCCCTGCTCAATTCATTGTCAGAGGGCCGATAGAGCCTAACACATGGGCTTTAATTACGGGTCAAGTGGACGGGGAGGGTGATTTTTGCAGCGCACAACCTATTGCTCCTGAATGTGAGTGTTGTTTTGCTATTTGACTCGGAACTTGAAATAATATTTCGATGATTCATCTAAAAAATCTAGGCATAGGCTTTAAAAGCACAACGCTGTTGTCTGGCGTCAATTTACAAATTAAAGATGAAGAGTCCTTTGTTCTCTTAGGCCCCAGTGGTCACGGAAAGTCCATTTTGTTGAAAGTCATCGCAGGGATTATGCCCCCAACGGAGGGGCAAGTTATTATTGCCGGCCACGACATGGCGGGCTTAACAGAGTTAGAAAAGCATGAAATTATGTTCAACATGGGAATGCTATTTCAAAAAAATGCTCTTTTTGACTCTATGACCGTGGGGGAGAACATAGCCTTTCCGCTGATGGAGGTCCGAGGCCTTAATGAAAAACAGGCAGACACCATTGTGGATAGGTACTTAGAGGCCGTAGGGATCTTAGAGGCAAAAGCGCTGTATCCAGATGAAATCAGTGGTGGTATGCAAAAGCGCCTCGGCATTGCAAGGGCGTTATCATTAACGCCTAAAATTGTTTTATACGACGATCCCACAGCAGGTCTTGACCCCATAACAAGTCGAAAAATTATCACTTTAATCAAAGACATGAAAAGCCAGCAAAAGTCCACCCTAGTAACAATTACAAACAATATGAACAGGGCCTTTGAAATGGCCGACCGACTAGGTGTGGTTATTGATGGCGAGCTCATTGTCACCGGCAGTGTTGAGCAGACAAAGAACCATCCCGACAAAAGGGTGCAGCAATTTATTAATGGTCAACTAAAGGGTCCGCTCACGAGGGACTTCAATGATTGAATTTGTAAACTTTAAAAAAAATTTCGGAAACAAAGAGATCTTAAAGGGCTTAACTTTTAAAGTGAATAAGGGTGAAATTGTTTTTATTCTTGGCATGTCGGGGACTGGAAAATCAGTTTTATTAAAAAATATTGTGGGCTTAATGCGGCCCACATCAGGGCAGCTGTTTGTCGCTGGAGAGGACATTTCTGGATTCAAAGAGAGTCAATACTACGAAGTTCGAAAAAAATGCGGGATGGTTCTTCAAAGCCCAGCCCTTTTTGAGTCATTCACTGTTTTTGAGAATATCGCCTTTGGGCTCAGGAGAAACAGCAGTTTTGACGAAGCTGAAATTGATCGGCGAGTCAAAGAAAGCCTTAGGCTTGTTCAACTCAAGGGTGTTGAGCATAAGTGGCCTCAAGAGTTGTCTTTTGGGATGCAAAAAAGAGTCAGCCTGGCTCGAACATTAGCTGTTGTGCCTAAAATTTTACTTTTTGACGAGCCCACCACTGGCTTAGACCCAGTGACAACAAATGTGATTAACAAATTAATATTTGATTTATCTCGCGAACTCAACACCACCTCGGTTGTTGTTAGTCATGACATTAGTTGTGCATTAGATATTGCGGATCGAATCATTGTTTTAGATGGTGGCCAAATTGTCGCTCAAGGTTCGCCAAAAGAATTAGTTAAAAGCACTATACCTCTTGTAAAAGATTTTTTAATGGAGGTTCGTTAAAGTGCGAGGTTCTTTAAAAAATATTGTATCTGATGTTGGCTTGGGAGTGATGTTTTTAGGCCGAATTTTGTACACAGCAAAACATAGCCCCTGCAAAAGAAAAGATATTTTTGAACAAACATGGCGGGTCACCCAGCAGGGAGCTGTAACCACAGCGTTGGCCGGTTTTTTTGTTGGCGCTGTTATGACAGTACAGTTTACTATGCAAGTTAAAGGGTTTGGGGCCTTAGGTTTTTTAGGAGGGATATCAACAAGCGCTACAATACGTGAAATTGGTCCGTTACTTATCGCATTTATGTTAAGTGGTAAAATTGGAGCGTTCACCTCAGCAGAGCTGGGCACCATGAGGGTTACAGAACAAATTGACGCCATAAAGTGCCTAGGGGCAAATCCTATACAAGAAATAGTTCTCCCTCGGTTTATTGGTATTGTTATTTCAAGCTTTTTTTTATTAGCCATTGGTATGTTAATGTCGATTGTAGGTGGTTTAATTTTAGGAGTTCTTTTTTCGGGCATTAGCCCTGAAGAGTACATGAGGCACGTGCCAACAGTAGTATCTTGGCCATCAATTTCTTTAGGTCTGTTTAAGAGCTTTGTATTTTCACTTTTAATCGCCAGTGTTTGTACGTTTAAAGGTTATACGGCTTTTGGTGGGGCTAAAGGTGTTGGTCGGGCGGTAATAAATACGGCCGTAGGGACCATGGTGGGGATAGTGATTGCGGACTGGTTAACAAGCGTCGTTTCTGAGGCGGTTGGTGTTATAATTTTTTATTAGAATTTTAATACTTAAGGAGTGTTTTTTTCATGGTGGCTGCAACAGGGAGATTTTTAATACACAGCTATAATACTTCATTGGGCTTTTGGTTTCTTTTGTATCAGACAATTAACAAAATATTTACTAGACCCTTTAGGGTTAAAGAGATCATAAAACAGCTACATTTTGTTTTAAATGAATCAGCACCCATTGTTGCATTTTGTGTTTGCTCTGCCGCGGCAGTGACCATAGTTGAATCCTCGTTTCATATGAAAATAGTGGTAAAAAATGACTCGTTAGTGCCGGGGTTTGCGGCTCTTTTGATTTTAAGAGAGTTAGGGGTCGTTGTCGCGTTACTTCTTGTGACCTCCAGAGTGGGAGCGGGCATCGCAGCAGAAGTGGGCACCATGAAGGTGACAGAGCAAATAGATGCTTTTAAAATGCTAGGCATGGACCCCGTCAAATATATCGTTGTCCCTCGGTTTATAGCGTGTATTTTGGGGGGGGCTGTACTAAGCCTTATTGCAAATTTAATTTGTTTGTATGTAGCCATGCTTGTGAGTCAAATAAAGCTAGGCTATTCGGCAGGACTATTTTTAACATCTATTCGCGGCTTTGTAGAGATGCAAGATTTATGCTTTTCATGCATTAAAGGGGCTGTATTTGGCGGAGTGATCCCTTTAGTGAGTTGCTACTTTGGCCTTCGCTGCCAGGCGGGCCCCGAAGGGGTTGGTCGCGCAACAACAAACAGTGTTGTTGTGTCGAGTGTGGCCATTATAGGCTTAGATTTTTTGCTCTCGTGGGTGTTTACAAACTTTTACTAATAAAAATATTTAATGCTCAGCCTTTAATAGAGGGAACAGTATCACGTCTCGAATACTCGCCGAGTCAGTAAAAAGCATAACGAGGCGGTCAATACCAATGCCCTCTCCGGCCGTTGGTGGAAGGCCATACTCAAGGGCTCTAATGTAATCCTCATCCATGTCGCAGGCCTCGTCGTTGCCTTTCAGTTTTTCTTCCATTTGTTTTTCAAAGCGTTCTTTTTGATCAACGGGATCATTGAGCTCAGAAAAGGCATTGGCGATTTCTCGCCCATAAATATACAGCTCAAAACGGTCAACAACAAAGGGGTCGGTTTCGCTTTTTCTAGCCAGAGGAGAAACATCAACAGGGTGATGAGTGATAAAAGTAGGTTCAATAAGGTGCTCTTCGACAAGTTCGTCAAAAATAACCATCATTAAATCCCCAGTAGAGGACTTTGGATTCATGGGCAGTTTTTTTGAGGTCCCGTATTTCATGATACTCTCGCGCTCTCTAAGGGTGTCCTTGCTTGGAAAGTCAGTATATTTCATAATGGCATCTTCAACGGTTAAAACGGCCCAGTCCCCATCAAAGTTAATTTCAGTCCCCTGGTAGACAACGTTTCTTCGCCCTAAGACTTTATCGCAAACATGTTGAATCATCTCCTGAGTGAGGGGGATGAGGTCCTCATATGTGGCATAAGCCTGGTAGAACTCTAAGAGCGTAAATTCTGGGTTATGCTTTACAGAAATCCCCTCGTTTCTAAAACAACGGTTGATCTCAAAAACTCGATCCATCCCCCCAACAACGAGGCGCTTTAGGTAAAGCTCGGGGGCGATTCTTAAAAACAATGGCATATCTAAGGTGTTATGGTGAGTTTTAAATGGCTTTGCAATGGTCCCGCCTTGTATAGAGTGGAGCATAGGCGTTTCTACCTCGAGATACTGACGATCTATTAAAAAGCTCCTTAGCTCAGTAGTTATTTTTGAACGCATTTCAAAAGTTTTTTTAACCTCAGGGTTCATTACGAGGTCAATATAGCGTTGTCTGTACCTGGTTTCGACGTCCTTAAGGCCGTGGAATTTTTCAGGTAGTGGCCTTAGGGATTTAGTTAATAAAGAAAAGTCGGTGACATGGACGGTGAGATGGTTTGTTTTTGTTCTAAATAAAAAGCCAGAGCCATAGACGATATCACCGACCTGAATTTTTTTAAAAGTGGCGAATTGTTCCTCAGAAATAGATTTTTTTTCAATAAAAATTTGGATTTCACCATCTTTATCACGAAGCTTTAAAAAAGCACTTTTTCCGAAGCTTCTAAGCATCATTACACGTCCGGCAACAGAACACTTATACTCATGCTCTGATAACTCCTCACGATCAAACTTATCGAATTCATCAATAATTTGTTGCGAGAAGTGTGTGGGAGCTAAATTATTTTTGTAAGGGTTCACATTGACACTTAAAAAATGTTCACGTGTTTCGTAGCGCTGTTTTATTTGTTCAGGTGTATTTTCGCTCAACTTAAGACTCCCTTTTTTGATCCCAATAAACTGTCACAACCCTAAGAGGCAGTCAATATAACTCAAAGCGACATAATGTTAATTACAAAAATTCTTCAATGAATAAATTTAAGTTTTGTCTATATAATAGAAGTTATATTAAATTCGGCATAAACAGCAGGTGACATCATCATGAAGGCAGAGACAAAAGTAGGCGCAATATTTTTAGTTACAATAGCTATGGTCGTTGTCTTTGCTTACCTTTTAGGGGTCATTAACCCGTTCTCAAGCTCTTTAAATATTAATGTGGCCTTTAATTTTGCCGGCGGGATAGAGGTGGGCTCCCCTGTCCGTGTGATGGGGATCAAGGTTGGTAAGGTAAAAAAAATATTATTTTCTTCAGGTCAAAAAATGCCAAATGGTGAAGAGGTTAAGTTAACAGTCGTCATCTCTGTGAGTAAAAAGGCCTGGAAAATCATAAGGCAAGACTCTCAGTTTTACATTAATTTAGCAGGAGTCATTGGTGAGAAGTTTTTAGAGATCACCCCGGGAGCCTCTAGTGAAAAATTATTAATCGACGGACAGCTTGTGCGCGGAGAGGACCCTCCACGCATTGATCAGTTGATTTCACAAAGCTATGGACTGGCTGGAAAAATTATAGAAATTGTTGAAAAAAATGAGGGTTCAATCTTTGAAACAATCACTACCGTAAACTCATTAGTCGTAAATTTAAATAAGCTATTAAAAAATATGGATCGAGTTTCGGGTCAAAAAGAGGTCCAGGGCCTTGTACAAAACTCAGCTCAACTTATTGATGATTTAGCCTATTTTTCTTCAAAGTTAAGAACCACTGAGGGGCAAAAAACATTAAAATTAATAAATGAACTGATAGGTCGACTGAAAAACCTAGACGCCAAGGCCATTTCGAATTTTCTACAAGAAGAGGGTATAAAGGCCCGATTATTTTAATTCACTGTTAAGGAGAAGAACGCTTTGAAAAAAATCATTATTTTACTTTTAACTTTTGCCGTAGCAACAAACGTATGGGGAGCACGTTTTGCTAAAAGCTCGACCTCTTACCAGAAAATTGCAGGCACAGGACTAAAGATGAGAGAATTAAGGAAAGTAGGGCTGGGAGTACAGGCCGGAGGGGCATTAGGGTCTTACGGAATAGGGTTGGAACTTAACTTTCAACCAGACTTCAGCACCTCGGTTGGTTTTGGTATGGGCAGTGGGTATCAGGCCATGAACGTGCAGTTTAAAAAATATATAGGCGGACAAAACTTTTTGCCCTTTATAACAGCAGGGGTGAGTCGGTGGTTTACGGCCAGTCGTGCAGAAAGAGATTTTACTTCATCTAGCCCTGAATTTTTAGCTGATAAATTTTTATCAGAGAGCGAAAAAAACGGGAGATTCTCTAAAAATATTATTTACCCAGGATTTGGAGTTCAATACATGCACTTAAAGGGGCCATGGGCGGGCTCGTCTGTTTCGGCAGAGATATTGCTCTTAGTAAGCATAGACGATTTTGCCTCGGCGGCCGTAGGGTCTGTTGGATATACGTATTATTTCTAATAATTACAGGTAGTTATAAACAAAAAAACCCCCGACATATGCCGAGGGTTTTTTTGTTATTTAGTTATAAAAACTAAATTACTTTTTTCTACGTGTAGTTTTTTTAGTGGCCTTTTTCTTAGCTACTTTTTTCTTAGCTTTTTTCTTAGT
>JAUVAX010000008.1 GCA_030591685.1 Pseudobdellovibrionaceae bacterium | reverse complement strand
TCTCTATGAATAACTCTGGGCAAATTACAGTAACTTCTCACTCAAAGTACAACAAATTTACTACTGTAGAACACACTCGCACAGATGACTTTTCAAAAATTACACTTATCGGTAAAAGAAAAAAGTTTTACCCCAGAAACTCAATCAGTGGTGTTTTGACAAAAGAAGGCTCGCGGTTAATGGCTAAATTTAGAGTTACTGGTAATTATAAAAAATATGCCGATATTTTTAAAGGGCAGATGGCTCTAAGCATCGATGTTAAAACCAAACGAGACTGCTTTCTTTGCTTGATTTCTAAAAAAAGAACCTCTAAGGCCGTATTTATTTCAATGAATAACACCAGTGAATTTACCGTAGATACAGGCTACGATATCACCTCAAAAGACAAAATTGCTTATGTTATTTTTAAGGTTAAAGTTCAAGGCAGTGAATTTTTTGTGGATCGGGCGAGCAGCTCTAAAGAAATTGAAATGCGTTTAAAGTAATTTTTAAATATTTAATTTTATAACTTTAAAAATGGGCTCTTATCGAAGCCCATTTTTTTTTTAGACGAGCACTTAAAATAACTCCTATGGCTCAGCAACTTTTAATCGAATCAATCTAGAAAAGAAATATTTTTAACACGCCCACTTGTTTTGCAAAGAGTGACGCAAATGATGAGAGCAAGACTGAGCCACCACTATCAAACGGTGAAACTTAATGGTTTAAAGCAATTATTTTACAATTTCTAGAGTTCTTTTTTTCTCAGGTAACTTGATGGACAAACTGAGTTCACTTGTTTGTGATTTTATAGAAGTCTCAGGGGCCTGCACCATGCGCTGTTGAAGCTTATTAAAAATAGGTTCACAAATGGCCAGCTTATTGTCCTGAAGTACACATTGACGAGCTAGCTTATTTTTAACATTAACTATAATTGGAGCTTTTAGATTAGCTGTCATTTTAGTGGGGTCTTCAGGGATAGTGATTATAGTAAACGCCCTGTAACCAGAGCTCGGGTCCGTAAGCTTTAAGGCCTGCATATCACTTTTTGAAATTTTAACTGTATAGTCCTCCGCAAATAACTCAGGCTCTAAAATAGGAAAGGCAATTTCTGAGTTTTCAGCAGATTGTAGCCAGGCAAATATGTCGTCATTGGGGTCATCTAAAAAAATAAATGTTCTTAAGGTATTAAACCCTAGGATCCCCTCGGGAAATAACACCATGTCTTCTTTTTCAATGTCCACTAAGCCAAATCTAGATGTTTCGATTTGCATGAATCCTACCCCCAGGCTAAAGGCCTCTACATATATTAAGACACCTCTTCAGAGATAATGGTAAAAATAAATTTACCTATAGACAATGGTCTAGATGTAATAATTGCAAAAAACGCGTTGCAGTAACCGCTTTAGGGCTTTAAAAGCTCTGATGCGGCGCGCGCGCTGTCGGGCTGACTCGTTGCAGACTCTTCATTCTGGGTTTGAATGGCTAAATAGACTTCTTCTCTATGAATTTTAGTGTCTTTTGGGGCTTCAATCCCAAGACGAACCTGTTTACCTTTAATTTGGACCACTCTTATCTTAATGTGGTCGTCTATTGCAATGCTCTCTCCGAGCTTTCTTGTAAGAACTAACATGACGTTATCTCCTTCAACATCCTAGTCAAAGACCTTTTAAAGGGGGTCTCTTGCAGTAACCATCAATACCCCTATGTGCCAGTTATCGGCGACATAATTAGAGAACATTAGCTATTATTTCCCCCGCTAAAAGTCAAGACTCATAGCCAGATATCTGGAGTTATAATTTTTACACCTATATTTTTTTACTCTCATCACTGCATGTAGTGCCCATGCACACAAAAACACGTTCTCATTATGCTTAATCTTATAAAAACCAATTAAGGGCATCACTCGCTCCGAGGGCTGTATACACATCGAAGAAAATGCCCTTCAGGCTCTAAGCCCCAACTTACAGCCACAAATACATGGAGTAGGTTATGATTATGCAAAAGGCTAGGTCTTTGAACTCTAGAGGGCACCAAGCAACATGGACATAGTTTTATACGCCAATTCAAAGCCAAAAAGGACTATGTACGGGTTAAATATCTGACAACACTGAAGAGTTTTCAAATTCATCACATTTTTTTTTAAAAAAAATATACCTATGTATAATGGGTCAAAATACTTTGCACATTATATTTAAGGAGATCTTATGAGTCTACTCAGCCAACTTATTACCTCTTCGATATTGTTGTTTTTTTGTTTAAACACATATGCTTTTGGAAAGTTTAATTTTATTGACCTAAAACCTAAGGACAAAAACATTGTCTGCAATGTTCAAGGTGAACTAAAAGAAGTCTCAAGCAAGCGAAAATGTGACAAAGCCAAGTTTTCTAAGTTTAGAAAATTCATAGATGACCAAAAAATCAGCGCAAGCCTTAAACTTATTGATCTTGAGTTGGCAGATGCTTTAACAATTGGTCTCAAATACAAGTACAAAGTAAAACCAAACAAAGGGGATGAGTACTTCACTCGTATAGATAGATATAAACTAGAAGGTCAATTGACCCCTGGTGATTTACTCGATGACATGCCTCTTTATATTGGTATGTCAGCCGGAAACGAGATTATTTTCACACAACAATTTGAATCAGGCCGTAAAGCTCGTAGCCCCAAAAGCACCTATACTCCAAAAAAACTACCTACAACCAGTAAAAAAGCACTCGAACTTAAAACGGGTGATTATGTCAAGTTTAGCGCGCACATGAATTTATCTGTAGGGGTTGGGCAAACATGGTTTTTAGCCGGAGATCTTATTAAATCTTCCTCTAAATTTGGTTATTTAATTGGAGGCCAGTATCAGGTTCATATTTACAGGCTTAATGATTCCCGTGTACGGCTTAAGCTCATTGGTTTACGAAAAAAAGGGACAAGTTTTTCTGCAAAATTTGGTGCCGATAAAAAACTTGAAATCCTTGGTATTAGTTTTTTAGACAAACAGCTCGTTAAGCTCTCTGATATTGACGATTGGTTTAATTTTAAACTGGCTCGTTCAAATGATGATATTTTTGCCTTAGATTATGTCGTTGATTTATCCTCAGATTCGGCCTCTAAAGCTTATGACGAAATCTTCAACTCTATTAAAAAATTAAACTCTTTCAAAGTGGCAAATCCTCTAAAAGGAAAAGTTGACATTAAAAACATGCTTATAAGTAACATTGAGGACCTTGAGACTCTAGCTCAAGAGCAAATGCTTATAAAAGAGAGCGAACAAAAAACTGTTATTCGTAAGTTTAAGGGTTCTAACTCCCCTGAGTCACGAACAAGAAAGTTTAGCTATGGCCTTCTTACCTTTAAAGCCGAGAGAAAAGAGTCTTATAGGAAAAACTTTCTCACGAGTGTTAAAAATGATGGTTCTGAAGTGCGAGAGTATTTTGTTTACCCCTCTTGGACGAGAAAGTCCGAGAGAGAACAAGGGCTTTTAGCGCAGCTCTTTCACATTGCTGAGGGCGAGGACGAAAGCGTTTTTCAATCGAGCAGCGCCATTTTTAAATCTGACCGCTCAGCAAACCCAAATAAATTTATAAACATTAGTTTTTCTTACAGCTATGAGGACCGTGAAGCCTCTTCTAAAGAATTAAAGTTAATTTTAAATCGAATTTCACAAATCTTACCCACTGAGGGGCACAGACATATCATTGAAGAAAAGCTCAACAAAGCCGGATGGTTAAGTAAAAAGTCGGCAGATCACGCGAACATACGCATGGATTATTTATTTCACAACAAAGCACTTTATGCTCTGGAGTCCCCTTCTTTTGGTCGAGGCAATTATCATGGGCCTTTAAGTCAGCGTAAGGTGATGGAGTATGAATTTTATAGGTATGCTGATGTACTCGGAGTTTTTGAGTCTGAATACAGAAAAAGCCGGTCGACATCGGTAGATCCAAGACATTTTGACGAAAAGGGTAAGTATAGCGCCCTTAAGAAAATTGCGGGCGCTGAGGGCCGCGAGCTCATTCATAACTTAAGAGTCACCTTTAACAAAAAGCGCAGCAATCAAGGGCGCCTTGAGAGCTTTTCAAGGCTTCGAAAAAATGAGCTCTTTAAAAGTCATGGCGTTGGGTTTTTACTTTATTTGCTTTCGAAAGTCTCTGACAGTGACTCCTTGTCTGAGTTTGTGTACCTAAAGTTACAGTTTAAAGCCTCTAACAAAGAGCTAGTTGCTGTTACTTTTGGAGACAAAGGAGAGAGAGACTATTACGATGCTATTAGATTTATTGAGTTTGTACTCAATAACGACTCAGATAATGTGCGCGAATGGGAAGACGTTCAAGAAATGTTATCAAAATCAACTATAGTTACAGAGTCTATTTAATTGTCATCGATAGGCTTTTAATTTAAATCCTTAAGCCGTCGAGTATATGTAGACTTTGCCGCGTTCATCTTTAAGGTTCAATTTGGCCACTCACATTCAACTAATAGGTTTAACCCGCAGGCCACCTATATTAACACTACTCAAGTCCATCTCATCGATCATTTGTTTTAGTTTGTTAAAATCATCTCGAGTAATAAGTAAATTATGTTCATAAATCTCAGAGCAAAGGTTTTCTAGGGCAATTCCGTGTTCATTATTTTGAGCTAATTCGATAATGCTTTTTACCCTATCTTTTGAAAACTGGCGTTGATAAATTTTAACGATACTTATTATTTCAGTTTCATAATTCATAGAGTCACCCCAACGGAAATGCTGTTATAATGCCCTTACCACCTGGTTCTACAATAACTTTTATATTTATGCCATCTTTAATTCCAACAGCCTCATACCTTACTGGAAGCCCACCTTTAGTATGCGTAGCTCCTGGTTTTCCCGTGAGCTGTCGCCATTTAATTTTTGGGTCAGTAACTATATCAGATATAGTCTCCATAATTTTGTCACTATTCCAGTCTCTTGGGAAAGATGATTTGCCCGTCTTTGCAGGCCATTTATGACCTCCGCCACTTTTGTCACCCTCTAGGATGTGACTACGCCTCTCCGGGCTAGATAAGCCAGAGGAACGCTTTTTTAACGCCTTATCCACGCTGTTGTTCGTTAATTGTTCAGTGGCTTTAGAGAAATCACTAAAGTCATCTTTAGGTTTTATGCCTATTCTCCTCACTGTGTTAACAGCTTTTTCAACGCCCTTAAGGGCCTCACCGTTAATAATTATCCACTTTTTATTTGCAGAGAGCCTTTTTAATGATTTCCTCATGTAATTAGTAACTTTAATACCAGCTCGTCCGGCTACGCTGCCCCCCCCTGAAGCAAAGTTCAATGCAATATCTAAAAACAACTCTCCCGTAAGCTTTCCTCTTTGATAAGCGGAACCATCGTTTAAGGTTTCAAGCTTTTGATTTAATTCATTCAAAAAGGCCTTCTTAATTTCAGGAATATTTTTTATTATTTTATGATAAGTATTAACCGCGTGATTAGGATCTAAAACGGATTTATATATAAAGTCCTTTGCCTCTTTAGCCAAGAAGGGGGTGCCTTGTAAAATATTAACGGCTTGCTCCCCAATCCCAATTGCGACTCCTATCTCAAAATCTAAAAGATTTTGTGTTAATTTAAATAAATTTTTAGCGAGCCTTTCATCTAAATCAATAGTGTTAACTGCCTTTCTAAAAACACTGATAGTTGTTAGAAAATTCAATAAATCCTCTGTAGGGGAGTATTTATATCCCTTTTGCTGCGCCCACTTTTTTTGAATTTTATTGGCTGTTCGCGTTGCAATCTGACCTAAGTGAGTATCCTGTTTCCAGTTAGTTACAAATTCAGACAATGGTGACTCAGGAAGAGTTGAGTCAATTTTTTCAGGGATTAATATCAAACTTGGACTTAAATAGGCTTTAATTTCATCAGACAGAGGCTGACTACTATTAATGCTCATTTCAATGATATTCGATATTTTATTATAGTCTTTATATTTCACAGCATGTTCAAAGTTTTCTATAATTCTTTTATATGACTTGTCTGTAATGTTGAACTTTACTTTATCTGAATTAAGATCAATTGGAGCTTTAGTTTCATTAAATCCCTTTAACCAACGGGGTTCTTTGTATTCAATTTCAGAGTTTACAGAACCTTCCGCTATAGAGTCTATGTGCTTATTTTTTTCTCGTTTTATTTCATCACTGATCTCTCTAATGTTTTTTGCATTTTCACTATCTTGTTTGGTGATGTTGTTAATTCTATTTTTATAATTTTGTTTTTGACTTTTAGCATAGTTTTTTCGTTTAGAGTCATACTCCACATAGGACTTAAATTTTCTTATAAATTTATAAGACCCCGTAGCACCCTCTTTAAACTCATCACTGAGGCCATCAAAAAATCCACCATTGGATTTAGCCCCATTAATAGCTCCTTTAAAGGAGCCAGGGACCCCCCAGTACTCTCCGGTCCACATTCCACTGTGATAAACCTTTCCATCTGATTCATACAGATTATCTCCTATATAATATGATTTACCATCAGAGGGGGATGCTATAAATCCCGTTCCGAGTTTAGCTCTAACCTTTGGATCTCCTAGATTTACCAACCCAGATCCGTTGTCAGAACTGCCCGGCGTACCACCTTCAATCCCCCCGCTATTTATATTAATTTTATAGTCTTCATTATTTTTTTCAGCCATACGATTATAATAGGCATCTATATTAATTAACTGGGTATTATTGTACATAAATCCCCATTGGCCACTGCGCTCATCATTATTATATATATACCCATCTGGCCTATACTCTACCCCATTTAATACATATGTTACTCGCGAATTAGAGTCAGGAATCATTGCATTAGACGTTGATATGACGACCGCCCGATAATCAATATCAATAATTGTTTCTGCCGTAGAGATAATGCAAAAAAATGCTATTTTAATGCCTAATATGATTTTTAAAAAATTCTTCATATTGTACTCCTTAAGTAACTTAGAGCCTTTAAAACAAGGGAACCGTAAATAATAATTAAAAAACATTCCCTTAATGTTTAAAGCCAAGTGATTGTTTATACCCTTTAAAGTCTCTCATCAGGTCTGTAACCTCAGCGATGTATACGTATCTATCATAGAAACTACTCATTTTTTGATTTAAAGCCATGCTCTTAAGTCTAACAACTGATTTTTTAACCTTTCCAAAAATATAGTTTGTACTTAAGTTAAGGAGATCATTAAACTCACTGACTAAGGTACTATACTCCTTTTGAGCATCAAGCTCGTCATTAAGAATTTTATCAATTGGCCTAGATTTAAAATTTCTATAAACTGAAATTAAATTTAGAAGTCTATTAAAAGCCTGCGTTTGAACTTTAGACAGGTATGATCCTGAAAATGACTTCATACTATTCATAATACTCTTTCTTTGTACTACGAACATTTCATAAATTTTATACCTTATGTACATGCTATTGGTGGCGAATATTTTTTTATTGTCAGAAAACGTATCGCCATCCTTAGATTTAAATTCATTCAATGACGATTGAATGAATTTTTGATCAATGTCTAACTTTCCACTTTTAGTAATTTTAATTAAAAGTTGTGAATGGTTGCCGTCAACAAGATGTAGGGTTGAATTATCTGGAGAGGCATAACACTTAGGTATACTGCTTTTAGCTGACACAAAAAGGTCTGGGTCGATATTTTTATACACACCCTCACTGACACAAAGCTTCTTGTTATATAGTGACTCAAGCTTTAGCATTTGCTTAGCGGTTTTGAAATCCTCCATTTTACTATAGGCATTTTTTAAGTCCATAAGGTCATTTGTATAATAATCACTCAACGCCTTTTGATTACTAATATTATTAGCTACAAAATTTAAGTCAGTAATTAGTGTGCTTAGTAATCCCTTCATTGTTTCACAGCGGGTGGCATATTCAGCCTTTAGCCATTGTGATCGCCTTGTATTTTTTATTTTATACACATCAGCGGCGGCCTTTTGTCTTTGTAACTTGTCTAACTTGTTTCTTGCTGAGATGTCCATGATAAGAGCCATTACAACCATAGCTGCAGCGGCGTAAGGCATAATTGCCATTGCAGCATTAGAGGCCGTACCTATTGCGCCAGTGAGTTCGGCTGAAGCCAGTGTCCCGCCGGCCATAAAAGTATTTAAATATGCCGCCCCCTGAATGCTTGCAACGCCTGTAGACCCTGCAAAGGCATACTTTGAGGCATCAAATAAAAATGTACGAGTGCTGTTCTCTTCTAAATAGTTATAAGCCTGATAGTCGGCGTAACTTGGGGTATAATCTGCTGAAAGATTTAACATTATCTCCCAATCAAACTCATATTTCGGTAAATCCTCTGAAGACTGAACTATATTCTCAAAATTATCAATCGAGATCCCCGCATCGCATTGCTCCCTAATATGACTCAGTGTTGAGGACAAAACTTTAGGTAATGATTTAAATTGATGGTCAATTGAAATAGGATTCCATGAGCTATCCATGACCTCTCTATAATAGTTAATATACTGAGCATAGGCCACCTCAATGGCCTCTTTAGTGACTTCATAACTATCTTGCGGCTTAGATTGAAAATTCTCAAATTTAATCTTTAGATTCTTCATAGCTAAAACAAAACTATCTCTTTTGTGTTTATTCTCCTCTAGTGAGGAAACTTTAGATATAGCCTCATTGAGAGCGCCAGCAATATTCTGTGCCACCAACGTATCCACCAGATTATCTGCCGCTTCGTTTGCCGCAACAATGGACTCCTTAGCGTTCTCCATAAACTCATTTTTAGAAAAAGCTGGCGTGCTTAAAGATATACATATAATTAGTGTTAATATATTTTTAATCTGTCTCATTTTCAACTCCTAGGCGGCATAATTTAATTTTCTCTGATGTTTTGACTAGATACTTCTGATCATAAAATGCACGTCTGAAATATTCTAAGTCTGATTTCAGCGGCTCTATTAAGGGATCAATTTCATGAGCTCCGAGGGATGCTATGAAGTTATAAACAAACAGAACCCCGTTATTAGACACTGCAAATACCCCCCTGTTTGATTTAAGTTCTTCTATAGTTTTATTCACCAGTCTTTCAATATTCTCAGCCCCTCTCTTTAATTCAGATATATTAATAGGGTCAGTGTTTGTGCCTGAAAATAGTCTAATGAAATCAGACAGCTCATTTGTGAAATTATTCTCTAATTCCATCGCCTGCTCTAATTTTAAAAGTATGTCTTCATGGTCTTTATTTTTTATTTTTAATTTATTTGTTTCATCTAAAATATATGCAATATTATTATAAGCCTCTTTGATCGGACTTTGCCTTACATCTATGGCGCCCGCGACATTATAATACGATTTTAATATTTTTTCGTACTCTGACATGTTATTTCTAATTTGACTAAATGATAATCCTTTTTTTTGATATTCATAAATATTTGAAATAAGGCTTTCAAATGGCTTTATGGTTGTGTTTTCTAACCTCAATGCCGCTTTTTTTAATAAATAACTCGCAACTCGAACCATGTCTGTAGTAATTTTTTTATCCTTATACGGCAGTTTTATCGTTATACTTTCACATAAAGGCAAAAGGTCCGCCAATAAGGCCTGAGTCATTTGATGGGTAAATATACTTATGCCCAATTTTACAGTAGAAAATTCGGCCTGATTGACATTTGAATCCCTTAACGTTATTAACATATTAAGAAATCTTGATAACTCTTTAAGTGAAAGTATTTTAGCTATCTCTTGTATGTTTTCTTCATTCCCTACAATTCCTGCCATTTCTTCTGCAAATTCTTCTTCTATTAGATGAAAATCCTTAGGTTTAATTTGTACTTTAGTGTTAACTGCCATTAGAAGATTTTCTAATTTTTTGGTGAACTTACGAAACGAACTGGTATTAATTTTTACATCTTTCGCAATTATAGGTTCGAATTTAAATTTTAAATGACCGCTAAAGTCATCTTTCATTTCTCTGTATTCAAAATCCTGTATTAATGTGCTGCCGGGTTTTGCCCAAATATAGTATGTCTGTTTAATCACTGATTTATCAAGATTTCTGTTAAGGGCGTTTTTAAGCCCCCTAAACCCATTAACCTTACTGTTTTCTATAGACAAAAGTGATTCAGCACGTGTTCTTGTGACCTTAACTAGGTAACTATTTTTAGGCATTTTATATTTCACTAAAATATGACCTGAAATTTTTGGTTGTGAAAAAATGTAATTGTAATTAAAGCTTTCGCAAGTATTATTGTTAAAGTATGTGCCAAGACCCTTGTTATTATCTATGGGTCTTAATTCAGATAGGTCTAACTCGACAGATTCAGTATTGTTAGTTTTTTCTATTGTTGATTTAAGGGTTAAACTTCTAAGTGTGTGGTATTCACCATCGTCAGAAATTTTATGAGTTAGTAACCTTGACGAGGCATTTACCCCAGAGGCATATAAATGATAAGTGAGTGTTTTAGAGGTCTCTAGATTTATTTTTATTTTTTTACTTGCCTCTTTAGGACCATATGTTGACGGCGTCCTCTTTCCATTTAAGCGCCAGCAGGGGTCTAATTGACTGGCCTTTATGTGATGCATAAGGGAGCCAGTTAGGTTCATGCTCACATCTACATCAACTGCCACGGATAGATTACCCAGTGCTATTGGTGTATAAGCGCAACTTAGTGCAATTATAGTTAATTTTTTGAGTCTACATATATATTAGTTATTCACAAGGGGCTCCCAGGTTAATGGTCTTTTTAAAGTCATATTTATAATTAACATTAAAATAACTAACTATTTGTTTTGGATTAAAAATATCATCGGATATGAAATTTATAAGTTCAACTATTTCAAATTCTTTATCCCATTCTAAACTAATCTCTTGCCCCGCCTTGTAATCGATATCCTTGTTATAATAGTCTCCATCGTCAGAGAAATATCTCCCATCTTTATTTCCAAGATCCTCGATATATATTCTTTGATAAATATCAGAGCAGAACATTGAGTAAAACTTTAAACCCGTCTGAAATGTAGGCTGGACAGAATCAACAAGGTTGTTTTCGTCAATGAGTTTATTCAGTTGAATACGAACAGTTTTAAGTCTGGGGTTTTCTATAAAAATTCCTGGCGCATATCGATTATGCGGGTAATGTCTGTTGTTTTTTATCCTCGGTAAACCTAGAAAGTTAGAACTATTAATATCAATTTCAATTAATTGTAGGTTTGATGGAACTAGAATACTAGAAAGGCTCGTAGCCAGGTTGCTTAAATATATACTTCGATTTTTTATAGGGCACTGTTGAGCCAACTCAGTAAGTATCTCAGATTTACAACGATTCGTTTGGTAGTGGTACTGTATTTTGAGTGCCCTTCTGTAGAGAGGCATGTCAATTTTGTCTGTAAATTCAATAATTTTTACTGGTGTTGAATTGTCTAAAAGGTTAAAGAATTCAGATTCTAGACTTTTAAAATCGGCTTTGTGTTTTTTAATTGTAGATAAATTATAAGATTTTTTATAAATTCGCTCACCTGCATTTAATTTTACCGCTGATGAGGCTTCGGAGGCCGGCTGTGCCTGCTTTAAGTAATAGATTTTAGGCCCTTGCTGTACTCGCACTATTTCCCTTAAATTACAAGTATCACTATATACACTGCTGAATATGCATTCAGCTTTTGACTCAAAGTGTATGGGTTCATTTACTGTTAATTCAATATTCCATTTAACGTGCCTATATATATTTTCTAATTCATATTTATAGCGCGGCGGCTCTGAGTTTATCTTTTTACCTATATTATTTTTTTGTTGAGCAGGGTAATCATCATGTTGTTTTTTTGTACAAGCACTTAAGGTTAAAAGTACTACTAAAGATAGACTTGTGTTTATATATTTATGCTTTTTCATTTTACCCTCCATTTTCAAGGCCATTTTGTGTGTTTTCTAATTCATGAGACAGAACTCTAAATGTTTCTATGATGTCATTTTTAATTTTATCCTCTAATAATTTATACCCGGGGTAGTTTTTTATATAAGGTAAATCTTTTGTGACTACTTGGTTTTTATACTTCTCTTGATATTCAATTAGAGTTTCTAATTTAATTATATGTAACGAAAGGGTGAGCCTTCTATATGAAACAACATCCCTTTTTAATACTTCGACAAGAGTATTAAGTAAGTGCTGGTTATCCCCCATGTCTTTTTTCTCATAGACAGCCTTACTTAATTTCTTTATAAGGCTGACCCTCTCAAAGGCCACTTTTACTCGGCCAGAGGTATACTCGTTCTCCGCCCTTAGCCCCTTCAAAATAGCTTTAGATTTTCCCATAATACTTGGGTTTAAAATGTTATTTATGGCCATATTTTTCAGTGCTCTTTTTATATCAAGGCAAATCACAAGATCTCTGCATTCAATTTGTTCGGCAAAGTCGATGGCTTGAGAAAAAGCGTAGGGGCTCTGTAAACTCGATATTATATGCGGTAGAGAAGTATATTCCAATTGATAGGCTTTTTTGGATGATCGCCATTTAAAGAGGTCCTTTAGTTTTTTAGCCTCAAACTTTACAGATTCCTTTAGGAGTAACCAACCTAGAGTCTTTTTTACAATAGATGTTTGTTCGTCTAATCCTGTAAGTGCAAGGCCGAGACTCCAGCTGAGAGTCCTTATATCATGATCTGTCCATTCATCCTGAGCTAGATAAATTTGACCGCCACTTAATGGGTTCATAGGATCAAGCGTATTTTCAGTAATCCAACGTTCTCTTTGCCTGAATTCAGAGACCGAGATGGGGAACTCACATAGAAAGTTTAGTTTATGATCATGTGCTTCACATTCTGACATCATATAATCTGCTAGATTATAAAATTCGCTTTTAATAAGTTTTGATGAATTGTAGCTGTACTTAAAGAGGTCAGCAAACAGATCATTCTTTTGGAACCCCACTGACTGGGCCAACGAGGCTAAAGCTACATTAAGAGTAATTAATAAAGTGAGGAATTTCATTATTTACTGTGTCCTTATTGTTTTCGAGTGATCCTTAACAACCTCTATAGCAATTAATATGCCATTAGTTTTAATTTGTTGGGACTTCGACGGGACGACCCTAACTATCTGTTAATATTTAGGAAATATAGATTTTGCGTTATGTAACAAGGGAGCCTTGTTATGAAATTTGTCCGAAATTTAGGAATATAATACTAATTTATGGATAATTTTGTAGTGATGAGTCCTTAATCACAAAGGCTAAGATTGGTTGAGAAGAGTCGTAGTGTTTTCTCAGCGAATCTATTTAAAGCATAGTCGTGGACTAATATATTTACGTTTAAGAATAATTTTTTTAAATTATTTTTGGATTTTTACTTTTATCTTAGAAAATCAAGTAAACTAGGTTGTAGAATTTTGGCTGAAGTGGATAAGGTGGCCTGTAAAGCGCTCTCTGTTTTAGTTATGTCACTGACTAGTTCATAAATGTCAGCATCCTCTAATTGCGAGATTGTAGTCTGGCTATCGACCTTCGCTTTTTGAAGTGACTCAAAAGTATTATCAATGGCCGTCACACGGGCCCCCACGTGGGACCTTGAGAGCACAACTTGATTAATAGCAGAGTCTAACTCATCAATAGAGTCCTGAATCCCCGCTTTATCATCGGCCATTAAACTGATTTCAAGGTTTTGCAACATGACAAATAGATTTTGGCCATCACCGCTATCCTCACTCTCTACCCCTTTGCTCTGAGGCGCCTCACTCTCAGTACTACCCGGAGAGCCCCCGACAGATGCTGGCCCCCTTAGTGACACTGAATCATAACCGGGGTCATTTTTTTGATCTGTGGCCTGCTTTTTTTGAAGCTGCTGCTCTTTAAGGGCCTCTACTGTTTTTGCTTGAACATTAGCCACATGTCCCGCCCCACCATTTGTTAAACCCTCACCGCCAAAAACTTTACTGCCAGGGATATTCATAGCCATAAATGAGTCTTTATTTACGTGAATTAATATTTCACCCTTATCCCCTTCGTATTGCCCCTTAGACGAAAATGGTGGGGTTGTTGTTTTGTACCCCCCAAATATATAGCGATCACCGAGCTTTCTATTCCCTATGTTTACAGACTGTCTAAATAACTGAGCTACCTCTGTGCCGACAACCCTTCGGGATTCGGTGTTTGATGAAGCGTCTGAGGCCTGACCTAATACAAGCTCCTTGGCCCTTATCAGTAGCTCTGAGAGCTCGCCTAAGGATTGATCTGTAAAGTCTAAAAATGATTTTGCATAATTTAAATTTTTTAAGTACTGCTTTTGCCCGGAGAGGTCAATTCTTGAGGCCAGCACTCGCGCTGCCGCCACAGGATCGTCAGAGGGCTTTGTGACTCTTTTTTGAGTAGCCGCTTTGTTCTGTAAATGAGCTAATTTTGAACGATTCGTCCCTAAATTCTCCCTCGTTTGCTCAAATACCATTGTGTCAGCTATTCTCATAATCGTTTACCTAAAACCTTTTTAAGTTTAAAACTGTATCCATCATTTCGTCCGCCGTACGTATTAACCTCGCCGAAGCATCAAAACTCTTTTGATACTCAATGAGTTTCGTTGTCTCTTCATCTAAATTAACACCACTCACACTTTCTCGTATTCGTTCAAGTTGTTTTACAAGAGCGTTCTGTGATTCCCTCTCATTGTTGGCCCTATTAGAAAGTATGCCCACCTTGCCCACTTGAGAGTTATAAAACTCATCAATAGTGGCCTTGCCACCATTCATCACAGATTTATATTGTAACGAAGACAAAATATTAGCAATAGTGTTGTCACCAGGAGCATTTGGGCTTGCGGCAGACACAATAAAACCCACGTCACCTAAAATTTGATTATTAACCTGCAACTCATTAGCGGCACCTTCTACTTTTTTTAATGGGGCAAAAAAGGCCCCGCCTTTTTTGTTATAATGGTCAAACCCTGACACATGAGCTTCATTCACCTCACTTGCTAAAGTATAGGCCATTTCATCCAGATTTCTTTTAAATCCATTAATAACTTCATCACGAACATTTAAAAGCCCACCTATTTTACCACCAGTGAGCTGACGTGTGATATTTACAGGGGTTCCTGTGTCTGTCGGCTTATAAAACACATCAAAGTTACCTTCACCCTTTGTACCCTTTGCACCCGTGGCACTGACAAATAACTCTCGACTACCAAGACCACTCACCACAACCGCCGATGAGCCGGCTGTTATTGAAATTAAACCATCATCGCTTTCGCCGTATTTAATATTAATTTTTTCGCCGAGTTCTTTTAAAAGTACATCCCTTCTGTCTCGCTCATCATTAGCGGGGCCGCCCTGCATAGTTACAAGTTGTACTTTTTCATTGAGTTGAGCAATTTCTTTTGTCATTTGATTGATCTCTTCAACATGTGCAGCCAATTGATAATCTATATCCCTTTGAATACCGGATAGCTGTGTACCAACGCGCTTGAAATCTTTTGTTAAAAAATCCGCCGACTCTTTAACCATTGTTCTTGAAGCTAAACTCTCTGGATTATTTGAAAGCTCTCTAAAGGCGTTAAAAAATTCACCCATAAATCGATTTAAACCCTTGTTGACTTGCTCGTTATAGACTTCTTCAACTCTTGAAAGACTCTCAGAACGCCCCTCAGAGCGGCCTAAGCCCATCCCCTCTTTTTCTATTTGCTTCTCCAGGTAGGGGTTGTTAATTCTTCTAATCATTCCTGGGCGAGCCCCCATGCCTACGCGCGTATTACCGTGCCCAACAGGTTCGTTGGTTTCAAATTCAACCCTTTGTCTTGAAAAGCCCTTGGTGTTTTTATTGGCAATATTGTGACTGACGGTCTGTAGCGCAGAAGAACTATTTTGCATAGATCTGCGCCCAATATTCAACATGGAGTTAATCTTCGACATCCTGTCGCCTTTCAGTCCTTAAAAAGCCCTAAGCCTCTTTACTGACCAGTCGTCCTGACTGGGTTGTGCCTTTCAGCACGTTTCCTTTTCTTTTATACGTCGAGCCCTCCGACACAGTTTCTTTTATGCTCTTCATAGCGCCCGTTACGTTTTCAAGGGCTGAACGCACTAAAACATCATTTTGATCATTGTGCTCTTTCACTCGCTTTAATAACAACACAAGCACTGAGTGAAGGTTTCTTAACTTGTCCCCGCTTTCTCCACCAAGATGATTGGCTATATCTAATAATCGGGGGTCTTCAGAGTTAAACTCAATTACAGTAGCGAATTCTTTTGTTAAAAGAACTCTTTGCTTTTCAAGTCGGCCGACGTGTACCAGTAGTTTCTCTTTGGCCACATTGTTTTTGTTAAGGTCGTTCAAATCAGCTTGAATTAATATGTTTTTTTCTGACCGCAAGTTATCTAGCAGGCCCCTGTAGACTTTAATAATTTGTTGAAGACTACAAATTAAATTATCATAGCTTTTTAGTTGTGACTTTTGCATATTAAAACCCCTAACTATAAATTCATGACATTAACAAATGTTCATCTACTAAGCGATCCGCAACTGCTGAAGCATCAATTTTATACTCACCACCATCAATTAACTTTTGAAGCCTCTCTACTTTTGCATCATTAATAGATGGCTCGCTAGCGATAGCCTTAGCTTTGTTCATTCTCTGCGCTGACTCAGAAAGGTTCACCTTTGCTGCCGAATTAATATCAGCACTGCTAGTTCCCTGCTTATTTTTACCCAACGCCCCTAGATTGTCGTCCGACTTACTTTTTGCTTTGTCTAGGTTTGACAGTTTACTGTCAGCGCCTAAGTTATTAGAAATCTTCATAATTCCTCCAATACACAGTTAATTGTACCATAATGAGACCTAATTCCAAATGGTAAAAGCCCTTCTAATACAGCTTTATAGCCGTTTTAGGACTTTAACCGTACTCCCCAAAAAAAACCAGACGAGGCCCCGCTTAATTGCCCCAACTCCTGTCCAGGTTGTAGTAACTCTCCCCGATTTAAGGCCTGCATTGTGCCATTAAAACTAATCACACTTTGTAACTCGTCTTTGTGTGAAATTTTAATCGTATTTATTAAACCATTCGATGAAACATCTGTCACCTCTCCCCCCCAGGGTGCGGTGAGCGCAATGTTGTCATTTAGGGGTGACCCCTTTTGTATATGAAAGTTTACCCCTCGCGAACCATCAGCTGGAGGGGACTCTATGACTTTAAATTTTGGCTCTACCTTGTTCGTTTTTATAGGGTGTGCTTTACCTGGAGCTACAGGGAGCGGCCCCTGAGGCTTTAGCATTCGGTGAGGCTTAGGGAATATTTTTTCTTCTAGCTGATTATAAATTAAATCAGCCAGACCTATCCCTCCCTTTTTTGTCCACGCTTCTACATAATTATTATCTAAGCGATCTTGAAAATAACCTTCAGTAAAAGATTGTTTTACTAGCCCACTTTTAGAAACGGTTTTTCGCATTTGCGCAACCATAGTATTTAGAAATTTTTGCTCATACATTTGAGAGGCTTGTCTGAGTTTTTGTTTTTGTTTCAATTGAAACTCAGAGGGCTTCAACTGTGCTCTAGGGTTAATTGGCAGTGCACCTTTAATAGGTATCGACCCCACAACTATACCGCCAGAAATGGGGTGTTTACTGCTTTATATATCAATGATTGTCTTCTACCAAAATGAAAAAAAAAGGGGGTAGATGAGCCAGAAACCAACGTGCATCCTGCACTCTTAAGTAAAGTCTGTATGTGGTCAATCCTTGACCTACACTGAACTTTAATTTTGCCGACCGTTTCCTGCGAGAAACTGTAATCAGCTATCCGTCCTTGGTTAACGCTCTCTAACTCACCATCCCCAGAGGCGCTACACATCCATGTGTAAAACGACCCTTTAAATATTTTAAAATTAAAATCATAAAAATAAAATTTATTTTTCATAAAACTTCGATTTCCCCCTGCAAAGCTCCAGCTGCCTTAATACTTTGAAGTATTGTTATCAGGTCTTTAGGAGAGACACCTAGACTATTCATAGCCTTGACAAGTTCACCTACATTTGCCGTTTCCTTTAAAGCAATAACCCTGTCTCCGCCTTTTTTACTTTTCTTACCAACCCTCAGAGAAAGGTCACCATGCATGATTGCTACTGTAGAAATTTTCACTCTATGCCCTATAACTACCGTACCTGTTTTTTCATTAACCACAACTTTAGCGTTAATATCAGGCAGAACTTCTAGACTTTCGATTAATGCCAAGAGCTCAACACCTCGACCTTCATAAGCGGGCGGGGAGATTAAATCAATTGTACTTGCATCCTTTGCACTGGCGTACTTACCAGCAAGATCAATATTTATTTTTTTTGCTACACGAGCCGCCGTGGTAAAGTCAGGGTTATGCAACGTTAGCCTGAACATTTTTCGTTTCGAAAAATCTCCACCTAAATCACGCTCAATCATAGCTCCGTTAGGTAAACGAGCCACTGTTTCATGAACCCCTTCGGCACTATACCCAACAAGTACTGAGCCCTGTGCCACTGCATAAATTTGCTGATCGGCAGCTCTAAGTGGCGTTTGTATTAACGTACCGCCCTTTAAACTCGAAGCATCACCCACAGCACTTACTGTGATATCAATTTCGTTCCCAGCCCTTGAAAAAGGCGGGAGCTTTGCTGTTATAATCACAGCGGCCACATTTTTACTGGCAATATCTTTACTTGAAGTTTTCATTCCCAACTTGTCAAACATTCTCTCGATACTTTTATTAGTAAACTCTGCCTTGCTGTCCCCTGTTCCTTTAAGCCCGACAACTACGCCGTAGCCCACTAACTGATTTGCACGAACGCCTCTAATATTAGCTACATCTTTTAATCGTGCGGCCTCTGACGTTATGCCTATTGTTAATACAAACATTACTACATGAAATACAGTTAAAGTTTTCATAGTCTGGATACACTCCTTCTTGAACTCACAATTTCAAACTTTGGATCAAGGAGTTTTGATGCGCTGACCCCTTCTTCGTTAAAATCCTCTGACCTAACAACTCCCATAACAATCACCTTATATTCGTACTTATCGAGCATGAAGGGTTGGCTCCCCTTTATGCGGTAATTTCCATCTAACATTCTCTCTACGATTCTTGTAGGTACGGTTTTAACACTTAATGCACCCTCCTTTGAGGCCACTTTTTTTGTATCTACTTTTTTTGCCGAGGGCTCTTCGGCTTTTTGTTTACCCTTTACTTTGTTTCTTTTCGAAGCCAATCGACGTGCTTTTTGTTTTTTTCGCTCTTTTATTTTATCTAATAAGTTTTGTATGACTTGCACCTTCGCCTCTAGTTGGTCTCGCGGGTCGCCCTCTAAGCGTACAGACATAGAGTCACCAATCATTCGAACAACATTTTGTGAAAATAAATAAGACCCCTGCCCCTCCATGACCCAAAGTGATCCGGCTCTTGAATTTAACTGATTGGCTTGCTCTAATGATTTTTTTGTAACCCTGGTGTACTGCCTTCGAGGCCCTGACCTATGAAAATCTTTATCTGAAAAATTTACTGACTTTATTTTAACCGGCCCTTTTTTGGCGTCCTTACCGGACACGAGTGCCTTCATTTTTTTACCAAAGTTTGCACAACCCGTTAGGCTTATAAAAATTAATATTAAAATTGTATATTTAGTCATTGTAGCTCCACGAGGTTTTCACTTATAACCTTTCCCATTATAATCTTATTTGAAACTTGATTGAGTAACCTTACTAAATCCCCTACAAAGCCATCTTGTTGTGCTACCGCTTTAATCGCTATGGACCAACTGCTATTACTAGAGACAACGGTCACCACGTCGCCCCTTCTTAAGGCTTTGCTTCTCTCTAAAGAGTCTAACCAAATGATTTCTCCAGAGCGCAGGCCTCTGCGTACTCTTTTACCAACGATTTGGTTCTTGTCAGGGTTTACTCTGTTTTGTAAAAATGTAACTTCACGTTTTTTATACTCAAAGTCACCGGGTTGAATTTTTTGCCCGACGAACAGTGTTCTTTTAAGTACAGGTACTATTTTTAAAACTTTCACCTGCCCTGTGATCCAAAAGTTTACATTTTGTGAGCCATTCTCGACCCTCAAGTGCTGATTAAAACTGCCCTTTGGCAGCTGACCCCCCTCAGGCAGAGACCAGTTGTTCGACTTGTATTGAGCGGGGATTGTTGGCATATTTATTTGAGTGATATTAAACTCGCACTCATCACAAAGGGTTTTCCAAAAACCTATAAGCTTAGCCTTAACACTATTTCTTGTAATCGTATAAACAGGGCTCTCAACGGTTATATACTTTGGGATTTTAAATTTTACGCCCTTACCTTTTAGTTTTTTTCTTAATATTTTTGAAATAGCACGGTTTGTAAAAATTTTTCGCTCTCCCTTTGCCGGGGCGTCACTCAGTTTTATGTCTCCTATGTCTTTAACTAAACGAGCACTTACATTTTTAAACTCCACAATATCTTTGAGTGAAATGTATTTTTTATTCACTATAGAAACCGATGATTTAACATTGATTTGACCCGCATAAATAACAGGGGTGATGCTAAAAATTAATAATGTTATCAAAAAAGTTTTCAATTATTACCTCATGTTATTTATTTGTTGCAGCATTTGATCTGAGGCCTGAATGACTTTAGCATTTGTTTCGTAGGCCCTTTGTGCGGTGATCATATTTACCATTTCATCCACAATGTTAACGTTACTCATTTCTAATTGCCCTTGTGACACATATCCTAGCCCATTTTGCCCCGGCACACCCTGCTGTGGTACTCCACTCGCTGCTGAGGGCATATAGATATTCTGACCCATATTTCTTAACCCGGCAGGGTTAATAAAGTTAACCAGCTGTACTTGCCCAATGTTTTGAGGCGCTGCATTTAGTCGCGAAATAATACTTATTTGCCCCTCTTGAGAAATCTCTATACCACTTGCTACTGGCGGGATCACAATTTGAGGCTGTAGAGAAAAACCATTTTTAGTGACAAGTTCTCCACCGGGGCCCTTTTTAAATGCTCCGTCTCTTGTGTATCCAATCTGACCATTGCTGAGCTGTACGGGGAAGAACCCTGCCCCCTGTATCTCCATATCAAATGCATTTTTTGTGATTTTTGATGAGCCTTGCAAAAAATCTTTATTCACAGCTGCGGTTTTAACCCCTATACCAACTTGTACACCCGTAGGTGATACCGAATTTAGCCCCGTTGCCGCTCCTGGCTCTTTTTCAGTATGGTAAAGTAAGTCTTCAAATTCAGCTCGCCCTTTTTTAAACCCTGTTGTTGAGATATTGGCAATATTATTTGAAATAACATCCATATTGGTCTGTTGTGCCTGCATCCCTGTTGCTGCTGTATTTAATGATTTTAACATCTATCTATCCCCTAAAAATTAAGTTTTGGTATTTGAGTTACAAGTTTTTCATTAATCATATCAAAAGCCTGAATGGCCTTTTGAGTGCTCTCAAAGGTTCTGGTGGCTTGAATCATCTCTGTCATTTCTTTGATTACATTTACATTGGAGGACTCTATGAACCCTTGATGAGTCTTTGACTCTTGAGAAGCAATAATACCGGCCTGCATGTTTGGCTTCTCCATAAAAAGTGACTGGCCAATTTTACCGATCGCATCTTTATTTTGTGCCTCTATAATTGAAAGTTTTGCCAGAGGCTCATTATTTTCATAAATATTTCCATCCTCAGAAACCGCTATGTTACCTGATGATATTTGTATAAAGCGAGCCGTGGCGGGTTGCCCGAGGCCCTCTTTAAGAACTGGATACCCTTGTTTTGTCGCCAATCGACCTTGTGAATCTAGTTGAAACTTTCCGTTTCTAGTATACCTAATACCCTGAGGGGTCAGAACTTCAAACAAACCCTTACCTGAAATAGCAATATCTAACTTGCCCCCTGTTTGCTTCAGTTGCCCTTGAGAAAAATCGGTGTACGTCCCTGCCGTATCAACAAACCCACGGTCCCCCCCTTGCATATCGTAAAAGCTCTCTATACTTGCTGGGATTCTAGGGACCTGAATAACATCTGGTGGTTTCTCATTAGCCGTTAAGTACTCATAAAATGTTTGCTTGTCTTTTTTAAAACCCGTGGTATTTACGTTAGCAATGTTGTTAGCAATAGTATCCAGACGCTGAGCCTGTGCCATCGCGCCACTTAATGCTGTATAAATACCCTTGTTACTCATAAACCATCCAGGCTTTAAAGGTTTTCCAACTACTTAATGAGCAAGGGCTATGCCAATGACTGTATGTTTTGTGGTTTTCAAGACTAAAGGCCCTGAAGCTTTAGTATAAACTAGCCTTAAGAGGCTCCTGTTAACTTCCGAAACGCAGTTAAGGGCCGCCCTTCCTGCTGTACTTAGCTGACTTTCGTCCCATAAATTCATATTTAAGTCAGAGTTTTGACATAGATAAAATATATTTTGACGATACTTCTGGTGTTTTTAATAAACCTAAACTTATTTATACGTACGGTTAATGCTTTCTCTTAGACGTTAGTCCGAACACAGAGCATAAATATTCACTCCAAATGCTATTGAGCTTTTTAACTTTAAACGACATAATTAAATTTATGTCACGAACTGTGTTTATTGCCCTATTACTATTTTTACCCCTAACAACGCACTCGGCAGTTAAAGCTCAATGGAAGCAGTACACCCCCGTTAATCAGAACCCCTATTTTGATCTTCCCGTTACCTATAATAAAAAAGTACAGTACTGGATTAAACAATTTCAAGGCCCCCGAAAATATGGATTCAGGATTTGGCTCAATCGCTCTTATAGATATTTGCCACAAATGAGAGCTATTTTAAAACAACGGGGTCTCCCACAGGACCTTGCTTATATTTCAATTATAGAAAGCGGTTTAAACTCTAAGGCTGTAAGCCACGCTAATGCCGTTGGGTACTGGCAGTTTATTAGCAGTACCGGAGAGCGCTTTGGTTTAAAAAAAGATTGGTGGATTGATGAGCGACATGATTTCTTTAAAAGTACAGATGCGGCCTCAAGGTATCTCTCAACACTTTACAAAATATTTGACTCTTGGTACCTCACCGCAGCCGCCTATAATATGGGTGAAAACCGTCTGCAGCGATTAATCAAAAAATATAAAACTAAAAACTTTTGGGTCCTCTCTAAAAAAAGGGGCTTTCCAAAGGAAACCCGTGAATACATACCCAAACTTCTGGCGACTATAATGATCGCAAAGGCTCCTAAGCTTTATGGTTTTAAAAACTTAAAGCCTAAACGCCCCTATAAATATGAGTATTTTTTTGCCCCCGGAGGCACGGATTTAAACCTATTGTCACGCTTTATGGGGTTTTCTAAAAAATATTTTAAAAGATTAAACCCAGCACTCAAATATAACCTCGTGCCTCAAAAAATATCTGGTTACTGGATACGCATACCTAAAGGGCACGCCCCTAACGCCTCTCGTTTTATTAGAAGGCTCCTCTCTAAAAATTTCACACAAAAACAGGCTAAAAACCTATAATCCTTCAACGCATAGGACCTACTAAAAGTTGAAGTATGTTATTAAATATAATTTATGCATCAAAAAATATCTGTTTTAAAATTTGGTGGCTCTAGCCTTGAAACCCCCGATTTAATAAAGGCCGCCGCTCAACGAGTGAAAGACATTCGTAGCTTAGACAAAAAAGTTATTGTTATTGTCAGCGCCATGGGCACAACAACAAATACACTTGTTGATTTAGCCTTTAAGGTTTCTGACAAACCAAGTCCCCGCGAGCTCGACATGCTCATAAGCACAGGTGAGCGCATTAGCATCTCGCTGCTCAGCATGGCTCTACATGACCTAGGGGTCGATGCCATTAGCTTCACAGGCTCACAGGCCGGGATCTTAACCACTCCAAACCATAATGATGCCGAAATCTTAGAGCTCAAACCCATAAGGGTTGAAGAAGCGTTAGGTCAGGGTAAGGTTGTTATTATCGCAGGGTTTCAGGGTGTCGATCCCTCTACAAAAGAAATCACCACTCTTGGTCGTGGTGGCAGTGACATAACAGCCATGGCCTTTGCCCATTACTTTGACGCTAATGAGTGTTTATTTTTGAAAGATGTTCAGGGGGTATTTACCTCTGACCCCAATGCTATATCAAGCGCTAAGCATATACCGACTCTGTCTCATCAGTTTTTATATAACTTATGCCTTTGGGGTTCAAAAATATTACATCCTCGATGTGTTGCTTATGCCCTCAAAAAACAAATTAATTTTACTATCGGCCATTGCATTAATACTCAGCTACCCCTCACTCAAGTGTCGCTAGAGGCCCCCGATAAACCACTTGCGGCACTCACAGGGTTTGAAGATATTTTTTGTGTGCAATTAAACACTGATGTTGATTCATGGGTTAAGGGTCTGCCCACTGAAAAGCAAATAACGCTTAAAAAAAATATTATTTATTCTGATGATAGTTTGGTTTATATAAAAACAAATGATGAGCCCTCAGAGCCGTTTAAAAATCACTTTCTCTCAGGCCCTCAGGTGGTTAAATCCACACCCCTTTCCACAGTGAGCCTTGTAATGAACTCTGAAAACCCTGAATTCATTAAAGGCCTTCAGGAAAAAGTCACTTTAAAATTTAATAGCTTTTTTTCAACACCACTGGCTGCCCATTGGGTTGTCGAAAAAGATCTTCAAAGCCTGTTTATAAAAGAGCTACAAAAGGCTCTTTTATAAACAGCTCTGCTATAAAATTTTAAATTAAGATTTTTAAAAAAAGAATTTTATTTTAATTTCTTTGCGTAAGCCTCAGGGACTGTCTCTTCACTTAGCGCCGTAATTGGGTTAAGTGAAAACTCTTTAGGCTTAATGCTTTTTAATACAGAAACACTATGCTCAACATTTAAGTATCCAGAATTAATGTGACTCACTTTGCAAAATAACAATTTATCAAACGAAATTCGCTTTGCATTTTTTGGGTTCTGACGCTTTATTTTTTGAGGGTTACAGCTCATTACCGTTCTGATTTCACCTTTAGACTTAACAAATAAAGATAAATACCCCTCTTTATCTAAAGTGTACTCAACATGGTTCTCGCCTTCGAGAAAAGTATGAGTCCCCACTTTTAAGCCCTCGTTTTTAGTTTCATTAAATTTTGATTTTTTAACTCGATTAACAAAGTTAAAACCCATTTCAGAGTCTTTATTATCAAGTCCCATAAAAATTAAATTATAATCATCTGACTGGTTGCAGGCTAAAAAGTGTGACATCTTGTACGAAAATCTCTCTTCTAGCAATTCAGGGCCTAAAGAGTATATATCGCAGTCAGCGGCGGTGAGTTTACCTGGCATAAATAACGTAAATTCACCAGTAAAATCAACGGTTAAAATACCCGCTGAAGAGTTTTCGCGAGTGTCCATGTCCCAAATACCCTCAAGTACATCACTGGCACTTACTGATAAACTAAATATAAACATCAAAACTATTACCGATGACCTCATTATTACCTCCATACATAATTTAATTATTATATTAAAGATTTAATCTTTGACCCCGTTGTTAGCAAACGATTAACCCTATTCAAGTACAATTGTAATTTTGATACTATTTAGCGCGTGAAGACAAAGAAAAGTTTATCAAAAGCCTCTACACCTCTACCTTTAAATTTGGCGCTTTTTACTCAGTTCATAATTATATTATTAACTATTTAGAATACCTCAAGCCGGTGGCCAGCCCCTGAGAGAACACTTGAGACTGTTGGGCCCTCTGATCAATCCTGGTTTTATACCTGACCCTTTTACTTAATATTAATGCCTCTTTTTGTGCTTACATGGATTATGATGGCCATGAAAGTATTTGCCCGGACTAAAATATTGATCCAGAAGAGTCGCCTCTATATTAAAGAGGTCCTCGTAGGCTTTAATTACAGATGTATCAAGGTTTTCAATTTCAGAGTAAAACACCCCATAGCACTTAATAGCTCGGAGGTGTTTTTTAATCTAGAGGCTTTTGAAGTGATTGTATCCTGAACATTTTTCAGCATTAGAATCAGTTTTTTCAATAACCATAATTTCAACAGAGTTTTCATCGACACTTCTAGCACTACCTAATACTAATCTGACTGGATACACCGGTTCAGCGAGGGCCATAATGTTTTCTGTTTTGGCATTTGTTACTTTTAGAACTCCTGAGGCTATCCCTGCATCTAAATAGTACCCTGTAGCTCCTAACTCACTGCTTATATCTAGAGTTTCAAAATCAATTAGACACGTCATTTCTTTTTTACTTTTTAACATTTTCACTGTTACTTCAAGCTTTTCCGCAGCAAATGACGACATTGAAGCTAAAAGTGTTAATCCTATTAATAATTTTTTCATAAGTATTCCCCTATTTATTTAAGTAATGTTTTTCGTGGACTACTTATTCACTTTTTATTTGTCTTTTTATATAATGTTAACATTCACAACACATAGGGTTACTTAAGAACGAATAGTTTTTCCTGAATTAAAATAATCACTAGATTCTGTCTAAAATAATTCCACAGTAACGTTGCTAAACTACCTGAATTACGTACCTTAGGACTCTGCTCTTAAATATTAGCCGGGGCCCAAGGCCTATTGTCGTTCCATTGGCGAGTTGTGATATGAAGCAACACGCACCAGGATTTTGCTTTAACTAAGTCTAAATACACGCTACGTTTCCTGGGTTTTTGTCTGAAGAAGACGCCATGAACCCAGAATGAGAGCCAAATTGAAAACTCCCCCCCCCTTCTCGCCGAGAAGAAGTATGAAACCAGTAGCCTGGCAAAAGCCCCCTTATATCTGCCCCGATGCTGTTATAATAAAAACCTCTTTCGTTAACTGGGGTAATCATTTGGCAAGTTCTGCTCACTCCGCAGTCCTCAGCACCGACATAAGCACCATACGCTTTTGTCATAATTGCGAAATCCACGACCGATGGAAGCCTTAACCCTCTTTTTTCACAGTACTCTTGCGCACCATATCTTGTCATTAGGCATATACTTGAGTCGTAATTTGATTGAGACTTGCAGTATTTTTGTGCCTCCTGTGAGGTTAGATCTGAATATCGAATAACTCTAATATCCTTAAGGTCTACACTTGCAAAAACAGCTACTGAAGATAAAATTACTAATCCAACTAATATTTTTTTCACTCTAAACTCCTGTGCATTTACTAATTATGCTTGCTTCAAGCCTTACTTACTATTTGTCTGTCCTTTTATATACCCCTATCTTTATTGGGTATATCAATAGAAAGGTGCCCCGTAACGCAAAATCTGACCACTCTGTAATACTGTTAAAAATGCACACTAGACTTGCCCCAACTCATGTAAAACTTATCTTGCCCTTAGATCCATATAAAAAAGGCCGAAAGCAATTAACTTTCGGCCTATTATACTTACTTAAATTTAAAGTGAAGTCTTCTTTACTGCTTTTTAACTTTGCCCTTTGTGGCTTTTTCTAAAGTGACCTTTGGGCTCTCTTTAGCTGGAGCATCCTTTGAGGGCGCGGCCTTTTCTTTAAGAATACCATAGGAGGTGAGTACTTTGGTTCTTAAAGAACTAAAGACCTCTGGGTTTTCTTTAAGCCACTTTTTGGCATTATCGCGCCCTTGACCCATTCTTTCACCGTTGATCGAGTACCAAGCCCCTGACTTTTCAACTAGATCTTTTTTTACACAAAGATCAAGTAGCTCGCCCTCTTGTGAAATACCTTCGCCATACATAAGGTCAAACTCAATTTTTTGAAACGGAGGGGCTAATTTGTTTTTAACAACCTTCACTGTGGTTCTATTGCCCACTATTTCTTCGCCATTTTTTATGGCACCAATACGCCTTACATCTAACCGAACTGACGAGTAAAACTTTAAAGCATTACCGCCCGTTGTTGTTTCGGGATTACCAAACATCACGCCAATTTTCATTCTAATTTGGTTGATAAAAATAACGAGAGTATTACTACGGTTAATAATTGCTGTTAGTTTTCGTAAAGCCTGAGACATTAACCGGGCCTGTAAACCCATATGGCTATCTCCCATGTCCCCTTCGATTTCTGCTCTTGGTGTTAGGGCTGCAACAGAATCAATAACAATCACATTCACTGCCGCTGATCGTACTAAAGTTTCAACAATCTCTAAGGCCTGCTCACCAGTGTCGGGTTGCGAAACCAACATATCCTCAGTATTGGCCCCTAATCTTCGTGCGTAGGCAATGTCTAAGGCATGCTCGGCATCTACAAAAGCTACAGTGGCCCCTGATTTTTGAGCTTGTGCAATAGTCGATAAAGCCAATGTTGTTTTACCCGAACCCTCAGGCCCGTAAATTTCAACAATCCGCCCCTGCGGCAAACCACCGGTACCTAAACCAATATCTAAACCCAGTGAGCCTGTACTGTATACTGACACAGCTTCGATAGGGGTGTTTTCGCCAAGCCTCATAATTGAGCCTTTGCCAAATTGCTTTTCAATATTCGCAATCGCTAAATCGAGTGCTTGTGTTTTGTTGCTGCCAGTTACTATTTGTCTCATGTGTGCTCCCTTGTTTTAAGATTTTAAAAATTCTAATAATAAATTTAATGCAAAAACTGACGCTTGCTCTTGGATTTCTTCACGAGACAAGCGGGGGTCAAAGTTGTTTCTATAGCTCTTTTCAATATCCGGGCCAACAACGGCAAAGCATACAGTGCCAATAGGCTTCTCATCAGATCCGCCTGTCGGACCAGCAATGCCCGTAATGCTTATGGACCAGTCTGACAATAATACCCGACGGGCCCCTTGAGCCATTTTTTCGGCCACAAGTGGGCTCACTTCACCGTGTAGTTTTAAAAGCTCTTCAGGCACGCCTAAAATATTTTGCTTCACCTCTCCAGCATAAGAAACCACGGCCCCTTTAAACACCTCTGATACTCCAGGTATACGAGTAATCCAAGACGATAGCAGGCCTCCTGTGCAAGACTCCGCAAGAGCAAGGGTTTGCCCCCGGCTTTTAAGCGCATTCACCACCTGTGTTACTTGTATTTCTTTTACTTCGTCCATCAAAATTTATACCCTTAAATAAGCCACTGAGGTTTTGTTTGCATAACAAATTGCAATAAAATATTGGCCATTAGCCCCGCAACAAGGTCATCAACAACCACGCCAAAGCCCCCTTTAACTTTTTTATCGAGCTGCTTAATAGGGGGTGGCTTTAAAATATCAAAAAAGCGAAATAGTACGAATCCTGCTATGGCCACTTTAATGTTTACAGGCAAAAGAGCCACTGCAACTAAAAAACCGGCCACTTCGTCGATCACAATTTCAGAGGCATCATGTGTTGGTGCTGTTGATTCATAGACGTTAGACACATATATAGCAAAAACACAAAAAACCAAAACTGCAGCCACATACCCTACAGGGCTTAAACAAGACAGCCCCCACCAAATAGGCAAAGCCGCGAGCGTACCAAAAGTACCCGGAGCCTTAGGTAGCTTGCCCACGTAAAAAACTGTGGCGAGCATGTTTATAAGAGTTTTCATTTTTTACCCTAACAATGTTGTTTTAGTACCTTCACACCGTATTGTGTAAGTTGTGTGTAAGTCAACAACAATGAATCACCCCTTTTAGGACTATAGGCTTATATCAATTCTAAGAGTTCAGCAATGGAATCCCAACAATATTTAGCCCCCCTCTTGAGCTTTGGTAACTCGCTAATATTAAAAAGCTTTTTCAAATTCGAGGGCCCTATATTTTATGTCTATTTTAAAGGCGCTGACTGAGTTTGGTTTTGCCCATTTTTCAATCACAAAGTTGGATGCCCCCCTAAAACCCCTTGATATAACAAGGCTTTATTTAAACACATAAACACCCGATAAATACCTGAGGACCACTATGAAGCAACGCTCCAATATACACCCCTATCTTTTGCAGCTCATTACAGACTCTCTTAAAAGTGGGGCTAGTGATCTTCACTTAAAGGCGGGGGTTGTCCCCATCATCCGCCGACTGGGTAATTTACAAAAACTCTCGTCCTCTTTAGATGAAATAACTCCGGAACAAGTAGAGTCCATTGTAGATACTCTGCTAAGTAAGGAGCAAAAATTAGATTACCTTAAAAAAAAGGAAATTGACCTAGGGCTCGGCATCACGGGGCTAGGGCGCTTTCGATTTAATATCTTTCAACAGCGAGGCTCCTCAAGACTCGTCATTCGTAATATCCCACACATAGTGCCAAAAATCAGTGAACTGAATCTGCCCCCAATTGTCGAAAAAATTGCGTCTTCAAATAGGGGGCTTGTTTTAGTGACGGGTATTTCCGGCTCAGGTAAATCTTCAACTTTAGCTGCGATGGTCAACCATATTAATAACACTAAAAACAAGCATATATTAACTATTGAAGACCCTATTGAATATTTAATTCAAGACCGAAAAAGCATCATTACCCAAAGAGAAATTGGGGTGGATGCGACTAATTACACCCTCGCCCTCAGAGCCGCCTTACGCCAAGATCCAGATGTTATTCTCATCGGTGAAATGAGAGATCGCGAAACCATAGAAACCGCAATTATCGCCGCCGAGACAGGTCACCTTGTACTCTCAACACTCCACACACTCGATGCCGGAGAGACCATTAACAGAATCCTCTCGGCCTTTGAACCTCACCAGCAAAATCAAATCCGATTGCAATTAGCCTCTGTTTTAAACGCTGTGGTTAGTCAAAGGCTGATCCCCAAGGAGGACAATAAAAGTTTTATCCCAGCTGTTGAAGTTATGCTCAACAGTGCGCGAATAAAAAGTATGATCGAAGACCCACTAAGAACTCGTGAGATCCCCCTTGCCATTGCAGAGGGCCGCGACTCTTACGGGATGCAAACCTTTGATCAAAGCCTTATTGGGTTAGTGAGAAATAGATTTATCTCAAGAGAAACAGCCATTGCATCAAGCAATAACCCTGAGGATTTTAAAGTTCACTTAAGCGGGATTTCGAACCTAAACAGTAATCGCCATTGGGGCGAGGCCACATCTATAGAAAGTGAGCAAGCTTGGCATAAAATTAAAGATATTGAAGTGAACCCTCTCCCACAAGAAACAGGGACCCAAAGAGCGCCTGCAAGTCGAAAAGCCAAACGCAAAAAAAAGGCCTAGAACGTTAACCAAAGAGGTTTAATATTTGCTTCAATGAAAAAATATGATATTTCATTTTTATGCCTTTTAATACAAAAAGAACAAAACTTATTAATGATCCCCTAAAGGCCCTCCATAAGGTCGCCGACTACCTCGCCCAGCGTGACCATAGTGAAAAAGAGTTGCAACAAAAATTAGCTAAAAATTTTACAGATCAAGCTATCAAAAAAGCTCTTTTAGACGTCAAATCTAAACAATGGCTGCCAGCACCTGAGGAGTTAGCAGCAAAGGTGAGCCTTCAATTAGGGCACAAAAACAAGGGTTTTTTGTATATTCAAAAGTATCTGCACAACAAAGGCCTTCCGGCGATTAAAAAAGACCAAGAGCAAGAGTATGAAAAGGCCAAAAGAGTGCTTGAGGTTAAATTAACACAACCCCTTAGCACAAAAAGCAAAGAAAAAGCTCAGCGCCTACTGGCAAACAGAGGTTTTGATTTTGAAACCATCTGTTTTGTGATAAATAATAGTGACCCCGAATGAAAACACGAGGACTACATGAAAAGTCATGAAATTAGAGATTCATTTATTAACTACTTTAATACTCACGGTCACTCCATTGTAGAGAGCTCAAGGCTCATCCCCGAAAACGACCCCTCTTTATTATTTACAAATGCGGGGATGAACCAGTTTAAAAATGTTTTTTTAGGTTTAGAGTCTCCAGACTATACGAGAGCCGCTAGTGCTCAAAAATGTGTCCGCGCTGGCGGCAAGCACAATGACCTTGAAAATGTCGGCCACACGGCCCGACACCATACTTTTTTTGAAATGCTGGGTAACTTTTCTTTTGGAGATTACTTTAAAAAAGAAGCTATCCACTTTGCCTGGGAGTTTTTAACTAAAAACTTAGGGCTTGATAAAAATCGACTTTACATCACCGTATTTGAAACCGACGATGAAGCCGCTGACCTTTGGAAAACTCAAGAAGGCATACCCTCAGATCACCTTTACCGCTTTGGTGAAAAAGATAATTTTTGGCGCATGGGCAACACCGGGCCCTGCGGCCCTAGTTCTGAAATTTTTTATGATTTCGGACCCGACGTAGGCGGAGATCCAAAGAGCAACGTCATGGGGGGGCATGGAGATCGTTTTGTTGAAATATGGAACCTTGTTTTTATGCAATATAACGAAGACAGCTCTGGCCAAAAACACCCCCTACCGAAACCCTCTATTGATACCGGCGCTGGGCTTGAAAGATTATGCACTATTTTACAGGGAAAATTAAACAATTACGACACAGATGTGTTTCAAGAAATAATACAAAAAGCCTGCCTGATTTCAAAAAAAGAGTACATCCAGAACCCTAAAGCTCTCTCTGAAAAGGCACTCAAAGAGGTGCTCGAGACCCGAACAGCCCTAAGAGTATTAGCCGATCACGCTCGAAGTGCGGCCTTTTTAATTGCCGACGGCGTACTGCCCTCTAATGAAGGTCGCGGTTATGTTTTACGAAGAATTATAAGACGTGGCATCCGCTACGGTCGCACTCTCAGTGAAGAGTCACTACTGCCTGAAGTTGTTGGGGCTGTTATTAAAAAAATGGGCCCTCATTACCCCGAGCTTATTGATCGAAAAAGCCTTGTCTTACAGCACACAACAGACGAAGAGAAACGTTTTTTAAAAACTCTCGACCAAGGCACTCACCTGCTCAATAATGAAATAAAACTCGTTAAATCTGTTGGCGGCCACTCTCTCTCCGGGGAGTCAGCTTTTAAGCTTTATGATACTTTTGGGTTTCCTATGGATCTTACTCAACTCATGGCTAAAGAGCAGGGTTTAAAAGTTAACGAGGATGAGTTTAATACACACATGAAAAAGGCCAAAGAACTCGCCCGAGCAAGCTGGAAGTCTGATGCCCTTGGCTCTGACCAAGCTCATTTAATTACTTTATCTACTGAAACTTTAAAAATCTCAGGCCCAACAGAATTTACGGGCTATGAAAGTCTAAGTGATCTGGGGACCATCATAAAGCTCTCAAATGGTCACGACTCTGTAGACTCTCTTAAACCTGGAGACACCGGCCTGGCCCTACTTGATAAGTCCTGTTTTTATGGTGAAAGCGGTGGCCAAACAGGAGACTCAGGCTCGCTCTCCTGTGCGCACGGTTTTGCCGAAGTCTTAGCCTGCTCAAAAATAAATGATATTCACCTATTACATATAAAAGTCACTGACGGTGAATTAAAAAATGGGGACTGCTGCGAGCAGCTTGTTTTAAAAGAAAAACGCACGTCTGTAGCCAGTAATCATTCGGCCACTCACCTGCTACACTCAGCCTTGAGCCAGGTTTTAGGGGATCACATCCAGCAGGCGGGCTCTCTGGTTGAGTCACAGCGTTTACGTTTTGACTTCACTCACAACGCCCCACTATCAAAGCAACAAATTGAAACCATTGAAAATTTAGTGAACAAACAAATCGACAACCATGAGCTTGTAAGCACCACAATCATGACCCCCTCTGAGGCCAAAAATCATGGGGCCACCGCACTATTCGGCGAAAAGTATGGCGACCGAGTGCGAGTTGTTAAAATGGGCGAATTTTCAATGGAGCTTTGCGGAGGCACGCATGTTAATAACACATCAGAAATTGGGTTATTTAAACTCGTCAGCGAGTCGGGTGTGAGTTCTGGTGTTCGCCGCATAGAGGCCATCACCGGAAAAACCGCACGAGAGTTTGTGCTTAAAAATACTCGCGAAGCCTTAGAGGCTCAACACGCTATTGGCAGTATACAAAATTGGAGCGACTACCTTAACTCGACCCCTTCAACACTCAGTGACTGGATCGACACACAAAAACAAAAGGTAAAAACTTTTGAAAAAAAAATTCAACAATTAAAATCTAAAGGTACAAACATCGATGAGTTTTTAGAGGCTGCGGTGAGTTTTGAAAAAAGCGGCATTAAAGGCCAATTAATTTTAGCGGACATCCCCTTAGACGATCGAAAAATATTAAGTGACATCAGTGATCAGCTTAAAAATAAAGCTCAACCTGCAGTGGTGATTGTTATTGGCAAGGGCCCTGAGGGCGGCCCTAGCCCGTTGATCGTTTCGGTCTCAAAAGAGCTTACAAAGCACATTAACGCCGGACAACTCCTTAAAACCATGGCCACAGAAATGGGCGGTAAAGGCGGGGGACGGCCCGACTTTGCTCAAGGCTCAGCCCCTGACCGTGAAAAATTACAAGCGGCCTTTGAAAAAGCCAAACAACTTGTTATTTAATAAATGTGTTTTTTAAAATAACCCTGAAAAGCGACCCGCCGACCAGTGGATTTTACGACCCTTTAAAGGCTTAATCGAGTGAGTGAGTATTGGGTCTAGTATATAGTCCCCTGTACTTTTTTGTGTATTGAGCTTTCGCTTTTGAATGACTTTATCTAAAACAACCTTTGATTTTTCATTTATAAGCTCTAAAAAGCTCCAATGCAAATTTTGTAGCCCGACCTCACTAAAGGGCTTAGACCATGCATAAACTTCTAAAAGTGTTCGATCGGCAACATGCTTTAACTGTATTTTGTGCCACTGAGCAACATCCTTAATCGGAAAATCAACAACATTACGTCGCACCTTATCGTAAACTCGAATATGCTCTTTTAACAAAGTGAGTTCGTAGTTTTTTGACTTAATGTGGCAGTTTTGTATTTTAAGCTCTTCAGCGGAGCATCTCACCTTACTCTTTGCAAAGCTAAGGTTACAAAAAACAGTCATCAGTAGTAAAAGTACTCTTAAACGCATTATTAATTATACGAATTAAAAACTTTAAAAAACAAGTCTACATCATACTTTTTTTTAAAACCCTCAAGCCCTTGAAGATTTAACTAACTCCTGTTTAAATAAGATCCGATGAAAGTGACTTTGAAAAATCAAAAGCAGCTACTGTCCTGGTTTTCACAAAACAAGCGACCGTTGCCTTGGAGAAAGACTAAAGACCCTTACTCCATATGGATCTCAGAGTCTATGCTGCAACAAACCACTTCGACAGCTGTAATCCCTTATTTTCAAAGATTTTTAAATGACTTCCCCACCCTTAAGTCTTTGGCCCTCGCTAGCGAAAGCCAAGTTCTCCAAGCATGGGCGGGGCTCGGCTACTACTCAAGGGCCCGCAACTTACATAAGGCCTCAAAAGAACTCAATAAGGCGGAGGCCTTTCCTAAAACATACATAGAACTTATCAAACTCCCAGGGTTTGGGCCCTATACTTCACGCTCTGTCAGTAGCATTGCCTTTAACGAACCCGTAGGAGTTATTGATGGTAACGTGATTCGAGTTTTCAGCCGTTATTATTCGAAAGCCTTTGTTTGGTGGAAAACTCAAGATAAAAAACTCCTACAAGAAACCGCCGACAACTGGGTACAAAACCACAAAAGTTCAGAGGTCAACCAAGCCCTTATGGAGTTGGGAGCAACCATTTGTCTACCTAAAAACCCAAAGTGCTTTATTTGCCCGCTAAATAGGACCTGTGCGGGGCTTTCAAAAGATACCCTCTCGACACTACCCATTAAAAAGGCCAAAGCCGTCAAACAAATTTGGACCTGGAGTGCTGAGGTCAGAGTTTTAAAAAACCATATTGCTCTTGTAAAAAATGACTATGCTCCTTTTTTAAAAAAATCATGGCTCTTGCCTGGTGAGGCCTCAAAAAAACCAAAAAAACCCACAAAATTTGACTTCAAGCACAGCATTACTAAATATGAAATATACGCACATGTCTCTCTCAAACGAGCCTCAAAGAAAACTAAAAAATATAAATGGGTCCACCGAGATGACATTAAACAGTACATACCCGCATCACTAGTCACTAAAGCAATAATGACAGCTTTAGATTAAAAAGGTTTTTAAAAAATGAAGTTGATTTTAATTTTACTGCCTCTCTTATTATTAGCCTGTGAAACGGCACCCTCAAAAGAAAACAAATTAATGCCTATTAAGCCCCCGAAAGGGTACACCCCGAGCATTGCTACCCCGCTGACACATGATGAGGTCAGCACTTATGCCGAATTTATCCCTGACTCTAACTCCATTATTTTTTTAAAAAAAATTGGTCCTGTTGATCAAATATTTATTAAAAATTTAAATGACGATACTCTGAGAAGAGTGACTTACGAAAAACGCTCAAATTACTCACCCAGGTACTGGGGAGAAAACAAGCTCATCTACTACACAAGTTTTATTAGCGAGGGTCACCAAATTTCTCTCTCAAATTTTGAGGCCTCCGAGTCTCAATCCCTCGCCCCTTGGGCTCCACATCCCTTGCTGGCAACCCCAACCATAGGGGACATTTTTAGTATTTCCCTCAACCAAAGCCAGTTAACTCAAATCACAAATCACAAGGGGTTTGAAGGAGAGCTCAGCATAAGCCCCAAAAGTACCATTGGCATATATTCTTCTTTTCGGGGTGATTATTATCAGTTTGCCAAACTCAATTTAAAAAATCATAAAAAGCAGCTCCTCACAAACTCCAAATCCAACAAGAGGCAAATTAGCTTTTCTCAAAATGGCCGAAAGGTTGCCTATGTTGACTATAAAAATAATGAAACCTTTACCTCTATTAACATCGCAAACCGAGTGCTCAAAAGCACAACCACCCTTAAGCTCCCAAAAGGGGTTCACATCTCTCCTCAGTGGTACAAAGACAACAATACTATTTTGTTTAGTTCAAACTTTGAACATGCTGATAATTTTGAACTCTATGCTTTTCAAATTAAACAAAAATGCCTACACAGACTTACGTATAGCCCTTACTTTGATATTAACCCAACACTTAAGCCTAATTCAGATCAGATACTTTTTGTTTCAAACAGAACAGGCGCCTACAAGCCTTATATTATCAATTTAAAATTTCATAAAACTTGCCTGAACATTAAATAGCCCTCTAGAATAAGACATGCTTTTACTAAAACTCTTTGTTTTTTTACAAATTCTAAATGCGGCCCCCATGCCAGCAACATCGACCTCCGCTTTGATAAGCTCAAAGCCTGGCTTTTTTATTTCTAACCATGGGTTTACTATAAGTTCTGAAAACACAAAATGGGAGGCTGTTGACCGAAGACGCTCTCCTCACATTATACTTGAGTATCGCTCACCTAAGTCCTACAAAGGAGTTCAACCTTCATTCACAGTTCGTGTAGATGAGTCCCCAAACAAAACTCTAAAATCGTATATGAAACAATCCCTCAGTGAATACGAACGCTTTGGCTTTAAGACTCTTGAAAAAAAGCCCTTAAAAATTAACAATCAGCTGGCTTATCTTATCGATATCTACAGCTCAGCAAGCCAACGCAAACTAAGGCAAATAGTGTTTTTTAAACATCAAAAAGCGGCTATTTTAACTTGTCGTTCTCATATGGAGAGGTTCACTCAAACTGTCGTTGAGTGTAATCAATTATTTAAAAATTTCACTTGGAATTAAAACTGAAAAACTTAGTTTCCAAAAATACCGCGAATAAAGCCCTTCACCTTTTGGCCTAAACCAGGTGATTGCACTTGAGTAGATCTTTTGGAGTTACTAGAGCTTCGGACTCTTGTATTCGCCGAAACCTTCTTTTTTGGTCTAGGTTTAGACGCCGCCGACGAAGTGCGCTTTTCTGAAGATTTATGACGACCAGACTTTCGATCTCTATGAACTCTAGTTTCATCTTTATCATTATCTTTAGAAAAACTTTTTCTATTTGGTTTTCGAGTATACATTTTTCGTGGGGCTTCGGCTTCGCCTTCGGCTCTTGTTTTATACCTTCGCTCGCCCTTTGGTTTATCTTTCGAATAGCGCTTTGTTCGGTCCCCAGAAGAGGAGTTACTTCTTTGCTGTCTGTTTTTTTCAGTATCATTAAATCTTTTTGCACGAGTTCGCTCAGGGAAGCGTTCAAATTTTTCTAAAAGCTCATTGTCTTCGAGCCAACCGATCACTATTTTTTCATCAAGTAGGTTTTCAATACGCTCTAATGCTGTGACATCATAATCACTCACCAGTGAGTACGCGAGCCCCTTGGCCTCGGCGCGCCCTGTTCGGCCTATACGGTGAACATAGGTAGAGGCCTCTTCTGGTAGGTCAAAATTAACAACAAGGTCAATATCTTTAACGTCCAGGCCTCGGGCCGCTACATCTGTTGCGGCTAATATATGAATTTTTTCTCCACCCTTAAAGTCTTTCATGATTCGAGTGCGTTGACTTTGGTTTAATAAACTAGAGATCCCCTGTGCTTTTAAACCATTTTTATTTAAAAACTCAGCCACTCTATCGACGTTGGCTTTAAAGTTTGTAAAAACAATGGCCTGACGAGGGTTATATTTTTTAATCAGAGATAGTAAATATTTAGGCTTATCCCCCTGACCCACATGAAATATTTCGTGCTGAACATTTTCAGCCTTAGCTTCGTCTTTTGATATGTTAATATCAACAGGGTTTGCACCAAATTCATAAGCCACATTTGTCACTTCAAAGTCTAAGGTCGCACTGTACACAAGGTACTGACGGTCCTTAGGGATTCTTTGCAAAATGTACTTCATGTCGTCTTTAAAGCCCATATCAAACATACGGTCCGCTTCATCAAAAACTACCCCTCGGACCTGTTTTAAATCTACATGGTGTTCTTTGTATAAATCAATCAATCGGCCCGGCGTAGAGACCACAAAATCAGCCCCAGCACTCAGGGCTTGCTTTTGCTCCTCGTAGCCTGTGCCACCAAAAATAACGGCTGACTTTAAGTCGGTCCCCTCACAAAGCTTAAGTACATTATCATGAACCTGTGATGCCAACTCTCTTGTAGGGACAAGTATGAGAATAAAGTTCTTTTTAAGCCAATTCTCAAAGGGTTTGATAAGGCTACCCTCTTCAGGCACTTCTTGAATTAATATTCTTTGAATAAGAGGTATTAGAAAAGCTGCTGTTTTACCCGTGCCCGTTTGAGCCAGTCCCGCCAGGTCTTTACCTGACACTATAGGCTCATAAGACTTCTCTTGAATAGGAGTCATATTTTCAAATTTTAAATTTTCTATGTTTGCCTTCAAAGACGGGTGCAAATTTATTTCAGAAAACTTCAATAGATAGCCTTTTTTTGATCCAATGCGAAATTAATATAACCAACTTTCTACCCTCGAACTTATAACTTTGTCAAAGGCTAGCCCCTTTAAACAGGAATAAGAAAGTTTTTTAGCGTCATAATAAACTCACCCGGTTGATCATAGTGAACCCAGTGCCCTGAATCACCGATCTCAACCCCCTTTACGTTAGGATGTGTGGCCTGCATTTTAGTAAAGTCCGGCTCCGTTAAGTCCTCAGAATGCTCACCACGAATCAGTAACGTGGGCATTTGTAAGGATTGCCACAAAGGCCACTGGTCGCTCTGGCGCCCTTGTTCAACACTCTCAAGGATGCCTGCTTTGCTAAAGCGCCAATCAGCAAGCCCGCTGGGCTTTTTTTCAATATTTGCATAAAAATAAGACGACAGAACTTTTGCCTTTGGGTTGTCTTTAATCTTTTCAATAAACTCAGTTTGAAAAAAAAACCTGGCCTCTTCTTTACTTGCAAACGGGGTGGGCACTAAGCTTAAGAGCCTTTTAATATTACCTTTGTGCCTTTGTTGAACGGTGAGGCCTATGTCCTCTATGACCAATTTTTCAACTCGATTAGGATGCGCTGCGGCAAAATAAATGGCATTGCGCCCCCCCAATGAATGACCCACTAAACAAATTTGGCTCCAATTTAACTCTTGAAGAATTTTTAGCAAATCCTCACTGTAATCTTCTGGTGCGTAGCCTTGTTCTGGCTTAAATGAGCGTCCGTGGCCCCTTTGGTCAAATAGTAGCACTTGAAACTGCTCGTTAAACACCTTAGCAATTCGAGCCCAGTTCTTGCCAGAACCCATAAGACCATGTAAAAAAACAAGCTTAGGCAGGTGATCAGCTCCAAGCACCTCGTAATGGAAATTTTTTAAATAACCCATAGTTTCCCTTCGTCAAATTGACCTTCACGCGAACCGTGGTAAGTATTTAATCTTATGAGTAAAAAACCACAACTTCACAAATCCTTTATTGACCCCAATGCTCTGGGAATTGTTGAAAATCTGCAATTAAAAAAGCACACCACCTACTTAGTGGGCGGCTGCGTTCGTGATCTACTCATTGGCATAATACCAAAAGATTTCGATATTGCTACGAGCGCTAAACCCAATGAGGTAAAAAGGTGCGTGCCTCGCTCTTATATTATTGGCAAGCGCTTTAGACTCGTCCTCGCCAAGCGGGGGGATGGTTTTTTTGAAATCGCCACTTTTAGGCGCGAAGTCCCCGAGAGTGAGAAAAACGAAGAGTTCCCCCAGGAGGACAATGCCTTTGGAACCTCTAAAGAGGACGCTCTTCGACGAGATTTTACCGTCAATGGGTTGTTTTATGACCCCTTCAAAGAAGACCTTCTAGACCACTGTAAGGGGATTACAGACCTAGAAAACCAAATCATCCGCATGATCGGAGACCCTAATCGACGCCTCAAAGAGGACCCCATTCGAATACTTCGAGCACTGAGGTTGGCTCATAAAATTAATTTCTCTCTAGATCCTCAGTTGCGTGCAGCTATGCAAAGTAATGCGGACTCCCTTTTTGACTCGGCGCTCCCCAGGCGACGCGAAGAGCTTTTAAAGTTTCTACGAGTTAAAGACCCCTCAAAGCCCTTTTTAGAGGCCTATGATTTAGGGGTACTAAAGGTTATCGCCCCCACGTTGAATGACTTATTTAATAACAGCGAAGAGCGACACGAGTTTGTTGCAAAGTTACGAAACATAAACGAGCTTCACCTCAATGCAGATAACCCTACTGAGCTGTTTGTTTACTTAATTCACGCCTACGTACGTATTAAAATTTGGCCCGACCCCACTCAAAAAATCACCAATAAGATGATTGAAGACTGTGAGGATTTAAAAAAATTAATGAAGTTTGAACTGGGTATGTACAATCTAGAGCAAGAGGTGGCTGAAAAAGCTCTTAAAATGCAAACTCACCTACTTGCCGCTGATGATTTTAAACAAAAAGAGGACCGCCGATTACTCCCTGTGCTCAAAAACCCGGCCTTTCGCTGCGCTATGCTCCTCGCCCATACCGATGCCCTCATTAATGACACAGATTGGGATTTTTGGAGCGAAAAATATGAGCAAATTTTACCCGAAATTGCAGCTATGAAACCCCAAACTAGGCGCAAAAGACGGCCGAGGCGAAAATAACCCTGTTTTTGCCCTTACATTTAAGGGTCAAAAATAAAATTTGATTTAAATTTTAACTAAACCAAGATAGAATCTAAAAACACTCTATAAGAGGTAAAAAGTATGAGTCCTTCAATTTGGCAAATTTTAATTGTACTAGTTATTATTTTACTACTCTTTGGCCCAAAGCGTATCCCTGGGGTTGGAAAATCTCTGGGCGAAGCTATTAGAGGGTTTAAAAAAGGGCTTAACGAGGACGCCATTGATGTCACCGACTCCTCAAGCGCCTCTCAGGAAAAATTAGATAAAGATAAAGTCCCTAACTCTGAAGCCGAAACCGAAACCAAAAAAGAAACCGACAAGGCTTAAGTTAGTTTTTCTGCGGCCTTAATTATCGCTAAACTATCCATTTCATGTTTTGAGTACAACTCAATGGCTGTGTAAGCGCTTTGCCCAAACACTCCATTAACCCCTAAAGATTTCATTTTAATGGCCTCGCCACTTTGAGCCAGCTTATGCGCTAAAATAGACCCCATCCCCGAGGTCAATTGATGATCCTCTACGGTCACAACAAGTCCTTTTGTTTTTTTAACAGCGGTCAGAATAGTATCTATGTCAGGCTCATTTATTGTAGATGGATTAATAACAATAGTGCCAATGCCTTTATCTTTAAGTATAGGGGCCGCTATTAGGGCCTGCTGAAGCAGTGGCCCCGCAGCCACAATGGTTACCGATTTTTTATGCTCATCACTGTTATCAAAAACAGTTTGTGCCCGACCCAACTTATACTCTAGCCCCTCTTTAAAGGTGGCTAAAAAAGTTTCTCGTCCTAAAAAGAAAACATAATTTTTAGGGGTTTTGCCCGACCTTCTTGCTTGAGCAAAGTCTTTAACCGCCTGAGAGACGAGCGCATAAGCCTCATCTCTTGACGATAAACAAATCACCTGAGTATTAGGTACAGCACTAGTCATCGAAAAATAAGTGAGCGCCTGGTGACTGGCCCCATCAGCAGCATCTTGAAAGCCCGCATGAGAAAAAATAGAAATCATAGGAGCTTCACTTAAATTTGCCATTATAAAAGGGAGGGCCCCCTTTGTAACCCCAAACTGAGCAAAGGTATCCACCACCGGTATAAAACCAGCCTTCGATAGCCCAGCAGCAACACTCAACATATTAGACTCTGCAATACCTACATCAACATACTGATCGGGGTAATTTTTTTGAAACCCCGCCAACCCCGTGGACCCCGCCAGGTCCGACGACACTGAGTATACAGGGTAACCCTCTTTGGCCATTTGAGATAAGGCCTCGCTCACGCCCACTTGTACTTTTATAGTCTTAACTGCCGACGACGGGGCCGAGGCCTTAGCACTGGCCTTATCAACAAGCTCTTGTTGCCAGCGAATAAAATCACTCGGAACTTCAGCACCTTTATATATTTCAGATAAAAAACTAGTGAGTTCTTCTGGCTTTTTTAAAGGAAACCCGTGCCCCCCTGAGGGCGCCTCTTCGGTTTTTTTAACACCGAAACCTTTTATTGTTTTAGCTCGAAGAGCCACTGGTTGATTGGGGTTTTGCCTCGCCAACTCAAAGGCCTCTTCAAGGGTTTGCACACAAGCCTGCAAGTTATTGCCCTGTTCAAGGTTTAAAACTCTCCACCCTAAACTTTCTAAAGCTTCAAAGCTTGGACCCATTGAAAACGACTGCTCATCAATTCGCCCAGACAATTTTGTATTATTATCACTGATAATTAAAACAAAAGGCGCCATTTTACCTTGAGCCGCAAAACCAGGGATGGCCGAAAGGGCCTCTTTGGCTTCGCCCTCCATACAGGCTCCATCAGATATTGTTGTTACAGTGAGTCTTTTTTTACTCGTTAAAGCATCCGCAAAAGCTAAGCCCTGAGCTTGAGGCAAGCTAGAGCCCAAAGGACCATTACTCATTAACACCCCTTGCGGAAATAAATGAGCTTCACCGTGCCCCGATAACGGGCTCTTAATAGAGCGAAAACCCTTTAAACTTTCAATGCTCAAGTCTGCAAATCCATAATTGGCTTTAATGGCATAGAGCCCATTTTCACAGTGCCCAGCATCGTTAATAACATGAAAGTTCTCATGCCACTCCCCGCGGCTCTCACCAGAGGACTCAAAAACTAAAGCGTGTAAAGCAGACCACATTTCGCTCAGTGCCGCTGGACCACCCCAGTGACTTGCGGCTCCACCCATAACAGCCTGCATATCCATTAAAGCAATCATGGCACGTATAGACTGGGGGTCACTCACCTGTAAAGCCCTCCCGTTTTTACAACCCACCTCTACAGAAAACTGAGGGGGCTGGCCTGGGGTACCTGCCAGATGATTTTTTACGGCAATGGGGGATATAGTAGACATAAATTCTCCTTAATAATAAAAGCAAACACCATATACCTTATGCCGTTTTAAACAGCTCTGTTCAACAAATAGCAGCAATTAAAAGTCATCCTCTTTATGCGCATAGGCATGAGCCTTTTTTTACACTATAGTGACCCTCCTTTGAGTTAATGCTAACTTCAACTCCATGAACTTAAAACAAATACCCAAAGTAGAGCTACACAGGCACCTAGAACTCTCTATTCGAAAAGAAACCATCCTGGATCTGGCCCCACAGTTTGGCTTTAACGTGACCGATGAGGCTTCTTTTAATGAACATTTTTTAATCACTGAGCAAATGTTAGACTTAGGCGCTGTTTTACATAAATTTTCAGACACACAAAAACTTTTAGGATCCATTGAAATATTAGAGCGCGTTGCCTTTGAGGCCTGCGAAGATGCTTACCTCAAAGAGGGCATCCGTATTCTTGAGCTCAGATACGCGCCCACCTTTGTACAACTCGGTCACAACGAATTTAGCTTTCAAGACATTCATGACGCCTTTATAAGAGGGGTTGAAGGGGCTGAAAAAAAATACCCCCTTGCTGTCGGTCTTATTTGTATCATTCAGCGAACACTCCCTGTAGATATTGGCGAAAAGGTGGCTGATTTTGCCATTAAAAATCGTGAAACATTTATTGGCTTAGACCTTGCCGACAATGAAGAGGGCTTTGACTCAAAACCTTTTAGTCCTTTTTTTTTAAAGGCCAAAGAGGCTGGCCTAGGCATTACAGTTCACTCTGGCGAAGCCAATACACCAAAGTCCCCCACCTACCCAAAAGACGCCATTGAACACCTCGGCGCCAGCCGCATCGGCCACGGGTTAATGATTTATAAAGACCCTGAAATGATTGAATACGTTAAACGTCAAGGGGCTGTGTTAGAGCTTTGCCCCACCAGTAATTACCTTACAAATGCTATATCTAAAATCAAGGACCATCCCATAAAAAAACTAAAGGACCTCGGTGTTAAGGTCACCATAAACACTGATGACCCCGGGATATTTGGCATTGATATGCTTCATGAGTATGAGTTACTTAAAAATCAGTTTAACTTTACCGAAGCTGACTTTAAAGACTGCAATCAGGTGGCTTTTGATGCGAGCTTTATTGCTAACGACAAAAAAGCCTCTGTGTGGCCTAAATAAATTACGACCTCAACAAAAGTTCTCTAAGTGGGTTTTGAGATCGACTTTCGTACGATTACCGCCGGCTCATAAGCTGAAGGAAAAAAGTACCCAAAAATAGCAAAAAACCACAACTGAGGGTTTAGTAAAAATGTGCGCGTTGTTATGCTTTCATCCATTGCTAAATCTAAATTATGACCTAAAGCTTTATTGAGCTCATCTAAAAATCGATAGTTAGAAAACGGCCTCAAGGTGTCATGATAAGACCTCTTATAGCTAGCAACAAGACTCACATTATAATTTAACACAACTTCATGAAGTGACTTTTCAGTTAAAATAATTCTATGAAAGGGCTGGTGAAGGCGCATAATTTCAGGCTCTAGGTTTTTAATGTTCACAGGATCTGATTCGGGGGTGCCTATATACAGCACTCCACCTTCCTTAAGTAACTCAAAATTATGATTGATGACTTTGTGAATATCTTCACAATGCTCTAAAACATCATTATTAATGACAACGTCAAACCCACCCTGAGATATCGGCAGCTCTTTAAACCCCAAGCAATAAGGGTCATAACTAAATGAGTTCATATACCCCTTTTGTTTGAGGTACTCGACGAACAAACCCCGGCCGGACCCGTAATCAAGGATATAATCTGTCTTTTTAACACCAACCTTCTTTAATCGAGCGAGCAGGTTACTAAAGGTACCCTTTGCAAAAGCATCTAGTTTTCGTTCATTCAAAGGGTAGTCACTGTAAATATCATCAAAATCAACAGGGTCAATGGCCAAGAGTGTTCGGCAGTTCGGACACTTCCAAATATTAAATTCAGTATTTTTAAACCTTTCGGTATTGCCTCTAACTTTTCCTAAATTTTCAGGTGACGAATCATCTATTTTACTCTGGCAAACAGGGCAAGACTCAAGCTTTACTTTACTTTCTGTTTTACTCACAAAACCTCTTTTTTATTCTTATGGTTTTCATTTTCTGCCCGCCGCCCTACGCCATAGATAAAATCTCCTCCGGCTCGCTCTTCGTAGTTGTCCCCTACTACAATCCCCGCTCTCTCAAGCTCTTTAATAAACTCGAGCCCTGTAAATCTGTTTTCTTTTGGATGCTTGAACAACACCGAATAAGGAAACCGATGAATCCACTGAGCTGTGACTTCTTGAAAAAAAAACTGGCCCTCATTTTTTAACACTCTGTGGATTTCGCACAGTGCCTTTTGCCAATTTGGCACATGGTGAATCGCCGCAAAGTTAACCACAGCATCAAAGGATTGGTCACTACAATTTAGTTTAGTTAAATCACCAACTTGTACTTCAAGTCGATCGGAAGGGTAACTCGAAAGCCTTTTTTTAGCTTTTAATATCATGTCCTCATCTAGATCAATGGCTAAAACAGACTGTGCTTTAAAATCTTCCAGAAGAAGCTGGGTCCCAACCCCTCTGCCGCAGCCAATTTCAAGAACACGTTTCCCCCTAAGTAATCCCCCTCTTTTTATTAAAACCGGTGCTTCTAGGTAACGTTGAAAGAGTGTTCTTACAGGGTTGTTCATTGCCCATTTTTCAAGGGTATTCATTTTCATATCTCAGCTTCTCGCTTGTTATAGTTATCATGAATGTTTATTTTTTTTGCAATAAACTCTCCCACTCGTATTGCATTGGCTGCAATTGTTAGAGAGGGGTTTGTCCCCCCACTGGTGGGGAAAAATGATGAGTCCACAATGTAAAGGTTATCTAAATCATGACACTTATTGTTTTTATCAAGAACTGAGGATTTAGGGTCAGCCCCAAATCGGCAAGTCCCACATGCATGGGCTATGCGCTTGTTTTCACTAACTTGCTTAAAAAGAGTTACGTTTAACCCTGAAAATGCCTTCTTGATTTTTTTTCTAAATTTGTTAATTCTCTGTTTTTCTTTTTTAAAAATTCTATACTTTATATTTATTTCTCCGCCTTTATAAGTCACACAATTATTTATATTCGGGGCATCCTCTAAAAGGCTAACAATTAAAAGCTTATTGTCGATATAATTTTTATATACACCCCTCAACATCGGCAACATTAACCTTAAAGCGAAGCTCACAACCCCTTTCAATAAAAGGGGTGTTTTACTTAAAAGCTCATCTAATATAACCTCAAAGGGAGGGTGAACCCCAAATGATTGAACGCTCCCAAGTTTTTCACCGCATTCATTATAAAAATCATTAAATCCAATTTGTTTTTGTGAAAATGAAGGGATTTTATGAGCCTTCAAACTAATCTGATAAACATCAATGTAATGACGCATTAAATTTTTACCCACCAAACCAGAACTATTTGCCATGTTCTTTGACTTAAGAAGCAATGTTGGTGTGACCAATGCTCCCGCTGCTAAAACTATAGTTTCGGCACTCAAAGAAATAATTTTGCCCTTATGGTTGCATAAAAGGTGAGTTACTTTTTTGTTTTCAGACTTTAGCTCTAAAACCTCACACTCATCAAATAGCTGTGCTCCTAAGCCCTCAATGGCTGGTTTTAATGCACACTTAGAACTGTCGTGTTTACAATTCTTAGCACACAAGAAACCCTGACAGTTATTATAACACTCGTCTAAGTTTTCAGTTGCAACCGGGAGCATGTAGGGGTTAAGACCGTTTTTTTTTAATTGATCCCAAACTGTCTTATTCGCCTCTGAGAGTGCTTCTGGTTCACTACTCTTACTGTATTTATGAACCTTATATAAACTCTCGGCCTCTTTATAGTAGGGCCGCATCTCATTGTAGGAGACCGGCCACTTAGTTTGAGACTCAAGAGGCCTCCCGCCATCTACAGGTTCTAATTTTGTGAGTTCAAAGTCTTCAGGGGAAAAGCGCTGAAGTATCGCTCCATAAATAGCCGAGCCCCCGCCGTCACCGGACCCGATGAAGGGCCGAAATCTTTTGCTAAAAAACGCACTGTTATCTTTTATTACACAACTGTACCGGCCTGATGATCTCATAACATCATCTAGCTGAGATTTTTTATTTTTATAGTAATAACTCTCAGCCTCATGGCCTTTTATAAAGTCAAAATCGCTGTTAAATCGTGATTTGCCCTTTTCTAAAAACAATACCCTAAGCCCCGATTTGGCCAGTGTGTACCCCGCAGTAGAACCACCCATACCCGTGCCCACTACAATTACATCAAATTTATTCATTAACCTAAAGCCTACTGTTAGTTAGTTGGTCGTCGGGGCCTTAGGATTAAATCTTTGGCCCGCGCAACATCACATAAAAAATTATATATTAAATCAAAAGCCTCTTACATAATTATTATTAAAACCAGCTTATGCTATTAAAAATACCTGGACCAATATCCATGATAAGCTCCTGCCCAATATTTTTACATTAGCCTAATAAGCGTTTACTTTTGTAGATGAGTTGATTTGCCTCAAATATCTAAATATAAACAGCCACCTATTGTATACGGCCCTGATTTATTTTCACAACTGTGTCTGCTAAGGCGAAGGTGTCTTCGTCATCGTGAGTGATTAGTAACGTGGGGATGTTATATAACTGAACAATGTCTTTAACCAGCTCACGGGCCCCTTTTCTTGTGTCAGTATCAAGGGCTGAAAACGGCTCGTCGAGCAACAGTACCCGAGGGGCCCCCACAAGAGCCCTTGCTAAACTCACTCTTTGATACTCCCCACCACTTAATACTGATGTGTTGCTATCAATACATGATTTTAGTTTAAGTTGCTCCACTAAGTTGTTTATTTTTTTTTGAGCCTCATGCTTTGAAACACCCCTTGCCTGGGCCGAAAATAAAATGTTCTCCGCGGCACTCATATGTGGAAACAGGTTCTCCCCTTGAAATACTACACCTAAACGCCGTTTCTCTACGGGCAAAAGGGATAAATCCTCACCGTCATGCACCCAGCTCATCCCCTTACACTCCTCTAAACCAATAAGTATTTTAAACAAAGTTGTTTTACCTGAACCTGAGGGTCCAGAGACAACAGTAATGCCAGAGTCAGGGATTTCCCACTGTGGAATATCTAGAGTAAAACTCCCCCCTGAATTTAAATTAAATGACTTATAAAGTTTTTTTACTAAAGACACTCGATGCTCCTTGAAAAAATAAATAACATAAAAAACCTATAAAAATCATCGCCCAACTGGCCGCAGTGGCCTCAGGCAAGCGATAACTAGCCATTAAGGATTTTACCCATAACGCTAACGTAAAATCAGATTCAGAAACAACAGTAGAGACAGTGTACTCGCCTGCGGCCCAAAAAGAGGCTATTGCAGATAAGTGCAGTGCTTTTGTAAACACTTGAGGGAAAATAACTCGAAAAAACGTCAAGCCCACACCGGCCGAGGCCACACGAGCAAGAACCAGCTGTGGCCTTATTAGCTGTAAATAAGAGTACATCCCCATGCGGTAAAGAACGGAGGTGTTAATCATTAAAAACCCTAAAATCACCCGCCACTCTGGCGCTAAAAATTCAGCCCCTAAAAGTAATGAAAAACCAACAAGCACGCCACTGGGTGCAATGAAGGCCATCATAAGTTGACTCACCCGGCGAGATTCACACACAAAGGCCGTAATCATTAACAGCAGCAAACTTAAAAGCCCCGACATAAGTGATATAAACGCCGTATTGACACAAAAACCTAATAACAACTCTCGATCTATTTGAGAGTTATAGAGCTTAACAAAGCCCGTAAGAACTCCAAAAAAATCACCAAAAATTATTACTGCCGTTAAAAACAACCCCACAAATAGCCCGGGCCTAAAACTTAATATTTTCATGGATTTATGCGAGGGCTTTGCTTTAACTTTTGGCTTTTTAAATAACAAAACTAAGGTTAAAACGCATAAAAATTGAACAACTACAACCCCTAAGGCCTTACCCATGTCTGAATATATTTTGATGTTCTCGTAAATTAAAACATCTAAACTTAGAGGCGTTCGACCGCCTAGTATTTGAGGGACCGTGAAACTTGAAAAACACATAGAAAACACAAAAAACCATAGGGCTAATAACTCTATTTTCATTAACGGTAAAAATACTTTTCTAAAAAAAATAAATCGTCCAGCACCACTCACAAGGCCTATTTCACAATAATTACCTAGTTTATGACTCACTTGCTGATGCAGTAATACGGCCACTAAACCACAACTCACCAGAACATGACAAATTATAACCGAATGAAGGCCAAATAAAGAGGCCCCCAAAAAATCTAAAACATTAATATATGACAGCACTACAAAAAGTGTCGGTATAAAGCTTGGGAGCATTAAAGCTAACTGGCTACCCTTTAATACCAATTTTGATCGCAAACTAAATAAGCCTAAGCACCCAACCACTCCAAAGCCTATCGACAAACTAGCACTGAGGGCTGATTGAATAACGCTCCATGCACCGACGACCAGTAGCCGGTCCATGTCAGGCAACGATAATTGATAACCATGGCTCAATAAAATTATAAATGGGTATATTAAAAATAATATTAATAACAAAGTGAGTAGCCGTTTCAAGCTAGCCCCCAATACTTTTAAACCACTGCTGAATTATTTTTTTTTTGTTTTTTATGAGTTTACTCGACCGTGTCATGCTTCGAACTTTAAACTTTGGGAGATTTTCAAAGGGTGTACCCTCTGACACTCCAACAATTGCCGGCAACATATAGTTTTTAGTCATCAATATTTTTTGTGAATCAGGTGTCAGCATAAACCTTACAAATTGCTCAGCTAAGTCACAGCTTTTGCACCCATCAGGAATACCCATTAGCTCCACCTGTACAGGATGACCCTCTTTAAAAATCATCGGCTGAACATTTGAATTTTTATCATATAACCAGTGGTAAACCGGGGAGGTCATATATGAAAATACAGCCTTTGCCTTTTTATTTTGAAACAATCCATAAGATGAAGTCCACGAAGGGGAAACCCTATAAATACTTGATGACAATTGGGATAGGAATTTATACCCCTCTTTTTCACCCTTTACATCTAATACCCACAGTAAAAACTGAAGCCCAGGCGTGCTCATTCGAGGGTCCTGGAGGGATAACTTTTTTCTAAATCGTGGCAAAAGCAGGTCATCAAGGGTTTGGGCAGGGTCAATGATGTCTTTTTGGTAAACAAAGGTCATCGGAGCCCAGTCGTAGGGCACAAACTCAGCGGTTAAAAACTCTGAAGCCTCGGGTCTCCATTGCACCCCAGAGAGGTCTAAGGTTTTCCACCCCGTAACATTAATAGCATCGACAGCACTTAACTGGTCTAGGCCAATAACTAAATCGACTCGGGTTTCTTTTTGTAATTTTAACCTCTGAATGATTAATCCAGCATCTCCGGCATTAACGAGCTGAACTCGACAGTTGCAAAATTTTTGAAATTGACTGACTAACTCTTGACCGGGGCCGCTAGGAGATTGAAAGGAAGTATACGAGTAGATGACGAGTTTTTTTAAATGAGAATCAGTATTTTCGGAGCTGTTTTTAAAATAAAAAATTCCAAAAACAAAACTCACCATTAAAAATAAAATAATAAATTTTTTCAAAAAATTCCTTTCGCCAACATTACCTGGATCAAGTTAATATGGGTCACAAGGTAACACCTTGTTCCTGGAGCAAAAGCGAGTTCAGCTCCCCAAGAGGCTCATTACCACCATATACCACGATGTCGTTTAAAGAAGTAGTAATCCATGCCAAAACACCGACCCGCTCCAACGGCGGCAAGTGTCCCTAAACTAATGATATAAAACAAATATAAACTCGATGTGCTTGGGTCTGTTATATACATGAACATATAACTTAAAAACATCCCAAGTAATGCTATGGGGCGAATCATAAAACCTAAAATAAAACTAGCTCCAATTAAGTGCTCAATGCACACAATGGCATAGGCACTCGCTTGCCAATGCTGAACGACGACACCCTCTAAAAAAGCATACAGCCAGCTCGGAGCACCGCTTGAGGGCAAAAACTGCTGAATCATACCTGAAATTTGCGGCATTGTTAAAAAACCTGCTTCAGAGTGCGCGAGAGCTAGGTTAATAAAATAATACCCGATGTAAATTCTAAAAAAAGCGATGGGAAATATGTGCCCCACGTAGCGAGCACTATCAAAAAATGTTACAAGCACTTAATATTCTCCTTCAAAACAACTTCAGCTTACTTTATTCCTAAATACAAAATTATTCAATATGGCTTTTTTGGGCAAATTTCTTGCAAAAAACAAGTCTCGCACTGTGGTTTGCGCGCTTTGCAAACAGCCCGACCATGAATGATCAACCAATGAGAAAATTGAATCCAGTGCTTTTTGGGTACTATTTGGCCCAATTCTCGCTCAATAATAACTGCATTTTTACCGGTCACCCACCCTAGACGATTTGACAATCGTGTCACATGGGTATCTACAACAACCCCTGAGCTAATGTTAAACGCGTTGCCGAGCACGACATTTGCCGTCTTTCGGCCCACACCGGCAAGCTGTGTTAAAAGCTCCAGTTTTTGAGGCAATATGCCATCAAAGTCATTTATTAATTTTTCACAGCAAGACTTTATGTTTTTAGCCTTATTACGGTAAAAACCTGTTGGCTTTACATCTTGCTCCAACTGCTCTATATCAGCGGCCGCGAAACTCTCAATGGTCGGGTACTTTATAAATAACTCTTCAGTGACAATATTCACTCGCTTATCAGTACACTGGGCACTGAGTATTGTTGCAATCAACAGCTGCTCTGGGGTTTTATAATTTAATGCACACTCAGGGTTAGGGTAATATTTTTTTAATAGCTTAATTACCGATTTTACATGTTCTTTTTTTTTAATCATTTTTTTTGTCAAAGTGGCACCTATAAGCTCTTTGGCCTCTATTTTTAAGGCCACGGGGACCTTTAACACATATCCCCCCTCTATGGATTAAGTTTTTAAATTAAAACGAACACCTCGAAGGCTATAGCCCCCCACACTTAGGCCACCCCTGAAAAGCCCATTGCGCGCATAATCATAAATTATCTCCTCATCAAGATTAAATACACCCATAGCCATAAAGCTGTTTTTTAGTAAAAAATTGGCCCTCTGTTCACAGACTTAAGGCCTACACTTACTGTTAAACTTATGTACAAAATTAAATAGTATTTCTAAAATAAATGAATCTAAGTTCACAATAAAAAAGGTTAATATGAAAGTGAAATCACAAAGACGAATACTGTTGATTGATGATGACCCCGTTATTTTAGAAATTCTCACTCATCACCTCAAAGGCCTTGGAATGGAGCTCGTTACTTGCCTAACCTCTAAAGAAGCCTTACGTAAAATTGAAACCGAAAAGTTCAGCGGAATTATAAGCGACTTAAATTTACCCGACATACACGGACTTGAAATACTTAAAAAAGTTCGCGCCTATGCCTGGGACACCCCCTTTGTCATTTGCTCTGGAACACTAACTAGTGAGCACCTTTTAGAGGGCTTGAGGCTAGGAGCTATTGATTTTTTTGAAAAGCCCGTAAAAAAAGAGCAACTTCAACAAGTTATGATGCGTATATCTGAAATCGGCAAACGCAGAATTCAAATGAGTGTTGATCTTGAAAAATTAAAATTTGAAGACAACATTACTGAGCGCACACGTCTTTATAACAGCATTGTAAAAAATCTTGAAACCAATCATCTTTTTCAAGTTTATAATAATGATCAGCAATCTAGAAATCAGTAATATTAACGTGAGACACCTATAAACCTATCCACCAAAAGCCCATACTTATTAAGGTTTACTTACTAATAAGGCACAAAAAAACTTTTATTAAAGTAATGGACCTGACCACATGTGTGTCTTTTTAATCTATCTATTGACCAAAGTCTGGCTAAGCAAGTTACAATGCTGTCACACAGCATACTATTGCAAAATATTTGGTCTTGAATTGCCCCCAATATTTATCTTTTTACCTCCTTAAATTGTATTATATAAATAGGTAGAAGTCGGGGAGGTAATAAATAATGCAAGAGCCAAGGCCTGTAAAAACCCATGAACTCAGCACTGTCATTAGTTTTTTAAATCAAGAGTTACGACCCAATTTTTTGTGGTCTATTGAGGATGAGTACCCATTAGCTATTAGCCCTAATAATCGCGAAAACATATTTATTGTTGAAAGTCAGGGCGCGATCGTTTCCCACGCTCTTTTGCGGTACCTTATTATTAAAACCCCGTTTGGGCTTGTAAAGGTGGCCGCCATAGGAAGTGTTGTCACCGGTGAAAAATACAGAAATAAAGGTTTTAGCCAACAAGTGATGAAGAAGTGTCTTAAAAAGGCAGACAGCGATGGCTGCCACATGGCTATTTTATGGACTGATCTTTATGATTTTTATAGAAAACTCGGATTTGAACTTGTCGGGACTGAAAAAAGCTACCTCATTGACCACCCACTGACGACTGAGGATGTGCCTGATTTAAAGTTCATTAAAGGTCGACAGGTCGCCGCAGAGGCCATACTTAAAATCTACTCCCAACACACCGTCTCTAGCATTCGAACTTTAGACGAAATTAGAAAGTATTTACAAATACCTAATTCGAACATTTATACGGCCTGGGACAAGGCTGGTAAAATTAAAGCCTATGCTGTCGAGGGGAAGGGTGCTGACCTTACAGGATATATACATGAGTGGGGAGGGGGGCTCTCAAATCTCTTACCGCTTATAAACTTTATACATAAAGACCAACAAAAACCATTAACTCTCATAGCATCACATCATAATATTGGGCTTATACGAAAAATGAAGGACCTAGGGTTAGCCCCTCATAATGGGTACCTGGGAATGATTAAACTTCTTAACTGCGAAAAGATGTTTAAAAAAATATGTGAATATGTGAGCGCCACAACAAAATCTAATTTTGTTTTAAAAAAGCATGAGGATGAATATATTTTTGGCGTAGATAGCGACCTTTATCGCACACAGTCTGAACAAGATATCACTAAACTCATTTTTGGACCTGAAAGGGCTAACGCTCTTCATAAATTTAACCCTAAAACAAGCGAGGTCATTGAAAAGGCCTTCCCCCTCCATTTTTGGGTCTGGGGCTGGGACTCGGTATAACTCTATGAACTCACCTATAAAAAGTATTATTAGTTTAATATTTATTTTTCTTGCCACAGCGGGCTGCTTTAACGAAGAGGAAGAGAACAACGTTTGTGCCTTTAACTCAAGTACTCAAGCCTCTATTGAAGCTATTGTCGCAGAGCTTTACGAACCTATGAAGAACATCCCCATACTTAACAAAAAAGAAGGGGAATACTTACACTATCAGACCAGCGTAAATGCCCAGGGCTCTGGATCATCAATATTGCTTCAAGATTATGAGACTTACTTAAACGACATTGAGGACGAAGCCACAAAAACTCAATACCATTTTATTCAAACCATACACTCTTATTTTAATAACGAGGTGGACCGAGTACAAAAAGATATATTACAAACCATTGCAAAGCCTCTAGAGGCACAAAGTACTTATTCTAACTTCACACTTAAAAAACCAACAAAAAAGCCCTTTCGTTTTAAAATTTTAAGCACTGAAGAACCCATTCAAGCAGAAGCCTGTGACACCGGTGATATTAAAGGGCTCAGCTTTCATTATTTACAAACAAATGTGACAACAACAAAGGCCCCAGAAAGAGTCATTGAAAACGGTTGCCCTGGGCTACAGGACTGTAATTTAGACGTCAGGCAAGTTGAGTTCAAGCAAGTTTATGTCGATGAAGAAAACCAAATAACAGTCGTTAACCATAAGTTTCAAATAAGCCCACAGGTCCCCTACCTCAACTACCTACTTTATCCTTTATTTGGCACCGAACTTAACCCCGAAGGGCTTATATATAATGGACTTGTGAGCCACTGTATGGAGTACTGGACGAGTCAAAAAATATTTGCTCGCGAATGCACCTATTTAGCTAATTATCAGCTCGAAGAACACCCTTAAGCCATTTCAATAAATTCATTTATCGCGGCCTTAATGCCCTTAAATACCTCGTGAGGTTTAGCATTATACATATACGCAGGGGTTGTGATTACTTTTAAAGCCCTGTCGGACACGTAATCATCAACCTTGCACTCCACATGCTGAGCTCCCATTTTTTCTATTAACGTGGCCGTATCGGCATCGTTACCAATAGTCACGGCAACGCCCTGATCACCAAGGACCTTTGCTATAATTACCGGAGCTATACAAAATGCCACGATGGGTTTTGAGTTTTGATTAAATTCAAGCACCACCCTTTTAACCTCTTCATGCACACAACACTGCTCCCCTTTTTGAGCAAAATCACTTAAGTTTAACGCCGCACCAAAACCCCCAGGGAAAACAACACCATCGAAATCGTTTACGCTTAAATTTTTTATATCCTCTATTTCTCCTCTGGAGATTCGAGAGGACTCTTGCATAATATTTCGCACTCCTTGATTTTGATCGTCTATATGGTTTTTTACTAAACCGTCCTCATTAGGAGCAAACACTTTCACCTCTGAACCGCATTCAGAGAGGGCTATAAATGCAGCCACAACTTCGGTGACCTCAGACCCATCTTTAAACCCACAACCTGATAATACAACAGCAACATGTTTAGCCATAAAAACCCTCCAAAAATAATGATTTACGTCTCACAAAGAAATACCGTAAATAATACCATCGCTATTTGCAATGAAAATTCACATCGGAGTCAGGGGTTTGTTTTACAGATTTCATTTTAAAAAATGACTCTTAAAGTTTACATATTATTGCGAACTTGTGAGCTTATTTAACTCGAAATAGAAAGGAGCGATTAAATCCTCTCTATGAGCTGAGTGTACAAATCATGTTCAGAGATAAACTCTAGCCCGAATCCCATTTGGCCAGTCACAGCATCTTCATTAATCCAGACAACTTTAGCGTTCATATTATGAAAACGATCGACCTCTTCGAGCTTTATTTTTAATCGAACAAGATCCCCTTCATGAAACTTCGGATCCTTTTCACTAAGGCATTGGGCTCCGCCTAAGGAGAGGTTTATCATGCGCGAGCTCACCCCACGACCATCGTATAAGTTCTCAATTTCTAATGACAGATCAGTGCTATAGCGTTTAAAGATTTGTGATAAACTCTTAGGCTTTTCAGAAAGTTTTAAACACAACTTTCTCAAGGAAATACTAATGTACTTCCTCTCAATAACATGAACCCCAGAGTGGTTTTTTATAAACTTATCAGAGCTACCTACGTTTTCAACAACAAGAATGATGGGCAGTTTAAACCCGCGATTTCTGAGTTCAACAACATAATCCAAGACCAAGGAGTTAATCGTATTGCAACAATAAATAAATATCTCAGGGGATTCGTGTACAAATTGGTTATAAGTACTTTGACGGCCAAACGACACCTGTGCTGAAAAATAATAGTCCTCCAACATGTGACTTATTTTTCTGGCTTCTGTTAAATCTTTACTCTGAATTAAAATTTTAGTCATAAAGCCCCCTCTTAGGGTACTTTTCGACAAAAACAGGGGTTTACTAAGGGTTTTAGGGCTTTTTTATGGTGCGAGAGCCACTAAAAGTTCTACAGTTTCTCATAGATTTAATAAATATGGCCGAAAATGTTTAACTTATTAACATTTCCAAGGCCTTTCACACTTTGCCTATTAAGGCTCTAGAGGTAATAACTCACCCCATTTTTACATTTAACGACCTGATAGGGGGGCGTATTTTAAACCCGTCTTACCCACCCACTCACCTCGAGGGCGATATATGCGGTTATTTTTATATTGCTCTAAAATATGAGCCAACCAGCCACTCACTCTTGAGACCGTAAATATTGAAGTATATAAATCTAAAGGGATCCCCATGCTGTAATATACAGAAGCTGAATAAAAATCTACATTAGGCAAAAGGCCCTTTTCTGTTTGGACGGTGTCATCTATTACTTTTGACATTTTATAGTAATCATTGCCGGATTTATTGCATAAAGACTCGCTCATGCTTCTTAAAATTTTAGCTCGTGGGTCCCCATTTTTATATACCCTATGGCCAAAGCCCATAATCTTTTCTTTATTTGTGAGGGCACTATCAACCCACTGCTTTGCCTTCTCAACGGTTTTAATATCAACTAACATTCGCATCACTCGCTCATTAGCCCCACCATGCAATGGACCTTTTAAAGCGCCAATAGCACTGGTGACCGCTGAGTAGATGTCACTTAAAGACGAAGCCGTCACTCTTGAAGCAAAAGCCGAGCAGTTGAGCTCATGGTCTGCATGAAGAATTAAGCAGGTATCAAATATTTTTACGATCTCATCATCACGCTCTTGACCTGAGATCATATACAAAAAGTTCCAAGCAAAAGACTTTTCGGGATTAGGGGCTACATAGCCCTTTCCTTGTCTTAATCTTTCAAATAAAGCGACTAGAGTCCCCATTTTAGCTGTCAGGCGAATTGCGATGTTTTGGTGAGCCTCAGGCGTATCTAACTGACTCTCCTTATCCCAAAGAGCTAATAACGACACCGCTGTACGAAGCCAAGCCATAGGGTGAACATCTTTAACCGGTATTTGCTTTAAAAGCTCAATTTGTTCAGACCTTAAGCTCAACTCAGACCTTAAGATATTTTTAAACTCCGTATACTCTTCTTTGCTTGGTAAATGATCATTCCATAACAAGTATACTGTTTCTTCAAAGCTTGAATTTTCAGCTAAATCTTCAATTAAGTAGCCTCTGTAGCAAAGTGCTGCATCAACAATAGAGGAAATGGCTGTGGTACAGGCAATCACACCCTCAAGCCCCTTATCTACGGCCCCAGCATAGACTTCTGACATTTCTTAAATCCTTTCTCAAATGGTAGTACAGTGAGTTCATACCTCTATCACTAATAGCAACAAAGGTATAGTCTTTGAAATAAGACTCTGCTCAAATTGAGACCTTTTTTAGTCCGGGGAAACATAGCCCCTCACAAGGCACCCCAAAGAAAACTCTATGTTAAATTAATTGGCGAGTTTTAGGGACCGGTCTTTGACGCTCATTACAATAACTGATTGATCTCTAGGCACCTCAGTCCCGCCTGAGTGTTTTTGTACCTGAAAGAAGATCTCATTTCTAATATCATGAACACCCTCTTTAGGTGAGCTCATAAGGGTCTTCACGAGCCTCTCAACACCGAACTCTTCACCGGCCAAATTTGTAGCCTCAACAAGGCCTCTAGAACATAAAATAACTAAATCATTTGAGTTTAATGGTATTGTTTTTGAGCTTAAACTGGTCACATCAAAGCCCATATTAATAGGCGGACTCGTCGGTTCTAGGGCGACAAGCTCACCTCGACCTCTGTTTTTATAATGAAAACCATGGATTTGCCCGGAAAGGCTATATTTTAACTCTAAATTTCTACGGTTAATTAGTGCAAAGAAAAGCTCTCCTTGCTCTTCTTCAGAAACGTCCTTAAGGATTTCCTTAATTATTGATTCAACAACAAGGTGAGGCGCATTCGAAGTTTTTGCGTCCAATTCACCTGACAACCCAAGCAAAGACCCTAACATAAGAGCCGATAGGCTATACCCAGAAGCACTTGAGAGCAGTAAACTAAAGCGCATTCGATCTTGATGCTCAAAAATATCTAAATAGTCCCCTCCTGAAACATGGCTGGCTATAAATTTTGTAGAGAACTCAAAACCCTGAATGTGTGGGAAACTCGTAGGCACCAATGACTTTTGCAGTCGAGACAAGGACCTTACGTCACGGTTTGTCTGTGCGATCATCCCCTCAAGTTGAACGTTTGCATTTTTTAACTCGGCGCGATAGTTCGCGAGATCCTCTCGCCGTGCCGTGAGCTCACCTTCTAACTCTTCAACTTTAATTAATAATTGCTCTTCTGTTGTATTGGCCATTACAAAATTCTCATTGTGACTTGTTAAAATGTCACTTTATGACGCAGTACTGAGGGGATGTTTTATTAAAAAATTATCCTCTTCTGCACCCACTAGAAAACAATCACCTAATTTAATTGAATATTTTACATGGATCACTTAAATTTTAACTCTATGGAGTTTACAAAAACATTACTTAAAGAAAAACTGCAGCTTGAAATCCACCTGCTTACTAAAACATCTTTTGGTTCTATGGTTTCAATACTTCAAACAACAAATCAGTTACTTTGGCCAGATCAAATTATTGAACCTTCAATTCAGGACCTTCACCAACACTTAGCAAAGCTCAAGTTTGACACCCAAGGCCTCAACGAAAAGGAACGATTCGAGGCTCTGAATGATTATTTTTTCAATGTCTTAGATTTTAAGTGTGTCACTCAAACCATCGCCCCCAGACATTGGCTCATTGAACCTGCTTTTACAAACCGCAAAGGCCACCCCTTGGTGGTGACTCTTTTTTATTTAATCTTTACCGAAACCTTGCAGTTACCGATCACCCTGCTTAATTACGAAACCTTCACCTTACTTAAATGGTCAAGGCCCAAAGAGTCCGAATTATTAGACCTTTCATGCTCTGGGGCTATCCTTAAAGCTCAGCAAATTATAGACCGATTTAAAGTTGGTAACTTTTTATCAGAAGAACTCGAAGCCCTCACTTTTGATAAAATAATTTATATCTACCTTTCAAAACTAGTCGAGATATTTAACCGCGAAGAGCAGTCTCTACAAAAGCTCTCACTACTTGATACTTTACTGCACCTTTACCCCTCTAACTTAGAGCACCTCGGCCAAAGAGCCCTTCTTTACAAAGCACTGAATAAGAAAAAACAAGCTCAAGATGATCTTAATAGGTACTTTTCGTATATTGATAAAAACTTAGCTCCTGAGGACATTCAATCAGCTTTCTATGATTTGTGTTTAGAGCCTAACCCCCATAATTTAATTCATTAAAGGTACCCAAACCTATAAGATTCAATAATGTTTTGAGATCGGCCTCTTATTTGGTAAATACCAAATAAAATATCACCGTACTTTAAACTGGCCTCGATTTGGTACTCACTATCGACCTCTTCACGTATCCACTGTAAGTAGTAAAGCCTTAGCTCTACCAAGTTTTGATCAAACTGAGTCAGGTACTTTCGGTACTCTAAGTTACCGGCATCTTTTGATGATGTGAGCTGAAAAAAAGTCATCTCATAGACCTCTTTGAGCTTCTCCATTACTTTTTTAAACTGATCATGAAGCCCACCCTTTAAAGGGACGCCCAGTTGAATGATTTCTTTTTGAGATAAAATTATTTGCTTACAACGATCAGCTATACTCTCAAGCTCATTGGAGATCCGTAGCAATGACCTCACCTGCTCACCTTGCTTGCTCGACAGTGACACCTGCATGACTTTTGAAAGATAAATAAAAATTTCTTGCCTGATGTTATCAGTTACTTTTTCGTACTTAAGTACTTTTTCAACTATCTCTTCTTCACGATGATTTAAATAAAGTGACGTCAGCTGCAAGGTGGTTTCGCAAGTTGCCGCCATTTTTTTAACCTCTTGATAAACTTGCTCTATAGCTAAAATAGGTGACATATGTGAGATTTGTCCTAAAAATTTTAATTTTTGAGGTGATTTTTGAGACTTATCTTTAAATATTTTTTGAACACACCACTTTAAAGGTATAAAAAAGATAAACGAGAAAACAACCAATATAATATTATAAAGAGTATGTGCTGCCGGTATTAAATCAACCTTATGTGAAAAGGAATAAGAACCTATGGCGCGCGTTAATAGGTCAAAAAACGGACCGAAAAATATTGATACTAAAAATACACCCGTAAAGTTTACTAAAAAATAAAACAAAGCCCCTCTTTTTGGTAAAATCCCTGCTCTGAAGGATGAAATAAACACCGGAACAGTTCGCCCCAAATTTGCGGCTAACGCCAACATAATAGCCAACGTTACTGGTATAATGTTGTTGTAGGAGAGCGCCATAAGAAGAGCCATAAGTGCAACCGTAGACCTCAAAAGCATTGAGCACACCACGACCACCGGCACGATTAACCAAAAAACTGCAAAACCACTAAAAGAGGACAAGTACTCAACGGATGACTGCGCAAGACTCAACAGCTCAGCACCTGGAGGGATAATCATTAAATTATAGCCTAAAAACAAAACCCCTAAAGAAAATATCACCTTACCTAAAGAAGCCAATACGACAGAAGACGCATAGAGCATGGGCAGAACACCCAGAACGATGAGGTATAAATCAAAACCTGAACTCTCTAGTGAAAACAGCCATACTGTGGGCAGAGTCCCTAAACTTGCACCAATAATTAATAAAATTAATTGTGATAAATTTAACAACCCAGACCCGGCGTAAGACAACGCCATTAAGGAGCTACTAAAGCTCGACTGAACAAACAACGAACTCACAGCCCCTACAAGAAGGGTCACAAAAGGGCTTATGCTGATTGAGTTTATTAAAAATTTTATGGGCCGCGAAAACAGCACCTGAAAGCCCGATGCTAAGTTTTTCATAGAAAACACAACTAACCCTAAACCGGCAAGTAGTGACAATATAAATGTTAAATTTTGCTCCAAAAAATACCTTATCTTAAAATTTAGTGACTTACTTAAATGCATCAAATAATAGGTTCTCAGTCAACCTATATCCTTGCTTAAACACTTAAGCGTAACGCTTTAATGAAGTGTTTAAACTCAGGCCCAATAACTTTAACTGACTACTGTGGCATACATATCATATCTAATGCTTTTACCCTTATATACATGAGTCGGAGCTTCATCACTTAACTCTTCAAATAAGGGGCCCTTGACGACAACTCTTTTAGCTTTATGCCTTGCTAACTTAATCATGTTGTCTCGATCAGAGCTTAGGGGCTCCGGCAAAATAGACTGAAATACCTGCATAGGCTTAGGGCTCAGCGCACTCTTTGGCTTTTTAGAAAACATAGGGTCTATGTAAATAGCGTCAAATTTATGAGTTGTTGTCGTCAGATACTTTGTTGAATCCATGTGTACGAGTTTAAAACCATTATCTAGCGCTTCATGCTCGACAGGCCCTGCCAGGGACTCTCTTAATCGACAAAGTCCATCTTGCAAAAGAGCAAACACTATAGGGCTGGCTTCAATCGCAGTGACCTTAAAGCCTAAAAGCCATAGCAAGTAAGCGTCCTGACCACTCCCAGCTGTCATATCTAATACTTGGGTGACCCCTAGTTTTTTACCCATAGCCTTAGAAATTAATTGTGGGTTTTGATGAAGTGTTTTTTTTAAATGAATATTTTTTTTTGATAAAAAGTCTATAAAAAATGCATCTTTTAAATTTTTGCAGCCGGCCCATTTAATCTTTAACACCCCTTGGTCATAAAACAAACAGGGACTACCACTGTCTTCGCCCACCACGGGCCAACCGTAGAGTTGAGAGAGTTTGTTTGATCTCTCACGTTCTCCCTCCACAAAGCACACAATAGACAGATCGATGCTCATTGCCTACCCAGAAAAATAAATATTAATAAATAAGCAATCAACCCATAGGACATTAAAGAGTGTAGCTTTAGCCCCAATTTAGGAAGCCTTACCATTTGACTAGAAAGTGGCGACCCCACACATCGTAAACATTTATAAATCTTAAACCCATAAGTGCTTAAAAAAAGAATCCATGGAGCAGCAAAAAAAAGTGGCATAGTTAGAAAGCTGCCACCAAAAATTAAAAATAAAACTAAAAAAAACTGGACATAAAGTAGTTTTTTAGACGCATCAAAGCCCCACCGGCTCACCAAAGTCCCTACAGATAGCTGAGTGTCTGAGTAAATATTTGAAAAGTTTTTAAGTTGCTGATAAAAAACACTTGCCCAACCAAATGTAATACTTAAATAAATCGAGTTAAAATCCATAGAAACAGAAAATAAAGTTGATGTGCCAAAAAAAACAAGTGGCCCTAGACACATAAAAACAAAAAATTCACCCAGGCCTTTATTTTTAAAACCTTTACCAAAAAATGAAAACCCCACTATTGCAACAAAAACAAATAAAGCCAGGGGCCAAAGTTGAAAAAAGTGACTCTTCAGCAGGGGCAATGCAAAAAATAAAGCCATTAAACTACTTAAATAAACCCCTCTGAGAACTTTATAGGCCGGTATCCAACCGAGTTGTATCACCTGACTGCCTGATGTGGAGCTAATTCGGTCCCCACCTCGTGTGTGATCAAAGTAATCATTCAACATAAAAACAGAGGCGTGCAAAAAAAACATTGAACACAGTGAAACAAACAGTTCAAATTTAGGAGCCGCGTGCCCCATTGCAGAAAAATAAAGCATCGATACAATAAACGGAAACATCGTTAAGCCCAGAAGCTCTATTCTAATGATTTTACTGATTATAATTATAAAATTTGGTTTATCTATATTTTTTGATTCTAAAATTTTAAACGTTGTCCCCTCTGGAACACGTCCACTTAATGGGGGCACAGGCAGGGCTACTTTTGTGTCAGAAAAAACCCCTGAAAGATACGTCTTAATTTTAGGGTCTGATTTTAAAAGCGTAATATACTCCATAGATTACGCTTTTCTCCAGTATAAAACATCTGACAATTTTTCTAGGTCTAAGATTAAGCTCTTTTCGTGTTCTGGCAGAACGTTTAAGAGTATTTGTAAGTGATGCTTATATAACTCAATATACTGTTTGTTGGACTCGTCAAATTCGGCCACTTTTTTATCAAAAACTTCTTTACCCAGTAACTCATGAAGATCTTCTATTTGAATAATTTTTTTAAACTGAGTCACCTGAGACGGGGTCATGGTTTTAATTAAAAAACATCCGAAAGAATTTACATACCCTGACTTTAAATCACCTAATACGGCCTTGTTTTCGTAATTACGAATCCCATAATCTAAAAGGTCGTCACTTCTTTGAAACAACAAGCCAAGTAAGCACCCGAGCTCTTCTAATTCGTCGTGAACTTGCTTGGAGTACCCTCCCTTACAAATAAAAGGTGAGCGAATGCACCATTTAAATAAAGAGGCTGTTTTTAATTTATGGACCTGATCTAGTTGAGTCTGGTTAACCCCCCAGTCTTTTATTAATGAATCCTGTATCCACTCGCCCTCAAGTAAGTCGGAGATCATTTCTGAGGTGTATTGCAGAAGCTCTAAATTGCCGTGGCGAGATAAGTTTACCATCACTCGGGCCAGTAAATAATCCCCCGCCAAAACAGCATATTCAGGCGTGTACTTAAGCCATGCAGCGGGCTTGCTTCTTCGCAGGTGGGATCGGTCAATGAGGTCATCATGCAAAAGGGAGGCGTTATGAATAAACTCTATTGTTTGTGCCATAAGGTGTATTTGTTTTTTATCAATCTTTAAATGCCCTGATACACGCTCTATGAGCTTTGAGCGAAACCCCTTGCCCCCTGAAAACAAATCTCCATAAAGAGCGTTGAGCTTAGGTAAGTACGGAGGAAAGTCCCTCTTGTCATAGACGCTAATGTTCATCAAACCCTAACTTTTTTGTGGCGGTGTTCTATAAAAGGCGAACGCTATCATTTTGACTCTATCTGTCAAGTTCTTCTTTCCCTATTAAAAATCAACCCTTAATGGGGTACATTAGCCTTATTCATCACCAATAAAGGATCTGCGCGTCATGCCTGAAAGCCAAACCTCACTTATGAAACAAATAGATTTAGAGCGAACCTTTATCCACGACTTAGCCACCCCGCTTATGATTGCCGGTGGGATGACCGACAGTGTTTTAAGTAAAATTGAAGACTCAGACCCCAATCGAAAGCGCCTCGCGAGTGCTTTTGAGGCCATTAATAAAATGACTGATCTACTCAGAAGCCGTCGAACGGCACTTGTTGATCAGGTCGAAGCTCTGAAATCTACAAATGACCTTTAAAACTCAAACTCTTGTATCATTTGAACAGACCGACCCGGGGGGGGTGTTATTTTACGCTCAAGTATTTTCACTCACCCATAAATGTTTAGAGGAGTTTATTATTCATTCAAAAATCGGCTGGAATCATTGGTTTCAAAACACTGAACTAGCCGCCCCGATCAGACACTGCGAGGCCGACTATTTAAAACCCATGTTTGCTGGCCAAAACTATATGATAGAATTAAAAGTAAACTCTATCAGCGAAACAACGGTTAGTTTTAATTTTACCATTAAAAATAGTCAGCAAGACCTTTGCTGCAAAGCGAGCACTGTGCATACGTTTATAAATAAATCGACCATTAAAAAATCACCCCTTCCTGATGACATCAGAAAAAAGCTCATTGAGTACCAAGATTAGTGAATCTTTAATTATTTTGTAACGCTCTTAAAAAAACAAAGCTCCTCTAAAAATTGACCTTAAAAACTACTATTTAAAGAAATAAACACATCACTAACTGTTCACGTTGAACAGTCGATTGAATTAAAAAACATTACATTAAGCCTAGGTCTTCTTGTAATTGTGCAACATTTACTTTGCCAAGCTCATTTGTGTGCAGGTTTTTAACAAAATAGATTTTTTTTATCTTTTCGTACGGAGCGACGAGCTGAGTGTAGGCCTTTATAATACTTTTAACGTGACTCAAGTGTTGTAGGCCTAATACTAGAGCGAGCTGATGCCCTTGCCTCAGGTCGGGGAGCGGAATAATAACCCCCTCACAAATAGGGACAAGGTCACTTAAAACTTCATTCAACTCTTTGATGTTCACAAGCTCTCCTAGGACCTTTATAACCTGCCCTTTTCGACCAGTAACCTGTAGGCTCCCGTCATCGGCCACACTCCCGTAGTCATCACTTTGAAACCAAAGGGACTCTTTAGGGTCCACTATTTTAACTGAAAGCTTGGGTTGTAAAAATGCATAGTAAGCTAAAAGGGCCTCAGACTTAAAGCACAACAAGCCCTCAGAAGAGTTTTTAGCGATAATATGCTTTAATAAATAAGCTTTTGGTTTTTGAGGCGACAATAGATCACTCACTCTACCAGTGGCAATTTGTGACGAGGTTTCTGTCATACCATAGGTTAAAATAAGGGGCCAACCCAGGAGTATTGATTTTTTGTAAAGGTCTTGAGGCAAACTACCGCCTCCGACAAATACAACCCTTAAGTCTTTAGGGGCCTTAATACCTAAAGTTACCAGGTCATAAATTTGAGACGGCACGAGACTTACTACTGTCGCTTTATTTTTAATTAATTGTTCAAAAAACAAATCGGGGCACCACTTACTTGACTCATTACTAATGACTTGAGCCCCAGAGCAAAAAGATCTTGCTAGCACTGACAGCCCACCAATGTGAAAAATCGGCAACGAGTTAAAAATAATATCTCTGCCTGTTAGCCCTATGTGCTTATTAACGGCCTTTGCTGAGTGTAGTATGGCTTGTTTTTTTAACCCCACTAATTTTACGTGGTCACTTTTTGCTGTTGTACCCGAAGTGGCTAACCAAACTACTCCCTTATAACTATTTAAAACCTCTAGGGCGCTATTAACTAACTCGCACTTTAAGGAAGGCCAAAGGGGATTTATTAAAACGTGAGACTCATCTGTAAGCCAATCTATTTTTATCACAAAAGCTCCCACGGCTCAAACTCAAGGAGGTCACCGTACCCAACTCCATAATTATTTGAAGCTATGCCCTTCGACGCATTTGCTTGATTAAGGGTGTATTTATAGGGCTCAAAAACATGATTGGTACTTAAACCACAGTCTAAAAGCTGCTCGCCTAGTGAGGCACTATGTTGATGAGCAATAACGGCCGCAAAGCTCTGACCAATTAAGTGATCCATATATGAGGTGAAGACGACTTTAATGTTTTTATCTAAGGCCCATTGAGTGAGTGCTTCTACATGATCACTAAAGGGCTTTATAATTATTATATCCACGACAGTTTCAGAATTTTTAATTTTTATAAATTCGTCCACTTTTATATCAAGAGCTAAATTTATTTTAAATTTACTCTTAATTTCACTCCACTCTCGCACGTTAAACGGCACGGGGTCTTCGAGGTACTCTAAATTATCAATAATCCAGGGGTTTTGTTTGAGCCACGTAAATATTTTATCTAAACTAAATGTGGAATTAAAATCAATTCTCCACTTAAACTTTTTAAATTCTGAGGTTTCTTTTAAAACTTTTGTTTCAGCGGCAATATTTCTACCAAATTTAAACTTTAAAATTGAAATATTTTTTTTATTCAAAGCTGAGAGGGCCTGAGTGTCGAATTGGCAAATATCTGTAACTAAATAATTGTTTTTTATATTTTTGTTATCAAAAAGTGGCTGTTTTTGAGCTCGTGCCCAGGCATCCATTTTAGCCCATGATAAAATATTATTGATAATTTGTGAGTTTGAGTTTTCATTTATAGATTTTATATTTTTTAACTCCTCTAGAACATCCTCTAACAAAGGGTCTCCAAACTCAGGCCAAGTTTGTGCGGTTGAATATCCTACTTGGTCCTCAAACTCAAACTTCAACAAACAGCCACTTATGGTTTTATTATTACTCGCACTATTAGGGGCCGAGGGTAGTTGTAATTGGTAGGGGGATTTATAGATTTTCATCGAAGCCAAAGACCTATAGATAAAAACACACAAAAGACAATTTGGATAAAGGCAGCTTTGGCTAAAAATTTATTGTACTCTTCACTAGGCTTTGTTTTGAAAATTAATCTCACGAGCCTCACTGCGTGAGAAAACGCAAAAAACGGCAACACAAAGGCAAAGCGTGCCTCGTGTGAGACCCAAAAAATACCTAAGAAAAAGCTTAAAACATATAAAACAAGCACCTCTATTTTTGAAAAAGGAACGCCAAAGCGCACGACCAGAGTTTTTTTGTTTACTTGTTTGTCTTGCTCTACATCTCTAATATTATTAATTACAATGAGTACTGTGGATAAAAACCCCACCTGTAACCCGGCGATGACTGTTGGTAAATCATAAGTTTTGGTGTTTAGGTAATAAACTCCACCCACGGCGATGAGGCCAAAAAATAAAACAACAAAGAGGTCTCCTAAGCCAATGTAGGCTAGTGGTGCGGGGCCTCCGGTGTAAGCGTAGGCTAAAAATAAAGACACCAACCCTACGGCGATAATAGGCCACCCGCCGGCAATAACGAGTGGCACTCCGGCAGCCATAGCTAAAGCGCAGCACAGCAGGGCAGCTATCATAACTTTTTTAAAGCTTATGTCTCCGGACTGAGTGACACGTTTAGGGCCTAAGCGCTCATTTGTATCGGCTCCTTTTTTAAAATCAATGGCGTCGTTAAAAAAATTGGTTGCGATTTGTATAAGTAGAGCGGCCAGGAGGGCCAGGCCACTTAAACTCCAATTTACGGGGTATCCTTGAGAGTGAACAAGGCAAATCGCCACCATTATTGGCACCACCGCTGCAACTAATGTTTTTGGCCGACTGGCAATGATCCATGTTTTCAATTTTATTTACGGATACCGGGGAAATTTTGAAAAGTCTGGTTTGCGTTTTTCTATAAACGCATTCTTACCTTCTCTGGCTTCGTCTGAAGTATAGTAAAGCAAGGTGGCATTGCCGGCTAAATCTAACAGTCCCATCTGCCCATCACAGTCAGCATTCATACAGGATTTTAAAAACCTCATCGCCATGGGAGAGTGACCTAATATTTCTCTGCACCACTTTAGGGTCTCAGTTTCTAATTGATCGTAAGGGACAACGGTGTTGACTAGCCCCATATCAAGGGCTTCTTTAGCGCTGTATTGACGACATAAAAACCAAATTTCACGAGCCTTTTTTTGACCGACGATACGGGCCAGGTAACTGCTACCTAATCCCCCATCAAACGAACCGACTTTGGGGCCTGTTTGACCAAACTTTGCATTATCTGCAGCGATGGTTAGGTCACACACGACATGTAATACATGTCCTCCGCCAATGGCGTATCCGGCGACCATTGCGATAACAGGCTTAGGCATGCTTCTGATTTGTTTTTGAACATCTAAAATATTTAACCGTGGTACTCCGTCACCGCCCACGTACCCGGCTTCGCCGCGTACTTTCTGGTCTCCTCCGGCACAAAAGGCATGTTCACCTTCGCCGGTGAGAACAACAACGCCAATGCGTTGGTTGTCTCGAACAATATTGAAAGCATCGATAAGTTCGATGACTGTTTCGGGGCGAAAGGCATTGCGTACTTCTGGGCGATTGATTGTGATTTTAGCAACACCGTCTTCGGTGGCTTCAAGTTTTATGTCTTTGTATTCTTTAAGGGCGTTCCATGTTTCTTGGCTCATGTGCGAGGGCTCCTGAGGATTTATAGTCGTATGGGTTGAGTCTCTATACCAAGGCTAGGCCGGGATCATAAAGACCTTTCAACCTTTTGCGCCCCGCAACATCCCCCAACACCACCCCAACAGTGACGGAGTCCGCCTCCCGGACCCATCCCCACCCCTTCCGGACATTCACCACCCCTCAACCCCTCCCTGCTTTAAGCTCGCACATGCCCCTCTTCTTGCAACTCTATGTGTATGCGTATCCCAAGATCCACCCAACTCCACCCCGAACAAGGCTTTATCCATAAGTTCTGGCGCTGCCAGAACCGTGAGTTTTTATTAAAAGCCGCATCCACAAAAGACCTCTACATGAAGTGCACTGAATACGCCCTTAAGCACATGAGCGTTTCTTCTAAAGTAAAGCTCCACACCTATTGCCTCATGGACAACCATGCCCATATGCAGATGAGCTATGATGAAGACTCTCGTTATCTCTCAAGCTTTATGAGGGTCTCTCATGCACGCTTCGGACATACTTTTAATAAAATTTTTCATCGAAGTGGTAAGGTCGCTAATGAGCGTCCTAAAACTCCTTTAATTGAAAATTCAGAGCACTGCATGAGGGTTCACTTTTACATCGAAGCCAACCCCGTAAGAGCCAATATGGTGAGTTTAGAGAAATTAAAGTTTTACAAACATTCGAGTTACAAATTTTTTGCTCATGGTATTAAAGACAGCTGGTCAAAGTTGTTAACTTTACCCGAGTGGTATACGATTTTAGGTAAAACACCCCGCTCAAGACAGTCTAAGTATCGTAAATTATTTTTAAAGTATTTAACTAGTGAGCTTTTTGGTTCAAAATGGATGTATGCAAAGTACATCGGTAGCCCTATGTGGCAGGATCAAATGATTGGTCGGGCTAAAAATTTATTAGACCAAGCGCTATTAACAATCACTA
>JAUVAX010000077.1 GCA_030591685.1 Pseudobdellovibrionaceae bacterium | reverse complement strand
GACTCAGAGACCGAAAAACTCGGTGTTTTCTCTATGTGATCTGGATAGGGGCAGAGCCCCATATGCTGCCCCCCAGAGCTGGGCTTAAGCTGGGAGTACTGGGAGATCTCCTCAACAAGATTGCTCGCATCACGCACTTTATCAATAAAGTCTTGTGAGAACCTCAAAAAAACATCCCCTTAAAAATAAAAATTAATTAGCCTGAAGTTTTGCCCTTACTATTTCGCTCACTATTTTATTGTCAGCTGTGCCGTTTGTTTTTGCTGTGATCTCTTTCATAACTTGGCCCATTTGTTTTATATCGGTGGCACCTAGGGCTGATATAACCTCTAAAACAACGGCCTCGATTTGCTCTCTCCCCATTTGCTCGGGCAAGTAAGACTCAATAATTGAGAGTTCGAACTTTTCTTTATCAGCCAGCTCTGTTCGGCCTGCTTTTGTAAATTGCTCAATGGAGTCTTTTCTTTGTTTGGCGAGTGTTTTAAGGACAGCCATTATGTCCGGCTCAGAAAGCTCTTTAGGGCGAAGTTCAATTTCTTTATTTTTAATAGCCGAATGAAAGCCTCTTAGTACTGTTAAGCGATCTTGCTCACGGGCCCTCATGGCCACTTTAATGTCTGACATGATTTGATTTTTTATGGTCATTGCGGGGCCTCTTTTAAAAAAAACTGGCCTAAGAAAAAAACCTAGGCCAGTATAAAAAAATAAAATTTAACAATAATTACCGACTTTTACGAAGTTTCTTAGCAAGTCGCTTGCGAGCTGCGATCGACTTTTTTTTCAGTCGAATGCTTGGTTTTTCATAATGCTCACGTTTTTTTACTTCTGATAAAATACCCGTCTTTTCACAAGATTTTTTAAAACGACGAAATACTTGTTCAAAAGATTCGCTATCACGTTGTTTGACAAATGCCAAAGAAATCACCACCTTCCGATTTAGATCTCATTGAATAACAAACGCCTAATTAAATAACAATAAAAATAATACCTATATATGACTTCTGGTCGGTTCCGCCTTTACATTGCGTCGCATTAAGTGCTAATAGCTCTAAGTATGAGCAGTACAAGTATTAAAACCCATATGGCGACAGCCCTAAACTTGGCATCAACAGCCTCTGAGCACTTTGACGAAGTCCCGGTAGGAGCTGTAATTACTAAAAATGGCAAAATTATTGCCCAGGCTCATAATTTAAAAGAAACAAACCGCAACTGCTTAGACCATGCTGAGATTTTAGCCATCAAGCAGGCCTGCCTCGCCCTGGGCTCTTGGAGATTAAATGATTGTGAAATGTACGTCACACTCGAGCCCTGTACCATGTGCGCTGGTGCTATTGTGCAAAGTCGCCTTAAAGCCCTTTACTATGGGGCCTATGACCCTAAAACAGGGGCCTGCAAAAGCCTCTACCAAGTCACTACAGATGCGCGCCTTAACCATCAAGTACAAACCACCGGCGGTATTTTAGAGCAAGAGTGCGGTGATCTTTTAAAAACATTTTTTAAAAACAAACGAACTCAAAAAAAGGCAAAGGTTAAAAATGATTTACTTTGATAACGCGGCCTCAACCCCCTGCTACCTTGAGGCCATTAAGGCCACTCAAAAATCTATGCTCGAAGACAGCGCCAACCCCTCGGCGGCACATGCCTTTGCTAAATTAAGTTTTCAAAAAATTGAGCAAACAAGAGCCCTTATACTCAAAACTCTTAACGCCACCTCTAACTACAGTGTTTTGTTTTTAAGCTCAGCCACTGAGGCCAACAATCAAGTCATTGGCTCTTTTGAGTCAGGGGTTGATATTTTTTACTCTCAAGCCGACCATGCCAGCATTACTCAACCTCTTTTAAACTGCAAAAAGCCAGAAAACTTAAAGCCCCTACCCTTAAACCCCAGTGATTGCCTCAAAAGCCTACCTATAAGTGGCCCGGCCCACTTAGTAATAAGCCACATCAATAGCCAAACAGGCCTTATTTGGCCGGCCTTTGAGGCCAAGCTTGAAAAGCCTCATCTAAAGGTACACGTTGATGCCTCGCAATCTTTTGGTAAGTATTTAATTGATTTAAAAAAGTACCCCGTAGACTCTGTCGTGCTTTCAGCACATAAAATGGGCGGCCCTAAAGGGGTTGCAGCTCTTGTGGTAAAAAATGACTTTTCACTTAAAACCTTACTTTTTGGCGGAGGGCACGAGGGTGGGCTAAGAAGCTCTACCCTAAACACCCCGTTAATTTTAGGCTTTAAATCTGCTATTGAGCAGGCCACAAAAACTCAAAACCGGCAGTTTGAAAAACTCATGTCTTTAAAATCACATATGATAAAATCTCTAAAACACACCATTAAAGATGTAGAGGTTTTATTTGATAACCAAACCACAAGCCCTTACATCACACTTTTAGCTTTACCAAAAGTACCCAGTGATGTGTTAATGCGTTTTTTAGAGCAAGATCAAATCTACCTCTCAAGCTCAAGTGCCTGTAGCTCAAAGGCCCAAGAAAACCCCCTTCTTGAGGTGTTAAAAATACCAAAAGACTTAAGAAAGCATCTGCTCAGGGTGTCGTTTAGTTATAAAACAAACGCTTACGAGGTGGATTTATTATGCGAACACCTCACAAAACACTATGACCGGTTAAAAGGTTTAAACTAGCCTCTATGAAAAACTATAAAACACTTATTATTACAGTAGATGAGTTATGGCTTAAGGGAGCTAATAAAGACTTTTTCTCAAAAACTCTGAAAAAAAACCTTAAGCGAGTTTTAAAAACCTTTCACCCCGCCAAATTCATCTATAATGACGAGGGGGCCAAGCACGTTGTTTCAAGCGAGCTTGAGTTTACTGATGAGCTTATTAAGAGGCTTTTAAAAACCACCGGGCTTAACTCTATTATGCCCGCCCTAGTGACTGATCTCAGCTTAGAGAGTGCTAAGGCTTGTATCGTTAAAATTTTACCAGACCTCCCCGTAACGGCAAAATCTTTTAGGGTGACAACAAAAAGAACTAACAAGGGTTTTAAAGTGGGCAGTATGCAAACCTCTAAGGAGCTTGGCAGTATTGTTCTACAAAACAAACCCCATTTAAAAGTTCAAATGAAAAACGCGGACCTTGAAATCATAGTTAGTGTTTTGCAAAAAAATATATTTATCAGTTACGAGCGTTTTTTTGGCGTAGGTGGTTTGCCCGTGGGTACAGCCGGGTCCATGGTTACTTTGCTTTCTGGCGGCATTGACTCGCCTGTGGCGAGTTTTTTAATGGCCAAACGAGGGGTTGACCAAAGCTTTGTGTTTTTTCATGCTCACCCTTTTGTAGGGGACGAGGTGGTAGAAAAGGTAAAACGGTTAACCACTAAAATTAAACCCTATGTTCGATTTTGCCCCTTACATATTGTGCCTTTCGGGGCCATACAACAAACCATTGCCGAAAAATGCCCGGAAGGGTATCAAACTTTATTTTTTAAAATTTACATGCTTAAAACAGCCAACGCCCTGGCTAGACACCTTGACGCTAAAGGGCTCATTACAGGGGATGCGCTCTCGCAAGTTTCAAGCCAAACCCTTGATAACATCGCCTGTGTGGACCAGTGCTTGCCGGGGACTACAATTTTAAGGCCCCTAATTGGGATGAACAAAATAGAAATCTCCAATTTAGCCGAAAAAATTGGGACCTATAAAATCTCCATCGAGCCCCATGATGATGCCTGCGCTATGCTCTCTTCAAAACACCCCGTAACTAAGGGCTCACCTGAAACTTGTAAACAATTTTTAACCGAATACCCACTTAATGAGGCCATCAACGAATGCCTTCAACAAACTAAACGAGTGGTTATTAATTTAGAAGAAAAAATCTCTGAACTGCAATCGTACACAGAGGTAGACTTTAACCCCCACCTCTGAGTGTTATATTTTTTTACACTAACCCCTGAGCTCGTCGATCTCAGAGCGCAGTGCACGGATTTTCTTTTTTTGTGCTGATTTTTGCTTTCTTTTTCTCTTTATTTGATGATTTAAATTATCGTATTTTCGCTTAACCTTGGCGCGCCTTGATTGGTTACGAGGGTCTTCGACCATTTTGATTTCAGTACGACACTGTGTCCTTGATGAATTACACACTCTAACTCTTTGCTGGGTTTGAGTTACAGGCATGGCCATGAGCTGGCCTTGTAAAACAGCTTTTTCGCGGTCAAGGCCATCGAGCTCATCTTCAAGGGCATCAATAGAGGCTTCAGCTTGGCTAATTTGCCCCCTTAAGTGCTTGCGGCGCCCCTTTTTGTACTGAGCCATAAATGTTTTTTCTAACTTTGGCGGGCAAATGTTATTATACACCTTACCCTTTGCCCCATACTTGTACCCATCAGTTTTACATAGGTCGTGAATCCCGCGTTTAAATTCTGATTTCATTTTTCTTAAACCGGGGCCATCACAAAAACTAAAATTAAAATCATCACCGGCGCGGCCTTTTTTGTACACAGTGTCTATGTCACAATATTTGTTCATGCCCTCTTTAAAGCCCGTTGAAAGTTGATCGTGGCGCACAAGAGCATCGACCTTTTCGCACTTTGTAACTAACGAGTCGCCATCAACACGTTTACCCTGCATAGCCAAATTATAACCATGCTGGTGCCAATTGGTCTCTTCGCATGATTTTTTTGTAAAATATGAACACGATGTTAAAAACAAAACAATTAACCCTGAGAGTAAAATTTTTGTAGGTTTCATTAAAGCCCCTTTAATAAGTTTTATACTCAAAAATAGTACGCTAAAAAAAGGTTGGGCTCAATAGACAAGTTTTAAAAAAAGACTCTTAGCAGCGAAGCCTCTTTTAGGCTTAAAGCATGACCTTTAAAGCGACAACAGTCTGGCCGCTCACTAACTCACTAACTCACTAACTCACTAACTGTGCATGCCTTTGACGGACCGATCCGTCTATTTTTTAAATCATTTTTATTTTTTAATAACGGGGCTGCCCGACCGAGTGCCCGTAAAAAAATGGCACCTTCTTTTCACTAAACACTGTGCCGCTTTTTATTTTTATAAAACTAAAGAAAATTATTAATCTAATATGTTTTTAAATTTAGAAAAATATTTATAAGTCACTAAGTGTGCCCCTTGTAAAACCACAAGTGGTAAAAGTGAAAACCCCATAATAAGCCCCCACTGATTAATGTTTAATGTTGATATTTTAAGTAGATCTTTTAAAAACGGCACATAAACAGTTAGTAAAATAAGTCCTGTGCATAAAACCAAAGCCCCCCATATATAAACACTTTTAGTTATTTCGTTTGAAAATAATTTTGATGTAATGCTCTTCATGTTAAAAACATGAAACAATTGAGAAAAGGCTAATGTTAAAAAACACATAGTCACCGATTTTTCTACGCCCAGGTTAAGCTGATACAACGAAATATAAAAACAAAGCAGCACAGAAAAGGTTAATACCAGACCACTTGTTAAAATCACAACCCAATGAGAACGGCTTAAAACAGGGGCCGAGGGGTCTCTAG
>JAUVAX010000080.1 GCA_030591685.1 Pseudobdellovibrionaceae bacterium | reverse complement strand
CTCCCCCTCTTTTTAAGCAAGACTTTTGTCTAATGAATTTGATTTATAAAAGTAACTTCGGCGCTGCTCTAGCCTAGTCCTAGTTAACACTTGCAACAGACCTTTATGCTAGGCATAATTTACCTATGTATGGGGGTCGTATGTCGAGACTTTTTCGAGCTTTAATTGTTGGTGTTTTTACGCTCAGTTTTTTTATGAGTATTGATGGCGTTAGGGCCGCTGAGTTTGAAAAGTTCACCTTGTATAACGAACTAGGTATTGGCTTAGGGTTAGACGACATCGCAAGTTCAGACGAGGGCGCTTATGTTGGTAACCTTGATTATCGTTTTGGCATTCGCGAGCGATATTTAAGTTTGGTATTACAATTACGTGGGTCGTTTTTATCAGACAAGGTCGCAAGCACCACTCAGACGTACACTAAAACAGGTCTTGGTTTTGGTATAGAGTGGGACATCCCTATGCGCATATATTTTGGGGCCATTATGGGCTTTTTTACAGAGGAAGTTGGTTTTCCTCAATTTGAAAGCGGCACCATTCTTGAAGTCGCTTATTATTTTAGCCCCAACACTTTGGTTTCAATTAGTACAGAGTCTTTAAAGTTTGATACTATTGAGATGTCGATGATGTCACTAATGTTTCACTTCCCCATTGATATTGATTACCCTTCAACCTCTTGGCGCCGTAATGAAATCGAAGTCTCTGAGCCTGAGTAAAATAATAATAAATCCTTAGCATTTAAAGCCCCCCAGGGTGAGCTTTAAATAAGTAATAAGTAATAAGTAATAAGTAATAAGTAATAAGTAATAAGTAATAAGTAATAAGTAATAAGTAATAAGTAATAAGTAATAAGTAATAAGTAATAATCAAAAAGAAACTTTTAGTTCTCCCATATTCCCTTTTTCTTGAGCACTATAAACACCAGCACCCCTAGGCTTAAAAGCACTAAGGCAACGCCTCCGAGTACTGTAATATTAAAGGCCAGCTGACGAACACTGACTTCGTCATAATTACTAAGTACACTTAGCCTTTGCCCGTAAGGGCCCGTTGGTCTTCTTTTAAAAAGCCCCGCTGATTTAATGGCCTTGTTTATTTTTAACGCTTTTGATGTGCTTGCTACAGCAGCCTTAAATCGTTTTGCAAAAGTGAGTTTTTCGATTTTTCTGTTTTTCCAAGCCTGCAGCTCGCGGTCGGCTCTTTTATTAAACACTCTTCTTTGCCCGGGGGTGAGGCTGGCTATGTACCTCTGCGCACGGGCCTTCATGTCTCTGGCTCGAGAGGTCGAGTAATTTGAAAACCCACTGAGCACGTGCCCACGTTGAGCTCGAGTACCAGGCACAGCCCTGGCCCGAGTATGGGTGCCACTCACAGCACCTAGTGGCTTTAAGCCATCTAACCTTTTAGGCCCACGAGAGTTGCCTTTACTAATGCTTCGAGCATTTATTTTTTTAACCGGTGTGGGTTGTAGGCTCGGCTCTTCAGGTAGGTCTTCAATATCAATAACCCCTAGGCTTATTTCAGGGGGCTGTTCACTCAGGGCACTCTGCGAAGAGTCCATAAGTGAGGGGCTTTGGTGCCCTGTTGGGTTCGGCCCATTACGGGCTTGATTGCTCCCAGTAGTAACCCCCGCGCACTCTTGTAGCTTAGGGTTGGCATTGCACTTTATGCATATGGGGTGTGAGGCATTGGTACCAGTTGAGCAGTCCGCTCGGCTCAGCGAGGGTCTCTGTGTGTTTGCTGTAAGCCCGGCGCCCTTAACTTCTATACTGTCTTCACATAGGGCGTATTTTTGCGCGATAACCCCTGTGAGTAAATTTTGCGAGGTGATCATGGCACTGGCTTGCCCTAAGTTGTTTTGGCAGTAGTTTTGTTTACTTTGCGAATTTCTGATAAGTGCTTTTAATTTTAAACACGTGGTCTTACTGCCAGAGCTTGCTGAGTCACAATTAATACGCCCTCCCAGGGTACTCACCCCGCTGGAGCGAGCGAGCTCTAAAGCCTTGTCTTTTACTTCTCCACAGGTTTTTGTGCACTTGCCTCGGCCTTTATTGCACATCACCCCAATGCTCGTACCCACAGCAGCGCCCATAATAAGTAGGTTTTTTATAGCCCCACAGCTGTTGCTAATACTGCCTCCGGCAGTACTAAACTGACTGGCCGTATTTTGAAACTTCAACAGTTCACGCGCTAAGTAGGTGCCTGAAACCATAAATTCATCATCCACCATATTTTGCTCTAAACAAGACTTAGGGTTCGTACAACAGTTGTACGAAAACACCTGGTAGCTCCGACACTGCGACTCATAAGTATAAGTTAAATCATCCACCTTGTACGCACTCAGTTGGGGTTCATATGGTGCCGCCAGCGCATTTATCTGCTCTGCAGGGGCACGGTTATTTGAAGTGGGGGTTGATTGGTCGGAGTAAGTATTATTGGTTTGAGTGGTGTTGGTATTGGCATGTTGTGGTTCAGCGTCGGTGTAGGCATCATTGGTTTCATTAAGTTTAGACTGGTGTCTGTTTCCGCTATCATTGGAGGTGTAATCAACAACAATCCCCCAGTTTAACCCCTCATCATCTGTGATATTAAAAGTGGCGAACTCATCAATAGCATAGGCTGTTTTACCTGTTTTATCAGTAATAATGCAGGCGACTCGATCATCGTTATAATGCTTAGCTAGGTAGCCCTTGTTCTCCATGCAAAAAGTATTTATCTCTTGTGGGGTCATTTCAGCGCCTGAATAGGCCAAAAAAGTACACATTGCTAATATAAAAACAAAAAATCTCATAATGAGCTTATCGGGGCCGTCTAGGCTTTAGATAAGTAAAAAATCATTAAAAAGCTTTAAATTTAATAATCAAGGGCTTTAATTAATGTGGGCCACTAAATCTTCGTCTCTATAAAAAATAAAGTGGTTTAACTTGATTAGGTTTGTCTTTAACGGGCTAATAAAGGTCAATACCCTCTATTGATCTTTTGAGCTTCATCTACGACAGCTCTTTTAAAGCTAGGGGTAATGGCATGACTCATATTGAGACACTTTGATGAGCTTTCAGTCAACTTCTGATAGGCCAAGCAATTTGTAGAACTATCAACTAACTGACCTACATGAATAGCATAAACATGGCACTGACCGTTATCAAGGCATTGCCCTTGGGGCGAGCCCGAAGACTCATCTATAAAGTAACCCGTGGTCACTAGAGAAGCTGCATTATTGACATACTCATCAAAATTATAAATATGTTTATTTGTCTGCGTGACTAATTTAAACCCTGTCTCTTGAACGTATTTTACATTACGGTCTCGTTTTAAATGCACGGGGACTGAGTCAATTTCTATTTCATTGTGGTAACCAATGGCGATGGCGTTTTTATTTAAACTCTTATAATAGTTTTCTATCTCTGGAGACCTGACATCTGATAACCAAGCAGGCCTTCTTAGCTTTTTTAGGTCCAAGGCCATTAGTTTTACAGGCTTTATATGGGGGTGTTTTTTAGTTACAGAATTTTTAAGTCGTAATAAAACAGGCCTATTCATGTCGACTTTATCACCCACTGGGCAAACGCCGTAAATCTTGTTGCCATTAGCATCTCTTTTACCAAACCAAGATTTATTTAAATCAACACTTATGGCCTCTGTAGATTTAGCGGGCCAATGGGGTACAAAATCAGTAAACTCTCTGTCTGGTTTCGGGTCAGGGTTTATTGAGTCACAAATACTATGATAACTCGCACACATAAGTTTAGGGTGCTCACAAATAAAGGCCGTATGCCTCCTTGTGCCTTTTAGGGCAGGGGTGTGGCTAAGCACAAGTCCCGTGGCATTGTACAATTGCATAGCTCTTTTAGAGGGCGTCGGTGTACGAGGGTCTTTAAGGCCTATATAACTCGCTTGAGCTGACACCGAAAATAACACTAAAAAAACAAAACAAAAACGCATGTATTAACGTATAACACAGCCCCTTTAAGCTCTCCATACCCCCACCATAACAATGAAAATTCTACCCATCACTGTAAAGTAATAGGTCACTTTTTAGTATTACAACGCATTTAAATAGCCGATGGTTTTAGCTAGGTAGTTAGCTGTCTGGCACTTAATTATGAGAAAAGTTTATGATGATTAATGGGTGAGTGGTGTATAGAAGTCCGAACTCAATTCATTGATTATCTCAGCTTGAAACGTTATAAGCTGTCTAAGTGTCTGTTTTTTGGCGCAGTTGACCTTACCAACTATATTTGGTAAGATAAAGGGGGGTATATGCCGAGAAGTGGTAAGGATATGTTAAAGCAATACCTTGGAGAGGGCTGGGAAAAGCTTAGGCAAAAAGGGTCCCATGTGACAGTTGGCAAAGGTAAAATGAGAGTTACTATTCCAATGCACAAAGAATTAAAAAAGGGGCTTGAAAAAGCCCTAGAGAAAAAACTTAAAAAAGGATAAATAATGTATTATCATTTTAAAGTTCATAAAGAGAGTGATGGTTATTGGGCTGAATGTGTTGAACTCGAAGGGTGCTTTACTCAAGCAGCTAATAAGAAAAAACTTCGTGAGAATATGGCTGAAGCATTAAACTCTCATTTATCTGAGCCCGTTGCCAGTGACTTCATTTTTCCGGAGCCTCGTGAGAATATTCGAGCCGCTGTTGAAAAGATTAAAGTCAGGCCTGAGGTGGCCTTCCCTATTCTTTTAAAAAGTATGAGGTTGAGTGATAAAAAGCGGCAGCACGATTACCAAAAAGCACTTGGGTTTAAAAATGTTTTTCAATATCAGAGGTTAGAAAAAATCGGAGCAAATCCAAATTTAAAAATGATCTCATTGGTGAAAGAAAAGTTCCCGGGCTTTAAAATTGAAAAGGTATTTTGAGACAAAAGTACCTTGCGCAGAAATAGAGCGAATGATCGGTCACTTTTTTAGTATTACAACGCATTTAAATGGCCTGAGAGGCGCTAAAATTTAAATTTCT
>JAUVAX010000057.1 GCA_030591685.1 Pseudobdellovibrionaceae bacterium | reverse complement strand
CCTTTAAGGGGTAAATACGGTAATCGGTCGCTATGCTTCGATTGTCGGTAAGGGGGACCACGTCACTGCCCTCAGGCGGGGTATCGCTCTCTTTAAAGTAAACATAGCTGGGGCAGGTTGAGTATATTTCTCGGGCCTTTTCAGGGTGTTTTAAAAGGTAATTTCTTTGTGCTTTAATAGAGGAGTTTTTAATATAGCCCTTTTTAATCATATGTTTTGAAATAAAGTTCCACTGTTTAGAGTTCGTGCCGGAGTAACTTATATATTGGTAGGTTGTATTTCCGCCCTCTTTGATTGCTACTTTACCGCCACCCTCGACGTGCAAAAGGTATAAATCAAATAAATTATTTGAATAAAAAATATCGTTATGTGTACTTATTAGCCGGTCGTCAAAATCGATTTGCTCACGATTGAGTTTTCTATGTCGAGTTTTTATTGGAATGTTATATATACCGTAAGGGTGGGCTTCTGTGCGCACATAAGAACCTGATAAAAGTGGTGTATAGTAACCTGTAAAGCGTGCAAACTTTTTTTGCCCATGTCCTCTGTCATCTTTACTGACTACTGGCTTATAAACATTAAAGGCCTTTTGTATGGAGGCATTTAAGGTTTCATAACAAGCCTTGCTCCCTTTAGGGTTTTTATAAATACATTTTTTAGTGCTCTGAACATGTTTTTTAAATACTACGAGTGACTCTTTAAAGTGATCGTAACGGTAAACCTCATCCCCTAATTGAATTTCGTGATTCATATTTCTTTTATTAAATCGCTTCAGCTGCCTGGCGATGGCTAGCTCCATATTAGAAAAAGCCAAGTCATCTGAAAAATAGGGGTAGTCTTTTTGAGAAAGCTTAATTGTTGGGGTTTGAACAAAACGACTGACAGCCGGCAAATCATTGAAATGTAATTTTAACCCTGATGAAAATGAAAACAAACTATAAAAACACACTAAAAATATAACCGTGACTCTTACCACTAACAACTCCGTTTGTACTGCAACCCACTAATCCTTTAGAGGCTTTTTTATAGTTATATAATTATTTCATCAGCGCAAGATTCTATTTTAAAGCTGCGTGACAAAAAAAAGCCAGACCTAGGTCTGGCTTTTTTATTACTCATAAGATAATTTAATAAAATCTAATGTTTAATAACTATTTTAACTAGCAATGAAAATCAAAATATACCCAATCACCATAATTATTATAACCTTCACATTTAACTCTTCGGTAAGGCCAAACTCTCCATGTACAACCAGCTCCGTAAGTTTCGCAATATATATTTCCACCGTTCGGGCAGGTTGTCTGGGCATAACAATTAGAGCCGTAAGCCGCCTGGGTAAGCCCTACTGGTTCCAACTGATATAAAGGTGAAGCTTCATAATCAGTAAGATTAGCCATATATGTTAAAAATACGTCTTGATTGCCGACAACCGAGTAATCAACAGCTTGCTTTTGAATGCTTGCAAAAACTGATATGTTAAAAAAAAGTACTAGGGCCATTAGGGCTAATTTCATCTCTCTCTCCTGATTTATTGTTTGTTCGGATTCTAGCCCTCTGTATAAACCCAGTGACCAATAAAACAAGTACAACAAAAAATATAGTATTATTTACAGGCCCTACTCCGCTTGAACAACCTTTTGGTTGATGGTTCCAAATATGTCCGAGCCCTCTTTGTCGAGCATTTGGACCTTTATTGTGTCCCCAACCTTCATAAAGGGAGTTTTAAACTCACCTTGGTGGATTTTTTCAAGCATTCTCTGTTCAGCGAGGCAACTGCTCCCCACGGCCATATCTTCGTTAGAAACAGTGCCACTGCCAACAATGGTGCCGGCTGAGAGGTTTCTAGTTTTTGCAACGTGCGAGATAAGGTCGCCAAAATGAAAGTGCATCTGTCCGGCATCGGCTTTTCCAAAAAACTTACCGTTGTACTCGACTAAAAGGGGCAGATGTATTCGCCCCTCACTCCATGCACCTTTTAACTCATCTGCTGTCACAGCAAAAGGAGCAAACGCACTTGATGGCTTACCTTGAAGAAAACCAAACCCTTGCTTCAACTCAGCCGGTATAAGCCCCCTTAAAGATACATCATTAATAATTACAAATAACTGGATGCACTTTAAAGCCTCTTCGGGTGTTGCTCCCATGGGTACATCTCCAACAATGACTCCCACTTCGCCCTCAAAGTCAGTCCCGTGAGAGAAGCCCCTTTGTGGGATGTCCTCATTAGGGGCTAAAAAACAATCACTCCCCCCTTGGTACATCAAGGGGACTGTTTCTAAGGTTTCAGGCAAAGGAGCGTTTCTGGCCATGCGAACAAGCTTTACGTGATGAATAAATGCCGAACCGTCCACCCACTGAAAGGCTCGAGGCAGAGGTGAGTGAAATTTTGTCTCATCTACACTAAAAGCCTCTGGAGATTTGCCCGCATTCAATTTTTCGTACTCATCTTGCAACTTTGGCTGGCAAAGAGCCCAGCTCTCTAATGCCCCTCTGAGGCTTTTAGCTATTGTGTTTACTTTAACAGCTGTTTTATTATCACGACTTACAACGACTAACTCTCCATCAAGTGATGTTGATTTTAAACTGGCTAGTTTCATATTAGAGACTCCCTAAATAAAATTTATTTGCCCCATATTAATCAAAAACGCCCGCCAAAGTCACGGCAATTCACCCCTGCCCCCTCTTACGTATACATAACTCATTGGAGCCACCACTCTAGCCCCCGCGTGACGCAAGCTAGCGCACCGACTAACTTTGCACCGGTTTATATGTTAATTTAACTACTATGAGTAACGAAAATATCACCCTTTATAGCTACTATAGAAGCTCCTGTTCTTACCGCGTGCGGGCGGCTCTTAATTTAAAAAAATTAGATTTTGTCTACAACCCCGTTCACCTAGTGAACGATGGGGGCGAGCAAAAAAAAGAAGCCTATACGCAAATGAACCCCATGAAGCAGGTGCCTTTTTTTATACACAATCACCTTCAGCTTTCACAATCTATGGCAATAATTCAGTACATTGATGATACTTGGCCCAACCCCTCCTTGTTTTCAGATCAAGCCGATCAAAAAGCTCAACAAGTAGCCCTTTGTGAAATTATAAATTCAGGGATTCAGCCGGTACAAAACTTATCTGTAATGAAGCAGCTTGAGCAAAATTTTAGCGCAACAAAACCACAACAAGCCGCATGGTCAAAGCACTGGATTGAAGCTGGGTTTAATGCTCTCGAATTTGAACTTAAAAAAACCGCCGGGCTTTATAGTTTTGGTGACCAAATTACAGCTGTTGATTTGTTTCTTGCGCCACAGGTTTACAACGCAAATCGCTTTAGTGTTGATATGGATAATTACCCAACCCTTCAGGCGGTTAATATTCGGTGCCTAGAGCATAGTTCGTTTATTAAATCTCACCCTGATAATCAAGTCGACCGGCCACAAGAGCGGCCCAGCAAATAACCATCATGCTATTTAAACCTTTGTTTTAATTTCTGCTTTTAATTATCAAACTCATTTTAATGTTTTTTATGCTACTTCGCCCTTTAGTATTTTCTCACTTAAATCGTCCGAAATAGGCTAAGTGCCTAAATTGAAATCATCATTTTTTTATTTTTTTGTCATGAATTTAAAACTATAAAGGGGCCCTTTGAAATTACTTATTCAAAAAAAGACCCCATAAAAAAAATTAAAAAGCCCTTAACATTTGCTTTTCATTTGATGGTCCACCGAAAACTTACCGGCCCCGTAAATGGCTAAGTACCCCATAACTATAATGTATACAAATTCGTATATTTTAAATAAATCAGCAGGCTTATTTACTTCAGCGCTATGGGCTGTCATTAGGGCGACAGCCATAATACCTATTAAAACAGCTGAAAAGTACCTGGTGGCAAACCCTAAAACAAGGGCCAATCCACCCAAAAGCTCAAGGCCTGCAACCATGGGGGCTTGTATGTTCGCAAATGGGATGCCAATAGAGTTAAAGTACCCGATCACCGGCTCAAGGTTACCTAGCTTACCGTAACCGGCCCAAAAAAATACCCAGCCTATCATAACCCTGGCTAAAAGGGGCGGTAACCACTCTAGGCGGGCTAGTAGTGTATGAAACCTATTTATTCTTAACTTTATACTTTCTTTATCCATTTTTACTCCTTTAGTCGGCTTAAACGTCTGTGCATGTCAGGTCTAGAACCTTACAAAAAAAGTAAATATATTTTTTTGTAAGATTTATTTGCCGAACAGCACATATCTTTATTACTCTATTAAAATCAAAAATAGAGTGAGCAAATAACATAAACTATAATATATAGGAGATAAAATGAAAAACACACTATTACGTAATAAAATGATACTCAGTTCAGTTATCGCAGGCCTCACACTGGGGCTAAGTACCGCTAATGCCGAGGGGACAATGAAAGACGGCAAAGGAGCATGTGGCGAAAATCACGCGAAAACATGTAAACATAAAGACAAAAAAAACTGCGATGGTAAATGTGGCGACAAGCACATGAAAAACAGTAAGGGTAAAAAAGCAAAGAATAAATGCGGCGAAAATCATATGAAAAACGGTAAGGGTAAAAAAGCCGGAGCAAAATGTGCCGATGGATCGTGTGGAGATAAAAAAAGCAAGTAAAGAAAGGTTCCATCCTTTAAAGGATCAATAAATGAGTAAGTACCCCTATTTAGGATACGGACTTGGCTTAAGGTCAGAGCATTATGAAGATGTTTTGGCCAAAAAGTCCCGTGTGGATTGGTTTGAGGCTTTAGCTGAAAATTATATGGGTATCCCTCAAAGTGGGCACGGACCAATGCTAGAAACTCTTCTAGAAGTCCGTGCTTTTAAGCCCATTGTTCTTCACTGTGTTTCGTCTAATATTGGCGGCGTTGACTCTTTAGACCTAGAGTTTTTAAAAAATTTAAAAAACCTTATAAATATAATACAGCCCGAATGGATTTCAGATCACCTCTGTTGGACCGGAGTTAATGCTCATAATACTCATGGGTTGTTGCCAATGCCCTACACAAAAGAAGCCGTTGAACATGTCAGCTGCAACATCAACCGTATTCAAGATTTTTTAGGCCAACGGTTTATGATTGAAAACACCTCAAGTTACATGAGCTTTAACCACTCTGAAATGCAAGAGTGGGAGTTTATCACCGAGATTATTAAAAAAACAGACTGTGGCCTTCTTTTAGATGTTAATAACGTTTACGTTAGTTCACAAAATCACGATTTTAACCCTGAGCATTTTATTAAAGGAATCCCTCTAGATAATGTGGGTCAAATTCACCTCGCAGGCCATCAAGTTAAAGACTCAGGGCTCATTATAGACACACATGATGCCCCCGTTAAAGACGAAGTCTTTGACCTTCTCGCCTTTACTATGAAGCTTCTTGATAAAACCTCAATAATGGTCGAGTGGGACTCAGACATCCCCACTCTTTCTAAGTATGAAGCCGAACTATTTAAAGCGAAAGACATTGTCGAAAGGATCCAAAGTGATAAACTTAAGGGACTTCCAACAGCAACTTTATAGCTTTATAAGCCGACAAACAGACTCTCCGGATTCCTTAAATTTTGTCATTAGTCAAAAAAATATCTCTCGAACAGAGAGACTTTTATCTTACCGGTCAAGTTATGAAGTCGGAACTACCGAATGTATTGAGTCTGACTTTGTGGTCACAGGTGTGTTTTATGGCAAAGAGGCCTTCTCTGGATTTATCAGAGAGTATTTAACCGTGCATACACCAGACACTCATTATATTAACGAGATTGGCCGCAACCTGCCTCAGTATTTAAAAACGCACTTACCAAAAGATGCCTCTGAAGAACTCGTTGATGTCGCAACGCTTGAGTGGCTTATGATTGAAAGTTTTTACGACTACTTCACACTGACAACAGAAAAAAGTACCTTAAACGGCCCTCAGGCCATTTGCACAACATCATTAAAACTTTTTAAAAGCCCCTGGCCCCTACATAAAATATGGGCCCACGAAGAAAGCCACCCCAAAGAAAACACTAATATTATGGTGTGGACCACAAAAGACAGAAGGGTTCACTGTGAGAGCCTGACTGATTTGGAGTTTAAAATTTTAAACGGCCTTCAGGCCAATCCCGATTTAGAGTCAGCAATTGACGAAATTGATTCGAGTCTTTCCACCGAAGTAGTTACAAAATCCCTTCAAGAAGCCCTACAGCAATGGATAAATTTAGAGATTATTACATTCAAACAGGGGGAGTAACTTTAAGGGATGGAGATTATGTCAAAATTCATGCACTCATGTGTTGAATGTCCGAAAATTTTTAACTTAAATTTCTATTAATATATTTTTTAAAGTGATGTGTTGCTCTTTAAAAACTCTTACCACTTTGGATCCATACAAACAATTTAGTCATTAACTGTGACCGAAAGCATGGCTCCTAATTCGTCAATAACATTTTGGTCTCGCCGGTTAAGCTCGTTAATGGTTTCAATATCACTGGCTATCTCTGTTATTTGGCTCTTAATTTTAGAGTGCTTAGATGAGTTAGATAAAAATAAAGCCGTAACCCCAGCAAAAGCGGCAATAAAAGGCAAGAGCCTCATTACAACCTGTGTTCGTTTTAACGGTACATATTTAAAGGGCCTCTCAGCCTGGGGGTTGCTCCAGTAGTACTCTAATACTTGAGGCATTCTAGACCTTAAGGCTCTCGCTCTTTGTGAGCCATCTTTTAAAACAAAAAGGGCCCCGGCGGCCGTGGCTACGTTAAAAAGTTTATATAGTGTTTTTTTATCTAACAACTCCAACATCTCCTCAGAAAATTGGTGCTCGAGAATTTCTCTTTCTAAAATTTGAGATTTCTTTTTTAAAATTATACCTTCGATTGTTTCTCTAAGCCGTGGAGAAAGCTGTGCACTTTCACCGTTTAAACGGGACTCAACGGAGGGCGTGAGATCTGCATGTGCTATGGAACCAAAAGTTAAACACCACGATAGTATAAAAATCATTATTTTAAACATACATTAGACCTCGCCTATTCAAGCTATCAACACCCTTAACTATGACAATTATTTTTATATTTCAAACCCTTTACTTGTCAGAACAAAAAATTGAAAGAATAACTGCATGTAAGGCCTTCCCAACGATAAAAGCGGTAAAACTTACACTGATAGGCCATTTACGAGGCAAAACACAGGGGCGGCTCTTGGGGCTCATGGCCCCCCCACTACAACTTTAAACTCAGTTACCCATTAAAGGTTTTTTAAGATGTTATTAAATATCATGCTAGGCCTCATGATTTGTGAGACTTTGTTTTCGTCAGGGTGATAATAACCACCCATATCAACTCTCTGGCCTTGAGCTGAGTTGAGTTGATCAATAATTTTAGACTCGTTCTCTTTTAAATCTTTATAAATCGCTGAGAACTCTTCTCTTAAGCTTTGATCTTTAGTTTGCTCGGCGAGTGCTTTGGACCAATAAAGTGCCAAATAAAAGTGACTGCCCCTGTTGTCTAATTCGCCCACCTTTCTTGACGGTGATTTATTTGTGTTTAAAAATTCACTGTTGGCTTTATTTAAAGTTTCTGCCAATACTAGGGCTTTTTGATTGCATGTTTTTTCCCCCAAATCTTCTAGAGACACTGAAAGGGCTAAAAACTCACCTAAAGAGTCCCAGCGTAAATGGTTTTCTTCGACAAACTGTTGCACATGCTTTGGGGCTGACCCACCAGCGCCCGTTTCAAAAAGCCCTCCTCCTGCCAAAAGTGGCACAATAGATAACATTTTTGCACTTGTACCCAATTCTAAAATTGGGAACAGGTCGGTTAAGTAATCACGCAACACATTTCCTGTGACCGAAATGGTGTCTTGCCCCTTTTTAACTCTCTCAAGAGTATACTTTACGGCCTCAACAGGTGAGAGAATTTTAATTTCTAACCCCTCTGTGTCGTGATTTTTTAAGTAGTTATTTGTTTTTTCTATTAAAATAGCGTCGTGAGATCTGTTTTTATCAAGCCAAAATACTGCCGGCACACCTGTGGCCCTAGCCCTTGTAACACCTAGCTGAACCCAGTCTCTTATGGGCTCGTCTTTTGTTTGGCACATTCTCCACAAATCTCCTTGGGCTACTTTGTGCTCAGTTAAAGTTTGCCCCTTGTCGTCTAAAACCCTAACCACACCTGCGGCTGAAATTTCAAAAGTTTTATCGTGAGATCCGTATTCTTCAGCCTTTTTTGCCATAAGCCCTACGTTAGATACAGTACCCATCGTGGTCACATCAAAAGCCCCATTTTTTTTGCAAAAATTAATGGTCTCCTGGTAAACATCGGCATAACAACGGTCTGGGATCATGGCGATCATGTCGTACGACTTACCGTCTGCCCCCCACATTTGACCTGAGTTTCTAATCGCTGCGGGCATAGAGGCATCTATAATAATGTCACTGGGCACGTGAAGGTTTGTAATCCCCTTATCTGAATCAACCATAGCTAATCGGGGGCCATTTTCATAACAGGCCTCAATGGCTTTTTCGATTTCAGTGCGTTGATTTTTTGGGAGGGTTTTTATTTTCTCTAGCATGTCCCCTAGCCCGTTATTAGGGTTAACCCCTAACTCCTGAAGCTCAGCCTCGTATTTATCAAATACGCTTTTAAAAAACTCCTTCACAGCGTGGCCAAACATTATGGGGTCTGAAATTTTCATCATTGTGGCTTTTAGGTGCAACGACAACAGCAAGTCAGAGTTTTTAGCCTCTCTTATTTGTTGAGCATAAAACGCCCTTAAGGCCGTACTACTCATGGTAGAGGCATCAATCACCTCTTTTTCAAGCAAAGGCGTACTTTCTTTTAAAACCACCGTTTTGTTGTCGTCTGTTGTGAGTACAATTTTTACATCTAAATTTTGAGGGGCCACATATGACTTTTCACTGGAATAAAAGTCACCTTCCTCCATATGCGCTACATGAGTTTTTGAAGTCGTCTCCCAAGCCCCCATAGAGTGTGGGTTTTTTTTAGCAAATTCTTTTACCGGGGCCGCCACTCGGCGGTCTGAATTACCCTCTCGCAATACTGGGTTTACAGCACTCCCGATGACTTTTGCGTAAAGGGCACGAACTTTTTTGTCTTCACTTGAGTTTAATTCATCCGGAAAATCCGGAAGTTTATACCCCTGCGACTGCAACTCCTTTATGGCCTCTTTTAATTGAGGGATCGAAGCACTAATGTTTGGGAGCTTTATAATATTTGCGCCTGGGGTTTTAGCCAACGCTCCTAGCTCTTCTAAGGCATCGGGGAGCCTTTGCTCTGAGGTTAAATACTCTTGAAAGTTTGAAATAATTCGCCCTGCTAATGAGATATCTTTAGTCGCAATCTCAATATTAGCTTTTGACGTAAAGGCTCTCACTATAGGTAAAAATGAATGAGTGGCTAAGGCCGGGGCCTCATCAGTTTTTGTGTATATTATAGTTGATTTTTTATCTGTCATAATTTTAACCCTCTTTATAAAAATTTAAATAAGGCGCCTACCATATCCCAACTCTTGGGGCACACAAAGCTTAAAAAAATGCTACTAAGGGGCTCAATATGCCCCCCTCTTAGTTTGTACTTAGGTGCTGAGTCGGGCCAAAAGCCTATCGGCCTCGACCTCATCGATCACTATAAATTTATTTTGATCCTCCTCAAAGGCATAAACATCGGCCTTTGTAATATCAAACCACCACCCATGCACTCGAAGCTGCCCGCTTAGCATACGCTCTTTTACAACAGGGTATGTTTTCACATGCTCCATTTGCAACAAAACGTTAATTTGTGAAAGCTGATTTGAACGGCTCAAGCTTGAGTCCAACGACTGACCCGAGTTAAGTCGATTTAATGCCTCTTTGGCATTTAAAAGCCATGCCTTTAAATGCTGAGTTTTATCGTCTTTAACATTGCCAATAAGAGCCTCCATGGCTCCACACTCAGAGTGGCCACAAATAATAACATCGGTTACGTTTAAGTTTAATATGGAGAACTCAATGGCTGACATTTCAGAGCTTGCGTTTTTATCAGAGCTCGGCTCGCAGCAAGGAGGGATTAGGTTGCCTACGTTTCGTACAACAAATAGGTCTCCCGGGTCTGTAGAGGCAAAAGTATTCGGCACAACCCGGCTGTCGGAGCAAGCCACGAATAACACATCTGGTGATTGCCCCTGAGCTAGTTGGCTAAATTTTTTTCTATATCCACTTTGAGCACTTCTACGAAACTCAACCAGACCTTTAATTAACTTTTTCATGCTAGAACAAGCCCCTCTAAGGTCGACTATAAAGCCAACGTAATTTAAATAATCAAAAGTTGTGGGACCAACAATAAATCTTTTGCCTGTACCGGTAAATCGCGATTTAAAAAAACACGCCTGTTAAAAAATAAAGAGGGGCCCATTTAAACTTTTAATTTTTGACAAAAAAAAGCCTGATAAGGGTTCTTATCAGGCTTTGCTTCATAATATGTTAGGTACGTGAGTTATTAGTTCTTTACTCGAACATTAACTGCACAAGGCCCTTTTTTGCCTTCACCAACTTCAAATTCTACTTTATCGCCATCACGAGGCTCTTGACCTTGGATTTCAGAGATATGAAAAAATAGGTCATTGCCGTCATCCGGAGTGATGAAACCAAATCCCTTGCTTGCATTAAAAAATTTTACTGTTCCTGTGCTCATTTTTATTCCTTGTTTATTATTTATTGAGTTTTGTTTATAGGGTTTTGATCTTGAGAACGCAATCAAAATTAATAAGTTTCTACTTTTATTTGCAAATTTTATCATGCTGAGCGCAAAACCCTGGCCATTAGCGTTATTTTAGCTCTTCAAAAGCTACTGACGCCCCCTCTTTTGATCTGAATCATTTAACTAAAAGGCGGCACGCCCCCCTTTTTAATACAACAACCTACGTGACCATAGGGGTTTCTACTCACTCGGCCACTGGGCGGGGTAAAAAGGCCCCCCTTCATAAGCTCATCGCTAAAATAACAGTACCCCTCTTTATGCTCTAAGCCTTCAATTGAGCTATAATGGGCAGATGATCAGAAATTTGCTCATAATATGCCTTTAAAGTCTTATTAAGATCTGACTCATCATTAAAACTCTTAACATCATAGACCCAAAGACAGCCCTCGGTAACCATAGGTCCGGAGGCCCAAAAGTGGTCCAGACAATGACTCTCCCACGGGGTTTGATAGGTGTCTTGAGAGTTTAATACCTTTTTTAAGCCCACTGATGAAAGCACATCATTTACTCTCTGCATATCGTCTTCATCATGCCCAGTGACCTGCTTTAACTGAGTGTTAAAGTCACCGCCCACAATCACCGGCAGCGAAGGGTCTAAACTCTCAATAAATCGAGCCAAGACCTTCACCTGCTGAATGCGAGATGCTGAATGAATTTTTCCAGATTTTAAATGCACCCCAAAAACATGCATTAACGGCTGACTCTTTGCTCTGTCTACCAAAACCCCATACATTATGGGCCTTGAGGTTTTAGTGTTTAAAGCAACTCCTTCAATTATGTAATCGCTCTCTAGGTCGTCAACTAAATCAAACCGTTCATTATAGCAGATCACGATATGCTGGTGCCTTTTGTAACTATGCGGGTATGACTTCATTTGAAGTTTTGGTGGTAAAATTTTAAAAAAACCTTCAAGATCAACAATCTCTTGAAAGATCATCACATCACAATCCTGGAGATGGCTTTTAATAAAGGCCCTGAGCTTATCATTACGACCCTCGTCACCAAACCGCCCTGAATATTCCCCACCAAGCCCATAACACCGAATATTAAATGAAGAGACCTTAAACAAACTAACCCCCGAACAACTCTCTTAATTGTGAGCTTAAATCCGTTGCCGACTTAAATTACTTTAGAGATATATGTGTGTAAAAAATATCCCGCCCCTAACAAGACCACACCGCTGACATAACAACTCCAAAAACTTAAGTGAAATTTTTGAGCTAGCAAAAAGGGTATAAAAAACATTAGTGTTACAGGAAGGGCCGTAAGTATACTTTTTGCGTACTCAACAGATTGTTTAGAATCCCCCCACTCTAGGTGAGAAAAGGCCAAGGCTAGTAAAGTCGTCAACGGAAGAGCCGTTAAAAACCCTGCTAATGCAATTTTTTTACCTGAAAGCCACGAAACAAAACTAATTAATATTGCCGCAACAATTATTTTACCTATAAATAACCACATGGTTTTTCTCCAAAATAAATAATTTAGTGTCTTAATTATAACTGAGCGACTTATTATTAGTCACTGCTCAAAGTGAGCCTGTTATCACTACTTGTTCTCGCTCAACACCCATAACAGGTAACTCCTTTTAAAAACCCAGCACCATATTAATTAAAAACTACTTTAAGTTATCGTATGCCCGTTTGCATTGGTGACATTAAAAAACTCTTATTTGTTTTGCTCCAGTGACTGAAGTGGGTATTTTATTAACGCAAACAATAATATAAAGAGGCCCAACAGAAACACACCCCCCATGTAACCAAACACAGAAAACGCTTCTTTAGCTTCATGTCGCCCCATAATGGGCCCATAGATAGCGGCAAAAAGCCAAACAAACGGGTACAAAAAACCCCCGACAGAAATCATGTAGGAACTCACCAAGCGTAACCCTAAAGGGGCTGAAGAAAAGTAAAACAATATTAATGCCGCTAAAGACATGGCCCCTATCCCTGTCGCATGAAAGTGAAATCGTTGATAATATCTCCAGTTTTTTGATTTCTCTTTATCCAAAACACTTTGTCGCTTTTCTACGTCAACAATACTCATGATTTTTTGATTTTGGCTGAGGCCTTCTTCGATTTTACCTTTGAAAATATCTTCATTAACACCAAATAATATTGAAATCGAAACCCCTAATATCATTGTTAATACCGCAAAAATAAATGGTAGTTTTGTTTTCATTTTTCTCTCCCTTCTCAATTAAGTAGGCACCTTATCAGTACTCAGGTGATAGGTCACTTTTTAGTATTGCAATGCGTTTTGTGTTCGGGCTGATCAGGCTTATCTTTTTGTTACGTAAACCTCTAAAGGCTTAGTTAAAAATTAACTTAACGCTCTCGTTACAGCAGCACCTTCTTAAAGCATGAGTAATATAGCTAAAACCACCAAACCGTCTAGATATCATAACATCCGCCACTCCAAAGGTTT
>JAUVAX010000052.1 GCA_030591685.1 Pseudobdellovibrionaceae bacterium | reverse complement strand
GTGCCGCTTCAACCAGGCTGAGCCCCTTTGTGCTTTCTCCATTTATGTATACAACTTTGTCACCGGCCTTTATGCCCGCCTTCCAAGCAGGGGTGTCTTCAATGGGTGAAATAATTGTTAGTATCCCATCCCTGATAGTTATCTCTATCCCTAAGCCCCCAAACTTACCACTGGTCTCATCTTCAAATTCTTTATAAATGTTTTGAGGGAGATAGTTAGTATGAGGGTCCAACTCCTTAAGCATTCCCTTTATAGCACCATGGATTAATTTTTTAGTATCCACCTCTTCGACATAGTATTGTTGTACTAAGTTTAAAACTTTCGTAAACAACAATAAATCCTTGTACCTCTCGTCAGCCTTGGCTTTAAGTACATTTATATCGAGTTTAAACAATGCAAGCCCCAATATTGAGCCCACTATAATGATTTTAATTATTTTTGATTTCATAAGCGAGGACCCCTCGTTTTATATTTTACCATTGAGTTTATCTCCTCTTTTCACGACTAATTTATTTGCAATCCACTCAGCGGGATCTAAACTTTCTGAGAAATGTCTAATCTCCAAATACAAGGTGCCACTTAACCGCCCTTTTTTATTAACTCTCTCTGCAATTTTTTCACCCATAAAAACAGAGCGGCCTAGCTTTACTCGGACTTCATTTAAGTTAGAGTAAATACTGTGATAATTATCCCCGTGGTCAATAATTACTGTTTGACCATAACCGGTCACATAGCCTATATATGCGATCTCTCCTCCAAATATACTATTAACCTGAGCACTTTTCGGGGATGGCCTATAAATCACACCCTTTCGAGTGAGTTTATATTGATATTGATCGTCTAGTATCAATCCATACTTACCCACTTCTTTACCTTGCACAGGCAGAGATAGTCGGCCCTTACTTTCATAAAAGGCCGTCTCAAATAGGCTTGATATTTCACTTTCAGGCAGGGCAAAGTTCATCTCTACGACCTTCTGTTTCAAACTTCTAATATTATGTAGAGCTTTGTTTTTGAGGCTTCCTATCCTTCTCAGTACTGAGGCCTTAAGCTCTTGCTGGTCATGAAGTGCTTTTTCACTTCGTTCAAATTTAGATTTTTCTGCAATGTATTTTTTAACATTTACCTTTAATTTTCTTTGTTGAGTTCTTAATTTTTTTAAACTTAACTGATGGTTTCTTATCAAACTCATATCCCTTTTAGATACCAACCTCAAATACTTTAAGTTTTTATCCACCTGACCCGTCTTTACAGAGTATAGAAAATACCTTAAGTATCCCAGGTCTTGCATCTGATATAATGACCTCAATCGTTTTCCCAAACTATGCTTTTGAGAATTTATCTTTACCTTTAATCTGTTTATTTTTCGAGCTACTTTTTTTATGTTCGCCTTTGCATTAAACACTCGGTTGGTAAACCGGCCCCTCTTTTTATTTAAAGTTTTTATTTTTTCATGTAATCCATAAAGGGTACTTAGTAGTTTTCTCTGCTGTTGATCCGCGTCTCTAAGGTTTTTTTTATTCTCTTGTATTTTTAACGACAACTCTTGGGTTTGCTCATAAGTCGACCCCTGTGCCGGCAGCAGAGCAAAAATTGAACTTAAAATTAAAATCACGCAACATTTACCTATCAAACTCATTGCCAGTTTGCTCCATTGGTTCTCTTTGCAGCAGCCCACCCTGTGTTTATTTTACTTACACTAAAGTACGACCCTGCGGCGCCCATTGAAACCCCTAGAGAAATTACGCCCAATATTTGCATCAAATTTAAAAAATGAAATTGACCGCCAAAAGTAATCAAATCAAATTCTTTAATTATTATAGATTGCTGCCAAAGAAATAGTAAATACGTCCCCATAATCGCTAAAATACTCGTTATTAAGCCCAATACCATGCCCTCAATAATGTAAGGGGTTCTAATCATCGACTGTGTCGCCCCCACAAGCTCAAGCACCTCTACCTCTTCGAGCCTTTGTGAAACCGAGCTTCTAATAGAGTTACTAACAACGAGCATACTGCCCAAAATCAATAGTAGCAAAAATGCATAGGATGAGTTTTTAAATCCACTCACAAGGTCTGAATAATTTTTCACCCAACCCTGCCCATAGGATACCTCCTCTACCCCAGAAAATGCTCTTATGGATTCAGCCGCGATCTTTAATAACTTCAAATGCTCGGCCCCAGAGGTTGAGGACTTTATTGATAGCTCCAGGCTTGCCGGCAGAGGGTTTCCTAATTCTGAGTTATTAAGTAAATCAGGGGCACTTTGAGCCATCGATGCCATAAAGTTTTTGGCCGCCTGCTCCTTAGAAACATATTCTGCTGGAGAAAATTTTTTAAGTTTAGATAATTTGCTTTTAATTTTATTAATATCATCATCAGTTGCTGAATCTGTTAGGTATATATTTAATCTTACCTTTTCGCCCCAACTCGATAAAACTCCATCTATATTACTTTTTGCAACAAAAAAAGTTGAAATCAAAACATATGTGCCCGTTAAGACAATAATGGTTGTCAGCTGAATCGTCGGGTGTGTTTTAAAACTACTTAAAATATGATTTATATATTTACTCACGCTGCTCCCTCTGAAAGCTCTCCGTCTTTTATTGTTACAAGCCTTTTATTTCGCCTTTTCACCAAATTGTGATCGTGCGTAGCAATAAGCACAGTGGTCCCCTGTGCATTAATGTTTTCAAGTAAGTCCATAATCTCTTCACTTAAGTGAGGGTCTAAGTTACCCGTGGGCTCATCGGCAATTAAAACTCCTGGCTGATGAACCAGCGCTCTTGCTATAACCACCCTTTGCTGCTCTCCTCCTGATAAAAAATCAGGACATTTGCCTTTTTTATAAACAAGGCCCACTCGGTCTAATATTTCATTCACTTTTTTACGTATTACGGTTTCACCCTCTCCTCTTACCTCTAAGGGCAAGGCTACATTTTCAAAAATTGTCTTTGCTTTTAGTAGCTTGAAATCTTGATAGACAACTCCGATGCTTCTTCTAAGGGTGGGTATTTCTTTAGCTGATATTTCATTTAACTTATAGTTCCCCACCTGAACATGCCCCGAACAGGGCCGATCGTAAGCCGAGATCATTCGAAAAAGCGTTGTCTTACCTGCCCCACTTGGCCCGGTAAGAAAAACAAATTCACCTTTTTTAATATTTAGATTAATATTTTTTAGAGCGTGAACTGTGCCTGAATATGTTTTGTATACATGTGAAAATTCTATCATTCATATATTGTAACTTGAGTTATAAAAGTTGGCCAGAAAGTAACAGGTCTAGAATTTGTTGGTGCTGGGTTTTCATGGCCACTCGTATAGCCTGACTATTGTCCATATAACCCTTTGGTAACACTTTGTTATAAGGCACTTTTAAACTTTTTAAAACAGCTCCATTTTGAAAAACGCGGCTAACAAGCACTGGGTTGCTCATGCCCCAGTCCTCCGTCTGTATATGAAAATTATCGCCCTGATAACTTATGTCTGAATTGTAGCCCTTTTCCATGGTCCATATTCTGGCTAAATTCCACCCTTAAGGCAACCTAACTTTTAACTATTCAATGGCTTTTAACCTTGTGACAGACTAGACCCCTCCTCTTTTGCCTCTTAACTATTTAGTTTTTTGGTGCCAGCCATAAGATAAGTCCAAGTAAAGCTGTTCAATTCTTACCTTGCTCTCCTATTTTTTGAGCGCAAAGGACACCGAGATTTTTTGTTGTACCATCATGGAGCTTAAGACCAATAAAGCCCCCGCCGAAGGTCCTGTGTCAAGAGCGATCAACTTTAAAAATTAAAGTAACTAGTTGTAATTATTAGTATTTTTTTTACCTCTATTTAAGTCTTAGGACTCAATGAAAGTCCTAACTGACCGATAAAGTATGTATGGTTAAGTTTAAAATTATTTGGACTTTTGTTTTGCTTTTTTCATCCATGGGATTGGTTTCTTGTGACTCCCCAAGCGTGAATCCCGTGAGCAGTTGTGCCAGCCGAGTCAGCGTTGTTTATAGTGGGCCCGCCACTGAGAGCTACTGTTCCTCAACAACGACCTACACGACACCTGTCATAATTACTGGCCTAGCGCAATATAAGGCCCGCACCTTTGACTCTTCAACCACTGGCCCCACAAAAGGCCTTCTTGCCCCTAGCGCTTCAAGACCCATCCGCTTTGCCGAGGTGATGGTTAAAAATTCTTCAGGTACTGTTGTACAGTGTGCTGAGACAGACGCTGCCGGCAACTACTCCTTACAAATGCCCAATGATGGGGGCTCATATACACTCAGTGTAAACTCAAGGGCCGATAATTCTAACTACAAAGCCTATATTTTAAAGTGCCCTGAGGAAAATACACATTATTCTCTTTCTACAACTTTTACTTCAGATGCAACAAAAGCTCTGCCAACTATAGTAGCCGCTGCAGATGGCGACATCCTTGGAGGGGCCTTCAACCTTCTTGATCAAGTGTTAACTGCCAATGACTATTTAAGAGCACAAGTCACTACCTGTGGGTTTGGGGACTGTACTAACTTTACAGTAGCGCCACAGGTGCAAATATTTTGGGAAAAGGGTTTTGACCCTAGCGTCTACGGTGCCGCGGCGGGGAGCTTTTTTGTGCCCAGCTCCAACAATCGACTTTTTATTATTGGTGGCTCTAATGGTGACACGGATAACTCAGATACTGACCACTTTGACAACTCTGTAATACTTCATGAGTACGCTCATTTTTTAGAGCATCAATTTTCTGTGTCTGATTCGCCCGGTGGCGCCCATTCATTATCAGGCCCCTTAGACCCACGACTCGCATGGAGCGAGGGGTTTGCTAATTTTTTTCCAGCCGCAGTACAGGGCATAGACTCGTACGTTGACACTCAAGGCAACATCAGCGGGTCCACTGATGACTACATTCGGCTTAATTTAGAAAAGCATACCGGTAGTTACGCCGTAGACTTTGTTGCCGACATCCCGGCCAATACTAATGAAGGTAATTTTAGAGAGCTCTCTGTTGCACGTTTGCTTTATGACGCCATCGACACTAATAATGACTCTGAAACCATCACTAATGGCTTTCCTGAAATTTGGTCCTCAATGACGGCGTCCACAGGGCTTAAAAATACAAATGCCGCATTTAGGTCCATTGGCCTCCTCCACGATGCGCAGACTAATTTTGGCGGCAGCACAGATTGGGCAACGATTCGAACCACAGAAAAACATATTAATGATCGCTCTGAATACTCTAATCATATTGTACCTAATGTCGGAACATGCACTGGCGCTAACCCCAGCACAGGGCTGTTTACCCTCACTCCATCTACAACATCTAATGAGGATGAGGTGTCCTATATTCAGTGCGCTTACTCTGTTTTTCCAAACTCCGAATGTTTCTTTCTTGACCCTACTGCCCCGAGCTGGGGGTACGACTCACACCTTGTGTTAAATAATGATTTTTACCACTACAAGCACTCTGGAGGGACGCTTAACCTCACTTTAAATTACGACACGCAAAGTGGGACAGAGGCCAATTTAAATTTATTTGTCTATTCAGGGTCAGCTCGATTTGGAGTGACCTCTGACATTGAAAACGACACTTCCTCTGGCGAAGGCATTAGTGCTCCCGATGGATCTATTGGCACACAAGAAACAGAACCCTTTTCTAAGTCGCTCCCCTCGGGGGATTATTTAATTAATGTAAAGGTAAACAACCAGGCCGCTAATATTGGCGGCCCGACTAATTACGAGCTTTTAATTGGAGGGGTTAGGGCATGTCCGGCACCACTATAAAAAAAATAAAACTCACCGTCTTATTTCTTTCTCTCTCAGGGCTTTTAAGCTTTAGTGCATACTTTAATGTCGATAAAAATCGCACACCAGTCGCACATAAGAAACATAAATACTTAAGGGCGACTCATAAAATCTCAATCCCCCTAAAGGTACACATTACCAGTGATACTAAAAACGCTACCCCTGGAGAACCGTTTACTCTCACTGGTCATGTAAATACACACAAGCAATTAAAAAATGTTCATATTTCATGGGCCTTACCTAAAGGAGTTGAGCTTCTTAAAGGGTCTCTTGATTATTTTGTCAATGAGGTTTCAAAAAATAACCCCCATTCCTCAGAGCTTGTCTTGGTGAGCACTGTTGAAAAAAATCTTAGAATTCACTTTCGAGCAAAAGGGCGTGGGCACTACAGTGCTACAGCACAATACAACACGACCTTACAGACCCAAATTAATCGAGAGATTGCTAACATCAAGGCCTCACATAAAAAATATGTGAATGGCCACCTCTGAGCTAAAGACAACTCTTTATAGTTAAACGTAAATGGGTTGTTCTATATGAGTCATTAAATATATATTTAAAATATTATATCCTCCGTACTCATCAAAAAAACTTGTCTACAGTATAAATTAAATGGGTCTTACTTTTAGGCTTGGGTTTTCTAACTCATGACGAAGTATGTTTTGTATGGCATCTAAAGTACCCATAAGTGCACTTGGGCAACCCCCACAAGCCCCTTGATATAAAATTTTAAGCTCGTTATCTTCGAAACTTATAATTTCTAAATCCCCACCGTCGGCCTGTAGGCCCGGGCGGATGGTGCGATCTAATATCTCTTCAATGGCAAGCACTTCGCTTGAGAGCTGGCTTCGATCTCTTGCTGGTCGAATGGCCTCATCAATATCAGTATCCATAAAATTAGGGTTATGTACGGGCATGCGAGATTTTATTATACACACAACCATGCGCTCAAGCTCATCTGAGTCTAGCTCTCCAGTATGCGTAATCGTCAGTGTATTTTGATATACATACACTTGCAATACACCAGGGACATCGAATAACGATAATATAAGGGGTAGCTCCGACGCCTCTGCTGGGTGATAAAAAGTGGCCTTGCCTTCAGTTTTAAGGTCACTGTTGACTATAAATTTTAGAGCATAGGGGTTTGGTGTCGGCTGCATGCGTACGAGCAGTGACTCACTAGCGGTGTTCATAATAAAAGCTCCTTACATTTTTCAATGGCAACCATAAAATTCTCAAGATCACTTTTTGTATTGTATATAGACACTGAAACCCTCGCTGTCCCCGCCAAAGAAAACCGATCCATTAAAGGTTGGCAGCAATGATGCCCTGAACGAATAGCAAAGCCCTGTTGATCGAGCAAATGACCCAGGTCCCCTGAATGAATACCTTTAATATCAAAAGAGATAATATTAATTTTTGAAGCATTATCACCAATGACCCTGAGACCATTAATTCGCTTGAGCTCATTAGTTACCCAGTCAGATATAGATTTTTCGTGTTCGTATATTTCGTTAATCCCAATGCTATTGATATAATCTACAGCCGCCGCCAACCCAACTGCTCCGGCGATGTGTGGGGTGCCGGCTTCAAAACGCTGGGGCGAGTTTAAATATTCAGCATTTTGCAAGGTGACTGTTGATATCATGCTGCCACCTGTTTTATAAGGCGGCATACTGTTTAAAAGGTCCTCTTTACCGTAAAGAACACCTATACCGTGAGGACCAAACATTTTATGGCCCGAAAAGGCTAAAAAATCACAATCTAGCTTTTGTACATCTATATCTAGTACGCTCACGGCCTGAGCGGCATCCACTAAAACCTTTGCCCCCTCTTCGTGAGCTAAGTCTATAATTTTTTTTACCGGGTTCACTGTGCCCAGTGCATTTGAAATATAATTGATAGCCACTAATTTAGTTTTAGAGCTAAGTAGTTTTTTATACGACTCTAGGCTCAACTCACCAGACTCGGTCACTTCAATGACCTTTATACTAGCTCCTGATTTTTGAGCCGCCACCTGCCAAGGTATAATATTCGAATGATGCTCCATTTGAGTGATTATAATCTCATCACCAGGTGATAAATATTTTTCGCAAAAACTGTGGGCCACCAAATTAATGGAGTCCGTCGTTCCGCTTGTAAATATAATTTCGTTCTCACTTTTGGCGTTAATAAAGGTTTTTATCTTTAAACGAGCCTCTTCAAATTGCTGGGTGGCTTTGTCACTTAAATAATGAGCCCCCCTGTGTACGTTAGCGCACTCAAGCAAATAAAACTCGCCTAATCTATCAATCACAGGCTTGGCCTTTAGGGTGGTTGCTGCCGAGTCTAAATACACAAGCGGCAAATTATTTATTTTTGTTTTAAGTGCCGGAAAGTCTTGTTTTATATTTTTAACATTAATGTTCATAATTAAACTCTCTTAAAATTGCTCGGTGAGTGTTTGAGTTAACTGGTGTGAAATAAAACTTTTAAGTGTCTGCGGGGAGAAGTCGAAGACCACCTCATCTACGTACCCACGCAATAATATTTTTATGGCCTGCTCGCGATTAATCCCCCGGGTCTCTAGGTAAAAAATTTGCTCTTCATCCAGTGCGCCAATGGCACTGCCGTGAGCGGCACTGACATCGTCAGCGCTCACTTCGAGCTCTGGCTTAGAGTCGATCTCAGCTTTTGAACTGAGCAATAAATTTTTATTATACTGTGAGGAGTTCACCTGTTGAGACCCTTCAGATATTTTGACTTTACCATTAAAAACTGAATGGCTGCTGTCCGTTAACACTCCCTTATACAACTGTGCTGAAGTGGTCTGACCCGAATTATGATGTATAAGTGTATGATTATCTATGTGCTGCGTATTACTCGCCAAGTATAGCCCCCCTAGCTGAGCATGAGCTTGAGGACCTAAAAGGTTTACATTTAATTCGTTTCTAACAAGTGATCCGCCTAAATCAACATTTAAACCCTCATAAACAGCCTTCGCCTTTACATGCACATTTTCTGTGGACACATGAAAGGAGTTTTGCCCCTCATTTTGAAATTTTAAATAATTTAAGCTAGAGTTTTCGTTTAAATAAAAATTAGACACAACATTATTAAACGAAACCCCCTCGCCTATGGACATAAAAATGTGAGCGAGCGTTAGTTTAGATCCAGGGGCACAGGTTAAACTGATGTTCACAAAGCTCCCCAAAGGGGCCTCGCCGCCCGTTGAGACATTAACGATCACAAGAGGCTTTTCAACTTCATTATTTTTTTTTGTTGAAATACTTAAACTTTGAGTAAAAAAAGCGAGATTCATCAGCTCAAAACAGTTTTGGTCCTCATTAAGCACCTCACTTGCCGGTTCAAAGGCCCTGTTGTCATTGGGGCCTGTACCATTTGAGGCATCAATGACAAAATAGTTTTGAGCTTGAGTGAGGTCTGACAGCTCTTCATTGAACTTTCCATTAATTAAAACAATTTTTAAGGCGTTTTTAATGTTTATATCTTTGAGCTTTTCTCTAACTAAGTTGACCTCTGATTTATTAGGAGCTTTAGGGTCAAAATCATATGTATGCTTTAATAAGGGTTTTATATTTGTATATTTCCAGGCCTCTTTATTTTTAGTCGGCCATGATGAGTTTGAAAAATCCTCCCAGGCCTTCTTTTTTAATTCTAAAACGGGCCCAGGCCTACCTTCAAAACCAGTAAGCACTTGGTCAAATTGAGCCTTTAAAGACCTGGTTTGTTGATTTAAATTTAAATTCATACTTAATCGCCTCAATTAACTTTTAATTAACCAATCGTAACCTTGTTTTTCTAACTTTAAAGCCAATGACTTATCACCAGTTTCAATTATTTGACCATCAGACAGTACGTGAACAAAATCTGGCTCTATATAATCGAGCAACCTTTGGTAATGAGTTACGAGTATGATGGCATTGTGCTTTGATCTTAAGGAGTTTACCCCTTTTGAAACAATTCTTAATGCATCTATGTCTAACCCAGAGTCGGTTTCATCTAAAAAAGAAACTCTGGGGCCAAGCACTGCCATTTGTAAAATTTCATTTCTCTTTTTTTCACCACCTGAGAACCCCTCATTAACAGAGCGGTATAAAAAACTAGGGTTCATATCGACTATTTTTGCCTTTTCTATGACATAGGCTTCAAACTCATTATCTGTTAGCTCTTTCGCCCCATGGTGCTTATTTATTGCGTTAAAAGCTGTCTTTAAAAAAACCATATTACTGACCCCAGGCACTTCAATAGGGTACTGATAGGCCATAAACAAACCCTCTTTAGCCCTTTCGTCAGGTGAAAGCTCTAACAGGTTTGTTGGCTTAAAGTTAATTTCGTAATCTATTGATCCAGATGTAACTTTATAATCAGGGTGTCCTGCTATGACTTTAGATAAAGTACTTTTACCTGACCCGTTGGGGCCCATAATTGCGTGGACCTCTCCGGGGTTAATTTGCAGGTTAATACCTTTTAATATTTTGTTTTCACCTATAGAGACATGTAGGTCAGTTATCGTTAACACGAATTAATACTCCTTATCCGATGCTATTTTCTAGTTTCATTTCAATGAGCTTTACAGCCTCGACTGAAAACTCAAGAGGCAAGTGTTTAAATACTTCTTTGCAAAATCCATTTACCAGGAGCCCAATGGCCTCCTCCATGCTGAGCCCTCTCGACTGAAGATAAAACAGCTGGTCAGCGCTTATTCTTGATGTGGAGGCTTCATGCTCTACATGGGCTGATTTATTTTTAACTTCAATGTAAGGAAAGGTGTTGGCCTTACACTGATCGCCCACGAGCATAGAGTCACATTGTGTGTAGTTTCTGGCCCCATTTGCTGAGGGTAAAATTTTAACTAAACCTCTGTATGAATTCTCTGACTTTTCTGCTGAAATACCTTTAGATATAATGGTCGACTTTGTATTTTTACCCACATGAATCATTTTTGTACCAGTGTCGGCCTGCATATAATCATGAGTGAGTGCCACCGAGTAAAACGCCCCTTGAGAGTTGTCACCTAGTAAAATACAGCTTGGGTACTTCCAGGTCACAGCTGATCCGGCCTCAACTTGAGTCCATGAAATTTTAGAGTTCTCACCAAGGCACTTGCCCCTTTTGGTGACAAAGTTATAAATACCACCTTTGCCCTCTTTATCCCCGGGGTACCAGTTTTGTACTGTCGAATATCGCACCTCTGCATCTTTTAATACGACGAGCTCAACAACGGCAGCGTGAAGTTGGTTTTCATCCCGCATGGGGGCTGTGCAGCCCTCTAGGTAATTAACGTAACTCCCCTCATCGGCAACAATCAGAGTTCTTTCAAATTGACCGGTCTCTTCGGCATTGATACGAAAGTATGTGGACAGATCCATGGGGCACTTGACCCCTTTAGGTATGTAACAAAAAGAACCGTCTGTAAAAACGGCTGCATTTAAAGCGGCGTAAAAATTATCTTTGTAAGGCACAACAGAGCCAAAGTATTTCTTAATAAGCTCCGGGTGTTCAATTATGGCCTCTGAAATGGGGCAAAAAATAACCCCGGCCTCGTCTAAAATTTCTTTATGGGTTGTCCCTACAGATACTGAGTCAAAAACCATATCCATGGCCACCCCAGAGATCCGCTTTTGCTCTTGCACCGGGATCCCTAATTTTTCAAAAGTTTTAATGAGCTCTGGGTCCATTTCTTCCAAGCTCTTGGGGCCGTCTGTCGCCTTTTTAGGAGCCGAATAATAACTGATCTCTTGAAAATCTATTTTTGAATACTTTAGGTGTCCCCACTCGGGCTCCTTAAGGGTTTTCCAGTACTCAAAGGCCTTAAGCCTGGATTTTAACATCCACTCTGGCTCTGATTTTTTACCAGAAATAACTCTAATGGTGTCCTCATTAAGGCCCTTTGAGAGGGTTTCCACATCTATGTCTGTGGTGAATCCGTATTTGTACTCTTTAGCGTCCTCTAAGTGTGGCAAAATTTTCATGACCAAACCTCGGCCATGCTCTTCAAGTCTATGTTTTTTTCGTCAAATATTTTTTGTGAAGTGGGTACGGGGCTTAGTATTTCTATTAAAGAGAGTTTTTTATAAAACTCCACAAGTTTACTGTTAAATAATGTTAACGGAGACTGAATATTACAAGAATTCGCTATTTCACAGGGCTCATCTGAGCCAACACACCGGACAACGGCCAGAGGGCCCTCTATCATTTTAGTTAAATCATAAAAGCTGACCTTTTTAAGGTCGGTAATAATTTGATAGCCGCCGTGAGCGCCTTGAACGGACTTTAAAAGCCCTTTATTTGTCATGATTTGCATGACCCTTGCGGCGGCATCATAAGACGCACCCGTAGATTCACAAATCTGTTTAACTGACGAGAGCTCGCCGGGGACCCTTTCTAACATAAATTTTAAAGCCATAAGGGCATATTCAACTTTTCGATTGATCTTTGTCATATCTAAACCTATGGTTCGAATGAAAAATGAGCTTAATTTATAAGCCCATATATATATCGAAAACCAACTGAAAACAATGCCTAGGAACATTAAATAGGTTATTTTTTAACCTATTTTTTTTAATTATCAGTCCTAGATATGTTTTATAAAAACTTAGTTCTTTAAAGGGGTTATGTGTTTTGATGAATCCAGTGATTAGAATCATATTTATAACATTGAGCGCCATATCGGTCATGTCCGCCACACTATTATTATTGCGACACATAGGGCTTTCACAAAACCACCGCCCTCTAGAGCCCGATTTCTTAAAGCGTGCACCTCTGGCATTTTTTAAAGGGGGGCGCTCGTCTCTTTACCCGAGTAACTCAGCTCTAGCCTTTAAATCTGCCCTTGATGAGGGAGGGCTTAATATGGTCCATGTTCAAAGAACTAAAGATGGGCATTTTATTTTATTCGAACCAAAGCTCCTTGAGCAGCAAACCGACGGTAAAGGTCTTATATTTTCACACACCCTTGAGCAGTTAAAAAAACTCAACGCTTCATACAAGAATAAGTCCCAGAGGGCCGCCTCACTTATGAGCTTAAGTGAGTATATTAAACGCTTCGGCAACAAACCCTTTATTATTAACATGATTGAGCAAGACCCTGCAAAAATGCACGGCCTAAAGGAGCTTTTAATTAAGCACCAACTCGTAGAGCAAATTATTTTACACAGCCCCTACACAGAAACACTTAGCTATTTACGAAAAGAACTCCCCCGAGCTACTTTTAGTATAAACAAACACTCGCTTGTAAAAATGCTCTTTTTCTCCTCACTATATATAGAGCCCTTGACGCCAATAAAGGGCGATATAGTTATCAGCCCCTCTCACTTTTTTACTAAATTTCTTTTTTCTAAAAACGTCCTTCAAGAGTTAAAAAGGCGAAACCTTAAAATCATCCTTGATAAAGACTTATCAACCTCACCACCAGAGGGCCTCGCGGATATACTTTCTGGATCTCTTGAGCGGTAATATTTTTAGCTCGCAGCATTAATGGCCTTTCTTATAAGGAGTTTTTAAACTATCATTATGTACATGATAGAACTTGCACACGCCGCCGAAACCATTCAGATAAAAACAGGAGCCTGGCATGCCATTGCTTCTGCAAATATCATCGTCCAGCTTTCATTATTAATCCTCGCCATTATGACTATCGGCACATGGGCCATCATAATTTCTAAAAAAAATCAGCTCGAAAGCTTTAAAGAGGATAACGAAACCTTTTTAAATGATTTTTGGAAGGCCAACTCTCTTGATGACGTCTATGCTCAAATAGATAGTTACAAATCTTGCCCGCTGGCTCATGTCTTTCGCGCCGGCTATCTTGAGCTTAGAAAAATTGCCGACTCAAACCTTGCCAGCACAAGTAAGGACTCTGCAACACCTCTTTTAACCGGAATAGATAACCTAGAGCGCGCTCTGAAACAGGCCACCGACTCGGAGCTGGCCCTTATGGAAAAGCGACTTAGTTTTTTAGCCACCACCGGTTCGTCGGGCCCATTTATTGGACTTTTCGGGACTGTTGTTGGTATTATGAGTGCCTTTCAAAAAATTGCCGAAACAGGCTCTGCCAGCTTAGCGGTTGTTGCCCCTGGTATTTCAGAGGCTCTCATTGCAACGGCTGTGGGTTTATTTGCCGCCATACCGGCTTCGGTTGGTTATAATTATTATATCTCTAAACTCTCTAAACAAGAACTCGCCTTAAGTAATTTTACGAGTGACTTTTTAAATATAGCTAAAAGAAACTTTTTTAAGGAGTCTTAAGTTGGGCGCATCATCACCGAGCCGTAAAAAAATGATGAGCGAAATTAATATCACTCCATTTGTCGATGTTATGCTTGTTTTACTTATTATATTTATGGTGACAGCGCCCTTGATGCAACAGGGGCTCGAAGTTGAGTTACCTAAAACTGCCAGCAGCGGAGTTTCATCAAGCGAAAAGCCCTTTGTTTTAACAATAAAAGCAAATAAAACACTCTTAATTGGCGAGGCCACTGTGCCCACTAAAAACTTAAGATCAAAATTAAAAGCAATTTTTGAAACCCGAACAAATAAACAAATTTATATAAAAGCCGACCGTAGAGTTGACTATGGGACCGTTGCCGAAGCTATGGCCGAAGTTCGCGCAGCTGGTATTTACAAAATTGGCCTTATAACCTTACCAAAATTCTAAAGAGCCTATGAAAAACACGTCTGAGGATAAGAAATTTAACAAGTACCTCCTGCAATCTGCCGTTGCTCACGTTGTGCTTGTTTTAATGCTTACTTTTTATAATCACATTTTTTTAAACAACGACGAGCTCCTCATAACCAATGCCATACAAGTGGATGTCGTCGCTTTACCTGAAAAACAAAAACCAAAGCCTAAAAAGGTAATTGCGCCCCCTCCCAAGGTAGTTATAAAAAAAACCAAGCCTCGACGAAAAAAAAAGAGCAGCAAAAAAAACCAACTCAAAGCCTTTGACCGCCTCAATGCTATAAATGCCATTAAGAAACTCAAGCAAAGACAACAGCAGGACGAACAAAAACAAAGGCTTGAAAAGGCCAAAAAACAATTTGAGAAAGAAAAACTCAAAAAAGGAAACATCATAAACAGCACAAGCGGACTCACAGGACTCGACCGCATAAAAATGCTCGAGTACTATGAGGAGCTTAGGGCACATGTTCAAAGCCACTTTATGATCCCCTCATTTATCGCCAACTTAAACCTAACCGCCAAAGCTAGCCTTCGAATTGATGCCAATGGCGTTGTGTTGCAAAAGGACATCATTAGCTCATCTGGAAACGAAACCTTTGATGGGGCTGTCCTTACGTCCATT
>JAUVAX010000039.1 GCA_030591685.1 Pseudobdellovibrionaceae bacterium | reverse complement strand
TCATTAATTCGAGATTGGCTTTTTGTGGTTCGAGCTTTAACCCCCGCCCGGAGCCACTCAAGCTCTCTTCGGGCCTTATTGGATAACGAGCTGGCTAATTTTTGCTGCGCCTCAAAGTACTCTTGCCTTTTAAGGATAAACTGATCATAGGGGAGATCAAAAGATAAATATTGATCAACAAAAGCAGCGCCAATTTCTATAGTTCTTTGAGTGACCGCGTTTAAAAACTCTCGATCATGACTAATAACAATAATAGCACCATTATATTTTTTTAAAAAAGTTTCAAGCCAGCGTATTGAGTCCCAATCCATATGGTTAGTGGGCTCATCCAATAATAGTAAATCGGGTTCGTGGCAGAGGGCCTTGGCCAGGGCAAGTCTCTTTACCCAGCCCCCTGATAATGCACTTACGCTTTGCTCAAAATCAGTAAACCCGCAGGTAGAAAGGGCATAGCTGCACTGTACGAGGCGGTCATCATCACTCAAGGTGCTCATGGCCGGGTCATCAACAAGTGCCTGCATCACATTTAAGCTTTTGTCGTATTGGGGGGACTGGGGGATGTATGAAACGCGGGCATTTTTACTTAACGTAACCTGGCCAGAGTCTTGGGTTTCGAGCCCCGCAATTATTTTTAAAAGAGTTGATTTACCAGAGCCATTTTTTCCGATAATGGCAACCTTTTGGCGCTCTAAAAAGCTTAATGAGAGGTTGTCAAAAAGCTCTTTTGACCCAAAAGATTTACAAAGATTGTTTATGGCGGTCACTAATTTCATAGGCGTTTATAGCACTTTTATAGGCCTAAGAAAAGAGGAACTTCCAGGCTTTTGTTGGCCTAAAAAGGGGTTGGAGGGTCACATAACAAACCACTTAAATTTTAACAGCCCTCGATGGCCTGAGCGGGCCCATACCTATAGAGTGCACCTTGGTCAGACAGTGTAAAAAAAGAGGGGCGACAACTTAGCTAAAAAAAGTGTAGATTTTAGTAATAATATCCCTGTGGTTTTGCTCTGTTTATGGTAGGCATGGTGTACTACTTTGAACTCAAAAAAGGCCCGGTTGTTGTCAAATTTACTGCAAATGCAAAATGCACACAAATCGTTTTCATTAAAAACTATTTTTAATGACGAGACTTTTGCAATTAATAGGGGGGAGCACATAGGGGTCATAGGCCCAAATGGTGCTGGTAAAACGACACTTTTTAAAACGATTATCGGTAATATGAGCCTCGATTCGGGCAAAATTATAAAATCCAGTCAATTGCGCATGGGGTACTTGCCGCAGCACGATTTATGGGGCGAAACAGAAACAGTAGAGGATTTTTTATCAAACCGGGGCTCTCTACCAAAATGGGAGCTTAGAAAGCTCGCTAAAGGCTTAGGTTTTTTAGAAACAGATTTTGCTCGACCCATTATGAGCTTTAGTGGTGGCTACCGTATGCGCGTTAAATTATTAGCTATGCTCGCTACCGAGCCAAATCTAATGCTTTTAGATGAACCGACTAACTACCTAGATTTAGAGACCTTAATGGTCCTTGAGGTTTTTTTAAAAAACTATAAAGGCGCCATATTATTAATTTCACACGATCGAGATTTTTTAAAAAAAACTGTAAACGGTATATTAGAGGTTGAACAGGGCGAAATTAATAAATTCATGGGCTCACTAGATGATTATTTTGAATATAAATCACAGAAGCAAATTTTATTAGAAAAAAAGGCCGAACAAATCAAGAGTGAACGAAAAGAAATTATAGATTTTGCAAATAAATTTGGGGCCAAGGCCACAAAGGCCAAGCAAGTACAATCTCGACTTAAAAAACTTGAAAAGTTAAAAGAAATAGTACTTAGGGGGGCCAATGCTGAGGCTAAAATATCAATACCTAGCCCCATACATACCGGAAAAACAATATTAACTTTAAATGGTGTAGGTTTTGGTTACGATAACGTGGCTGTTATTGATGATATAAATTTGCAAATTCAAAGAGGCGACCACATAGGTGTTGTAGGGGTCAACGGAGCCGGAAAGACGACCCTATTAAGGGGGTTTTCAAAGGGGTTAAGCCCCCTTTCAGGTGAGCTCACATGGGGGTATAACGTAGATATTGGCTATTATGCCCAGCACGTTATTGAAGATTTAAATTTAAATCAAAACGTGAGAGAGGCTATTGAAGAAGTCGCCCACGTAGACACAACAACTCAAGAGGTAAAAAGTCTTGCTGGAGCTTTTTTGTTTTCAGGTGAAGATATTGAAAAGCCTTTGAGTATACTTTCGGGCGGCGAATTGGCTCGAGTAGCATTAGCTAAAATATTAATGAAAAGGGCCCCTTGTTTAGTTCTAGATGAGCCCACAAACCACTTAGATTTTGAAACCATCGAAGCCCTCATAAAGGCGCTGAGAACCTATAAAGGGACAGTTATAATAGTGAGTCATAATAGGAGCTTTATTAGAAAGGCCTCGAAGAAAGTAATCGAGGTTCGCTCCGGAAAGGTCAGTTTTTATCAGGGCACCTATGATGAATACTTATGGAGTCTCGAAAACGGATCACTGAAGGCATACATTGAAGAGCTATCGCCTGAAGTTGGGCCCAGTAAAGGATCTGAAAAAAAACCAGAGATTTTAAATCAAAAAAACTATAAAGTGCAAAAAGACATTAGAAAAAAAATCAGAGCCTTATCCAGAGAGGTCACTACTTTTGAAAGTAAAATTGAAAGGCTGCAGGACGAAATAAAAACATATACACAGCGTATGGAGGGGGCTGAGCCCTCTGAATTAAAAGAAGTGTCTATTAAAATGTCCACCTTACACAAAGAGTTAGAGCAGCTGGAGCAGGGCTGGGAGCTGAAGTCTCAAAAAATAGAAGAGCTTGAAAAGCAACTGTAGCTCTCCCCATTTTTAATTAGATTAGAGTTTTTTGGTTTTATTTCATTAGTTTTATAGTGTAAATTATTGAAATAAAAACCACAGTACTTCATAGGCCCATGAATAGAGGTGCGTGATGTTAGCAGTGTTAAAGGTCACACATATTGAAGGCAAAAGCTTAAGACTTTTTACTCAAGAGCTTCTATAAAAATATTTTTTTAAAATGCGTCTTAAACTTTAATAATAATGGTGCGATTATTTTTTTGATTGAATGTACTGACTTTTAATCCATCGCCTTATGTGTTTGAGTTGAAAGTCTCTAATGCCAAAAAGAACAAAAAAGCATTTTACAGTGTCGTCGCCTGTTTTGTCGCCGTAATTGTACATGGCTTTTATTTCGGGGCTGTCCTTCTCGCCGGGGCTGTTTAGGACAAACCCCCTCATTTCTCCAGCCTTAAGGCGGCGGTGATAGTTAAAAATAAGTAGAGACTCAGCAATGGACTCAATTTGAAGGGGCAGGGCTACTTTAATGGTTGTATCCACATCATACCCTAGCTGTGAGAGAGGCTCTTTGTCAGAAGCCTTCCACTGTGGGAAAATCTGCTTAAGCTTTCGGCTCAGGTAAAAATTATCTAAGGGCGTGCAAAAATAGTCATCTAAGAATGACATTTTTTCGAGTAGCTCATAGTTGTGTATCGATTGGTTATGGATCCCACAATATTTCACTGTCTCTGAATCTGATGTTTTTAATTTTTCAATAACAAGTTTTACAGAGTTAAAACGGTCCTCATTAAAAAGGGTGTCATCAATAAATACGGCCTCGAGGTAATTAAATAGCGTATTTTCGAAATTGGATTTTTCAAAGATCTCTTCATCAGTCAGTAATCTAAAGGTAAAGGTGAAGTAATCATTACCGGCATCGGTGACGTGCTCAGACTCAAGTACTTTGATCTGAGCTGTTTCATCGCCTTCATATTTAAAAGTTATATCAACGTTAGAGAGAGGCTTGTTTTTTTTGATAAAAAGAATGAGCTCTTTATATGAATCAATATTTACCAGAGTTCTTAAAAAATAGGATTCACCTTTGACGTCCTCGATATCAATTGAAAATGCCCTTTCAATAGGGACTTCTTTTGAGTCGATGAGGGCATGAAAATCAGTTATAAACTCTGCCGCTTTATCAAATTTAATCACATATTTTTCGGCATCAGGTAGGGCCTCTTCTCTTTCAGGTTTTGGTAGGTCTTTTCTCTTTTCAGGGGGTAGGTATTGTGACAAGTGATAAAGTGATTTAACGCTAATAATTTCAACATTTGTAAAATGTGTAGATACAATCTCTTCAAATCGTTGAGTCACCACAGGGTCTTTTTGAATAATTATGACACCCTTTTTAGTGACAGGCACTGTTGGGGTTGAAGAGTCCGAATAAGGGTCAGGCAGCGTGATTGTTTCATGAGCTTTAAAGTTGCGTATGTTTCGACGAACAACTGAGAGTTGTTCCCGTGAAGTGCCAAAAAATGTAAAAGTGCATAAGTATGAATTATCTTTGGCTTGGGTTTCAGATTTTTTGTTCTTTTCGGGCTCAGGTTTGCCGCTGACTTCATCTATTTTGGTACAGTAAGCAAAAACGCTTTTAATTCCGTTGCCCTCAAAAAGTGGGCTATAATACCGGGCGGCTTTGCCTAACCTTATTGGCTCCTTGCTTGTTGTTTTAAACCCGAGCTCTGATATGGCACAAATTTGTACGTCTTTTAAAAGTTCAATATAAGCCGTTGTTTTGTGCTCGTAGAGGTCAGCAGAAAGAGGCCCCCGGCCCTCAAGGGCATACTTTAACACCTCTTTGAGTAATAATTTATCATAGGGTTTATAAATGATATTGGCATAAATAGGGTCAAAGTATTTTGAGCTTTCAAAATCAGGGTCATCAAAGCTTGTAATTAAAAATAAAAGGGGGTTTTCAGGGGAACAAAGTCCCTGTTGTACAAACATGAGTTTTGTTTTTTTTAAAAGTTCAGTAGATACGCTTTTCATGGCATGTGAGTCGGCAATGATAAGTGGTATTTCTGTAATTTTTTGAGCCTCTTCTTGCTTGGCCTTGAGGGCTTCTAAATGTTTTTTTAACCAGTCATAAAATTCAGATAAACTAGAGAAGAAGATAACATTAAACTCACCTGACAATTTAATGGCTTCTTCGAGGGGGGCTTTGTGCTCCTCGTGGGGTTCAATGACTAATATTGTTTTCATTGGGTTATTGTATATTATTTTGTAAGTGAGGGGCTTAAGAAACCCTGCATATAGGCACTTTTGTCGGGGTCATTTTTTTAAATCTGTTATGAGTTCATATGTGTATGCGTTTAAATAGTGGCTAATATAAAAAGTGATGATTTACAAAGAAGGTTTGTTCAGAGTGAGCCTAAAAGGGGTGCCACTGAAGGTTATAAACATTTTTGTGGGTCTTGAGCCTTACTACGAGGCTATGCACTACGCTCTCTTGCGCCTAAAGTACCGAACCATGAGGGCTGGTAACATTAATAATAAAATCATGGTTGCCGGCGGAGGCGTGCTGCCTGGTGGTCCTGAAGATACTCGACCGCACCCAAAACTACTATCGTCAGGCGGAGGTACGGGACTGGCTGTTGGTGTGGGCTCCGGTGCCGGTGGTTCAGCAAAGGCCTTGCGAGGTATTTTTGTGGCCGGGTCGCCAATGAGGGTCCAGCTTCTGATGGTGTCAGAGGCCGAAGAGATCCCAGTAAGGCTGGCTTTAGATTTAAGCGTTAAGTCTCCTAATCGTACAGTATGGTAGGTGGACTTAGTTTCTTTAGCGAGCTCTTGTAAGAAAATTTTATTCAAGACAACCTGTGACTCTGGGGCGGTGTAGCCGGTAGATCCCCAAAAGGCAATGGCTCCACCTTGGGGGTTCATGAATAAGTCTTCACTTAATGACTTGCGTTCAAGGTCAGCGTAGTAGTAATACCCATTTCTGCAATTGAGACCGAGAACAATAGGGTAAGTCGTATTTGCTAAGGCTTTTGCATCGGTATTTAAAAGCACATCGTCTACTGACCCTGCCCATTGATCCTCGCTACCATGCCCAGTGAACGCCATCACTAGAGGTGTATTGGAGTTAAATTTACTAATAATTAAAGTCTTCATGTCGGCCTCAGAGGCGAAGTCATCAAGTGATTGGTGGTTTGTGGTAAGCCCTGGGTTCATTTGAGTCACCGTACTTGCCATCTCTAAAGATTTTTTTGAGAAAACCTCATAAAAAGTACTCGTATCCGAAAAGAACTCAAACACTTTTGAAGCACTCTTACTTGGGGTCGATAAGCCGTTTTCATAACTTATAAGTTTATCCACAGCACCTTGCATTTCAATAACATTGCTTGCTGGGATTCGGCCCACAGCCATATCAGGTATGATTTCATTTGTAAAAGTAGCAAACCAACTGTCACTACCAAAATCTATAAATTCACCACTAAGTAGAGGCACCGGCATTGCGAATCCATTGTGACCATTATTTAGGTGATCTTTAAGGTCATAGGTGGCGTCCCCTAAAAATAAAACATATCTTGCCTTTGGCAGCTGCCAATTTTCGTAAGCAAATTTTAGAAAATCCTTTATGCCCTCTTTAGAGGGGACTCCAAAGGAGTATTCAGCGTAAATTTGCTCTAGGTCGGCCTCTAAGACAGTCAGCCCTTCACTGCGCCGGTAGTCAATGAGGTCACTGGCGGCGTGGAGCATTTCTTTAAATCCGATAACGATCATGTCAGCTTGGTTATTGGTGTTTTTTAAAATATTTTTATAACCAGTGGCTATAAAAATAGAATCGGGCACTTTAACTGCGCTGTCTTCAATAGCGACTAGTCTATAGCCTAAATCAGTACCATGAACAGAGTCTTGAACAAACTTAACATTATAAGTGACATTTCCGTCGTTAGAGAAAATATCTAAATTATTAAACATAACAGGAGCGTTATTGTCAGAAAGGTCATAAATTTTAATATTTGGTGAACTAAAGCCACTGAGTTCAAGAGTTTCATCTTGTGGTATTTTATAAAACACAACCGAGTTGTTAGTGGCTGTAAAGCTTGAATAGTATTCGACCTCAAGTCGGTCAATGTCTATAATTGCCCAGTCACCAGTGGGCACAGTATCGGGCATAGCTTCAAGGCGGATATCATTGATGCCGTCAATAAAGTATGAGGCGGGCACTTCTATAGATAATCGAGTGGGGTAGTAGTCATTAAACACTTTGTCGGCAACCCTATAAGGGACAGAGTTGACCCACACTCCAAGGTGATGAGTTGCATTTTGTGAATACTGCGTTCGACCTCGAACATAAACATTAAGTCGAGCCATTGTGCCGGGTTCGGGCACGAGTCCTGGTAAGTCTATATTAAAGGTATGAAACTGAGGGAAGTACTCAGTTTTACCGTTAGCGTTCCATTTGCCAAGGCGTAACCAGTAGAAGTGATCATTGAGGCTGCCAATTTTACGGTCATTAATAAACATAAGGTTTTCTTCAAGAAAAGCCTTTCTCTCAGTTTCAAGCTGATTAGACATTGGATAGAGTGAAGGGTCCTCAATGATAGCAGTGTATCTTTTTGCAGGGAGGCCGGAGCTAAGTACATCTTGTCGGGTTAAAACCACTTCTGTTTCGTTAGAGTCAGTGCTTCTTACGGCATCGCCCCAAAATCGTATAGAATCACCAGTGTTAAAAACCCCGTCGCCGTCATTAATATCAAGAGCGACCTCTTCAGAAAATAAGTAGAGCCGCAGATCGCCGACAGGGGCGTTTGCAAAGTACCCCTCAAGGCCAAGAGATAATAAATCATCATAAGTAAACTCATACATGCCGGAGCTTGTGAAGCGGATCCTAAGTGTGCCCTCTATAGCCGAAGGGGCATGTGCTAGGTCAGGGTTAGGGGCTTCGCCTTGCCAAGCCTGCCCATCAAGCCCAATATCAAGAATAATTTTGCTCACATTACTGACCTGCTCCGTAACGGCGTTAAATTTTAACGGCCAAACCGTGACCTTTACATAAGTTTTATTGCTAATCACTTGCAAATTGGGGTCGAGTTCAAAGTAAGCATTTGGCGAAAAGCTATTAAGGTTGTAGGCCGTGGCATCTAAGTTATAGCTGGGTATTAAGGTGCCTCCGGCGTCAGGGGCCCAAGAAGGTGCCGGTTGAATATTGTGACTTGTTGTTGTCCCTTCAGTAATAATGCTATTAGTTAGGGTGGCAGAGGTATAGTCAGCTGAAACCTCTACTAAAATAACCCTTTCAGAAAGTTCAGGTTTATTAACTTGAAGGGACTTTGTGTAGCCGGGCACGTTTACTGACTCATAGGCGGCATTCCAGGGGCTAATGGTGTATTCGGCTGCTGGAGGGATGATTTCTAAGCGCATAGAGCTGAGGGTTTTTGTTAAAATGTGCACCCCGTTGCCAAGGTCAATAGCGTCAGGATTATTTATGACCCCAGGGGTGAGCCCGTTGCCAGTGTCCGAGTTATCGTCGCTGCTGCCACCATCATTAGTGCCTCCATTAACAGGTGGGGCCGTGCCTAAGCCAGCAAAAGCCATGGCCGAAACAGGGCCATGCTTTTTCTTTACGCCTGTTAATGAAACGTCCTCAATCATGTAAAAATAAACCTGTCCGTTAACGACGTTGTCATCGAGGTAACGGTAGCTCCCATGAGGGCCAATGTTTGTAAAATTATTTCGCACAAGCTCTGAGTTAATTTGTATATATCCTTCAGCTGGGGAGGAGCTGCGATAAATATTAAACCCCTTGTGGTCCATCTCAAGCCCTGTTGTCCAGTCGAGTAAAATTTGACTGTCAAAACCTATTGCTGAAAGATGAGTGACTGAAACGGGTGAGTTTGCGTATGAGAGTACAATGTCACAATTCGTCTCGCTAATTTTTGTATCGGTATCGGGGTCTTGTAATACATCATCAAAGAAGTCTCCCCACCATTGATTAAAGGATATTATGTTGCCGCCACAGCCCGTAGAGCTTGCAATTAAGTAAGTTTGTAGGCTTGTGGGAGGTGTGTTGTTGGGGCCCCAATAGAACTCTACATCCGAAGGGCTTGTGGGAACACTTGAAGTGTTAAATTTTACAGCCGTTACGGAGGCGTAGGTTTCAGAAAGGTTCGTAAAATGCCCCCCTCTTAAGTCCGTAAAATTAGTTGTTCCGCCCACATTTAGCCCGTCAGTATTAATATAATCAATGACAAATCCAACGAGTGATACTGTGCCGCTAGTGGCTGTAAAACCCCATGTTCCAGCGCCATTAACAGTGACCTTTCCTTTTTGAGAAAGGCTTTGTGGGTACACATCATGTAGCCCTGTGGTTTTAAAGGTCCCACCGTTAACAGTTATAGTGGTGCCATTGCTCATTTTTAAAGTCCCACCACCGGTAATATTGAGTGCTCCGTTGGGGATATTAAGGTTTTGAGTGACGATGAGGTTTTTGTTGGCTGGAATTATAAATTCGCCCGTATTTCCGGTAACAAAATTAATTGTCCATACAGTCAGTCCAGATGCTGTTAGGGAAACACTGCCCCCGCCGGTTTTATTTATTCTTAGGGTGTCGCCAAACCCTTGGGTGGAGAATAAATTTTGGCTACTCGCCGTACCTCCATCATTAAACTCAACAAAACCATCGTTCCAAACAAAAGTCCCCGTGTGGTTAAGACTTGCGTGGACCTCTAGCACGGCGCCTGTACCATTTAAAAAGGTGACTACCCCGTCCCCAATAGTGACGTTTTTGCAAATAGCGGTTCCGGTCCCGCCATTAATAACGGGATCATTAGTGACATTATTAATAATACAATTTTTTGTACTGTCGGGCAGTCCTGCAGACCAATTTAAAGCCGTAAACCAGTCGGTGTCGGTACCGCCAGTCCATACTGTACTATTAGCTCCATTAATTGTTGAAGAGGAGCCTAGAGTGAGTGGAAAGACTGTAGACCCTGACGGCTCGTAAGCTTGATCATTTGTGATATCAGTGCTTGAAGTTATTTGAACCCCAATAGTTTTAGTATTACTGGCCCCTGTGGCCACATCGTACTCTACATACAGGCAGTTCATTGGTGGAGAGGCGGCATCAGCAGCCACTACAAAATCTCCAGGGGTAATGGCAAAGCTCTTAGTTGCCGGAGAGCCAGAAAACACCCCTGAGCCAATTAAAATACCATTTGCGCTATCGCAATTGGAGTCAGCATAAACCCTAATTGCACTTACATCGCTAGATGAGCCAGTGCCATTGAGTCTAAGGGTTAAAGCTGTTACATCGGCATCACTAAATGAGGCTCCCGCTTGAGACTGTTGAAAGCCATATCGGCCCATGACATAAGTACTCCCAGCCTCTACGGTGGCTGGGCTTGTTTGCTCTTGAGTGATGTCAATGGTGTTTGTTTCACCACTCCAGTTAATAAAATATAAGGGGTCCGTATCATAAACTGAGCCTGCTAAATCACCAGAATAATTGGTAACAGCTAGTGTCCCAGAGGCGGCGCCAGTAGTGTCTATATTTGTGATGCCAGTTTCAGGCGAGCCTCCTGCGGCCATGTTAATACTATCAAAAGCGTGCCCGGGGACTTGTACTTTTAAAGTGAGGAAGGTCATGCTGCTATCAGCAGGGTAAGTAAAACTCCCATTATCAAAAGTGTACACTGGGTGTATAGCTCCGCCGGTTTCAACGGTGAGTCCGCCGGCCCCGAGATGGTCAAAGCTATAATACTTTGCGCCGATTTGACCGTTAATAATAATACTGTAACCCGCTGAAGAGGAGTTAGAGGTTATTGTTGAAGTCAGTGAAGCAGTACCCACAACGTTAAGTTGCCCGCCTAAATCAACAGTCAGAACACTGCCCTCGGCAAGAATAAGTGTGCCTCCGGGGTCAATGTCTAAAATAGTGCCACTTTGAACAGTGATGTTCCCAAGGACAGTTAGTGTTACTCCGTTAGGTACAAGTAAACTACCTTGAGAGAGAACTAGTGAACCCTGGATCTCAAAAGAATTGGTCGTTGTGACGAGATTATTGGGGGACGTCCCCGTGTTGGCGATCTCTATGCTGCCCGGAAAGGTAGAGGACATATTAAGAGTTCTGTTTGTGGCCCCTCTCATTATTATTTTACCAAGAGCCGCATTTGAAAAGGTAAAACCTGATTGGACTTCAAGGGCGCTGTAAACTTCAAAATTTCGCGCAAAGCCTTCAAAGTTCATGGTTCCGCCGGTTTGCAGGGTCGCATTTTGACAGGCCGTTGGAGTTACATCCACTCTACAAACGTTAACGCCAGAGCCAATAATACAATCACTTGTGCTATTGGGCGCAGTATTTTTATTCCAGTTTTGCCCTCTTGTGAATTCGTCATTCACGTCACCTTGCCAAACATGAGCGGCAACACCATTAATTGAGCTGTTGCCACCAGTAATTGGAGGGCCCGAAGAGGGCGAAAAACTATAGCCTTGATCGTTAGACACATCACTCGTATTTGAAACCGAGAACTCAATGATTTTAGCATCTTGAGCTGTGGCCGTTGTTGAGGTGATTATATGAACACAGGCCACATCGGTATCACTGGATGTTTGGGCGTCCCCAGCGGAGAGTGTAAAGGTGGCCTCAGGGGGTGAGCCTGATAAGACTTTGCTGGTATCGACCTGTGTGTCAACCCCGACATCATATTGGCAGTTTGTGCCACCGGGCGAATCTTTAAAGATCTTAACGTTAGTTATATCACTACTTGATGCTGTGCCAGTCATAGAAAGCCTAAGGCTTGTAATATTTGTGGCGGTACCTGTTTGGTTGAGTGAAAAGGCGAGGGTTGTAAATAAAGTATCACCTGAAGACTGGTTAATGGTCGCCGGGGGGCTACCAGCCTGAGTGCTATCAGACATGATTAACAAAATACCAGCTTGAGCACCCCAGTTAATTTTATTGCTCGGGTCGGTTTCGTTTGTGCTGCCACCGGCGGCCCCACTCCAATTAGTTACAGATGTTACAGCGCCTGTGTAGCTAGTGGCATTAAAGTTTTTAATGTTCCCAAAGGCGTCATCATCATAAAACCCAACGCTATCAATGGTTGTTGGTATACTAGCTGCGGCCCCTAAAGTGAGTGCATACCCACTGGTGGGGGGGGAGTGAAACTCACCATTATCTAATGACTGCAGGGTGCCCGTAAGGTTAATCCCTGTAGCATCCATGCGATCAATTCTAAAGTAATCAGCGTTCATGAGGCCTGCAACAGAAAAGCTGTAATTACTCCCAGACCCTGTGCTTGTGATAATTGACGAATTACCGTTAGCCCCTTGAAGATCAATGTTTCCTGTAGAGTTTATGGTTAGGGAGTTGCCGTTACCCATAACAAGTGAAGTGCCGGCCCCTAAAATAAGGTTTCCGTTTACAATGATATTTGTATTGGCGGTAAAAGTGGCGCCACTTCGTAATTCAACGGTAACACCTTGGGGTATGGTAAAATCACTGGCCCCACTTAATAGCGTAACATCGGCATCAATAAAGATATTTGAAGTTGTACCGGTTAAACTAAATAACGTAGATATGGTAAAGGGTAGCGTGAGCGTTACAGAAGAGTTATTGCTGATAGATAGGTTTGAAACAGGGTCTACGTTTTCAAAAGTCTGAGCTCCAGAGCCTGACATATAAATAAAAAAGTTAGAGTGGGTTACAGAAAAGCCATTGGCCGTTAGGTTTCTAAAGTAATCACCCATGATCGTAAGGGATGTTCCGGTAAACGATTTAAGTTGGCCCGATTGGACCTCTAAGCACCCGATGGTTTGGCTGCTGTTAACTTTAGTGGCTTTTGTTGCCGCGGCGATGATGGCATCTTCAGCCGCAGTGTCGGGGACATTGTTGGCGCTCCAGTTGGTAGTTTTTGACCACTGGTCATTACTTGAGCCATCCCATATGCGGGAGGTGCCTCCGCAGGCGGCCGAAGAGTTTTGTGAAAAAGTGAAAATTGAAAAAGTTGTGAACAGTGATACAAAGAAAAACGAGCGCACAGTATTTTGCGCTAACAAAATAAAATATGAAATATAATTAAAACCCATAAGGGCCTTTAGTTTAATACTCAAATATACGTCCCGCGAAAAGAATGTTAGTTCTTTAATTTTCTATAGCTATTTATCGACATGCAGTAAGAATTACTAAAGTGATAACGGGTAATTAATGCGGCCTATGCCTCAAAATAGTGCGATCGCTATCACACCCTTTTTAGGGCTAAAAGGGCCCCGATTAACTTTAAGTTTGTTATATATTGGAACAAGTATTTAGTAGGTCTTTTTAGTTAAGTAATGAGCCTGTATTTTAAGGCTTACGAACTTGTAAGGTTTTGAGACAAAACCGATGAATTAGGGGCCTAATCAAAGGGGAGCCTTCTGAACCACCTTTACTTGAATTTGTGCATATCCTGTTTTAAGAGCCCCTGGTGCGCAACTTAGGGCTAAGTTTGGGGTTAAAATAGCTGGAGTGACGGACTTGTTTATCTGGGGTCAATTTATTTTGTTGGTAATGGCCAGGGGGTGGGGTTTTTGGGTTATTATTAAACTTTGCGCTAAACATTAAACGCTTAAAACTGTTGGCAAATCTGTAAACAGCGATTAGGTTGCCTGAATGTCTATACCTATCCGAAATATCGCTATAATTGCTCATGTTGATCACGGCAAAACGACCCTTGTGGATCATTTACTTAAACAAAGTGGCACGTTTCGCCAAACAGCAGAAATAGAGGACCGCTTTATGGACTCTATGGACCTAGAAAGAGAGCGGGGCATTACCATTGCCGCTAAAAATGCTTCGTTTATGTATAATGACGTAAAGGTAAATATTGTCGATACCCCTGGCCATAGTGACTTTGGAGGCGAGGTAGAGCGTATTTTAGACATGGTCGATGGGGCCATTTTACTTGTTGATGCCAGCGAGGGCCCGTTGCCGCAAACCCGTTTTGTATTACAAAAAGCTTTAGAGAAAAACCTAAAGCTACTTGTATGTATGAACAAAATTGATCGACCAGACTCCCGTTACGACGAAGTATTAAATGAAATATTTGATCTATTTATCGATTTAGACGCCACTGACGAGCAAACTGATTTTGAAACTATTTACACTATTGCTCGCGACGGTATTGCTGTTTTAGACCCTAAGCAAAAAGGTGAAGATTTTAAAATACTCTTTGACTGGATTGTTGAAAAGTTCCCTTCGCCTAAGGCTGACCCCGAGGGGCCCTTGCAAATGCTTGTATCTAATATCGATTATGATGATTTTGTGGGCCGTTTAGCCATTGGGCGTATACGCAGTGGTAAAATAAAAATAGGCGATGAGGTCTTAGTTTGTTACGAAGAAGAGCAAAAAAAAGTTAAAATAACAGCACTATTTCAGTATAAATCTTCACAAAAGGTCAAGGTGAATGAAATAGAAGCCGGTGATATAGCCATTGTTGCGGGGTTTGAAAAAATAACCATTGGGGACTCATTAACAAGTGTTCAAGACCCAAAGCCTTTAGAGCGAATCAGGGTAGACGAGCCCACTGTGGCGGTTCATTTATCTGTAAATGACAGCCCCTTTGCAGGCCTTGAGGGCACACAGGTGACCAGTCGAAAAATTAAAGAGCGCTTAGAAAGAGAGCTTTTAAATAACGTAGCCATTCGTGTAGAGCCCACCGAAACCCCCGAAACTTTTAAAGTCATTGGCCGTGGGGAGCTACAGCTATCTGTACTTTTTGAGCAAATGCGCCGTGAGGGTTTTGAAATGTTAGTCAGTAAGCCCCAGGTTTTGTTTAAAGACATTGATGGCGTAAAGTCAGAGCCTATGGAAACAGCCGTTGTAGACGTTGAAGAGGCTTACTTAGGTGCCGTGACTGAAAAGCTAGGTAAGAGAAAGGGTGTATTAACTAATATCGACAATAAAGGGTCAGGGCGAACAAGGGCTGAGTTTAAAATCCCCTCTCGCGGATTAATTGGTTATCGATCTGAATTTTTAACAGACACCCGTGGTACGGGCTTATTGAATACTCGCTATGAGGGTTATGAAGCGTACAAGGGCAAAATCTCTAGCCGAATTACAGGGGGTATCATGGCGGACCGTAAGGGTGTTGCTACAGGGTATGCCTTAAATCAGCTGGGTGATCGAGGGCGACTTTTTGTCACCCCCGGTGTTCAAGTTTACATGGGCATGGTGGTTGGAGAGGCCAACAAGGGTATTGATTTAAACGTGAACGTGACAAAAGAGAAAAAGCTCACTAACGTGCGCGCCTCTGGTACGGACGACGCTATTAAACTAGCCCCCGTTAAGCCCCTCACCTTAGAGCAGTCTCTAGAGTGGATTAATGAAAGTGAGCTCATCGAGATCACCCCTAAAAGTATACGTATTCGTTGTCGCGAGATGGACCCTAATAAAAGAAAATCAAAGCATAAAGAGCAGTGAGTGCTCTTTAACAAAACTATGATTAAAAATGTAAATACAAAATATTTGTTAAACCCTTTTGATAATTAATTACCGACAGGGTCCGAGATAATCACCTGGATCATTAAGATGAGTGTTCAGTGCGTTGTCGGCAATACAAATACCATCGGTGTCATTAGAGTGACAGATCGACCATTTTGCATTATTATTTCCGCAACCATACAAATCTTTAAGAGAGTTGTCATCAATGGCATCTTGGATGGGTCGGTACACGCTTAAGTCCTCACCTGAGTCGACGAGAATATTAAGGATCTCGACGGCCTCTGCGCTTGAGAGGGTCTCTTCAAATTCTACTTCTGACCCTGAACAGTTATTAAATGCCAATAAAAGCACCCCGACAGATAGCCCGATTATATATTTTTTTACGCCCATAAAAAAATCCTCTCACTTAAAGATACGCCTTAGTTAATAGAATATCATAACTATGCAAAAAGAGTTTAAGGGTATAAAAATACAGGTTCTTTTTGATACAAAAAGCGGGTGATTTTTTTGTAACTTAAAGACTCAAAGTAAAAAAAGTATAATTTTGAGACAACCTTATTAGGCATGAATCTTTCAACAACATTGTTCAATGCATAACTTAGCCGAAGGCACAGTATAAATTTTTTCAGTTATATACTCGACCTCTTATGCTCTCTCTTAAGCTTTATAAAAAAAGCATATTTCATAATCGGCTGTTTACAAAAAAAAATGGATTTAGAAAATTTAAAAAAGCTTGGGGTTAAGGTCTGTGGGCCACTCATGCTCTTTTGAGTAAATTTAAAAAAAAGTACGGGTACTCAGCGTGTTTCTCGAGACTCGGCTTAACAACCTCAGACAACTACGTTTGGCCGTTAGAGTGAGTGCGGCGGCTCTTTTAGTTGTAAGGAGCACGAGAGTTAAAATTATTTAGTCTCAATAAAGAAGCTAGCTTTTAGTCATGTTAAGGGCCATTAAAACAAAATACCCTCATGACACTTGGGCCTAAGCACTGTAATAATGAGCCAAGGTTGTAACGGGGGTATATTTTAATGTCATTAAAACTCATTTTGAAAGATAAAAAATTTAGCCCACTTTTTTGGACCCAGTTTTTTGGGGCTCTTAACGATAACCTATTTAAAAACGCCCTTGTCATGATGATTACCTTTCAGGGTATTATTGTCTTGGGTTTAAAGTCAGACCTTCTTGTGGCGTTGGCAGGTGGTGTTTTTATATTGCCGTTTTTTTTGTTTTCACCCTTAGCGGGTCAGCTGTCAGATAAATTTCAAAAAGCTCAAATTGCTAAGATGACTAAGGTGTTAGAACTCGTAATTATGATGGTGGCATCAGTGGGTTTTTACTTTGAGTCTTACGAAATGTTGCTCGTGGTTTTATTTTTTATGGGTCTACAATCGGCACTTTTTGGCCCTGTTAAATATAGTATTATACCAGAGCTTGTTGAGGAGGAGGCCTTAACAGAGGGCAACGCCTATATAGAGACCGGAACATTTGTAGCCATACTCCTCGGGACCATTGGCGGAGGGCTCGCCGCAGGGGCAGAGGGGGCCAAGTATTTAATGATATTTTTACTTATATCGGTTTCTTTAATAGGGCTATTTACAAGTCTATTTTTACCTTCGGTAAGAGTGGCTAGCCCTGGTCTAAAACTAGAGTACAACCCCTTCCCTAAAATGATAGATTTATTGGGTTTAATTCGTAAGAAAAAAGTATTATTTAATTCTGTTTTGGCTATATCGTGGTTTTGGTTTTTTGGGGCTGGGATTTTATCGGTACTACCGGAGTACTGTAAAACGTATTTAGGGGTAGACGCACGTGTGGCGACCACTTTTTTTGCAATGTTCACTGTGGGTATAGGTGTGGGTTCGATTCTTTGTGAAAAACTATCAAACAAGCGAGTTGAAATAGGGCTTGTCCCCTTGGGCTCATTAGGGATGACTATGTTTTTGGCAGATTTATATTTTATTTTACCAGCCTGGCCAGTGAACCCTGATCAGTTAATAAGCCTTTCAGAGTTTTTCTCTTACTTTGAGGGTAAAAGACTTTTGTTTGATTTTTTAATGATGTCTGTGTTTGGGGGCATTTTCACCCTCCCGCTCTATACGTTACTGCAAGAGCGTAGTGAGCCAGAGTCAAGGTCACAGGTCATTGCGGCCAATAATATTATGAATGCAGTCTTCATGGTGGGGGTCAGTGTTTTAATAATGGTGAGTTATTCTGCGGGGTTCAATGCGGCGGAGATTTTGTTTGGGTTAGCTGTATTAAATATATTAGTGGCCTCTTATATATATATGACAGTCCCAGAGTTTACGCTTCGGTTTATAACATGGGTTTTAACACATATTTTATACCGGGTAAGAACAAGAGGGTTAAGTAACATACCTAAGCTCGGGCCTTGTATACTTGTAAGTAACCATGTGAGCTTTATTGATTGGCTGATTATAGCAGGGCTATGTCGACGACCCTGTCGTTTTGTTATTTATTATAAGTTTTTTGATATTCCTTTTGTACGCTACTTATTAAGGCAGGCCAAGGTTATACCTATTGCCGGCGAAAAAGAGGATCCACAAATGCTTAAGCAGGCCTACGAGAGGATCACTTATGAACTGGATCAAGGTGAGGTTGTTTGTATATTCCCGGAGGGTGAAATAACTCAAGACGGTCAATTAGGCCGCTTTAGGCCGGGGATTATAAAGATTATTGAAAAAAACCCTGTCCCGGTTATACCCATAGCCATAACAGGATTATGGGGGAGTTTTTTTAGTCGCAAAAAAGGGCGGGCCCTTTCAGGGGTGCCAAGCATTAAGCGGCGAAAAATAGAGTTACGGTTGGCGCCCCCAATTATGCCTGGTGATGTTAGCCTACAGACTTTGCAATCAAATATAGTGGCTATGGGCAGTGAGCAATAAAAGATATTATAGAGCTTAACTTAATGTAAACTTAATAATATAGACAGTGCTTAAAACTTAACACACATAAAAACAAATCAACTGCTTAAAAAGAAAACAGCTATTCGGTTTTAAAAAACACAAGAGTTGTTAAAAACATAACTCTTCGCATAAAAAAACCTTTGATTTTTTTTATACTCGTATTTTTAAAACTTTCTTGTAATAATTATACAAACATTTAAGATTAATAAAATTTATAGCTTTTACTATGGGCTATAACATAAAGGAGTATGTAATGAAGAGAGGCAGTCTAGCGCTAGTTATTTTGCTTTTTTCGAGCTCAGTATTTGCTGGCGGCAAAGCCGACTATATCGTAAATACTTGCGAGGGAAAGGTCACAAAAAAAGAAGCCGTGAAGTATATAAAAAGAGTATTTTTGGCTTGTTCAGAAGGCACAAGGGTACAAATCGGTAGCTGTAGCATTCAATGTCAAAAGAAAACCATCGGGGCCACCGTAGGTAAATAATTTTAAATTCTTATAAGGAGAAACAACAATGAAAAAATTAATATCAACGCTAGCACTACTCATGGTATTTGGAGTTAACTTTGCCCATGCCGCTGATTTAGAAAGCCGAGTAGAAGCCCTTGAAGAGAAAAACCTTCTTGATACAGTCAGCCTATATGGTGACTTGTCCATATTTTTTGACTCGTTTGAAACCACAAACGACTTTACACGTGCCGCAGACAGTGGAAATTGCTTAACCCCAATTGCCGCTCCGGTATTTCCGACACCTCCGCCGTATCTTGGGGCTCCCTGTTTTGGTGGCGGTAACAATAGTGACCATAAAGCTAACTTTATGAGACTCAGAGCTGGTTTTGGTTTTAACGCCAAACCTTTAGATAACGTGTCTTTTTACGGTAAAATCGTAACCACCCAGGTGTTAAACCAATTTTTAGAGTCAGGTGAAAGTACATTTTTTAAAATGACTCGTTCAAGAAGAACTCTTGGTCAAACCATGAAGCTTGAAAAGGGTTATTTTGACTGGAGAATTAATAAAAAGTTTGTGTTCTCAGCCGGTCGGTTCCCAACTGTTGATGGGGCTCCAGCTAACTACGAAATGAATAAGCCAAAGCTTTCGACGTACCCTAAGCTTGCTATGCCACTGACTGTTTCTGGTTTAGCGCTGACTTATAACTTGACAAAAAAGGCCAGTTTTCGTGCCCTTTATACGCCTTTAATGGAGCAAATACTTTATAACAATGACTCAGCGTCAGACCCAACAGGCCAAGCGACACCAAACGTTTTTGTACCAGATGGTGGCTTGTTAGACGCTAAAACCTTTATGTTTGATTATGAAAATAAAGCAAGGTGGGGCAAGTATAACTTTGTTTTACTACACACAATTATGGACGGACATTTAGGTGCTGTAGCACTAGTGCCAGCAGCTAAATTAGGTAAAATGAAAGGGAGTACCTTTTCAAGCATACATTTTGATGTTAAAAACCTAATGCGCTCAAAAATTGATGTGTCTATTACTCATAGGCTTAATGCATATAGTGCTTTTGATGATTTAGCTACAGTAGGTCTTGAGGCCAATATTGCCGCCAAAGATGGCGCGGCCACATTGTTAGCGGCTAAATATGCAGCGAGTGCTA
>JAUVAX010000041.1 GCA_030591685.1 Pseudobdellovibrionaceae bacterium | reverse complement strand
CCTCGCACTCGACCAGAGTTTTGGTGAGAAGGCCTTTAAGATACTTATTCAGTTTAAAAAAGATTTTAAAAACACAAATACCCTTGTGCTTATGGAGCTTTATGAAGATTATTTAAAGCTCTCTAAAGAGACAGGCCAATTACCCAAAGCACTGGTTGAAGCTCAAGATTTAATTCAGGGGGGTGTAAAAAAGGGGCCTCATTTAGGTGAAGCTTTAAGGGCCTGTTATGCTATTCAGCTTAAAAACCCAGAGGGCTCAAAGCAGCAAGTGTTAAAATTTTTTTTTAAGTAAAGGCTTAATTTTTTTGAGATTTTGCTTTTGTTCCGGTGTGGTTACGCCAGTTCATTTCTTGAGAACTAAAATACCTTTTGTTCCAGGCGTCCCATTTTTCTTTAGGCAAATCATGTCGGACGTCACCATTAGCATCAAAAATTTGAGGAGCCTTGCCAAATAAAAAATCTAATATCTTATTAACCATAGTGATTACTTGTAGCTTTGTTCTCTATGTAATTCACTCATTAACGCAAGGTCTCACCATTTTAAATTGGCACAGGAGTCTATAAAATCCATCATGCGGCTTTCATCAGCAGGCCCTCTGAGGGCTTCGTACTGGGCGACACGACGGTTAAAACACTCCTCGCCGGCCATCTGAAAGGCTAAAGACTTGGTTTTTGCGGAGGTCTTAATGACTCCTACATCTCCCGTACTGACCTCATACTTATAAGTACTTTTTTTAACGGCCGCATCAGAGAGTTGTACAAAGAGTAAAACGAGTAAAGAGGTAAATATAGCTATAAATGTCCTCATAATAGTTTCTCCTTATTGAGGTTTATATGGTCTTAACAGAGCAATAGGTGGGCCAAAAGTGGTTTCAAAAGGTCTTGTAAGCACCTGATATTACACAGCTTTCAAGGGCGGCTTAAAACTCAAATGAGGGGGTGACAGAAAAGGTCATTATTTTGAAAGACAGCTGTCTAGTGAGTTGACAAAAATCACCTTCAAAACGTAAGACTTTGCTATGCAAGGAGTATTAGGGGAGTTCTACTCTCAACTGGTCCCACAAGGGTTAGCGGCACTCAAAGTGACTGAGAGGGCTATTCACTGTAATCAATGTGAGTTAGAGACTCATAATAACAGAGCCATCAAGTGCTGTGGCTTTCAGCCTGTGATCGCTAACTTTGTAGTGGGGGCCTTACTTGAAACACAGGAGTTAGAGTTAATAAATGCCTATAGCTCACCTGTGGGTTTGTTACCTAAAAAGGAAGTCCAAAAGGCCCATAACAAAAGTCGTACTACTGAGGGGTTTAGTGACTTAGTTTGTGATTTTTATAACCAGGGTTTTTGTAAAATTTGGGAGCTTAGAAACTCAACATGCCGTAGCTTTTTTTGTAAGAGCTCATATTCATTAGCAGGCCTAGAGTTTTGGCAACTGACTGAGGACTATTTGTACAGCATTGAAATGTCAATTTTACAGCTTGTTTTACTTGAAACAGGCTACAGCCTTTCAGAAGTAACAGAACTCATGAGACTCACAGACCCTGATGATCATGCCGTCACAGACGTTTTAATTAAACCCTCAAAGAGCTTTTATAAAGACTGCTTTGATGTTTTTAATAGAAAAAAAGAGGAGTGGTTGCCACAGGTGCACAGCTCTTTAGACAAGGACTTGCAGAACTTAATCAATTTTTATAATAAAAAGTTAAAGGCTTGAGTTATTAATAAAGACAGTGTTACTACGGTTAAGTTATGAATTTGGTTAAAAGCAGACAAGCTGATATTGTAAATAGGTTCAGTCAATACGCCTCATGGGAAGATCGCTATAGGGTTATTATTGCAATGGGTAAGTCATTACCCCCCCTTGATGATAAATATAAGTGTGATGAAAATAAAGTTCAAGGCTGCCAGTCACAGGTTTGGATACATGCAGAACTTAATGATCAGGGGCAAGTTATATATATGGCCGACAGTGATGCGCTCATTGTTAAGGGCTTAGTGGCTTTGTTGCTTGAGGTGTACTCTGAAGCCTCTCCAGATGATATTTTAACAACACCTGTAGAGTTTATTAAAGAGTTAGGTTTAGCGGGGCATCTTTCCCCCAGTAGGTCTAATGGGCTTTACTCTATGTTAAAACAAATTATTTTCTACGCGACCGCATTTAAATCCATTAGCTCTTAAAATAATACGTTTAAATACATAAAGTAGATTTATTATAAAATTAAACGCATAAATATTGAGTCGTGCTTTACTCGGCTCATTTTATTCAAGTCGTTTTACTCATCTCATGTTATTCAAGTTTTTTACTCATCTCATTTTATTCAACAGTAGCGTGTATTTTATGAGTATCCTCATCATCATCCAGAGCTTCTAAAAACAAAATAACCTGTGATTTTTTCTCTTCGTCTAACTCGGTAATATTTTTTGATTTATATGAAAGTTCAGCTTTTGTAACATCCCAGCCCCGGCTTACAAGAGAGGTTCGAATGGTGTCTAAGTCCTCAGGCTCGCCGTAAAAGCTATAGCCTGAGTCTTCGTTTTTTTCAACATCGTTGGCGTTGACTTCAATGGCCTCTTCTTCAGGGTCAATTTCAGTTTTAATTTCAGCTTCAACAAGGCACACGCGATCAAACATCCAAGACGCTGAGCCGTTGTCTCCCATTTTACCGCCTTTTTTATTAAAAATAGATCTAATATTAGAGACCGTGCGGTTTCGATTGTCTGTTTGACACTCAACTATCACCCCAACGTTATAGGGGCCTTGGCCCTCATAAGTGACCTCTTCTATGTTTTCGCTCTCACCGCCTTGGCCGGACCCTTTTTTAATAGCTCTTTCAATTGTTGCCTTGGGGCACGAAACATCCAAGGCTGCTCTAATAGACATTTTTAGTCGGGGGTTGCCCTCAGGGTCAGGGCCTCCTAGTTTTGTGGCCACAAAGATCTCTTTAGCTAGCTTGGTAAATATTTTACCCTTTTTTGCGGCAACGTCCATCATGCCTGACTTTTTCCAACTTTTACCCATAAACAGATCCTTTTTATTAGCGTAACATAATTCTTGTTGAAGGGGATTCTATACACATCTTCAAACACTCTTAAAAAAAAAGCAAATTAAAACAAATACACTTCAAAAAATTTGTTAAATAAAATTAAAGGCTAATTATTTAAAATTTCATTGATTTCATTTGTGGTTAAATACCGCCACTGCCCGGGGGTCAGATGTTTTAAATTTAGAGGTCCAATATGAACCCTCTTTAAAGCGGTGACCTTTAAATCAACAAGGTCGCACATGCGCCTGATTTGCCTTTTACGCCCCTCTTTTAAAACAAATCTTAAAATTTTATTTTTTGTCACCCACTCTACAAGAGCTGGTTTTAATACAACGTTATCTAAGCTGAGTCCGTGTTGGAGTTTCTCTAGGCTCTCATCAGTGAGGGTGCCAGAAACTTTGACTCGGTACTCTTTTGCTATAGTAGAGTCTTTTTCAATTAACTTTCGGGCTAAGGGGCCAAAGGCGGTTAAAACTAAAAGCCCTGTGCTGTCTACATCAAGACGACCCGCAGGGGCTAAGCCTGTTTTTAAATGTGGTTTTAATTTTAAACCCTGACAAGAGACCGACCGGTTGCTCTCCTGTATGAGGTCAAGGGCTGAAGGGTAGCGCTCCTCTTTTGGGCCAGACACGTAACCGAGGGGTTTATATAAAATAATACTGAGTTTGTCCTCAAGCTGTTTTTGGCCCTGACCGGTGACCTCTATAGAGACACTCTCTAAAAATTTAACCCCTAACTCACTGACAATTTCACCATTAACTTTAACAAAGCCATTTTTGATAAGTTCATCGGCCTCTCGCCGAGAGCACAAGCCTCGATGAGCCATAATTTTAGAGAGTCGTATAAGGGGAGCCTCTTGAGTACTCATAATAACTGAATACCACCATCAACTGTAAACGTAGAGCCTGTGGTCCACTCAGACGGGGGTTGGGTTAGAAAATAAATCATTTCGGCAATATGGATAGGCGAGCCCACTTTTTTCAAAGGCTGTAAAGAGTCCATAAATTGACGGTTTTCGGAGCCCTCGCTGTCAGTATGAAATTCATGAATGGGAGTGTCAATAAGGCCCGGGTGAACGGCATTCACCCGGACTCCTTTGTTGGCCCACTCAAGAGCCAACCCCTTAGTCCAACTTGTAAGTGCGGCTTTACTAGAGGAGTATGCGAGAGTTTCAGGTATAGGTTTTTCAGCCAATGTAGATGAGACATTGACCACAAAAGAGGTTTTATTTTCAAACAGTAGGGGGCTTAAGTTTTTTGTGAGTTCAATGGCTGAAAACAGGTTTACTTGAAACTGCTGCCTCCAGCTCTCTAACGAGGTTTTATCAAAAAGTGATTTATCAATAATTCCGGCATTATTGATAAGGGCACTTAGGGAGTTAGTAAAAGGTCTTTCTTTGATCAATTGGGTGCACAAATTATTAATTTCTTTAGGGTCATTTAAATCGACTGAAAAAGTTTTGTGACCTTCACCGGGGAGGCTTTGAGCGACCTGATCAAGGCGATCTTGATTGCGACCTAAAAGTAAAACCTCATAATTTCGTTGAGCAAATATTTCGGCTGTTTTTGCGCCAATGCCACTTGATGCCCCTGTGATAAGAACAGAGTGCTTCATAGAGCCTCCTTTTTAAAATTATGTTCATTTAACTAGCAAAAATGTTTGTAAAAATCAAACACTTAACTTTTATAGGCCGATATAGCATTATAAAAAAGCTTTTAATAAATAAAAACATTAGTTACGCTAAGAGCACTAAAATAAAGGGGATTTAAAGATGAGGTTTCCAATTGCAGCCTTTCCAGAGCAGGGCCTTTTTACACTAAGGCTTATTGTAGGGCTTTTAATGCTCACTCATGGTTATCCAAAACTAAATATGCTTATAGATGGTGGGGTTATATCCTTTCCAGACCCATTTGGGCTGGGGGCTCAGTTTTCATTGATCCTGGTTATATTTAGTGAGTTTGTGTGCTCCATATTTCTTATTTTGGGTTTTAAAACTCGTTTTGCAGCAATACCGTTGGCTGTGACCATGTTTACTGCCGCTTTTATATTTAATGGGCAAAACTCTTTTGCAAAAAAAGAGTTAGCTATACTTTATTTAGCTGTTTATGTGACCCTAATACTCGCAGGCGGCGGAAAACCAGCAATAACTAAAGAATGAGTTATTAGTATTTAAGGTTTTTAACAGGGCTGTCGATATCATAGTATGATAGCTCAACTGGGTTTATTTGCCCTTAAAACCTTTAGTGTCTCTATATTAGTTTTTGCCGTTTATTTTTGGTAAACGTCTTTTAACTGGCTTTTTTCTGCAAATAGGCTTGGTGTTTTTTGTCAAAATCTTTTGGCTTTTTACCGGCTCTATTAATTAAACCTTGTTTAAACCATGTAAAGTGCTCATTACAAAAGGTAGATCGTTGTGGCTTTTTACCGCAACTATCGACGGGGCAACGTTGATGTAACTGAACCACGTTTTGGGGTGGGGCTTTTACTTTTTTTTGTTTTGGATTCTGATCTTCAGACATTTATACTCCCATTCACTATTGAGTTACTAGCCCTATCGGACCTAAGTACTGTGTTCTGAAAGATAAGTTACTAGAGTAGACCTTTAATTAAGGGTTTGTAGGCTTTAGAGAGTCTTATTTTGAGACAGTTTTTAACTTTAGGTAGCTTAAATCTAATTGGTTTAAGTAATTTAGAGACCAACCTGTAAAATTCTTTTTTGTCATCATACTATAGTGAATCTCACCCAAGGGGATTATATTATAATTAGCCATAAGGATTTGCATAGCTTTGGAACATAATATTTGTTTTGCAGATTTATTTACTTTTGAAAGCGAGAGTTTTTTTAAAATCTTTTGGTATTTATGGTTTGAAAACTTTATATAATTTTCACGTGAGGATTTCTCAAAAACCTCAAGTGCCGCTAAACACGTGGGTCGGTCTACACCCACACCTTTTCTAAAAATAATAGGGTCACCATAACGAAGCTCTTGCAAAAACATGCCTTGCTCTATTGGCCTGAGTTCAACATTAAGGCCAAGGTGTTGTTTCCATTGGTACTGCATCCACTCCATGCCCTTAAGTACACTTTCGCCACCAATTTTACTGTAAACAATAATGATTTTTTTTTGCCGGACAACCTTTGGGACTAACTTAAGGGCTTGCTTTGCTTTTTTAAGATTAAACTCATAACAAGGGTAGGTTTTAAAAAAACTCGATGGCAAGCTGGGGCAACCGGGTGTACCAAGAGCGTTATATAATTTTTGTAAATCTTTATAATTAAGGCTATAAACTAAGGCCTTTTTTAAATTTATATGTTTCTTTAAATGAGATCCAAAACCCATATAATCAAAACGAATAAATGGTGAGTAAAAGAACTCGGATCGATGTTTTAACGCCAGCATATCAATAGTAGAAATGCGCCTTAAAAATTTTAAAATACCCTTTTCGTAAAGGCTAAGAGCGGTGCTGTCGTCTTCAATAAAATATACGTCAATATCAGGGCGATCTTTAAATGCCTGGGGGTAGTAAGGGTTTTTTGTTAAAGTAAATTTATGTCCAAGTTTATAGGCTTTAATTTTATAAGGCCCAGGAGTAATTAATGCAGGGCCTATGGTGAACTTATAATGAACACTTGGTATTGGAGAAAGTGAGGGATTTATAAGTTTATACAAAAACTCCCCATCAGGGCGTTCAAGCTGAAACTCTAGGGTATAGGGGCCTGTTGCTTTAACTCCGAGATGTTGAGCTTTAAGTTTATTTAAAAGAATTTTTTGAGCATTTTTTAAATTAAGTATAAGTTCTGTTTGTACTGTCTTTATACTAGGCATAACAAGCCTTTGAAAGGCCCAAACATAATTTATGGCTTTAATGGGGGTGCCATCACTAAATTTATAATCTTTTTTGAGTGTACAAACAATACTGTTATTATTCATGTAGGTGCACGATTTGGCCCCTGTTGGGACAAGACCTTTTTTATTATCAAACTTAAAAAGCCCTTGATATAGGGCATGATAAAAATATGTGCCCGACTGTCCTCTAATGTGTGCAGGATCTAAACTTAATGGTTGTTGATGCATATGAAAGGAGAAATTTTCAGAGGCCAAAATAGCCCCTGAAAACAAACAAAAAGTCATAATTATGAGTAAAAAGTGTATTTTAAGATTTTTTTTATTAATGCAGAGCTTCCTTTGTGGGTAAAAGAAGGTACAGTTAAGTGTATATTTTGCTGAGGTCAAAGGTATAGTATTAAAGGTTGTTGATAGTATTATTCTTATGAGGTTCTTTTTTGACCAAAAAGCAAAAAGAGCCGTCTATTACAGCACAAATATTAGGCGAAAACCCAAGTAAAAATGCTACCTTGCGTTTTATGTTGAAAAGACTTCATTAAACCAATACTCTCCCTGGGCACATATATAGAATAAGCATATAAGTATAAAATTTTACTTAATGTAGCTAGAGTTAGTATTTAAGTCTTGGAGGGACTATGTCATTTGAGATCATTGAAAGATTTGGAGACCATGAAGAGGTTGTTTTTTGCAACAATAAAGATGTGGGGCTTAAAGCAATCATAGCTATTCATAATACGACACTTGGTCCCGCTTTGGGCGGCACAAGAATGTGGAACTACAAATCTGATGAAGAGGCCTTAGTTGACGTTCTAAGGCTTTCAAAGGGCATGACCTACAAAGCCGCAGCAGCGGGCTTAAATTTAGGCGGGGGCAAAGCCGTAATTTTTGGCGACCCCAAAAAAGACAAAACCGAGGCTATGTTTAGGGCTTTTGGTGCATTTGTTAACTCATTGGGCGGAATATATATAACAGCAGAAGACGTTGGAACAACAGTCAAAGACATGGAGTATATTTTTATGGAAACCCCCTATGTGACTGGCATACCAAAGGCTTTTGGCGGTTCTGGTGACCCGAGCCCTTACACAGCTCATGGTGTTCTTATGGGGATCAAGGCCGCTGTAAAAGAGAAATTCAATTCGGACTCATTAAAGGGAGTCGCTGTAGCCGTACAGGGCCTGGGTAACGTGGGTTCACATTTAGTAGACTATTTAGTTGCAGAAAAAGCTGTTGTGAGCATTGCCGATATTGACCAAGCAAAAGTTAAGGCGGCACAAAATAAGTATGATTTAAAAGTAGAAAGCCCTGACGATATAGTGACTAGTGAATGTGATATATTTGCCCCTTGTGCATTAGGGGCTGTTATAAATGATAAAACAATTGGTCAATTAAAATGTAAAGCCATTGCTGGAGGAGCTAATAACCAGCTTCACGAGGCCAGGCACGGCAAGGCATTAGCTGAGCTTGGTATTCTTTACGCCCCCGATTATGTCATTAATGCTGGTGGTTTAATGAATGTGTTTGTAGAGCTTGAGGGCTACTCTGCCGAACGGGCGATTGATAAAACAACTCAAGTTTATGATAACTTAATGGAAGTATTTGCAATAGCTAAAGAAACCGGCTCTACCACAGAGGATTCTGCGAATGAGCTGGCTGAAAGACGCATTAAAAACATTGGAAACTTAAGGCGTCACCATCAGGGTAGAATGTCCAGACCGTTTTCAACATTAAAAGAAATGACTAACAGACAGAAGTAAAAAAAAAGGATTTTAAATGACTACAAATAAAAAACCTGAATTAACAGAACAGGTGATTTCATTTTTAACTGAAAATAAAAAGTTATTAATAGGTGTTTTTTTATTAATCTTAGTTGTGAGCGTGGGTAAATCTACTTACGACATGCAAAGAAAAAGTCAACAAACAGAGGCTTTTTCAAAATTTTATAGTATTGAAAAGGCTATCATTGACCTGGACTCTAAAGGTGTAGAAACAAATCCTAAAAGTGTAAAGACTAAGTCTAAAAATCAACCCATAGACTTTGATAAAAAATATGGTGAGATCGAAAGCCAAATCAAACAATTTATTATTGCTAATAAGGGGAAAAACGCAGCCATATACGCTGGGATCACCCTAAGTGACCTTTATTTAAAAAATAAAAAAGATGATAAAGCCCTAGAGGTTATTAAAGACCTTTCTCTGCAGGTGAGTAGGGAGAAAATATACTTTGGCCTGGTGAACATTAACCTGGCTTCGGCTCAAATGAACAAAAACCAGTTTGAAAAGGCTCTGTTGCCTTTACAAGAGGTCTTATCTGTTAAGAGTTTAAAGTATATACACCCCATTGTTTTATTAAAAATGGGCCTTTGTTATAAAGAGCTTAAAAAGCCAGATGAGGCCCGAAGAGTTTTTACTCGAGTGTTTGAGGAGTTCTCAGGGAGCTCCTCTGCCAAAACTGCAAAAAGTTATTTAAGAGTTTTAAATATTTAAAAAAAGGTGAGTCATTTGAAGTTAATAATCCTTTTTATTTCAACAGCTTTTCTAGCTACTGGGTGTAGTTACTTAAAAAAGCACACGCCAAGTAAAAGGCTTGTTCTGCAAAAAAAGTGGGTCAGCTCAACGCTGAGATCAGAGTATTTGGGTTCAAGTGTCTTGCATAGATTTGAACCTTTAGCTTATAAAGACCTCATTATACAAGGCAATGGGATAGATGGCGTATCAGCATACACCAAAGCCTCTGGGGAGCTAGTTTGGAGTTTACCCATTAAAAACGGGGTAGAGGCCGGTGCTGTTATTGATAATGATGTCCTGTATTTTGCCGCAAATGACGGTTACTTCTATGCTGTTAAAGCTGTTAATGGGAAAATTTTTTGGAACTTCCCTATTCGATCTGAAGGAGTTGGTGCTCCGGCTGTAAAAAATGGTTCTGTTTACTTTATAGCGGGTAATAATGTGGCCTATTCATTAGATGCTAAAACCGGAAGAATAAACTGGCCCTATAAAAAGACCGACACGAGTAATATTTCGATAAGAGGTGCCAGCACGCCCTTAGTCAAAAATGGTAAAGTGTATATGGGTTTTAATGACGGTTACCTTGTTGCTTTAGATGCAAAGACTGGTAAGGCCCAATGGCAAAAGCTCTTAAATAACAATAGAAGGTTTAAGGACGTTGATGCACGACCAGTGATTGATGGTGTTAATTTATATGTGTCTAGTTTTGGTGGATCTTTATTTAGTTTAAAAGCAAACACAGGGGATGTAAACTGGGTGCTTGCTGAGGGCGGTTATAGTGCAGTGACAGTTGTGGGTGACAAGTTATTATACTCAACGACGTCCGGCTATATTATGTCTCTTGATAAGGCCTCAGGCAAAGTTTTATGGAAGCACAAAGTAAATAAAGGTCATGGCACTCAGCCTAAGCATTATAAGGGCTTTGTTGTTTACGGGGAGTCTTCAGGAAAGCTTTTTTTACTAGACTTTAGAACCGGCAAGAAAGTAAAATCTTTTTCGCCAGGCCGCGGGGTCACAAGCTCAGCTTTAGTTGAAAAAAATGGTGATATATTTTTTATTTCAAGAGATGCAAACCTTTTTGCTTTAACGATTAAACGAATTGAGAAGAAAAACATATGGAACTGGGAACAAAATTAATTGTTATTTTTTCTTTGTTTTTAGTAGGATGTTCAACGGGACATTGTATTAAAAATAATAAAAAAAGTAGTGATCACATCACTCGAATTAAACGAGAGTATTCAGCATCTAAAACGCCACAAGAGCCAAAAGTAGATGAGACCCGCTTGTTGGTCTTTAAGTACGACAACAGCAAACAATGTAAGATGGGTAAGCCGATTAGCCTCTCTAAGATGAAGGCTGAGTTGTCAGGTGTTCATATCTTTTCAGAAAAAAAGAAAAATGATGGTTTAATACACTTACAAGTATGTGGTGGTGTTACGGGGACGGCTAACGTTTTTGAAATAAAAAAAAGCGATTTATCAAAAGCTCTAGAAAGAGGTTTTAAGCCATGGAGGTTTAATTAATGTGGCCTGTAGAACGTATCGAGGCTTTAATAAAGGACGTCCCGGATTTTCCAAAAAAGGGTGTTACTTATAAAGATATATCTGAAATATTTATGTCTCATGAGGCCTTTGTATCGGTGGCTCGGCACTTTGCAAAAAAAATAAACCCAGAGGTACAAAAGCTTATAGCTATTGAATCTAGAGGATTTATTTTAGCAAGTGCTGTGGCACAGCACTTAAATGTTGGTATGGTGTTAGTAAGAAAGCCCGGAAAACTGCCGAGGCCAACAGTTTCTCAATCCTACGAGCTAGAGTATGGCGAGGACACTTTACATGTGCATAAAGATGCAATAGACCCTGGTGATAAGGTGATCATTATGGATGATATACTAGCCACAGGTGGCACAGCTAATGCTGCCTTTGAACTGTGTAATAAGCTTAAGGCTGAAGTATTAGGTTTTGAATTTTTAATGGAATTAAAAGACTTAAATGGCAGAGAAAGGCTAAAAGCCCCCATACATAGTCTTTTAAAGGTTTAAACCGCCCATTTGTGTATAGGGGTTTCGTTTTCTTGGTTTTCCATATATTGAAGTGTTAGGTTTTTAAAATCAGCCCCATATTTTTCGATAAATTTTAACTGCCAAATGGCTCCATTTTGTTCAGTCTCGACCCGCTGTTTGATCACCTCAAAGAGGTAGAAGTCTACGACATCTTTATTGATGCCTAATTTTAAAAGGCCCTTATGAGCTAGTTTAATATATGTTTCTAAAATAACGCTTTTAATAGATTGTTTGCTTTTAGGAGATAGGTTTATAGAAGAATAGAGCCCCTCTTTTGCCGCGGCATAAAAGTTTTTCTTTAAAGTGGTAAAACTATGTTGAGTTTGAAAGGGGTTGTGTGATTCGACGAGCTCATGCACTAACCCTATGAAAAAGGCCATATTAGCAAAGCTATCTACAAATGTTGGCCCAGCAGAGGGGACCCTGTGTTCAATTCGAATGTGCAGTTGGCCATTTTGGTCCTTGCCGATGACGGGTCTATTCCAGCTCCATACAGTGCCGCTATGTAGCCTTAGGTGCTCAAAATCACCGGCAGGTGTATCTTTAACAACAGGTAAAAGGGTGGGGTGTTTTTGAACAATTTTGATAAAATACTCTGATATAGATTGCTCTAATAAGCTGGGTCCAAAGCTGGCACGGCGCTTTATGTTGCCGGGGCTTCCGGGCCATCCAGCGACGGCTTGCTCAAAAATGGGTATCCGGGATTCGTGCCATAATTTTTTGCCAAAAATAAAGGGACTGTTTGCCGAGAGTGCCGCCATTGGGGCGGATGCCAGTAGACTCGCATTATAATATTGATGAGAGGTGGCCAGGGGCACCTTATAGTGAAATTGAAAAGAAGTCGCAGCCCCTGCAATCATCACGCTTTCAGATTCAAATTTTAATTCATCTAAGCCAGAAATATGTATCGGTAATGTTGGAGAGTTATTAAATCTCAAGATCTCATGATTTAAAGCCATGTATCTATTGCCTTTAGACATGGCTGAAATACCAAAATCCTTAAGGTTCAATGTTGGTAACGAGCCAATAGTAACGACTGAAAGGTTCATTTTTTGGGCTTGAGATTTGCACTGCCCCCAGAGATTAATAATATCTTTATACAGAAGTTCAAATACATTTCCTGAAGCAGGATAGGGGGCACCATTGAGCTCAATATTATACTTTAATAATTCTGAAACAACGCTAGGGTTGTTTAATTGGGCCAAAAATTTATCATTTGTAGGTGAGGCTTGAGCATTGTTGTCAATGAGCCAGCCTTCGACCTCTACGCCAAATGAAGGTTTTTGATCTTTAGGTTTTGTGTTTTTAATAAGGTGGTGAAGAAATAAAATTTCTTGAGAAAGTTTGTTTTGAAACTCGCGGTGGTCATTTGACTTAAATGTTGTTCTGTCAACTTCTACGCCCATGCGAGTCTCCAAAGGCATTTTAAGTGTTCACGTTGAAATTTCATAAGCTTAGTGGGCCTATTCTTGTTGATACACACGCTTAAGCTCTTCAAGGTGTGTGATTAGTAAGCGTCCTCTCCGAGAACACATGAGGTTGTTAACATCAATCTGGTAATTAATCATAAGCTGTTGGTGTTCATCATAAAATTCAACGTAACAATCAGGAAAACCAAGTACATGCCCGAACTCATGACGTATTGTCCACTGAGTATTATAGTCGTCTAGTGAATTAAGGGAGTTCATAGTTATGATATTCCCACCAAGGCCATTAACATTAGGGGTAACGTTGGGCTTGAAAATAGCTCTAACAGATGCTGAAGTCGAAAAATTAAGTGTCAGCTTCCAGTCGTGCAGTCTCCATTCGTCTTCGATGTTAATTTTAAGAAAGTCCTTAATGGCTTTAGTTTTAGGCTCTCTAAAGGGTAAGGAGGCAAGGTTACTATGGTTCCACGACAAATCCATTCTTTTGACGTTGAGTTTAAAGTTGATGTCGTAGGCTCTTTTAGCTTTTTGAATGTGTCTGTTAAAAAAAGACTTCACATTGCTTTGTGAATTTTTAAATTCTCTAGGGCATCGGCTCCAAGAGGAATTTCCGGATTCACATAGATTTATTAATAACGGTGAAAGAATTTGTTTTTCATGGCCTTCAAGAGAGGCCCAGTTTTTTAGCTTTGACTCAAGGTTTTCGTACTGAGAGAGAAAATAATAGCCACGAATATCATTTTGTCTGTTTTGTTTATACCAGGGGAGCCAACGGCTTAAAGTAAGCCATCGCACACTTGTTTGATAAAGACGATTAATTTGACGACCCCAGTGTATATAAGCCTTATCACTAGTAGGTAATGAGTTGGGTAACTCAAACTTTGTGAATAAAACTTTATATAACTCTATAGGGAGAGTTGCCTTTAGGTTCTCAAAGTCAGGGAATATTGTTTTAGGCCCATATTTTTTAGGCTGATCAATGGGGGAGGCACCTTGAGTCTCTTTTGATGTAAATCGCAATGGAGACCTTCTAAATTGATTGAGGTGATCGAGCCACTTTAAATTTCTACGGCCTAATTCTACAATTTCACTCATATCACGGTTAGAGAGGGGTGAGATAAATGCACCAGGTTGTTTAGTGAGCTCTGAATATAAGTTTTCGTAGGCAAGTCGACCGGCATAAAAATCAATATCAATAGGATTTTTTACGGCCTGAGCTGTGTTGACCAGGGTTAAGGTGAATAAAATCCCAAGTAGTTTTGTATATTTCATAGCCCCCTCCGTGAGGTTAGAAAATTAATTTTTAGTTCTATTTTTATTCAATAACTTGCCAGCACGGATGGCAACTGTTCCCGAGATGTCCTGCAGCCTGTCAAACTCCTCTAGCTTAGCGATCCCTCGTGAGCCCTTAAGCTCGATAGTAAGGACGGGGACGCGGTGGTCCTTCCACATATAGCGCCCTAGGCTGCCTGGGAAATTGCCCAACTTTTGCCATGGTAGTGGTAGTGTTGATGGAGCCCTTACTTTTGGCCCATCAAAGTCAAGGAGCCCTAGGGGTGTATGAATAGATATTATAAAATCAGGCTTAAAGTTATTTATGTGTTTAAGTAGGCAGTTAGTTTCGGATTCGCTGGAGGCCTTGGGGCCAGGGTACCTGCGAGGGTCCGATTTTTTTTTGTCGCGCCACCAATTGTAGGCTAAATCTTCCCAATCTTTTGAGGGGAAGTTACGATTAATATCAACCCCATTAGCGTTTACACGAGTGCTTTTATCCCAACCATCGGGGTTTATTACGGGTAAAACTCGCCATGTGTTTCTTGGTTTTAGGCCATCGAGTCGATTCATCCATGACGAAGTAATGGTGCCTGAGCCGTGCTCGTCGCCATGAATTAATGAAAGAGCCAAGATTTTCTTGCCCCGTGAGCTGATCCCCTTTTTATCATAATGAAATATGGGTTGCTTATTTTTACTATAACAAGACCTTTCAAGAGATACCTGGGCGCAAACCTTTTTTATGTTAGCCTTGCTGATTCGATTGGGCATTTTTTTTAAACTTTTAATGCAAAATTGACGGGAATCATTAACTTGTTTTTTAGAGGCAATAATAAACTTTTTTGACTGAGCATAGTGAGGCTTAGTTGCGGAAGGGTCCTTAGAATCAGACAGTGGTGGCGTTATTTTGCCCTCATCAGTGGGTGGTGATTTAAGGGTCTCTTTGCAGGCCATGCCTAAAATGAGAACAGTGAAAACGGTCAGTATTTTTAACAAATCATATATCCTTGGCTGATCATATATATTGTCTTTTGAACGTTAGTTTATGTCAACTTTGAGCCTTAAAAGTCGTTAAATATTTTAAGACGGCTCTTCGCTTAACAGTAGAGTGTGTGGTTAACATGGGCCTTCAACGGGAAATGAGATAAATTTTAGATAAGGGGAGCATGGTGCGTCATGGTACGCACTCGTGTGGGCAGAAATGCCTTTTTGATGGTGGTTTATTGACCAGAAAATAAAATTTAAAACCACATGAAGCCTATCAAAAGCTCAGCACACAATATTTATTAAAGGTTAAATATTAAGATTTTAGTTTTACCTAAGCTCTATGCCGAGGCCCTGAAGGGATTTAAGCAATTATTTAGGGCAGACATGCTTTGCCAACCGTTTTTGGGAAGAGCTGGGCCATAAGTCGACTGAGGCCTTCAATTGAAAGTTGGTTGCCGTTTTTATAAAAAATACTCTCTGAGGAAACAACTTTGCTAGAGTTTGTGATGAGCTCTTCAATCAACGCAGGGGTGGGGTTGAAATTGTATTTTTTAAGAATACTTATTGCTAAAGCTGCAGCCCCCGAAACAAGTGGCGCTGATTGAGAGGTCCCTGAGAGCCGATTATATGGGGTGGAGCTATTAAAGTATGTTGAGTATACCTGCTCCCCAGGGGCTGCAATTTCTACAGTTTCGGGGTCATAAAGGCTAAAATTAGCCAATAGCCCCGTAGACTTATTAAGGGCTGCAACCGTCATAGCCCCATCAATTTCGGCACCGTACTTGCCTGGCAGGGCTGAGATTAAGTTGTCTACAATTGATGATTGTACTGTTGTCTCATTGGTGTTTCCGGCACTTATACTTATAAAAACCCCCGCATTTACAGCGTTTACAATGGACTGTCTAAGTACAGGGTCCTCAAAGTCTGGTGGGCGAATAGTCTGTAAGCTGAGGTTAATAATATCAGCATTATTATCAATGGCAAATTGAATGCCTTCTGAAATAATAGCAGAGTTAGTTGTGGGGCCATTACTGCCCTCAAATAAAACATTTATATTTAACAAGTACGTATCTAATGGGGCTAGCCCATGAATGCCATCTGCATTTGCATTTGCAGCGATTAACCCTGCTACGTGAGTGCCGTGACCTGTGAGGTCCGAATTATTAGTGTAATTAGATGTAAAAGCATCGTAACCCTTAAAGCTGTTGCCATTTGATTGAAGGTTAATAACTTTGTCAGCGAGATCAGAGTGAGTGTATGCAATCCCTGAGTCAATAATAGCTATAACAACTTTAGAATCATCGGAACTGTTAACCCCATAGGTTTGATTGTAAAAATATTCGTATCCCTCGTTGGCCATAATTGGAGCCAAATGATCTTGATTAGACAATGATAAGGGGTCAGTAAACGTACTTGAAAGGGTATAAGTTACATTTGGCCCGGCCCCTATAACGCAATCATCGGCCTCTAAATCAGAAATAAAAGTTCTTAATTCAGAAGTATCATTCACCCTGTAGGTGATAAATTCCCTTGTGCGACCTGGAGGACCATTTTTATTACCCTTTTCATGAGCAAAGCCATGCCCTTTGTTTTTAGCACAACTGGGGTTTAGGATAACCGCAAAATCACCACCCTCATAATTGCTCAAAAGTTGATTGTATGAACTATGGGCTGCATTAGAGGGGAGATGAATTTTTTGATATTTAAAAATATTTTCAGATTTTTGATCTAAAGTTGTTTTTGAAAGGCTACTGGAGCTTCTATTTAAATAGGTGTTTTCATAGGTAACACAATTTAACTGCAGAGATGAGAGCTTCTTAGCGCAGCCATTATATAAACTTTGTAGGGCGAGGGTGATTATTAAGCAGAAAACGGCAAAAAACCGGTTCCTAGGTGCACTCACTTTTTCCATTAGATCATTATGGACGTGAAAGGTACACAGAGGAAGAGAAACCCATGGCAATCTCATAATGAAACAGTCTTAAACCCTCTGTTCAAAGAGACACGTTTGTCCTTTTGTTTCTTGCACCTCAACGGCGATGGATTTGATTTGAGAAAAATCCTTTAGGGCACATATGGCTTGCTTATGGATAAGGCGTGAGAGTTCTTCAATGGAGATATTTAATAGTGGTAAAAGTTGAACGTCTTCAACGGGGAATGAGTAAAACTTTTCATTAAAAGTGACTTCTATGTTGTTGTTTACAGGAGTGAGTTTAAGAAAAGGGCTTTTTTCAGGTAGCAGTATATACTCGTCAAGTTGGGTGCAAATGGCTTGGAGTATTGGTTTTAATTCATTCAGTTCAATACTCATACCAAGTGATGGGTCAAGCTGCTCAATTTGAATATTAAATGAGACATAATAATTGTGTCCGTGCATTCGCTCTGCACTATGGGGTCCAAAAATAGCAAAATGGGCGGCTGAAAATTTAAAACTTTCTTTATTAATTTTTAGAGTATAGCTCAAAAATCACCTTCTTAACTTTATTTTGTATAGCATTTATAATATTCTGGGGCAATAGTTGACCCTTAACCTATACGAGTTAATATATTTGCTGTTAATAGATGAAAAGACAACTTTTAAGTCAAAAAATGGGGAGCAAGCATGTCATCGATATTTACCAAAATAATTAACGGAGAGATCCCTAGCTTAAAAATTTTTGAAGATGAGTGGACCTATTCATTTCTAGATATTCGACCTATTCAACTTGGTCATAGTTTAATAGTGCCCAAAACCGAGGTCGACTCCTTTTTAGACGTCGACGCAAAAGAGTATGAAAGGGTGTTTTTAAATGCTAAAAAAATATCAACAGCTATTCAAAACGCGACTCACTGTAAGCGGGTAGGGTTAGTAGTGGCCGGCTATGAAGTTCCGCACTTTCACGTACACATGATTCCAACATGGGATATGTCAGACTTTGATTTTAATTCAGCAACTGAGGTGGACCCCGTAGATTTAAAAAATATACATGAACGTATACTTAAAAATCTATAAAAAATTTGATTTATAATATTTTCTCGTTAAGCTCGATATTTAACTGCAAGCCAATAAAGTCCATAGAGGAGTAAAAATCTTTAATCACAGGGTCTGAGCTTTCGGCAAAGACACGGTTCATAGCGGCAGTGACCATATCCGAAATTTCAACTACGCGAGTTAATTTATTGGCTCTTAACACATCCCCTAAAGCTGACTTTAAAAACAGGGGGTTGTTTTCTAAAATAGCGACTTTTATATACTCTATGGCCGTATTTCGGTCAGATAGTCGGTAAAATAAAACATTCTTTGCTTTTTGCAATTGATCCATTCACTTCATCCTAAAGTTAAAATCACAACTATAATAAAGAATATCACAAAAAGTTAAATTTAAACGTGTGATTCAAATTTAACACTTAAGGTCCAGACTTAAGAACTAATTTTTTTAACAATTACAATACTATTCTCTAGGCTGTTTGAGCCAGACGTATTAACTCGTACTCAAGGCGTCGTCAAAGGTGGTTACTTGGCTCTCTGAGCCTGTGTTTTAGGTATAAGCATACTCAGGAGATGGCGAGCTAGATCGGTACTTTAGAGTAGTGATTAAGTTAACTATAGAGTCCCTATTAAAAAAGTTTTATTGGTGGTTGAAAAAAATATCACTAACCAGGGGCCAGTTCATATAAATATAGGGCTGTTTTACGCGATTGATGATTTTATTACAGGTAAAGGCTACTGCGGACATGGCCATTATAAGAGTCCGTAACATAACTTATGAGAACATTGACTGGTTTAAGACAAGTACTTGATAAACACTGATAATATTCCGATATTAATAGTATTGGGAAACCATCCATAAATCACGATCAAGAGAGTTAGAGGTACTAAAATGGATATTGAAGCTGTTGCCAATCATGTGAATAAAACAGTTGAGACCCTCACGCATATAATTACTACAGGCTTTCTTCCTTTAAATAATTCTGAATTATCAATATTTTGGAGAGACGAAAAACATTTAGCATTTCTTGCTATTTCTACGTGTCTTGTTGTAAAGGCAGACTTTCCACAGATTCCGGGACAAGAACTGGCTGTGTTGGCACTACAGAAAATTGAAACTACTCAAATAAAAATGGAAACTGACATTTCTTTTGATAAAGAAAAATTCTTGGACCATATGAATAATCTAGAAAATCAGGAACTTGCAAAAGAGTTTACATCAGCAGTGCCAGAAAAAATAGCCCACATAGTGGGAAAAATTAAAGAGGATATTCGCAAAAAGGGATCTATCTAACGGAATTTTTCAGGAGAGTTAACGACTCAAACAAATCGTTAAGATGCTTCTTTTCTAGCAAAAACAATTTCTTCATGCAAGTTATTTAAGCCAACTTTTCCTGCCCGGTTCCAATCTCTTGTTTCACGCGACCACCTGTTTGGATTTTTTTGTTTAGCTTTTTCATAAATAATTTTTCGATGCTTTAATAT
>JAUVAX010000056.1 GCA_030591685.1 Pseudobdellovibrionaceae bacterium | reverse complement strand
GATTCGACTACCAATAGATGGGCATTAATATTTTTTTAGTATTAAAATATAACAGCTTGTTATGGTTCTGGATAAGAATCTGGCCCTTACCCCCCCCCCCGACAACATAAAGGACAAAGAGTTTGATATATACTCCACAATGAACCTTTTTGGGAAATCGATTCATTTTGTTGGCGAGGTTAAACTTTATAATAATCTCGTAGAGAATAATTCGAGTTACTTTTTAAAAATAAAAAAGCAAATGGCCCTGACTCATGAAACAATGCTGGCTCTTGGTGTTAGAAATTATGAAATACACTTATTTTTATTAAACGGGCTCACCCTTGATGCCAAAATCAACCTTGAGGCACTAAACATCACTGTTCATGGCCCGACTTATTTAAAATCACAGCAGTAATTGTACCTTCCATGAACCCCTTTTTTAATAGATCTACTCCCAAACCATTAGTTTCTATGATATTAATATTGTTATGCGCACGTTACTCGCCCTATCCCTGTTTTTACAGTTTTTTTTAAGCCCGGCTTGGGCTACTGAGACCTCACACAATGGCCTCGATAGTCGCACAGAAAAAACAATAAGCAAAAAAAGCTCTTCAAAAAAGGACGTTAAAAAAAAGCGCAAAAAATATACTAAAAAGAAACGCTATAAAAAGAAACGGCGAAAAAAGAGGAGCCAAAAAAAACGCTCTAAAAAGACCTCTCGCAAAAAAAAGAGCAAAAAGAAACGCTCTCTTAAAAAAAACACACGACGTCAGAGACTTGTAAAAAAAAATAAACCTAAAAATAAGCGGGTAAAAACAAAATCGCTTGATAAAAAATTACCTAAAAATAAGGTCGTATTAAAAAATAATATGGCTCAACCGGTTTTGGCGCTCGAAAGGTCTAAAAACAGGCTCTCAACACAAATTTTTAAACTATCAAACAACATTGATCGGTTTTTCTCAAATAAGCATGCCGGTGCAGAAGAGAACAACTCACAAATGCGCATAGGTCTACTTGTTACAATTGAGGACCTTGAAAAGCCACTGAATACATTTATAATAAATACTCGCATTCGGCTCCCAATGACCGAAAAGCGATTTCAATTATTTCTTGATAGTTTTGACAACGAGGATACCACCGCCGCACAAGATGAATCACGGCTAGGTCTCGGGCTAAGGTACGAGTTTTTACGAAAAAAACACTATAACCTTCAAACCGATGCCGGGGTAAGACTCAGCGGTAGATTAGACCCTTTTATAAAGGTTCGTTTAAGAAACTCCTTGTACTCTACACACTGGGAAACACGATTTGTTCAAACCCTATATTGGTTTGAGTCTGTCAATTACGAATTTCAATCCGAATTATTTTTTGATCGAAGTATAAATTTTGCTTTAATGTTCCGTATTTATAACTCTGCTAAGTGGAGCGAATTTGAAAAACTCGTAAACTTCAACCACTCCTATAACCTCATACACACCTTTGATAAAAACAACTCCCTCATATATAAAATTGGCCTTGAGGGGGTCGATAAGCCTGTGACCTTTGTAGAAAATTACACGGCAAATTTAAGCCTTCGAACACTTATTTATCAAGACTGGTTGTTTTTAAGTATGTCACCAGGTGTTGTTTTTAGAAAAATTGATGGGTTTAAAACTCGCCCTCAAATCATGTTTCGTCTCGATATGATTGCAGGCAAAGGGGCCTATTAAGTTACCCCTTTTTAGGGTCAAAGGCATCCCGAGCCCCTTCTCCCATAAGATTCAAAGATAACAAAGATACAAAAAGCGCTAAAGACGGAAAGAGCGCCAACCACCACGCAATGGTAAAGTTTTTATGTGCCTGCTGCAACAGCTCGCCCCAAGACGGTGTTGGCGCTGGCAGGCCAAAGCCTAAGTAATCTAAAATAGCAAGTGTCGCAATACCACTAGCAATCCTAAAGGGCGTAAACGTTAACACAGGCACTAAAGCATTTGGTAAAATGTGCTTGAACATTTGCCTCATAGGGCTTCCGCCAATGGCGGCGGAAGCTTCAACAAACTCTCTACGCCGGAGCTTTAAATACTCGGCCCTCATGTATTGAGCAATCATCGTCCACCCTAAAACAGACATCATTGCTACTAAGAGCCACATTTTTGCTCCAAAAACAGAAACTAAAGTAATTAATAATAATAAAAACGGCAAAGACTCAAACACCTCAACAACCCTTTGCCCGATTAAATCAACTTTACCACCAGAGAAGCCCATGACAGCCCCTGCAAAAATCCCCAGTGCGTATGAAAAGGCCCACACAAGCAGTGAAAAACCAATACTGTACCTAAACCCGTAAATGAGGCGAGAGAATATATCTCGGCCTCGATCATCGGTACCCATCCAGTTTTCGGCAGAAGGTGGCGCAGGGTACGAACTTAAAGAGTTGTTCATTTCAAAAGGGTCCCAGGGTATTATCGGCCAAAGGGCCCAATGACCATCAGACTTTAAATTTAGTGCCCTGTAGTTTGTTACAAACCCCTCTTGCCCAAAGGTGCTTGGTGGGTAAGTTTTTAGTACCGGCATATATATGGAGCCTTTAAAATTTATTAAAATTGGTCTCGAATTCGCCCAAAACTCAGCGGTGATTGATAAGAAAATCAAAAACAAAAAAATATATGCTCCAAAAACCGCTCTTTTAATTTTTTTAAATCGACGCCACCTTTTTAAAGTCAGCTCGTTTTTTATTAAATATCGTTCAATCATGAAAAATCTATCCTTGGGTCTATAATAACATACATAAAATCACTTATGAGTCGACCCAGCAGTGTTAAAATGGCCTGTATAAATATTAAACCCATAATTACATTATAGTCTCGGTCTAAGGCTGACTTGTAACCCAAAAGCCCCATACCATCTAAACCAAAAATTTGTTCAACAATAATAGAGCCCGCTAAAAACAAGCCCACAAAACTACCAAACCCTGTAGCAATAGGTATAAGAGAGTTTCTCAATGCGTGCTTGTACACAACGACTTTTTCGTTAAGCCCTTTAGCCCTCGCCGTGCGAACATAATCAGATTTTATCTCTTCAAGTAAAGAGTTTTTCATTAAAAAGGTCAGCATGGTAAAGCTACCAATCATGTAACAAATAAGGGGGAGCACAAAGTGATGCACTCTGTCGGTAATTTGCCCCCAAAGGCTTAAATACTCATAGTTATCAGACACCATGCCGTTTAAAGGGAACCAATCAAAAAACGAACCCCCTGAAAAAAACACGATCAACATAATCCCCAGCATCACAGGGGGCACCGACCACATAATATAAAGTAAAAAACTAGAAATAGCGTCAAACCTAGAGCCGTCTTTGACCGCCTTTACTACCCCAAGGGGTATGCAGACCAAATATGCTAAAATAAATGAAATAATACCAAACTGTAATGACACTGGAAATTTGCTGGCAATGACATCAATGACGGGCTCCTCGTACGAGAAGCTCTCACCAAAATCAAGTGTCACAATATTTTTAAGCCAAATAACATACCGAATATGCAGGGGCTTATCAAAGCCGTATTGCTTTTTTAAGGCCTCAATGACCTCTTTAGGGATGCCGTGACTGCCGTCTGAGGCGGCGCCACTTGCGTTAGCTCCGCTAAAACGAATCTCTTGAATACGCTTTTCAATAGGTCCACCGGGGGCCATGTTAATAATAACAAAACACACTAGGGTGATCCCAAACAGTGTAGGGATCATCATGAGTAATCGTCTTAAAAAGTATATCAACATATTGACCTATCTTTTTTTAATTATTGGACTGGGCGCCAAAAACTGACTCCAATAGCAAATTCATGGGTCGGTTTATCAAATTCAACTTTGTTACTATGGGCATAGAGCTCAAATTTACGGTTGAACATAAATATATAGGGCACATCGTCAGCGATGGCTTTATATATTTTTTTATACATTTTAATTCTTTTACTCCGGTCAAGCTCTGCGCGCCCCTGATCTATGAGCTTATCTACGAGCTTGCTACTGTAGGAGATATAATTAGACCCCCCCTCGCGTATACTCTCAGAGTGCCAAATTTGCTTAGGGTCGTTATCAACACCGCCACCGCCCCAGCCTATAGACACCGCTTGAAATTTTTTATCATCTAAAAGCTTAATCAGTGAGGTAAAATCAACCAGTTGCAGGTTCATTATAATCCCTGCTTTTTTTAGGTCTTCTTTATAAAGGGTAAAATACTTTTCGTAGTCCGCATTAGAGTTAACTAAGGTAAATTTAAAGTCTATTTTTTTACCCTTAATGACTTTGTCTAATACGCCGTCTTTATCTGAGTCTGACCACCCGGCCTGAGCCATTAATACGCCTGCTTTTTTAGGGTCGAAGGGTATGGGTTTTACATTTGGGTCTGCATAAGGGCTTTGTTGATACCAGGGGCCTGTGGCGGGCAGGTCCATATCGTAGCGAAATTTCTTTATCATTAACTCTCGGTTCATTAAGTGAGCAAAAGCCTTTCTGACTTTGAGGTCTTTAAATAGTGGGTTCTTTAAGTTAAACCCCACATACCTGTAAGGCTTAGAGGCCCTATGCTGAACCTTTTTCTTAAATGCGGTTTCACCCCAAGGTTTACCTTCTGTTTTTTTTACGAACTGCTCTGGGGTAAGAGTTTCTAAATAGTCGAGCTGTCCTTTTTTTAGCATTTCTAAAGCAACGTTGGCTTCTTTTACAAATCGATAATGTATATATTCAAAATTGTTTGTGTTTTTTAAATGATTTAATTTAAAACCCACCCAGTCGTCATTGCGCTTTAAAATTATATTACGACCTCGGTTGTACTTATGAAGCACATAGGGGCCTGAACCCTGGAGTACTTTATTTCTCTTAGCCTTGGGGTCACCGTAAAAGTTTTTTGAAACAATACTCAACCCTGCAAGTACAGATAGGTTGTTAAAATATTTTTTCTTGATTAAAAATTTAATGGTTTGCGGATCAACAATTATTGCCTCTTTTATGTTTTCATAATAAGGCACAAAGCGGGCCGCTTTATATTCGGGGTTTCTGATGGCGTCAAAGCTAAATTTAACGTCTTCAACAGTAAGGGGGGTGCCGTCGTGAAATTTAACGTCTTTTCTTATTTTAAACGTGATTTCTTTACCATTGGGGTTCACTTGCCAAGACTCTGCTATGAGGGGCTCCCACTTATAGGTGTCAATGTTTCGAGTGAGTAAGCCCTCAATAACATAGCCCTGTACATAACTCGCGTACAGGTCTGTATAACTAAAGGGGTTTAAAGTGCCGGGCTCTGATTTGAGCTCTAAATAAAGCGTTGTGCCCATTTTTTTTGTGGTGCTTTTTTTTGTGCACGAAACTAGGTTTAGGCCTAATATAAAAATTAATATTGATAACTTTATTACTCGAATCATTCGGCGACGCCCCCTCTAAAAGGTAAAAAATATTGCGCTTAATTTTTCACCTTTTTTGTTACAAATCAAGGCTTTAGCTTTTATTTGCTCGGTGTCACTGGGTAAATGAGCGAGTGACAAGCAACCCTTGTTACTTATTTGTTGTCTTTAGTTTTTATACGCCCTTTTTTAGTTGTTAAGGTGAGGTCCAAAGTATATGCCTACACTTATTTTAACGCGCGCAGGCTTTTGCTTAAACCTTAAGCGCCAAGGGGTGCTCACATAAAAAACTGCACTAGTGGCATAAATACATCCCGCATTATTTGTGCCCCATTTAGAGCCGGGTTTAAACCGCCAAACAGTAAATATTTACTACGGCCCGAGCTGACGTGGATAGACAATTTAACAAAGCACACTTAAGCTGTAAAAAAATAAGCTTAAGTTAGATAAATAAAGGCTGTATTGTTGATGAACACTTTAATGAAAACTACTTTTAACCCGCTTTTTCAACTAAGACGGCTCTATCATTGGACCATGTCCTGGTCGAATCGACCCGGTGCCGCATGGGCCCTGGGGATCCTCTCCACAGTAGAGGGTATATTTTTCCCCATACCGGTAGACCCTTTTTTATTGGCCCTCAGCGCAAGTCAGCCTAAAAAATCTTTAAAATATGCCGCTATTGCGGCCTTTTGCTCTGTACTGGGCGGGAGCATTGGATATTTATTAGGGGCCCTCTTTTGGGAGGCCAGTCAGGATTTGTTTTTCACCTACGTTATGTCACCCAATAAATTTGCTGTTGTTATTGAGCAGTTTCAGTCCAATGCTTTTTTAGCGGTATTTTTAGCAAGCTTTACACCCATCCCTTATAAAATATTTGCCATTGCCGGTGGCGTTGCCGGAATAGGCCTGCCTGTTTTTGTTTTGGCCTCTGTTGTGGGCCGAAGCTTAAGGTTTTTCCTTATAGGTATTTTATTTTATTTTTGGGGGGCTTCAATTAGAGACTACATTGAAAAACACTTTAATGCCCTCTCCCTAGCTCTAGGGTTTATACTTATTGTTGTTGTTTTATACTTTAAATTTTAATTGGATCGAGAGTTCTTATGGATACCATTAACCCTGAGTTAACGCAGTCTTTTGAAAATGGACTGTTTGGCCTCCCCTCGACCCAAGGACAAGCCCCCCTTGTGCTTCTTAATATACCCTGGGAGGTCACAACCTCTTACGGCAGCGGTGCTTCCCTTGGGCCTGAAGCTATTTTAAAAGCGAGCCCTCAAATTGATTTATTTTCTACTGAGTTTAAAAAACACATCACTAATGGTGTTTTTTTTCAGCCCCCACTTTATGAGGCCAAAAACAATAACAACACCTATAAAGAGCTTGCCGAGGCCATTATTAAAGATCTTGAAAAAAACGGGGCGCTTACTGAATCACTTTTAAAAGCACAGAGCCGAGTCAACGAGGCCTGTGATTCGCTGAACCGTAGTATCTACGAAGAGGCCAAAAAATTGTTAGACCAAAATAAATTTGTCGGGCTTGTGGGCGGGGATCACTCTTGCCCCCTGGGGCTTATTAAGGCCCTGGGAGAAAAGTACTCTGAAAACTTTGGCATACTCCACCTCGATGCCCATCATGATTTACGAAACGCTTACCAGGGGTTTAAATACTCCCATGCCTCTATTATGTATAACGCCATTACGCTCAACAAACCACCCGCGCAATTAACTCAAGTTGGTATTCGTGACTTTAGTGAAAGCGAATACCTGTTTGCCAAAGACACCCCATCGATCACCACCTTTTATGATCAAAAAATTAAAGATCAACTCTTTGAAGGCCGTCACTTTAAATCTATTTGCGATGAGATCACCTTAACCCTCCCTGAACACGTTTATATTTCTTTTGATATTGATGCCCTCAACCCAGAACTCTGCCCTCACACAGGGACCCCTGTGCCCGGGGGCCTAAGCTTTGAGCAGGCTTGTTATTTAATTAAAACAATTGTTCACTCGGGCAAAAAAATTATAGGCTTTGACCTGTGCGAAGTGGCCCCTGGGCCCGCGCCCAGCGAGTTCGACGGCAATGTGGGGGCCCGAATACTTTTTCAGCTTTGCAGTTGGATGCTTGAGAGCCAAAACAATTAACCCCACAATAATTTAAGGGCATGCCATTGCTCTATTAAAAAAAGGCCTAAAAATGAGTGTTTGGTACGAAAAAGGAATCCAGTTTAAATGCCAAGGCTCTGGCAAGTGCTGTAGCTCACGCGGCGAATATGGGTATGTTTATATGACCCTACAAGACCGGCGAAATATGGCTAAAGCCTTAGATCTTAACACCACAGAGTTCACTAAAAAATACTGTACAAAAACAAGCGGCGTTTATCATTTAAACGAAAATGAAGACTCACCTGATTGTTTATTTTTAAAAAATAATAAATGCTCTGTTTACACCGGTCGCCCGACCCAGTGCCGCACATGGCCCTTTTGGCCTGATAACATGAATGCAAAAGTCTGGAGCAATGAAATTGTTAGTTATTGCCCTGGCATCAATAAGGGCCGACTTTACAGTAAAAAAGAAATTGATGAAAACTTAAAACTTGAAGCCGATGCCGAGAATGAACTCTTTATCTCTTAAATAAAAAAAGGCCCCATACATAAAAGCAGGAGCCATTTTATCTTAAAATAATTTAAACTTAATTTTATCTCGCATAGCGCTTGTTCATGCTTTCTCTAATTTCAGCGCCTTCAATGCTTAATCGTGTCCAAGGTATGGCCAGAAGTCTTTCTTTTTCAATAGAGTCTTCTGTTTCTTCGCAAACCCCATAACTACCACCCTCGATGCGAGAGAGCGCCATTTCGATTTCTACAAGTTGCTTTCTAAGTCGATCATTCATTCTGAGAAACTCACTCTCCTCAAGGGCTCTGACTGTTTGATCCCCTTCATCCCCACCTTTATTATCCTCATTAGCTATTCTATTTCGGGCTTCTTGGACTCGGTTGATCACATCTTCTTTGGCTTCGAGCAAACGGCCTTTACACTCCACAATGAGTTCTTGCGTTAAAGTTGTCATGAGTATCCCCCCTCAAAAAATTTTTGCCTCTTAAGTTCCAAAATGGAACTGGACCATTTACACACGAGTACTGGTTTCATGGCAAGCTAAAATCTTAAAAAATCTTAAAGCCTGTAACTCCCTAACAAAAGTGCATAAAACTGAAACAAATTTTCTGCACAAAAGACCAGCGACATTTATCTTAAATTAATACTTAAGAATCTCAAAGCATAAAAACAAATCTGTCACGTTTTGAGACAGATTTGCTCCTGCACTGTTATTCTACAGCTCAATTTCTAAGCGCATAATCTCTAAACAGGGGACCTGTAGGCAAGAGCGTGCTTTATGCAAAGCGAAATTAAATTTATAAAAGGGGGCTAATAATTAAAAGTCAGACTGCGCTTTGGTACCCAGACTAGACTTTCGTGCACCCATCCCTTTTCGCCGACATCGTTTACAACATGATACCAACCGTGCTTTTTATCCAGTCGCTTGAAGGCCTCATATTTATCTGCGGCGCGGTAATTTGCTCGTGGAAACCGACCCCCAGGCTGAGTTCGCAAGTTTGCCTTTCTGGCTTTAATCACTAAACACTTAAAGCCTTGAGTGAGTATCCCTGTATAGATCCAATGAACCTGGTTATCGACATCTTTTACTTTTGACCAGTTCCCCTTGGTATCTACTCTTAAAAAGGGCATGTAACGGCCTACCGTCCAAGTTACTTTGTGAGAAGTCCCTGGGCCTGCACGTAAAAAAGCCTTTGTGCTTTTCACGCATAAACCTAAGGCCTGAGCCTGAGGTAAGTATAATAAAAACATGGTCGCAAGAATCAGCTTTAAAAACATATCATTTATCTTAACTTATCTAACTCACAAATGTAGTCTTAAATCGTGGAAATTTTAAGTAGCCTTGGCCTTTTGTTGCTTGGCTTTTTTATTTTAATTTTAGGCGGTGAAAGCCTCGTTCGCGCAGCCATCAGTATTTCTGCGCGCTTTCATGTAAAGCCCATGATTATTGGGATGACTATAATTGCGGCGGGAACATCCGCCCCAGAGCTTATGACAAGCATAATTGCCTCCTTGAAAAACTCCCCCGACATTGCGCTCGGAAATGTCGTGGGGTCGAATATTTTTAATATCCTCGCCATCATTGGCCTTTCTTGTCTAATTCAACCCAATAGAGTTGACCGCTCAATGGCTCGATTTGAAGTCCCAGCGCTTATTATTTTTACTCTAGTGCTCATTTTAGCCTGTGCAAATGGCGTTGTTTCTAAACTCGAAGGTTCCTTGTTTTTAATCTCTTTAGCTGTGTTTATATTTATCTCTATTCGACGATCCCGCCTTTACCCCCAGCAATCCAGCCCTGAAGATGACGAAATTGTGGCCCTTAAGCACTGGGGCCTTGATGTGGTGTATTTAATTTTTGGATTTATTGGCCTTTTATTTGGAGCCGATCTCGCCCTTGATGGCGGCATTGCTATTGGTCGCCTTGCCGGCCTTAGCGAGCGAATTATAGGAATTACGATAATATCTGTCGGCACAGGGCTCCCTGAACTCGCCACAAGTGCCGTTGCTGCCTACAGAGGTCGAGATGACATAGCTATATCCAGTATTATTGGCTCCAATATTATGAACATACTTATGGTGATTGGGAGCGCAAGCATGATTGCGCCAATAATAGTGAACGAAAATATTTTAAAAATTGATAGCGCCTGGATGATGGCTGCCACCCTATGCCTCGCCCCGGCCCTTTATTTTACAGGTGGTCGAATGGGCCGAAAAACAGGTTTTATATTTTTTATGGGATACATCAGCTATTTATTGTTCTTACTCCTCGTCAGATGAGTCAAAGTTTTTACTCAGCTTTTTAGGGGTTACATCCCTTACCGAATTTTGCTCTGGCTCCTGTGAGGGCCATGTTTGATTAATATTTACATTTGTATAAAACACAGCGCCACCTTTAGAAGCCCTGCCTGCTTTAGATACTCTGCTTATAAGACGCTTTTTAAAAATCATAACCAAAAGCTTTTGAGAGAGCGGAAAGACCATTAAAAACCCTATTGCATCCGTAACAAACCCCGGGGTCACTAGGAGCACACCGCCAACAAGTATAAGTAACCCCTGTAGCATTTCATCTGTAGGGGTTAGACCCTTAGCTACTTTTTTTTGTAAATTTGAATAAACAATCCGTCCCTGTGACTTTGCTAGAAAAGCCCCTACCACCCCCGTAACAAGAACCACTAAAAAAGTATTCAGGCCCCCAAACACACTGGCGGCCTTTAGTAAAAAGTAGAGTTCAACCAGTGGCATAACTGTAAATAATAAAATTAATATCCCTAACACTCTATCTCCATTTTAATGGGGCAGTGGTCTGAGCCCTCTTGATCATCTACAATGGTCATTGATTTTACTTTGTCAATAAGCCCAGAACTTACACAGATGTGATCGATTCTCCATCCTCGGTTTGCTGGGCGCGCACGCTCTTTATAGGACCACCATGTGTATTTTTCAGCCCTATCGGGGTAAAAATGCCTGTACACATCAGTGAACCCCATATCTAAAAAGTCCTTAAACCACTGCCGTTCCTCTGGTAAAAAACCAGAGGCACCTGACAGCCCTGCAGGGTCGTGCACGTCTATATCTAAATAAGCGACGTTATAATCTCCCAGAACAATGACTTCTTTGCCTGCACTTAAAAGACGTTTTAAATGAGCCGCAAATTTTTTTAAAAATTCTTGCTTAAAGTTATGGCGCTCCTCGCTCATCCCCCCATTGGGGAAATACACATTAAACAAGGTAAACTCAGGGTACTCGACCACAACAAATCGCCCCTCTAAATCAAACTTTTTAATGCCCAAACCGTAAGTCACTTCACTTGGTTCTGACTTTACATAGGTCGCCGTACCGGAGTAGCCCTTTTTTCTCCCTGAGGAGTAATAGGATGTTTTACCTTTTCGATTTAAAAAAGAGGCGTCTAATTGATCCGGGTGGGCTTTGGTTTCTTGAATACAAAAAATATCAGCATCTTCAGCCTCAAAGTACTCCCAAAAACCTTTTTTAGCGCTGGCTCTTATACCATTCACATTCCAACTTATAATTTTCAAAACAGAGGGGCTTCCTTTTTATTATAATGAGTACCTATATTAACACCCAACAGACGACCTGTAATGAGCCCACAGCTCCCCCAATCAACTACTTTGATGTGTGATTGTTGTCAATTTTAGGCTCATTAAAAAATGTAAGCCTAACCCACAGAAGCTTTGATGCCCCATGAAGGCGCAGCAGGCCATAAGGGCCCGGTTAGATCTCTTAATATAAATAATATTGAAATATCTGATAACAGATATAACATACTCATTCGTAAGATTAAGAAGAAGGCCCCATGAGACTTATTAAAAACTTTAAATGCTCAAAGCACATGTCAGAGGCCTGCCTTCCCTATTTTAAAAAGCACTTTCGCTCTGAGTTTAACCCTTTATTTTTTGAACAGATCTTTAGCCCCTATCACCTTCAGATCAGCTCCGAAATTTTTAACGCCTGCCAAAATTTTATTAAAACTTTTTATCAACATACAAGAACAATGCCCATTGCATATAAAAATGAAGCTGAAAGGGTGATTGATTCGGCCAAAACGACAGACTCCTCAGTTTTAATGGCCTATGATTTTCATATTGATTCAAATAATCAACCACGACTCATCGAAGTCAATACGAACGCGGCGGGGTATTTGCCTATAAATTTACTTCATATGGCACACGATCTAACCCCTGATACAGACTACCGCTCGCTTAAAATGTCTTTTATCTCTGAATATCAACAGGTATATCCACACAAAACCCCAAAACATATTTTTATTACCGATGAAAACATTGAAGAGCAAAACATGTACCCTGAGTTTTTAATGTTTAAAGATATTTTTAATTCATGGGACATCGAGGCCACAATTACTGACTATACAAATTTCTCTTTAAAAAATAATAAGCTCTACCATAACAACAGTGAGGTTGATTTTATATATAATCGATTTTGTGATTTTTTACTCTCTCGCCCTGAATCTAAGGACATTTTAGGGGGCTACCTTCATGGCTCTGCGTGCCTCACCCCTCACCCCAAAGAGTACCTACGTATGGCGGACAAAAACAGGCTCATTGAGCTCAGTCACGAGGATTTGAACTTTTCAAAGTTTTTAATTAAAACTTTTAATAATTTTAGTTCGTCAGATGAGACCTGGTCCAATAAGAAAAACCTTTTCTTTAAACCGGCACGCTCACATGGAGGCAAGGGCGTATACAGAGGGAAAAAGTTAACAAAAAAAGTATTTGAGCGCATTATGAACTCTGGCGACTACATAGCTCAAGAGTATGTACCGGCACAGGAGTTCATATATGACGAGCAAAAATGGAAAACAGACTTAAGGTTTTTTGTTTACAGAGATGAAATACAACTCTCATCCGCACGCATATACACCGGACAGGTTACAAACTTTAAAACACCTAATAGCGGTTATGCGCCTTTAGAGATTATTTAATCAAACTATCTACTTTAATTATCAGAAGACTTGCGTAAAAAGCCTCTCACTAAAATAACTACACTCTACTCATAATCAACGATTTTAAATACGTACTTTACAAGCATCGGCGACCTCTTGCCCTTAATGACTTTCAACTTAGCCCCATGAGCCCTTAATGCTCCTAAGACCTCTGAGTCCAGCCGGTAATGTCCGCTAGACTTAAAGAGTTCAAACTTATTGACCTTACCGTTATTAAAAAACCAAACCCTTACAACGACAGAGCCTTGTTCATTATTTTTTTTTGAAAACATCGGGTATTTTATTTGAAAATTAAAAACTTTTTGACCCGCATATTGGACCTCTTCGTTATTGTGTTTTTCGCTGCGACGGTTAGCCGAAAGGGACCCTGCACTTTTCGATTTATTTAGGGTCCTCTTGCTGAACCTCTTTTTTTGAGATTTACTACTTGTCCCTGCTTTATAGACCTTATGTATAACTTCAAACACGACAGGGCGGGTTTCTACCTTATTATAGAAATTAAATATAAAAAAACCCAACAAATGAAACCCTAACGAAAACAATACCCCCTTATTTAATGAACTCACTTAAAACACCCACCTTAGGTTTGAGGAAATTTCAACCTTGGGTGTTGTATACCCTGCAGACTCTTCGTATTGCGTACTAAATAGGTTATGGATTTTAAAAAAAGCTCGCCCCTGTTTATGAAACCTGTAGGCTATCAAAAAATGAGTCAATGTATACG
>JAUVAX010000051.1 GCA_030591685.1 Pseudobdellovibrionaceae bacterium | reverse complement strand
TAGAAAACCCAGGTTGGTATACAGCTTACACCCCTTACCAGGCTGAAATATCACAAGGTCGCATGGAGGCCCTTTTAAACTTTCAGACCATGATCTGTGAGCTCACTCAAATGGATATCTCTAACGCTTCACTTTTAGATGAGGGCACGGCCGTAGCCGAAGCCATGACTATGTGCTTAAACATAAACAGTCGAAAAACAAAATCTAAAAAAATATTTATTGATGAAAATTTGTTTCCGCAAACAAAAGAGGTCTTGCTCACTCGGGCGGAGCCTTTAGGTATTAAACTCATATTTGCAAACCCAGATAAGTTTGACTTTAACACGGAGGCCTTTGCCTGCATTGTTCAGTACCCGAATAAAAAAGGTGAAGTGAACAATTACCATCAACTCGCCACCCAGGCCCATAACAAAGGGGCAATGGTGATTGCAGTGTGTGATATTTTAAGCCTTTGTTTGCTGCCGCCTCCTGGTGAGTGGGGCGCTGACGTGGCCGTCGGGAGCACTCAGCGTTTTGGAGTCCCTATGGGATTTGGTGGGCCACATGCCGCCTATCTGGCCACAAGTGAAGCCTATAAACGCAATATCCCCGGCCGAATTATAGGTGTGTCTAAAGACTCGCGCGGTAAATCAGCCCTTCGGTTAGCTCTACAAACTCGAGAGCAACATATCCGCAGAGAAAGGTCGACCAGTAACATCTGTACCTCTCAAGTACTTTTAGCCGTTATGGCCTCGATGTATGCTGTTTACCATGGCCCCAAGGGTTTAAAGCAAATAGCTACGCGTGTTCATACCTATACACATAGTCTATACCAACAACTTATAAAATTAGGCTTTGACCTTCAGACAAAAAACTTTTTTGACACTTTATTTATTAAAGTCGATCAAAAAACAATAGAGACCATAAAATCACGTGCTCTTAACGAAAACATAAATCTTTGTTTTCATATTAAAGGCGGTGTCGCAGTCAGCCTTGATGAAACGACTACTATTTCAGACTTAAAAAAGTTAATTCAGGTTTTTGATTTTAAAAACACCTCGCCTAATTTTGAAATCACTGAAGAGCTCTCATTACCTCAATCACTTTTACGAAAATCTGATGTTTTAACCCATCCTATTTTTTCAAAACATAAATCTGAAACACACATGTTACGTTATATATTTTCTTTAGAAAAAAAGGACATCTCACTCACCTCCTCTATGATCCCCCTGGGCTCTTGCACCATGAAGCTCAACTCTACAACAGAGATGCTCCCGATTACATGGCCTGAATTTTCTCACCTTCACCCCTTTGCGCCCACAGATCAATCTCTAGGGTATGCAAAATTAATTACAGATTTTGAAAACATATTGGCTGAAATCACAGGCTATGCGGCGGTAAGCTTACAGCCCAATGCTGGTTCTCAGGGCGAGTTGGCAGGCTTATTAGTTATTCGTAAATATTTGCAGCAAAAGGGCGAGGGTCATCGAAACATCTGCCTTATCCCAAGTAGTGCCCACGGCACTAACCCCGCCAGTGCTTCAATGGCGGGTATGCAGGTTGTTGTCGTTAAGTGCGATGTCGAAGGTAACATTGACCTTTCAGATTTAAAGCAAAAGGCCCAACTTCATGCAAATGATTTAGCAGCACTTATGATCACCTACCCCTCAACTCATGGTGTATTTGAAACACAAGTTTCTGAAATTTGCCAACTCATCCACGAATGCGGTGGGCAAGTTTACACCGATGGCGCTAATTTAAATGCTCTTGTCGGAGTGGCTAAACCCGGAGAGTTTGGGTCTGATGTTTCTCATTTAAATTTACATAAAACTTTTTGTATCCCTCATGGTGGGGGGGGGCCCGGAGTAGGACCCATCGGAGTGGCCGAGCATTTAAAAGATTTTTTACCTACGCATTGTTTAGTTCCTGAGTGTGGGCCTAAAAATGGCATTCGTGCTGTTGCCAGCGCCCCTTGGGGGAGTGCGAGCATATTACCTATTTCATGGGCCTACACTTTAATGATGGGCGCTGAAGGTTTAACATTTGCCACCCATGTGGCCATTTTAAACGCGAACTACATTTCTAAAAAATTAGAACCCCACTTTCCAATTTTATATAAAGGGCAAAATGGCTGGGTGGCCCATGAGTGCATTATTGATTTAAGACCTTTTAAAATTTCAGCCGGAGTTGATGTTAATGATGTGGCAAAGCGATTAATGGATTTTGGGTTTCACTCCCCCACTATGTCTTGGCCCGTTACTGGTACGTTAATGATCGAGCCCACAGAGAGTGAAGCCAAGGACGAATTAGACCGCTTTTGTGAGGCCATGATTACTATCCGTGAAGAAATTAGAGAAATTGAGCAAGGCACATACAAAAAAACTAATAATGTATTAACAAACGCCCCTCATACAGCAGAAGACTTAGCCTCTGATAACTGGGACTACCCTTACTCAAGAGAAAAGGCCTTCTACCCACTTTCATGGATTAAAGCTAATAAATTTTTTGTACCGCTAAATAGAATTGATAATGTTTGGGGCGACAGAAACCTCGTATGCTCTTGCCCCCCTATAGAGGAGTATGAAACAAAACAAACACTCCCCTTGGGCACTTCAAATAAAAACAATACGGCTTCAACAGAAAAGGCCAAGGGTTTAAAAGTTTTTTAAAACTTCTGAATAGTAGTTTTACTGTATTTGACTTTTTAAACAGAAGTTTCCGGTTGGCTTTAGTCCGTCTACTTTTTAGTAGAACGCACTTACTTACTTTTTAAAATAAACGTCCATTTACGAGTGCTGACTGTTTTTTTTATTTTAAATGACATTATTTCTCCTTAATAAAAAACAAGTTTGAACCTTTATAACACAGTATATGCGACGCATCAATTCGAGGACTAACTTCCTCCCAAATCTCAGCTTAAGGCAAAAAACATCTTTAATATTAGTAGGTTAGGGTTGAAAAATTTTTATGGTTCTCTTAAGGCGCAAGCCATGCGCCTTAAGTTGGAGTTACAACTTCCCTGTAAAAAACCTATAGGCCCAATAACCAAGGTAAAACAAAACACAACAATAAACAAAAACCCGCTTTACTGATGGGGCATTGTTAATGCGCCACTTATTTTTACACGACTCACAAGACCAGTCCTCCATAATATGCTGACTCGACGGGAGTAATAACAGCAGTATTAACAGCGTATCCAGTATCCAAATAGAGCTTTTATAATGAAGCTCTGTTTTAGTAGATTGGCACTGGGGGCAAGGAGGGCCTTCAACTTGAAACTCCTGCGGGTGCACCTCGTTAATAATACCTTGAGCACGCTCTAGATCCGACTCACTCACCCTAATTCGGTAGCCTCCTGTTATAGACCCTAAAGCGCCTCCGTATGCTGTATTAAAATGCTTGTCTGCAAGATGGGCTGAAATACCATTTTGCTCCAGTAGACTTTTAACAATTTCAGCCTCTGGTAAGCTCGAGTAAGCTTTAAGTATAACTATTTTTTCACTCACTTTAAAAGTACCTCAACCCATTTCTTTTTTTCAGCAGGAATGGCCTCCATGGGCATAAAAAGCCCGGCCTTCATGCCTGAGCTTGAAGCCTCACAAGAGGCCCAAGGGTCTTTTAAACATACAACCCTTTTAGCAAAACTAAAAGCCTTTGCATTGTTTGTTTTCATCACTTTTATAACCTCTTCAACGGTCACATGGGCAATAGAGTCGTCCCAGCAATCATAGTCGGTTACAAAACAACAGGGCAGGTAGCTTAACCCCGCCTCTCGGGCCAAGCCGTACTCAGGAAAGTTGGTCATACCAATCACCGTAGCGCCAATTTGTCGGTAGTAGTTACTCTCAGCTTTTGTAGAAAAGTAAGGCCCCTCAATGCATATATATGTGCCCCCAAAATGAATATCAAAGTCTACGTCCTGAGCAATGGGCCTCACTTGTTCAATAAGAGTGTGTGAGACCGGCTTTGCTAAAGAGACATGACCGATTAAACCCCCACCAAAAAAACTAGACTCTCTCAAAGACTTTGTTCTATCGATGTACTGAAAAGGGATAACCATGTCACCCGGCTTATACTCTTTTGCTAAACTCCCTATGGCTGACACTGAAAGGACGGCTTTAGCCCCATGCTGTTTTAATGCATATATGTTGGCTCTATAATTAATTTCTGAGGGCAAAAGTTCATGATGTGCCCCGTGCCGTGAGAGAAATATAATTTCTTGATTTCCAAGTTTAACTCTTTTTAAGCCACTCGAGGCTGGGCCAAAAGGGGTCTCTGTATTGAGCTCTTCTAAAACCTCGAACTCTTCAAAATTCTCAAACCCTGATCCTCCAATTAATGCCCACATAAAAACCTCCAAAATTAAGCTTTTCTTAAGGGTGTATAGCTAACAGCTCAAAAAAAAAGTCGCAACTACTTCCCATAGATAAGTACTTAAACCTTCATTAACTAATTTATAACGTCGATAAATACTCTTTAAAAGAGCCCTCAGGGCCAGAGCCACAGCTTTACTCACTCGCGCTCAGATCAGCCCAGTTGAGTCTAAAAAAATATATTGCCCCAAAGGCCAATCATAGATATGTGTAACTCATGATGGTTAAAAATAAAATTTACTCTCTCCCTAAAGTTTTAAGTGATAATCTTGAGGTTCATGCTAAAAAGTTCAAGCCTAAGGCGCTTTCTCAGTATATTATGCGCCTCTCAAACATTTACCAAAATGAAAAAAAGCACACGCCCTGGGAGGATGAAGGCCTAAAAACGGCCTATCTTACATACTTTTTACCCCTTAACTACTTGCGCTCGCAGGCGGTTATTGATCGAATACAAAAAAATAATAGTTTAAACGCTATAGGTTCTTTTTACGAAATTGGCAGTGGGCCAGGCACAAGCCATTTTAATTTTTTGCTTAATAATTTTAATTTTGAATCTCATTTTTACGAAATCTCTAAAAACGCCATCGCCTGCCATAAGGAGCTTTTAGGGGCTCTGAGTTTGTCATCAATGCCATGCACTTGGGAGACACACAGCAATAGGCCCGAGTCACATCTCATTGAAAAAAACAATGCCCTCACTTTATTTTGCTACTCTCTCAATGAATTAAATTCTCTGCCCGCCTGGGTGAGCAACGCTCATAATATACTTTTTATTGAACCCAGTACTCAGGTCTCTTCAAGGGAACTTTCTTTAATTCGAAACCAATATTTAAAACTTGGGTTTTATGCACTGGCCCCCTGCACGCATCAAAAGCCCTGCCCTATGATCACTCACTCAAAAAAAGACTGGTGCCATGACCGCATACACGTCAAACTACCAGCCTGGTTTGAGGACATCGAAAACCACTTGCCTATAAAAAACAACACCCTTACCTTTTCATATTTATTTTTAAGTAAGACTCCACCTAAAGCTAAGTTAGACCATGTGGCGCGAGTGATTGGAGACACTCAGAAGCAAAAGGGTAAAACCATCCAAATGATCTGCCGAGGAGATAAAAGGGAGTTTCTATCCTGGGTTCATAAAGATAAAATCAACCAATACATTGAGCGCGGAAGTTTAGTGCAGTTGCCTGAAGATATAGAGTTAAAATCCTCAGAACTACGAATGAAAAAAGACATAAAATGTTTTAGTTAAATATTTTAGAGCAGTACTTGGCGACTCGTATTGACCCACGCGCTTGCATTTTACCTTCATACATGGCCTGATCTGAACGAAAACTTAAATCCTTTAGTGTTCGCTCCATATCATTAGTGCTCATATCAGTGGGGTCAATGCGTTTAGAGTCTATCCCCATCGTTACACTCACGGTAGCCTTATCATACCTCTGTCCCTCTTCAATTTTGTTAGAAGGCTCCTTATCTAAACCCTTAAATATGGAGTCGTAACTACTCAGTGCACTTTTTATTTTTTTAGCCACTTGAACCACCCGAGACTCTGGAGAGTTTAATAAAATCATATAAAACTCATCACCACCGTTTCGACCAAAGTAACCCTCATGATCCCTGGTGCTTGTTAATAAAACCTTATTGACCCTTTGAGCAAAACGAAGCAGCACCTCATCAGTGTTATTATGTCCGTAGGTAGAGTTTAAATTTTTAAGGTGATCTAAATCAATAAATATATATGAAACTCTCTGAGGGCCGTATTCTGACAAAATCTTAGGAAGCCCCTTTTTTAAAAAAGATTGTCCGTATATAAAGTCAACTCCAGAGTCATACTGAGCACTGTTCTCAAGGTGTTTAATTTTCTCTTTAGATTTAAAATTATCCTCTTTAGCCGATAAAATTTTATGCTTAAGAAGGCGATCTAAATAATCACTCTCACTGAGGCTCGTAGATCGCTCTATTCTATTGAGAATGTCGTACATTTCTCGATAAATGTCATTCTCATCAGCGAAGGCCGTTGATACCGAAAGGCCAAAGGCCATAATAGTAAAAATCACAGGTTTAAAGTACAAAAAAACTCCCATTACTTTTTTATATTAAGAGAATACTTATTGTTCTCACCGAAGCCCTCAAAGCCCCATGGCGCCGACCACACGAGAATTAACATTTATAGGTATTTATACCAAAAAGATCAAACACTTACAATGTGGAGAAATTTCACATTAAACCTATAATCGTCTAATAGTTAACCAGCAAGATGCCTTTTTTTGAATTTTAGTTTGTACTCAACTGTACTCTATAAGGGGGTTTATAATAATTTTAGAGCTTATAGAGCTGCCCCTGAAAGGCATTATGAGCATTAAGGTGGTCAATCATATACTGATAGCTACGCATTTTATCGCCGGTCCATGAGGGAGCTATAAGCTCCTCAGTGCGGCCTGAAAGTGCTGAGAGCCTATGTATAGGTATATTAGGGCTTAAATGCTGAATAAACAAGGTGACCCGGCGTGCGTACTCATCCATTTCAATGGGGGTAAATAAATTGTTATTAAAATCACCCTCTAAGGGAGTGCCCTTAAGTACATGCAGGTTGTGTAGTTTTACATTATGAATAGGCAAGCTATTGACCCTTTTTGCTGTTTCAATAATTTCAGCATCTGATTCGTTAGGGCTGCCAAAAATTAAATGTATACCTACGTTTACGGCCGGTGCTTTTTTTTGCAAACGCTCTAAGGCCCAGATTGATTTTTTGGCCGTGTGGCCCCTCTTCATCCAGCTAAGGATGTCATCGTTAAAGCTCTGCACTCCGAACTCAATAAAAACTGGTAGTTTTTCATTATATTCATTCCATAAATCTAATACCGAATCAGACACACAGTCGGGCCTTGTCCCGACAACAAAACCACAAATGTCCGGCACCCCTATAGCTTTCTCAAAATACTCCCTTAAACTCAAAACTCTTGAAAATGAAAAAGTATATGATTGAAAATAGGCTAAAAATTTTTGAGCTTTAGTTCGCTGTGCAATAAATTTTTTGTTATTATTAATTTGCTCTAAAAGAGTCATGTGGCGGTTCTCGGGGTGAGCTGCTGAACCCCACTCGTCACAAAAATTACAAACCTGCATGCCATTTAGGCCCTCACGATTAGGGCAGGTGCCAGGCACACTAATCGGCACCTTATAAACCTTTTCACCAAAAAAACCCTTATAAAAATCACTAATCGGATAATAGGGTAAATGGCCCCATTTGGCTTTTTTCTGTTTTTCTTGCATTTCTTGTTCAGGCATATTAGCTGTTTTAAGTAAACTTAAACCAAAAGGCAAGAAAACTAAGGTTTTTGAATGAAAAACAACTATCAAATTGTAAGAACTGACGATGGCAGCCTAAGCCTCATCTATAGCTCAAAGCAGGGGCGCAGCGAGGCGATGCACCACTCTGGTGGAGCCGTAGAGGAGAGCCTTTATATTTACCTCCCTGCTGCCACATGGGCTCTTGAAAAAACGGGGGCACTAAGAGCCTTATCTATAGGCCTAGGCACGGGTATCAACGAGTTTATCATGGCCTCAGAGTGTGTAAAACAAAACCTCCCTCTAAAGCAAGTGTGTATCGAAAGTTACGAGTCTGAAAAGTGGCTTACAGACTCGTTAACTCATTGGTTAACAAAAAGTAGCGAATCAAACGAATTATTTGATTTATATAAACAAAACTTAAATAAGGTTTGCGAGCAACAAAAAGTGAGTGCCTACAAGGTCAAAGGCTACTTACAAGATTTATTTCAAAATAAACACCTGGTACTCAATAAAGCCCTCAGTGAGAGTACTGATTTTGAAAGTCCCTTTAACTGTATATTATATGATTTTTTTAGTTCAAAATTAGATGCTAATTTTTGGCAGCCCGAGTTTATCAATTCATTTTTAAAAAAGGCCTCTGCGCAAACTTGCAGTTTCGCCAGCTATGCCTCTACAGGGGCCCTAAAGCGCGCCCTCAAAGCCAATAATTTTGTTATAACTAAAAAGTCAGGGTTTTGTGGCAAAAGAGAATCTACCTTTTCTTATAAGTTGAACCCGACTCAAATCGAAAACTCAGGTCACACATAAGGGGACGGTGATATTTAAAATATTAGAAACACTAAATTTTTAGCAAAAATAGATCGATCCACTGCCTTAACTGAGATCTAAATACAAGGGCTTGCTTATACTCTTTTTGATATTGCTCCTTCATATTTTCAACATTAAAACTGTACTCATCGAGTTTTTTTGGTGAATCGCCATTTTTCAAGTCACCTGTAGGCAGTTGATCAAATATGTGAGCCGATTTTTTAATTAAAAGATGGCGAGACTTTTCAAATCTTACTATAAGCGGGCTTAAGGATTTTGTGGCATTATGAGGTAAATTTAAAAACTTAAGAGTTGTAATTTTTTTAAGATTATCAAAATCAAAGCTCAAGCCTAAAAGTGAGACCTCTAGGGTTTCTTTGTGCTCATAATGGTTTTTTAAAACACTTTTAAATCGCTCTTTATTAACTAATGATAATGGCTTGGCCTTTGCCCCGTACACAAGCCCTCTCCAGAGCCTATTATGAGCCCCCTTCCAACAAGCGTAACGACTTAAACGGTGAAACTCTAAAATTGTTTTTCTGTTCACTCGTGTTAACGTGTGAAATGACTTAATAATATCAAAATAATTAGATTTTAACTGTGGAGATTGCTCAATTATATTTAAAGCACTTTTAATTGCCTTTTTATTCGTTAACACGCAGGGCTTTTGAAGCACCCGAGGGCCACACATATCTAGTACTTTTTTTGAAACCTCTTTGCAATACTGTTCATAAGATACCAGCTGTTGAATAGACTTTTGAAGCCTAATGCTCTTATCAAATTGATTTTTAGCTTCGCAACCAACAAATGAAATTAAAACTACAATCAAAAGCGCTAGTTTATAGTACACATCAAACCTCTTACAAAAAAATGCACATTATGAGTTTATAATAAGTGAGTTGGGGTTATTATTAGTATCCGCAGTGCATCTAAGGCGGGTACTATAATTTAGAAATACTAAAAGGGTCGATAAATCTCTACGCACCATGTGTATTGCAATATGTTATATTAACGTGCAAACGTTAATTTTGAAATATTTAGCTTTCAGATCGCCTTAAGTACTCATCACCCCTAAAAATACCAACCCAGATTAAATATTTACGAGTAAGCTCAAGTAATATTCTTCATAAAAAAGGAGTTTTAATATGAAGGTGGGTGAGTTTATAAAAAAAAATGGGCCTCAAAAAATCATCTCAGTCAAACCCACGGACACTGTTATTAGTGCCATAAGGATATTTTCAGACCACGATGTTAGCTCTACTTTAGTGATCTCAAATAATAGCGTTGTGGGTGTGTTTAGCGAAGGCGACTACGCTCGAAATATTATTTTAAAAGGGCGCTCGTCAAAAAACACTCTTATTTGTGACGTCATGTGTGATAAAATTATTTACGTCACACCAGAGTACGGGCTTAAACAGTGCCTGGCCATCATGGCGCTTCAAAAAGTAAATCACATCCCTGTTTTTAATAACAATGAAAATCTACTAGCCTTTATCAGCATGAAGGACGCCGCAACGGCACTTCTTGAAGAAAAAGAAGACCTAGTTATTGAACTGACAAGGTATATCACCGGCTCCTATGCCTCTTCGCTTCATTCCGCAAAAGACCTACAGCCCCTTTTCCGAACGACCCATAGCTCTTATTAAATACTTATTTTTTAAAAACTCGGGGGCTATTTAAATATTTTGACTTTAATTTTCTTTTTATTAGTTTTTTTTGCTTTTTTCTTTATTTTGGTTTTTTTTAACTTAGGATAAACACCAAAACGCGGGTCATTTTTACAAATCAATGACGATATAGTATTAATCGTGGGCTCAAAATCAGGGTCCTCCATTTTTAGGTAAAGCCATTTTCCTAAAACGGGGTGCTGACATAAATTATTAAACTCATTTTGTAAACTTTCATGATACTCACGCTCAGTGGGCAGCAGTATTCCATTCCAAATATCAAAGGGGTACTTTTCCCCTCGGTACTCTTGCTCACCGGGGGTTTCCATAAGAAGCATCACCATTTTATCATGAACATAGGCGGCTAACCCACCAAACATTCCTTTAGAGTAAAAAGAGGGGTCCTCTTCAAAGGTCTCAAAAGCCCACCGAAGGCCAAATTGCTTTTTAGGCACGGGGTTTTATTTTTTTTAATTGTGAGTGACGAAAACAGCCGATTACGTGGTCGTTAACCATGCCTGTCGCCTGCATGTATGCATAAATAATGGTTGAGCCCACAAAACTGAACCCTCGTTTTTTTAAGTCCTTACTAAAGCCATCTGAAATTTCAGTTTTTGTGGGCAACTGGCTCATTTTACTAAACTTATTTTGAATGGGTTGCCCCCCAACAAATGACCACTGATATTTTGAAAAACTACCAAATTCTTTTTGAATTTTGATAAAAGCCTGAGCATTTTTAACAACAGAGTTCACTTTTAGCTTATTTCTTATAACCCCAGCGTCTTTAAGTATTGAGTTGATTTTTCGTGCTTTATAATTGGATATTTTGTCAACATCAAACCCTTCAAAGGCTTTTAAGTACCCCTCTCGTCTTTTTAAAATAGTTAACCAACTTAACCCGGCCTGAGCCCCTTCGAGGGTGATAAATTCAAATAGTTTTTTGTCATTGTAAACGGGGACTCCCCATTCTTTATCATGGTAGTCCACATAGAGCGGGCTTGACTCGCACCAGGGGCAGCGCTTTTTTTTACTTACCATTACTTATTACCCTACACTGAAAAAATAAAGAATTTCTAATATATACCTACTGGTTTACAGCACTCATAATGCCTTCCTTTAATGCAATACAAAGTGTTTATAGATGCTTCGGGTACGTAAAGGGCTTTAGTATGCATATATAATTAAACGAAATGATCTTTCTATTGAGCCCAAGCCTATCTGTTTCAGCACCTGTTAAAATTTTATTTTCAAAACATCTATAAATTTCATCTTCTTTTACCACAGACTCAAGAAGTACACTCACTCCGGTACCTCTCACCTGAGGGTCCCTTGCCGCACGGTTAATCTCTACTTCTCTTTCTTTCATGATTTGTTTTGTAGATTTTTTATTTTTAAAAACAACCACCGGGTCTTGGGGGATTAGGCCAAACATGTACTCAGCCTCAATATCACCTAAAACAGGTTTTTTGTTGGCTAAGCCAAAAATATCTCCACCTGTTTCGTGCCCCAAGGCTTGATGCATAGTTCCTGTAACTGTAAGCATAAATAGTAGTGTGAATAGTGCTTTCATTTGCTTTTCCTTTTATTATTAATGACCTACTGCTGCTCAATGAACAAGTGGTCGAATTTTTCTATAACCGTTTGACTTAATTAATCAAAAAAGCATTTTAGCACATTTTTAGGCCAAAAAAAGAAGGTGTGAAAATAAGTTAAAATAGACCCAAAATTAGCTAAAATATTGTCAGGTAAAATAATCAGCCTAGTTAAAGTACCCTTTGCAGGACCACTGAATCGACCGGTACCCATACTTACCTATTGAAACACTCGCATTTTTCGAGGGGTCAGTTTTTGATATTTTCAAAAATGACACCTTAAGGTCCTTTGACTGTATTTTAACCCTCTGCCTTCTATAGGTCGTCATAACTGCACGCCGAAGGGGCTCATCTGACTGGTCACGTCTTTTAGTATACTTTCTTAGTACTGGAAGATACACGTTACCTTTAGATTTCTTAAAAGTAATTTGTTTAAATTTCTCATTAGAGCTATGATTAATACATAATATCTCAATAGGCCTAGTGAAGGCTAGCTCACCAATTACAAAAAATAAAAATATTATCCCTAAACGAATCCTACACCCCCTGCTAGCTTTCTCTAAATTAAGTAAAAAACTTGCTTGCTAACAAATCATATCTTTTTAAACTTACCATATATTTAAATCAAAAGTCATAAAGATAACGTATCAAGTTATGGTTATAACTAATGCCCTATTATAAAGACTATTTTTTACTCAAGAGAGTTCGTTAAAGTATTTTTTTTTTAAAACAAGAGTATGAACTCACGATCACAGACATATCAGCAAAGCCCGTTAGGCCTGTTTGAATGATTTTAAAAGCCTCAAGAGGCCCTATATTAAAATATTCGGGGTAAAAAACTAAAGTGTTTTGCTGGTTACAAATAAAATTTTTATTAGATGCTGTTACTGATGATGCGTTGTATTTTTGTGGTTTTGAGTACCCCTCAAACATGTTGAGCTCATCGAGCTTACTCTTTGCAAACTGCTTCGGGTCTTCTATATACACCTTGTGATTAATAATCTCACCTGTTGACACAACTAAGTTAAACACCTTTTCAGCCTCAAGCCTGGGGACAAATAAAACATTAGCAAATGATGGCATTGACGTAAAAATAAAAAATAATCCTAATATGATTTTACTCATCTTTATGGCTCCTCAGTGTTTAAAAAAACACTCTACAATTTATATACTTATATGATGTATCATGAAATGATTCATCCGATTTTGTTTCCTCTTTAAAAAGTAAAACTTACAACTAACTGTTGAGGGACTCTATACGCACATTAGCCTCTTTTTAAGATTTCTCAGTATTCATCTCTATTACACTAAATACCCAGTGGTAAATATCGCGTCAGAGCAAAAAACGCCTATATGATTTTAGGCTTTATGCTGTTCACGTCACAGAAGCTCATAAATCCTGCCTTTTTTAATTCATATGTATTTAGTTTTTTGTGATTTTCAGCTTACCTTTTAAAATTAATTTAATCCCTGATGCTTCACCTTACAGAGCCCTTTTTAGGTTCTCAATTTGGGTTCATTTGACTTTACTTGATCCCATTTTTTTATTTGCCACTTTGTGGTGGCTGTTGCGACCTCTTTGCCCTCTTCATCAACAATAGGGACGACCATATCAAGCCAAGCCTCACCGTTCTCTATGTTTGGCCACTCTTTTGGCCGAGTGGCTGTCGCTGTTAGTCGACCGTGCGCCAGGCTTTTGTACTCCATTTGCAAATTACTGATAATAACTCGGTATTGATCAAAACTAAAGTTTTGCGCGATCACAAGCCCTGCTGGATACTCCCCTAGTAAGGCTAAGAAACAGGCATGCGCTGAGCCCACATGGTTGCGACGACGCCAGCGGTCTTTTGAAACCAAAACTACCCTTTTAATTGAAATTTCTTTAATCTTAATGCCGAGCCCCCTATTAAAGGGGACTACGTACTCCAGCGTTTTACTTAAAATACCTCTTTTAATACTCGTATTATAGTTAATAGCCTTAAATGGGTCTAACTTAATGGCCATATAAATCTCCTTACTTATAAAGCACCCTATATTTTTTTAAAACCAGTATTCAAGTGCATAATTATTTACTAAAAATAATAGTTGTTAAAATCTATATAAATCGTATGTGCGTAGTTACTCTACGAAATTTTTTATAATTTAAATAAGAGCATACATTTTTGTACGTGGCAAATAGTCCAAATAATAAGACATTTAAGATCTGCTTTTGATTGTTGCGAGGGTATTTATAAGTATTCAGCTCAGTACCTAGGTGATGTGCTCCTCAAAATATTACTCCACCGCTTATTAGCAGTGGAGATGTTCGCTTATAACATTTCTTTAATTTTATGGTCGATGTAAATTATAAAGAATTCTTGCACCTGCTCTCATTTGAGAATAATTGTTATACCTCGGCAGGTCTTCTCTTAATGCCGCTACAAACTCTCGGTAGAACGTTTGTAGCTCCAGTCGAGTGTATACAGATCCACTGTCTATTATTTCTTGCGACATTTTCATAGCATGTGTGTATGTCATGTACCGAATCGTAACTGTTTTTAATATACCTGGGTCATTACTTATATCCATACAGTTTAGGTGAACAAAGGCATCATACATAGTCTTAATGACCCCTATGTTGTCAGCTTCGATATTATTGACACTATCATTCCCATTGGTATTCAACTGACCTAACCAAGCGCTAAGCCCACCGGAGTCAGCGTTTGTTCCCCAGTTATATTTATATATATTATTTATATAATCAGTCCCCGTAAGGGTTCCGTAGTAGCCCTTAATAACTTGAACTATTTCTTTATCTGTTTCATTATTTCTAAATTGATTAATTTGACTTGAGAACATTGTGTCCGCACTACTTTCATCAAGCCAGTATTTAAACCCACTTTCAAGCGCAAATCGACCGAAAAGCATCATATAGTAAGCTTTAATTCTGTTGCTCTCGTTGTATTGAAAATTAACTGTTGGGGTCATAATCTCTACACTATTTTCACAGGTAAAGTTATCAGGCGTTACTTCATATACAGTCAAATATGTCTGTACAGTTATTTGATTCACCGAATTTCGTGCGGTAAGTGCATAGGTCCCTTGATCCCCTGCTGTCGCATTTGAAACGATTAAACAAGGAGCTGTGCCGGGGTAAGAAACACCATCTTTTGTCCAACTGTAGGTTATGTTACCCCCAGTGAATTCAGCACAATGATCACCGGCTGAAAGACTGTCCCCTACGAAAATAATTTTTGCAATATGCAGATTTTGAGCAGTCGTAATCTCACTGTCAGGTGTAGACCCTGTCCCGGCGTTTACAGTTAAGTCTGTTACTTCCACTTTGCTACTTACCGAGTTACTTGCTGTGAGTCTGTAAACTCCTTGATCCCCTTCTGTCGCATTTGAAACAATTAAACAAGGCGCTGAGCCGGGGTAAAAGACACCGTCTTTTGTCCAACTATAAGTTATTGTACCCCCTCCTGAGAAGGCAGCACAGT
>JAUVAX010000089.1 GCA_030591685.1 Pseudobdellovibrionaceae bacterium | reverse complement strand
AGCGGTGTACAGCTTTTTTGGCAAAACGTTGTTGGGGTGGCATGATAAATTCAGGACTTTTAATTAACATCTCATTTTGATAAAATTAAGGTTGAGGGTGGAGAACAGATGTCAAATGCGTTACTAAAAAAATACAAAGAGCAACCCAACACATTAACGACCGATCAAAAGGATCGTTTAATTATGGAGTATGCGCCTTTAATTAAATTTATTGCACAAAAAATTGCAATTCGTTTGCCGTCAAATATTGAGTTAGATGATTTAATCTCAAGTGGTGTTATTGGCCTTATGGATGCCATTGATAAGTACGACCCCACACGTGATAATAAATTTAAAACCTATGCAGAATTTCGTATTAGAGGGTCTATATTAGATGAGCTACGCGCTCAAGATTGGGTCCCTCGTAGTGTGCGCGATAAGGCTAAAATGCTTGACCGCGCTGTTGTTAAGCTAGAGGCCGAGTTAGGGCGTAATGCTAAAGACGAAGAGGTGGCCGAAAAACTAAACATGTCTATTGAAGAGTTTCATGATCTGGTTAACCAAGTGCGCCCAGTGAGTGTTTTATCTATAGACGAGCAGGCGACCTACTCGACGATGGATAAAAAATCTATTATGAGTATTCTCGATGGTACAAAAATCAGTAACCCATTTAGTCAGTTAAATTTAAAGTCGGTTAAAGACACCATCACAACCTCTATTGAGGACTTACCAGAACGCCAGCGCCTCGTGCTGTCGTTATATTATTACGAAGATTTAAACTTAAAAGAAATCGGTAAAGTGTTGCGAGTGACAGAGTCGCGGGTTTCACAATTGCACGCCCAGGCCATTACGCGCCTTAGAGCTAAGTTAAATCAATTTTTTGAAGATCTAGAGTTTAGCGAAGCTTAAAAAATCTGTTTTTTAAGAATAAAAATTTTAAATTAAAAACTGACTGATCCACTCTTCGACCTCAAAAAGTGGGGCGTAGAGGCTTGCTGGTGGCGCGCCACAGTCCCCATCCACTTTGGTCGAAACCACTCCAATAACACTAAACTCACCGTTTGTTTCGATCATTAAAGGACCGCCACTATCTATTTGGCAGGTGTCTATGATATGCCCGTCGACATAAATATAGGGGTTTTCATATTTTATAATTTGTCGTTCAATGCGTTTTTTTTCTCCAAAGGGGATGTCATCCACAGAAAAGTAAGGCTCTTGAAACCCAAACCCAATGATGGTGGTGTTACTCTCCTCATCAATCAGGGGGGCTACGAGTTGTTTACTAATAAGAGCATTCATAGGTTTAATATTTAAAATGGGTTTTTTAAGCACTATAATGCCTACATCAAAGCGATTGAGCTCGTCATCAATCGGTGGTATTTCACCGTCGTCACCAAAGTACTTTGGGTAGGGGTGTATGCTTTTAACTTCGTGTTGGCCTTTAAAGTTACGGTCCTCATTAAAAAAAATCATTCTTTTGCCAGAGCCAACATAAATTCTGTAGTACTCCATGGGTTGATCCAGGCAGTGGGCGGCGGTGAGTATGATGTTATCTTTTATAAGTGTACCTGTGCAGTAAATACCGTTGCCGGTCACAGTAAGGGCTACAACATTTAAATGCTCCCCTTGGGGTACATTTACGCCACCGAGTACTTGTTGGTGGGCCATGGTGGCGTCACTCAATGGGCTTATAAAAAATGCCAATAAAAAACCATAAATAAACCCCATAAATTACCCCCCCGGATAAGGGGCACTGTAGGGCTTTTTGGAGGTTTTACCCATCAAAGGGGCTAAGTTTAGGTATTTTGTATGATGTTCAGGGTCTAAATAGTCTCTATGGCCTCATAGGCTGAAATACTTTCATAAAAAAGTAAATCACTTAAGTTGAGCCGGGTGACAACGTCACTATAAAAAGTAAGGTCTTATAACAAAAAAGCCTTTTTAGCTTTAGGTTTTCAAGGGCTCTTTGGGGGCGAGGGGTGATTTTCAGGGGTGTTTGTTTAAGCCCCAAACTGACTATTAGTTTAAACTTTTAAGTTTAATTTTTTTCCGGGGCTTTTTTGTCGATCACTAGGGGTTGATCGTTTTTTGTAGGTTTAACACTTGCTACAGGGTCGACTGTAGCGATCTTCGCTGTAGGGGCTTCTTTAGCCTTAGGCTTAGCAGCGGCTTGAGCATTTTCTTTTATAGACACCTTCACGTGAAGGCTCAGTTTACCTATATCCGTTTTTTCATCTTTGCAGCGCCCTGAGCTGGCCTCTGCGCGACTGTCCTTTTCGAGGGGTAATCTAAGTGTAAGGTCTCTTAATCCTTTTTCACTCTCCGAGTCCTCAAGTAAAGTAATTAGGGAAAGTGTAACTCCCTGTTTTTTAGATACGATAGTCATAGTGTTATCAATAACAATATTCGCGTCATGTTGAATGCGACTCTCTAGCCTCTCAACATTATTAAGATATTGGGATGAAAAATCTTTAGTTTCAAAGGTTAAGTCCTCATCCACTAACTGGGTGACAACACCCATGTTCCCAGTAGCGTTCTTACACTCATGAACCGTATAGTGAACGTTTATAGTCAACGGTAGGTGCTTGTGTACCGCAGGGGCAGGCATACTGCCTAGTGTGGCAAAAACAGGGCTTGAAAACAGTAAACCAACTAATATAACGGCCTTCATGGGGCACTCCTTTTTTAGTGCCCACAATATACCACGCAACGCGTCAAGCCCCCGAAAAAACAACCCTTTTAGTAAATTTGACATAGTGCCAGGCACTCGATGACAGGGGCCAGGACTTGATAACAGGACCCAGGCACTTGCCCCCGGTTTCAGGAATGTTGACGTGTCGGACTTAAAAGAATTAATCATCTGCAATCTCACATAGTTATGGAGAGCAACGCAGGCTCCGAGGGCGGGAAAGATCAAGCAAATGAAACCAAGGTATT
>JAUVAX010000015.1 GCA_030591685.1 Pseudobdellovibrionaceae bacterium | reverse complement strand
TTAATGTTGAATTTTCAGCACTCAAGCCAGCTCGCGTGAGCTTGTCAAACATACCACTGAGTTCGTATGAAATACCCTCATTAGCCCCCGGGTGAGTACTTAGTAGCGTTTGTGGCATTTTTTGAAAGCCTGAAATAATAGTTTTAAGGTCTCTAATTTCTTTTTTAAGCGCTAACACCTCGTGCCCTGTAGGTGCAAGTAGGGGCTCCGTAGTAGGCCTTTTTTTAGGCTCAACGGTATCTTGTACTGCCGCCCAGGCCGACTGTGCAGCTTGACGAATGCGATCAGTCGAACTCACCTGTGAAGGCAATGCTTTTGCATCTAGGTTCATCGCTCGGTCCACACTAATACCTGTCATGCCCTCGGGGGTAAAATCATGATCACCAGTCGAGTCAGACTCATCTATAATATCTACGTATCGCCTTTTTGTTAAAGCCTGAGCCTCAACACTTCTGTTTTCAATAAATTTATTAATATATTTTTTTTGCCTTGCTGCCGGTATGTTTTGAAACTTCTCTTTGGCTTTAACTGTCATTTTAGATTCGGCTAATTTTTTTTGCGTGAGCATGTTCTCGCTCACAGCAGCTGTAATTTCAACACTCGAACGGCCCCCTAGGCCAAACCCCCCTGTGTTGTCTTTAGCTTGTAAAATAATAGCCTCTGGGCCTAGATTCGTTTTCACCATCTCTAGGGCTTCTTTCATACTATGGGCTTCGAATTTTTTAACCTGCATCTTGCAACTCCACGACTCCTACAGACTGAACATGCGCACTGCTTGCCAGTTCATTATGGGATAAAACAATTAACTGTGGGATAAAACGATTTGTTAACTTATATAAATGCCTTCTTGTTGTGGGGCTTGTTAGTAAAATTGGCTGTGCCGCGATATCGGGGTGCTGGCCCACATTATTAGAAATATCATTTATAAGTTGTTGAGCTATTAATGGGTCCATAATCAGTTGCACACCTTGTTCAGTTTGTATTAATGAGTTTGAAATGAGCTCTTCGATTTGAGGTGATAGGCTCATTACAGACACCTCCCCCTCTTCATTAACGTACTTAGAGGTGATTGACCTTGAAAGTGAGCGCCTCACTGACTCTGTTAACGGCTCCGCATCTTTAGAGCGGTAGCCCTCGTCGGCAAGAGTCTCAAAGATAGTCAGTAAATCACGGATTGAAACCTGCTCTTTTAAAAGGTTCTGTAATACTTTAACAACAGTCCCCAAAGGCAATATTTCAGGGATTAACTCATCCACAACTTTTGGATATGACTTTTTAAAGTTTTGAATCAGTGTGTCGGCCTCTTGACGACCAAAAATTTCAAAGGCATGGGTTCTTATGACTTCTGTTATATGGGTGGCCATTACCGTTGGTAAATCTACAACAGTATAGCCAGCAATCTCGGCATCTTCTTTGGCAGATTTTGAAATCCACAGAGCGTCTAAGCCAAAAGCTGGCTCAGAGGTCGGCATGCCATCAACAGGGTTCGAAACATTACCGGGGTCCATGGCCATAAAACAATCAGGTCGTAGGTCGCCACCGGCGACACGGTTGCCCTTAATCATTAAACGGTACTCGCCCGGCTCTAGTTGTAAATTATCTCGGATATGAATACTGGGTACAACAATACCCATGTCCATTGCAAATTGCTTTCTAATACTGACAATGCGCTCTAACAGGTCACCCGCCTCATCAGACTCTACAATGTTAATTAAACCATACCCCACCTCTAACTCTATAAGGTCCAGTGGCAGTAAGGCTTCGACATTTTCTTTTTGAGGTTTTCTCGCCTCTTCCTCATCATGACGTTGCTTTTCAGAGGACTTGCCTTTTTGAAACTGATCAATGGCCCATGCTAGTCCGCCAAGCAATGCTGATATCATAAAAAATGGTAGCCCTGGTAACCCTGGTATAATCGCAAATAAACCTAATATTGCGGCCACTAAATAAAGTGCTTTTGGTTTTAATAAAAGCTGGGTCGCCATTTCTTTACCCATGTTACCACTGGTAGAACTTCTAGTGACCACTATACCAGCAGCTGTAGAGATAATAAGTGCTGGGATCTGACTCACCAACCCATCACCTATTGTTAATAGGGTGTAGTTTTGTGCAGCGGTGGCTAAGGTTAAATCCTTTTGTAGCACACCAACAAGCAGTCCCCCTACAATGTTCACCACGGTGATTACTATGCCCGCAATGGCGTCACCACGAACAAATTTACTAGCACCATCCATGGACCCATAAAAATCAGCCTCTTGCTCGATTTCTTTTCGGCGCGTTCTGGCGGCGTCCTCTGAGATAAGCCCTGCGTTTAAATCAGCATCAATGGACATTTGCTTACCCGGCATAGCATCTAAAGTAAACCGAGCGGCCACTTCAGCCACGCGGCCAGCACCTTTGGTGATCACAACAAAGTTAATCACGACAAGTATAATAAAAACAATCAAACCAATTGCGTAATTATTGCCAACCACAACATTGGCAAATGCATTGATCACCTCACCTGCAGCGGCAGACCCCGTATGACCCTCAGATAAAATCAAACGAGTCGAAGCTACGTTTAAAGACAACCTAAATAATGTAGTGACTAATAAAAGACTAGGGAAAACACTAAACTCTAAAGCTTTGTCTGTGTATATCGCTACAAACAAAATCAATAACCCTGAGGAGATCGAAATAGTTAAAGCTATGTCCATCATAATTGGAGGCAATGGCACTACCATCATTAATAGCGTACCGATAAGCCCTATTGCCACGAGCAGGTCTACATTTTTAGTGTACTTCTCTAACTTTTTAAGTGTCTCAAAAACTTGATCCATTAAGCCCTCACTTTATTTTTAAGCCGAAAAACATAGCTTAATACTTCAGCCACGGCAGTGTAGAGTTCTTTAGGGATCCCTTGCCCAATTTTTATGGTCTTATATATTACCCGCGCAAGGGGTTTGTTTTCTACAATAGGTATATTGTGCTCTTTAGCTAAGGCGCGTATATTGTCTGCAATTAAATCGGCACCCTTTGCAATTATTGTGGGGGCCACCATTGTTGCATCATATTTAATGGCTATGGCAAGGTGGGTGGGGTTTGTAATGATAACGTCGGCCTTGGGCACGTCCTCCATCATACGACGTTGAGACATTTCTCGCTGTGTACGACGGATACGGGCTTTAATTAAAGGGTCCCCTTCTCTGGACTTCATCTCTTCTTTGACCTCTTGTTTGGTCATTTTCATTTTGTTTTCCATATCAAAGCGCTGAAAAAAGTAATCCGCGGCGGCAATAATAATCATAAAAAACCCAACACCGGCAAAAAGCTTAACAGACATATCTCCTATATAAGTCATAATCTGAGCTATTGATAAGTGAACTAAATTTGGGAGTGATAAAATTTCACTTTTTATAATTAAAAACACCACTGCCACCACACAGGTCACTTTAAATACGGCCTTTAACCCTTCAACAACAGAGCGCATGCTAAAGAGTCTTTTTATGCCCTCTGTGGGGTTTAGCTTTTCTAATTTAAACTGCAAGGCCTCTTCATTAATTAATATACCCACCTGAGAAACAGACGCTGAAAAACTAATCAACCAAAACAAGCCGAGTATTGGGGCTAATATATATAAAGTAAGTTTAAATACTTTATGAACAATAGGGAGGTAATCCCCCTGCTTCACTGCAATTAAAATATAATCTGAAAAAGATAAACTAAAAATATCTACTAGGTTTTGCATTAAAAATCGGCCCAGTAACCACATCGCCAAAATAGCAGCAAACAAAGTAAAGACCGTACCTAGCTCTTTAGTTTGTACGACTTGCCCGCGCTTACGAAAGTCCTCTCGCTTTTGCGGGGTTGCGTCTTCTGTTTTTTCACCACTGTCTGACTCTGCCAATTTTTACGCTCTCCTAATATGCCTTGAGTACTTTAAATAGGTTGTCCGCAGTCACTGCAAGCAACCCCTCTACCTGGCCCATAAAAACAGGTAGAGAAAAAATTAAAACTATAAATCCAACTAAAATATTTACCGGTAGCGAGGTGATTAAAACATTAATCTGCGGCACTGCACGGCCAATAATACCCATCATGATATTCGTTATAGTGATCGCCACCAGTACAGGGGCCGCCAGTTTTACACCAATCACCATAATTTGCTGTACCATAACACCTACGTTACTAAAAACTTGCAAAGACAATAAGTCTGCCGACAAAGGCACCATTTGAAAACTCTTTGTGAGTGCCGATAAAAAAATATGATGACCATTGATGGCCAAAAAAAGCAGTGAAACTAAAAACACCTGAAACTGATCAATAGGGGTCGAAGTTTCACCAATACTGGGGTTAAATAGCTGCACCCCACTTAAACCCATTGTTACGCTAATAATTTGCCCTGAAATACTAATGGCATATAAAAACATTCGAGCTAAATACCCTATGGACACACCTATAAAGGCCTCTTTAATGGTCATAAAAATAAGTGAAGACGTCGACATATCCGCTGAAAGCCCGGTGATGTTCACCACAGGGAACAGCACTAAAGATAAGCTTAAAGCAAATAAAATTTTAACAGGGGCTGGCACCGTTTGCGTCCCAAATATGGGCCAACTCACCGTAAAGGCTGACATACGAATGACCACAAGTATAAAGGCCATTATTTGTGCTTCGTTAAAACTATAAAGTGCTGTCACCAGTTCCCCACATAGTCAGGTATGTTTTGATATAAATTAATTGTAAACTTACTTACAACGTCGAGCATCCAGGGGGCCGCAATAACCATAATAAGCCCAACAACTGCAATTTTTGGTATAAACGTTAATGTGGCTTCGTTGATTTGCGTAATGGCTTGCAAAACACTTATGCACAGACCAATAACTAAAGCCCCAATAAGCATTGGTGAGGCCACCATTGCTGCTGTCTCTAAAGCTTGTGTACCAATTTCTACTATCATTTGTTCAGTCATAAATATCCTTAACCAAAGCTCTTTACAAGGGAGCCCACAAGTAGTGCCCATCCATCAACAAAAACAAAAATCATAATTTTAAATGGCAGTGAGATAATTACTGGTGGAAGCATCATCATACCCATGGCCATCAGCACACTGGCTGCCACCATATCTATAACTAAAAACGGCAGATAAATAATAAAACCAATTTGAAAGGCCGTTTTTAGTTCAGAAATAATAAAAGCTGGGATCAGTGCTGTCGTAGATACATCAGCCCTTGTTTTCGGTGCCTTTGCTCCGGTCAGGTTTAAAAATAAAGACAGGTCGGCATCTCTTGTTTGGTTAAACATAAACTTTCTCAGAGGGGAGAGGGTTTTCTCTAACGCCACCTCATGGTTAATGGCCCCTGCCAAATAGGGCTGTACCGCCTCTGTATTTATTTGTTTTAAAAATGGCGTCATTATAAAAAGTGATAAAAATAGCGCCAACCCCACAAGCAGTTGATTGGGTGGCATTTGCTGGGTACCTAGCGCTTGCCTGACAAAACTTAAAACAATGATGATTCGAGTAAAACTGGTCATCATTATTAAAATAGCCGGAGCTAGAGTAAGTATAGTGAGTGCCATTAAAATTTTAATAGTACTCACAACCTCTTGAGGGTTGTCGGTTGATTTTAAACCTAAATTGACCGACGGTATACTGAGTTGAGCCCAGCAATCTTGAGGCAAAAGTAACGCTACCGCTATTAAAGAAAATAAGGCTGTAATTTTTTTGCTAGTAAACATTAAAGCGTCCTCATGTCCTTAAGTCGATTAGATACAATGTCTTTAATTTTAACTAAAGAGTAGTCCTCTACTGGAGAGCCGCCCTCTTTAGAAAGAGCGGGCACACCCACCTGGTCTAAAACATTATCGGTGGCCACACTGGCTTCAAGAGTACTTTTAAAATTTATATTGTTAGAGATTTCAGGAACCTCTTCGTCTAAAAGAGCTAGAGTTTTGATCATGTTAATGTTTTGATCAGTCACACCGATTAAAATACTCTCGCCTGCGACCTGTATAATAGCTAAACTTTTTTTAGGTCCAAGGTGGTGCTGAGTGAGCACACGTATTTTATTATTATCTAAAGACTTTGTCTGCTTTTTTGACCACCACTTAGTAAACAGCGTAATCCCGCCACCGAGCAATCCAACAATCAATAAGCTTATGATCATTTTAAAGTAAGGGTTTGAGGCCTTTGTACTAGTCTTAGTTTTGGCTGTAAAAATTGGGATTTCTGACTCTAGTCTATTCTTTTTACCTTGAGTACTGCTTTGAGCTATTGATAATTTTTGTTCTGATTTTTGAGACTTTGGTTTTTCAGCCTTTACTTCACTCTTAATTATAGGCTTTGGAGTCGCGCCTATCTCATTTGTAAGTATTTCGTCGACCGAGAAAGACAATTTATTTTTTTTGCTAGGGTTTTTATTTAAAGCAAAACCTATAGGGGGTATAACTAACCCCTCATTAACCTCTACGGAGGTTTTAGCCGGTAATGCCCTTGGGGTCTTTTTAATTTTTACAAAAGCAAGATGACCTTTGTATTCAATTTTGATTTGGTCTTTTAATTCTTTTGCTAAATGGGGTTTATGTTGAATAATCCTGACCCGCACGTAACCATCTTTAGGCATATAGCTATACACACTTTTAAATTTATCATCTTTAACTTTTCGAAGAAATTGCTCCTCAATGAGTTTTGCGCCTTCAATTTCAACTTGTACTGTTTGGTTGATGTAATCCACAGTGAGGTCGCCCTCTTTGACCGGGTGCTCAAAGTTGATTTCAGTTATAAACTCATCTCCTACCCTGTAGGCATTCACCGCGGTGACCATGTTTTCAGCCCAAACAAACGGCGCTGTCATAATGATGAGTGATAATAATATAAGCATCCTGCTTTTCACAGCTGTCCTCCTGACAGTCAATATTTAACCCATAAAGCTTTGCTTTACTTGAGTTGTTCTACTCTCTCCGTGGGAGAAATAATGTCTGTCAACCGTACACCAAACTTTTCGTTAACTACGACGGCCTCACCCCTTGCAACGAGCTTGTCGTTGACTAGGACTTCCATAGGCTCCCCAGCTAATTTACTGAGCTCTACAACACTGCCCTGACCTAAGTTAAGTAGCTCACTCACAACCATTTTAGTTCGCCCTAACTCTACAGTTACCCGCAGGGGGATGTCTAAAATAAGGTCTAAGTTTCGCGCTCCGTTTTCGTCGTCACTCAGTGTCTCGACGGGTGCAGGTGCTTCGCCTGTGACCTCTTGTAGTGCCTCATCAGTGATACCTGCGTCAGCGAGTTCTTGCCCTAAGTCGTCTTCTATGTTTTGTGCTTCATCTGCCATATTCTTTACCTCTTGCTTATATTTTTTATTTTGGTCTTTTAACCTGTTTTGTAACTTGCACCGCAACGGTACCGTGATGTATCCCATAATATGATTTAAATTTCTTAACCCCTTCGACCTGTAAATCAAACTCACCTGTGGCATCTTGATCTAAAGGCAGTACATCTCCAATTTTTAATTTCATTAAGTCCTCAGCCTTAATTACGGTGTTACCTAAGTTGACTTTTAAATCGACCTCGGTATCAAGTAATTGCTCTGTAATTATGGCGGTCCAAAGTTTTTTATCTGTTTGATCACTCTCTACCTGAAATCCTGTTTGTAGTTTTTGCCTTATGGGCTCAATAGTCGAGTAGGGGACAACGAGTGTTATGGTGCCGTTTGCGTTTTCTAGTTCAACGTCAAAGGTTGAGGCAATGACTATATCTGTTGGGGGCACAATACCAACAAACTGCGGGTTTATTTCGGTACGAACAAAAGTACAATCTATCTTTTCTACTGAAGCCCAGGCTTGATCGAGGTCATGTATTGCTAAATCTACGACCTTTCTTATAATTTGTAACTCAATGGGGGTAAAGTCTTTGCCCTCAATTTTTGTATAGGGCTGGTCGGCCCCACCAAAAAAATTATCTACAAGGGCATAAGCGAGCTTACTTTCGATCACAAAAAGAGCTGAGCCCCTAAGAGAGTTAAACCTTAAAACACTCATACATGTAGGCATTGGCAACGTATTAATAAACTCACCAAACTTTAAAAAATCTGTACTCGCATGGTTAAGTGTGGCGATTTTTCTTAAAGCACTGGAGAGGGAAACCCTGAAGGAGCGCATGAATTTTTCATAAATAACGTCAAGTTGAGGGAGTCGCCCTCTAACTATCCTATCCTGGCTCGTCAGGTCATAGGTAATCGCTATGACCTCATCATCATCTCCTCCGCCCGCAGATAAAGCACTGCTTTCGGATTCACCTGAATCAACATCACCATCTGATACTGCTGCTAGCAGCGCATCCACTTCACCTTGTGAAAGTACTTGGTTCATACATCACCCTTAGCTATAAATAAACTCTGTAAAATAAACTCGTTTAATTTTACCTTTAGTTAAAAATAAATTAACTTGGTCCCTTATTTCCTTTCTTAAGCTATCTTTACCGTCTTTGGTCGATACTTGCGCATAAGATTTGCTGGATAAGATCATAATTATAATGTCTCTAATTTTAGGCTTGAGTTGATCTATTTCTTCTTGGACGTCATCATTGCTGACCTCGAGCTCCATATTTATTTTAGCGAGTTTTCGCCCTCGACTGCCTGACAAGTTTACTAAAAAAGTCTCAAGAGGTACTAATTTACCAATGGCATTTTGACTGTCTTTTTCAAGGTCTTGCGCTATTTTTTCACCCTTTATGACGTCATCAATTTTTGGTTCATGTTCTAATTTTTTTTGACCCATATAAATCATTGCACCCACACCCACGACAACCAGCATATTAAATACAGCGAGTATAATAAATAGCATCGGCTTTTGTCCGGGTGTTGATTTACTGGGAGCGGCCTGTCCCTGGTCTTGTTTTGCTTCTTCAGCCACTAAGTCCTCCTTAATTGACAATTCTACATACCTCTACTTAGCAAACCAGATGCCATATAGACCTTCGCCTAAGTTGCTCATTCAAACCCCCGTCACATTGAGTAGGTAATTTTTGCCACTACTCATTGATAATTTTTTGACCCCCCTAAAGGGTTTTAAGTGACATTTTTGACAGGACTATTCGACGGCTTACAGACAAAGAGCTAATAAATTTAGGAAGCGGCGTGATAAGCGCATAAACCTCTGTTGCTCTTAATTTTATGTGTCCTATACTCTACTAAAGTCCAATGAGGGGGATACTATGAATAAAATATTAACAAGTCTGTTTGTGTGCGCGTCTTTAATGCTCACAGCCTGTAGCGATACATTAATTGGTCAGTTTACCGTTAATGAGGATATTACCTTTAGCGATGAAAAGGATTCTACCACAATACCCACCGGTACTTATGAGGCAAAGGTAAAGGTCAAAAAAAGTGGCGATCACCTTACTCTAAAGGCCGAAGTTAAAAACGAAGAACTCACAAAAAAGTTTAGCTTTATGCTGCCTAAGGATGCCTTTGATGAGAATATGAAAAATATTTTTATTGATCGCAAAAAGATTAAGCAAGATTTTGATATCACAGGCTCTCGCACAACAGAGCATGAAACAGGACGCTTAATAAGAGGTACCGAATTCTGCGAAGGCCCCCAGAGGTATGTTTGCTTTTGGAATGGCCACGAAAAAATTTGCTACTATGAGCGAAATAGCGGCGTTAGAGATGTTGAATACCGCATTATATTTTACACCGAGCAAACGAATATTGATTTTCAAAAAAGTGACAGCCACAAATTAGCCCACTTTACATCAGCCCGTAACTGGCAGCGTAAAGTTTATGAATTTGTTGGGTACTGCATGTAAAGCCAAGAGCGCGCTACAACTTAATGTAAAAAGGGGCCTTACTAGTAAGCCCCTTTTTTTTATAATCAAAAAATAAGTACATATTTCAAAAAATAGTTAAGTTTATATAAATTTTAAGACTTAAACTTTAAATTTCACTTTTTGTAAGATAAAACCCCACTTGCTTCGTTAATTTTAAGTCCGCAGGGGTTTATGATCAAAATGTATCAGGCACTTATAATATTAATATTTTTTTTAGGCTCTTCTATGAGCGGGCCCCTATGGGGGCAGAATGTTTGCTATAAAACATTTAAGCCGCGACCTGTGTTTTTTAAAAAACCCTTAGTTACGAGCCCCCTTACTGGTGAAGTTTTTGTGGACGCTCCCCTAACTGTCCCCAGTTTAATTGAGGCGTACAGGAACGGGATCTTTCCGTGGGTAGATAATGGCGACCACATACAGTGGTACTCCCCCCCACATCGTGCAATTTTAGAGTTTTCTGATTTTCGCATTAACAAAACAACTCAAAAAATTATTAAAAACTCACCCTACAGGGTGTCTTTTGATGAAAATTTTATTGGGGTCATTAACGCCTCGGCAGATGCCTCGAGGGGCAACCAAGGACCAACATGGATTTCTAAAAATTTTATTAATGCCTATATAGAGCTACATAAACTCGGCTACGCGCACAGTGTTGAGGTCTGGGAGGGGTCAAAACTTGTCGGCGGCCTCTATGGCACATTTATTAAGGGCGTGTACTTTGGGGAAAGCATGTTTCATTTTAAAGACAACACTTCAAAAATTGCATTTGTTGCTCTTATTGAGCATTTAAAAACACGGGGCCTAAAGTGGATCGATACTCAGGAGATGTCGCCCTTAATCCAAAGCCATAACAGTAAGATGATTAGCCGCAGGGAGTTTATACGACGGATTAAAAAAGCACAGTTAGAAAATTTAACCTATCAATAATAGCACTTAAAACCCCAAAGGGAGGGGCGCTAAGTATAAGACTTAAAGAAATTAATATAATGAAGTCACCTTTAAAAGTTGCCCATGAAGAGGCTTATTAGAGGCTAGGATAGAGTTTTGATCGGGGTGGTACTCGCCGCCCTCGTAGTTAGTTACAATGCCCCCGGCTTCGCGAACAAGCAAGGTGCCGGCACAGGTGTCCCATGGGCTTAAATTACGCTCCCAAAAACCATCAAAAACACCCTCAGCAACCATGCATAAATCATAAGCCGCAGCGCCGGCTCGCCGAACACCCCTGGCTTGGCCTATAAATTCAGAAAATATTTTTAACTGCTGTTTTAAGGCGGGCTTATTTTGAGCAAAAAAACCTGTGGCCAATAAGCTTTGAGAAACTTGGCTTCGTTGACTGGCCTTTAAAGGGACCTCGTTGGCAAAGGCCCCGCCCCCGGCGGTGGCCATATAGGTTTTATTGAGCATAGGCACATCTATAACGCCCACTTCGATTTTACCGTTAATAATAAGCCCAATACTTATGCAAAAAATAGGGAACCTGTGCACATAATTAGTCGTGCCATCTAAGGGGTCAACCACCCAAAGTGACTCATGTGATGATAGGCTAAGGTTGGGGTTTTCAAAGGCCTCTTCTTCGCCCAAAAAGCCAATTTTGGGATGCCTTTGTGCTAAATAGTCCTTAATTACCTTTTCGCTGGCCACGTCGGCCTCGCTCACTAGACCGGCCAAGTGCTTTTCACTCACCTTAGATAAGTGCCCGAAATAATCCAACAATACCTGTCTACCAAGCTTTGCCGCCTGGCAAGCGCTTGAGAGTAATTGATTTTTTATTACGGGCGTTAAGCTTTGCGACATAAGCCCCTATAAACCTGCCAAGTCCCCTATTGTCAAGACTTTGACGGATTGACCCTTTGGGGCGAAAAGTTTAACATATACCTAAGAACACGTTTTAGTTTGCCGACAAGTAAATTAACTCTACAAAAACTAAACGTAGTAAAAGCAAACTGATAATTTTAAAGAGGGGGAGAGAGTATGGATAATCACGGGGGGACAAAAGCAGAGACTGTCGTTAAATTAGCTCTGATATTTTTTATTTCACTTTTTTCATTTTCAGTTGGTACATATGTCGGTAAGCAAGTGAGCGATAGTGACCGTCGTCGTGTTGCATTAGAGGCTGAGTATGACCATGTTCGAAACACGGCCAGTACAAAGCATGACTCTTCTGAAGGTGTTATCACAGAAGCCGAGGTCAATGAGCTGTCTAAATCTTTTGTTGAGGCCGAAAAGCAACAGGCCAACACTAAACCAGTACAAGAGCCCAAGGTTGTGGCGAAAAAGAGTGAACCCACCCCTACAAAGACGACTAAAACTGAAGACGGCTACACACCTATTGCCAGAACACATGCTTCAAAAGCTACGACTAAATCAACTACGCCTGAAAAGACAACTCTCGTAAAAAAATCACCTGAAATTAAAAAACCACTTGAGGCCAAGCCCTTTAAACCAGAACCTGTGCCTACGGCCATGAACCGCTTAGCGAAGGGAAAAACCCCTACCCCGAACGTTAAGCCTACAAGAAAGCCAGCCAGTGTGCTGCCGATCCTTAACCCAACATCTATAGGTAAATACACAGTACAAATTGCGTCTTATGCCACTGAAAAAGAGGCTAAAATACATGCTGAAAAGCTAAAGCCTGAGTACTTTGCCTTTTACGTGCCGGCTAACATTAAGGGTAAAATCTGGTACCGAGTAAGTATTGGTCTTTTTGAGGGCCGAAAAAGTGCAAATCACTTTAGAAAAGAACTCTTGAAGCAAGCCAGCATTAGCTCTGCCATTGTTCAAAAGATAATCAGGTAACTAGGCCCTTAACACCTTTACAATTACTGCGATAGACCTTATAAAACCCCTTAAACATACGGTTTGAGGGCTTTGGTATTTCGCTGTTGTAAACAATGGTTTTAAGCGTAGGCCCTCACTCGCTAAACAACTAAAAAGAGTTTTATGAGCAAGGCCCCTTTATTTCAATCAGAGCTTAACCCAACGCAGTTTGAGGCCGCCTATAAACTCTTAGGGCCCCTGCTTATACTAGCTGGCGCTGGGTCGGGAAAAACCCGTGTGCTCACTTACCGCTTTGCAAACCTTATTGCCCAGGGTGAGGCTCAGCCCAATGAAATACTATGTGTGACTTTTACCAATAAAGCCGCCCGCGAAATGAATGACCGCATTTACAAGCTTCTTTTTAGTTTAAAAATACCGGTCCCCTCACAACTGTGGGTGAGCACCTTTCACTCTACTTGTGTGCGCATTTTAAGAGAGCACATACACTTACTTGAGTACCAACCTTTTTTTGGCATCTACGACAGCTCAGACCAACTGAGCATGATAAAACGAGTTTTAAACAAACTTAACATTAACGAAAAATTAAACCCCGCCAAGGGTTTTCAGTCGCGCATTAACAATGCCAAAACCGAGGGGCTCACCCCCGATGGGGTCTCTAAAAAAAGTCACTTTGTTATGGACGATGAGTCTTTAGAGGTTTACCGCATTTACGAAAAAGAAATGAAAAAGTCTAACTCTCTTGATTTTTCGGACCTGTTGTTAAAAACCCACGAACTCTTTGAGTACTACCCGGCCCTATTAGAGCAATACCAAGATCAGTTTAAATTTATTATGGTCGACGAGTACCAAGACACAAACCACATACAGTACAAATTACTAAAGCTTCTTGCTAAAAAGTACAGAAACCTCTGTGTGGTGGGCGATGAGGACCAGTCTATTTACTCTTGGCGCGGGGCTGATATTACAAATATTTTAAACTTTGAAAAAGACTTTCCCGAAGGGACGGTAGTAAAACTGGAGCAAAACTATAGGTCTACTAAAAACATAGTAGAGGCCGCCGGGTTTGTGATAAAAAATAATACCCAAAGAAAAGACAAAACTTTATTTACCGAAAAAGAAGAGGGCGAAAAAATAACCGTACACGCCGGGCAAACTGAATACGATGAGTCGCGTTTTGTGAGTGGTGAGATTAAAAAAATATTTGAAGCGGGAGACACCATACTTAATGACGTTGCTATTTTTTACCGAACAAACGCACAGTCTCGCGTGATCGAAGAAAACTTGCGCTCTTTGGGCGTTGCCTACCGAATCGTAGGCGGAGTTAAGTTTTTTGAACGAAAAGAAATCAAAGATATTTTAGCCTACATGAAGCTCATTTTAAACCCCACTGATGACGTAGCTGTAAAGAGAATTATTAACGTGCCCACAAGGGGGATTGGTAAAACTACCATTGATAAGCTTGAGGCTTTAGCAGCACTCACCGGAGAGGGCCTTTTAAGTGTCATCCCCAAAGCCATTGAACAAAAAATTGTGCACGCGGGAGCTTGTAAAAAACTACAAAATTTTTACACCTTAATGGGGCGTATATTTAAGTTTGCCGAATCAGCGGGCTTAAGTGATACGTACTTAAATATTTTAGATGAAACAGGCTACGCCTTAAGGCTCAAAGACGAAAACACCTCTGAGTCTTTAGCCCGAATAGACAACTTAGAAGAGTTCAACAACGCCACCACTGAGTTTGAGCAAGAGCGTGGTGACGAAGCTAGTTTACAAACCTTTTTAGAAGAGATGGCCCTAGTTTCAGACATTGACGGCCTTGATGAGTCAACAGACGCCGTGACCTTAATGACCCTACATATATCAAAGGGGCTTGAGTACCCTGTGGTATTTGTAGTGGGCTTAGAGGAGGGCTTGTTCCCCTCGGCGAGAAGCTTTGAAGATTCAAATGGTGACGCTATTGAAGAGGAGCGAAGGCTTTGTTACGTCGGCATGACCCGTGCGATGAAAAAACTTTACCTCTGCTATGCCCTTAATCGCCGAGTATGGGGGCAGGAACAAAGCCACTCACCGAGCCGATTTATAAAAGAAATACCCGCTCAATACCTTGACGAGCAGCAACCCTTTAAACCAAAATTTTTAAATAAGTATTCAAAAAAACACCCTTCAGGGTCTACAAAAAACCAATACAACGAGTTTTACCAAGACAGCTTTGACGATTTTGACGACACCTATTTTGACGAAGACAGTGGTTTTGCTAAGGGTATGCGAGTGAAGCACCCTACTTTTGGTGTGGGCAGTATTCACCAAGTCGAGGGCAAGGGTGATAACCAAAAAGTCAGCGTTGTGTTTAAGAATAATTCTGTTAAAAAATTTGTTGTTAAATTTGCCCGCCTAGAGAGAGTTTAGTACAAGTCTTCAAATAAAAGTTAAATTACTCTGACCCACTTGTTATTTACAATGATATTTCGTTGTGACCCTTAATGATTAAAACCTGCTTAGGGTTAAAACGGTAACTTTGTTTTTTTATAAAAGCCTCATTCCTTGAAGCGTTTCGGCATAAATAAAATTTATTTACCGGATCTCTCAATGCTTGAGCCTATATAGACAAAGGTTTAATGGACCTTCTTTTAAACCCTTATAATTTAATGGGCTCACGACTTAGGGCTTAAGCTTAGCAACCCCTAAGTCTTAGTTATTTGAGTTTAATGATTAGGTCACTACTTTCAGCTCAAAAACACACCGCATAAATGGTATAATCAACACGAGGCTAGGAAGGCCAAAGGGGTGCTTTAATTGAAGTATTTCATTTTTATATTATTTATGATGATCGCAAGCTTTGCGTCGGCGAGGACCAATTTTGGGTTTTCTGTGGGCACAGAAGAGTCTCGATTTGATTTTGAAGATATAGAAAGCAGCATTTTAGTAAAAAGTAATTTCAACCCCATTATACAAACATCCTTTCAACAACACATCTCAAGGCGCGTAGGTTATTTGTTAAACCTTGGGGGGACCTTTTTCTCTGTACCGAGTAACTCAGAGGTGGGTTTATCAAAATCTAATGAATTTTTACTTAAAACCCGTGTGGGGCTTTTTTTAAGGTTTCAATGGATATTTTTAGACGCCTCTTATTACTCTGACGAGACACTTATTTTTTCTTCAACAGCAGATACCATTTTTATCGGAAAGAGCACTGCTAGTTTGGGGGATTTAGGCATATATTTTTCAGGGCGTTTTATGGGTTCAAAAATGCAGTTAGGCTTTAGAAAAAGCTTTACTGGGAGTCTCGTTGCTGGCTCAGAGGGCTCTGTAAAAATGGATAACTTTCAAGTGAGTTTAATTTTTACCTGGAAGGGCAAGCGCACAGAGTGGGGCCTCAATAATGTTTATAAGGGTGAAACTATTTTTACGAGCAGGCCTCAGTCCAGTCGAAGTTTTAAAGTACTTATTTTTAAAAGGTACTTGTTTTGAAAAATAAATTTTTATACTTAATACTTATTTTGTTTTCGCTACTCCCATTGGTGTCTTGTGAGGAAGGGGTTTTAGGCGGCGATACAGACCGTTACTTTCACGACCGTCGGGATACCGTTGGCACCTGTTTTGCCTCTTTTGTAAATGTAGGGTTTACTAATAGCTTAACCACAAATATGCAGTATAACTGTGATCTCGTCGCAGAGATGTACATTACAGAAACCTCTGGTTGCTCCTCCGGGGGGACTTGGGAGCCCTTTACTTCAGTTAAGACCGTGACACTCTCAAACCCCAATGCCTTAAACACTTTTTATGTCATATTTAGAAACTCCGGGCTTGTAGAAACCAACTGCGCGAATGCTTTTATTTTACATGATGGTGTAAACCCACTGCCCCCCTCAGTACTCGTATTAAGTGGCGTGCCCATAAGCACAACAACAACTCCTACGTTTACGTACAGTTCGGGCTCTGATGGAGGGTCTGGCCTTTTAGCCCACCATGTAGAAATACAAAACTCAGCCCTGTCAGTGATTAAGGCCTACAGTGCGCATACGAGTGGTGCCGCCGTTACCGGGCTTAGTTTAACAGGTGGTGACACATACACCGTGAATGTTAAGGCTTTAGATAATGCTGGTAATGAGTCTACAGTTATCACTGACACTTGGGTGGCTAATGATGGCTGTTCCCCTGATGCCACTCTGCCAAGTACACCTACCGGATTAAACTTGAGCGGGGCCGGGACGCCCACGACCACTCAAACACTCTCTTGGAATGCCAGTGTAGACAACTGTGCTATGTCTCACTATGAAGTCGCTGTCGGGACAACTGCTGGCGGGACCGAGATAGAGGGGTGGAGCAACGTCGGAAACGTGACCTCGTCACAAAGAACAGGGCTCACCCTCGCTGTGTTTACTAATTATTACCTGTCTGTTCGCTCGGTGGACGCTTCGACAAACACATCCCCGGGGGTTTCAAGTGGGGCTTGGCAAATTGCTAACCCCGTTGCAGTGACAGGCTTATCTAATGACCCCACGCCTACAAAATCTAAATCGTGGTCTTGGAGTTGCGATGCCGCCCCATGCACTTACAGACATATTATAAACACAAACGCAACACACACATTTACTGTTGAACCCTACGGAGCGACAACAAGTGACACCCAAGGGTCCGGAAATAATACTTACTATATTCACGTACAGGCCAAAGACGGGCTGAGCCAAGTCAGTAGTGTCATGAGTGTTTCGGCAATACTTGATAACACCTTACCCACAACACCTGGGGGCCTCACATACGCGGCCTTTACTACAAACTCAGCCTCATCACCGGTCTCGTCATGGACCGCCTCCACTGATGCTAACGGAGTGGACCATTATGAGGTGGCTCTGGGCACCACCTCTGGTGGGGGCGAAGTCGTTAATTGGGTTACAAATGCCCTTGTACTTAGTAAAACTTTTTCAGGGCTTGGTCTTTTAGCATTAACAAATTACTATATTTCTGTCAGGGCGCACGACCAGGCCGGTAATGTTTCGACTGTCAGTACGGGCAGCGCCTTTCAGTATGACGGCACAGCACCCACTGTGAGTAGCATTACCACGCCCGCTGATGGCAACTACGCCACCACTAATAATTTAGATTTTACAGTGAACTACAACGAAAACATCACTGTTACAAATGTGCCTCAGTTGCAAATAAATTTAACCTCTGGCTCGGTGTTCGCCACATACCTCTCAGGTACAGGTAGTGCGAATTTAATTTTTAGATACGCCATAACTGGCAGCGATTCTGATTTAAACGGAATCACTCTTGTCTCACCATTAGGGTTAAACGGCGGAACACTCAAAGATGCCGCCAGTAATAATGCCACCCTGACTTTTACACCACCTGATACCTCAGGGATCACCGTCAATGTGGCCACAGTAAATGTAACAGGGCTTACAAGTGACCCGACGCCTACAAAATCTAAATCATGGACTTGGGGTTGCGATGCCGCCTCTTGTACTTATAGATATGTTATCAACACAAATGCAACACACACCTTTACTGTTGAGCCCTACGGAGCTACAACAAGTGACACCCAAGGGTCTGGGAGCAACACTTACTACATACATGTTCAAGCTAAAGATGGGTTTGGCAACGAAAGTAGTGTGCTAAGTGTTTCGGCCCTTATCGACAACACCTCACCGACTACACCTGGGGGCCTTGCCTACGCGGCCTTTACCACAAACTCAGCCTCATCACCGGCCTCTACATGGACGGCCTCTACTGACACCAATGGTGTAACCCGTTATGAGGTAGCTCTTGGTACCAGCTCAGGTGGGGGTGAAGTCGTAAATTGGGCTACAAATGCCCTTGTACTTAGTAAAACTTTTTCAGGGCTTAGCCTTTCGGCATTAACAAATTACTATATCTCCGTAAGGGCGCACGACCAGGCCGGTAATGTTTCTACCGTCAGTACGGGTACGGCCTTTCAGTATGACGGTACAGCACCTACTTTAAGTAGCGTTACCCCACCCGCTGATGGTAATTACACTACCGGTAATAATCTAGATTTTACAGTGAACTATAACGAAAGCGTCACGGTTGCAAACACACCTCAAATACAATTAAACTTAACCTCTGGCACCGTGTACGCCACGTACCTCTCAGGCTCAGGTAGTGCGAATTTAATTTTTAGACACATCGTTGCCGGCGGAGACTCTGATTTAGACGGTATTAGCTCCACCTCACCGTTAGGGTTAAACGGCGGCACGCTAAAAGATGCAGCCGGTAACAATGCCGCCCTGACCTTTACACCACCCGACACCTCAGGGGTTACAGTAAATATTGTTTTTGGCCTGCTCGAGTGGGACATCGACACTTACGACTACGGCTCCCCGGGCGGCGATACACCTCACGCTTTTACGCTAACTAACAACACGGGCTCTACAACAGGTGTACTTACTACCACTCTGACAGCGACAGGATCTAAATTTGTTATTTTATCTGATTCCTGCGACACAACCACACTGATCAACGGGGCCACTTGTTCCGTTGATGTACAGTATAAATGGAAAACCCCTAACGGAGTTGACACGTCCACACTCGACGTCACTGATGGCACAAGCTCAGACTTAATAAATATTTCGGGCACTAAAAATTAATCTTTCTTTCAGGTAACAGTGCTTAGAATCAGGTTTTTCAAGGCACTTACAGAGAGGAGAACTTATGTGTAGAAATTTAATTTTATAAACGCCTGTAGCATTTCTTCATTTATACTAACAATATAAATGGTCTGTCATTTTTTGATTTAAAAAATATTGTAGCTTAACTATTAGAGGCTTTTGTCCACTCTTTGGTAAGACCTAAGCGAGTGACCCACTCTTCAATGTAACTATTGTCTACATTAACACTCATAATAACCTCTCGAATATCTGTCAGGTGTTTTTCAGACTCCCCTTCGCGGTAAAAATCTAGTTTTTTTAAAATAAGATCTTCAGGGGAGGCAATGTAAACCTCAAGACCAGGAGCCATCTCTAGATTTTTTCTTCTGGAAAATTCAGAAATATAAAAGTCAGTCCCCTTGTCCAGCATGATATCTACTTTAATGCCTGAGTCTTGATGAATCAGATTAAAACTCCCCTTACGGATCACCTCATCACGCAGAACCTCTTTGGGTGGGCTGTAGTAATCCTCAACGGGAAATAAATTTTCAAACCCTGAAACCTGACTGGATTTAATCCTTACCACTAAATCTAAATCTTGAGTAAATCGAGGGCGGCTGTAGTACATGGTGGCCATTGAGCCCACAAGAAAGTACTCAATGCCCTGGCTATCAAAACGGCTAACAACATCTTTAAGCACATCAAGCATGCCTGTCATTAAGATTCTCTTTCGTTGAGTTCTTTAAAGTAATTAGCCGTCATCTTGGTCAGCTCTTTATCGGATAGTTCTGGGTGCAGGTGAGAAAAACGTGTTTTTTTAACCAAAAAAGCATCTTTGAACATTTGATCGGCCATTTCTAAATTTGTAGGCCTTCTGGAGGCCTTTTTATCAGATTTTTTTAAAAACTCTGGCATATAATCACCGAAAAAAATTTAAAAAAGTTGGTGCCCATGGAGGGAGTCGAACCCCCACGCCGCGAAGCACTAGATCCTAAGTCTAGCGTGTCTGCCAATTTCACCACATGGGCCTGTTATGTGATTTTAAGTGGATAAGTTAAAAGATACCCCTCAAATTGTCTAGCTAAAATATTAACTTTGCGACTCGGTTATTGTTTTTTTGTATTCAGGAGCGCGCATTAGGTTTGCTAGTTCTTTTTCAGTGTCCATTTCGATGCGTACAAGCCAGCCCTCGTTTTGAGGGTCATCGTTAATTGCGCCCGGGTCATCTTGTAAAGGGGCATTCACCTCAATAACTGTGCCCGAAACAGGTGCTAATAAATCACTCACAGCCTTTACAGACTCAACAACACCAAAGGGCTCGCCTTGATTTACTTTTTGGCCCTCTTCGGGGAGTTCGCAGTAAACAACTTCGCCCAAAGCGTCTTGAGCAAATTCAGTGATGCCGACTGTGACTAGATTTTCATCAACATAAGCCCACTCATGCTCTTTTGTGTAATAATTTTCTTCTGGAATTTTATATGTAGTCATAATTTATTTTACCCTTTTTGCACAAATGGTGTTTTTACGGTCACTGCCTTAATTTTTTTGTTTCTGATTTCAACTAAAAATTCAGACCCAATTTTACAATACTCAACAGGCAAATAAGCAATGCCTATATTTTCGCTCAAACTTGGTGACGGTGTACCACTTGTTACCCTGCCCACTTCATTATTGTCAAAGGAAAACAGCCTATAGCCCTGTCTTGCAATCCCACGCTCTAGCATTTTAAACCCTACAAGCTTTTGTTGAGGGCCCTTATCTTTAACACTCTGTATCTTTTCGCTGCCGATAAACTCTTTTGCCTCTAACTTAACAACCCAGCCTAAACCAGCCTCTATGGGGCTTGTGGAGTCGTCAATTTCGTGGCCATAAAGTGAGTACTTCATTTCGGTCCTCAGGGTGTCCCGAGCGCCTAAGCCAATGGGCTGAACATCAAAGGGCTCACCTTTTTTGAGCAGGGTTGACCAAAAATCAACAGCCACCTCTGAGGGGATAAACACCTCTACCCCGTCTTCGCCCGTATACCCTGTTCGAGCCACTAGGCACTCAGTGCCCTTGAAACTTAAGGGTAAAAAACTAAAACTATTTATACTTTCAACAGAAGCTCCGAGAACCTCTTTCATTAACTCCATAGCCTTTGGCCCCTGAATAGCAACCTGGGCCCAAAAAGAACTCTCATCTGTAATGTCAGCGCCCTTATTATTTTTTGTCACCCAGGCTAGGTCTTTATCTTTATTGGAGGCATTCACGCATAAAAGGTAATCAGCGCCCGGCTCTAAGCAGTACACAATTAAATCATCAACAATGCCGCCCTCAAAATTTGTTAAAAGTGAGTACTGAGCCTGACCTTTTTTTAACTTTGAAACATCATTACTCGTAAGCCACTGCAGAGACTTTAAAGAGTGTTCACCGCTCACTCGAAGCTCTCCCATATGAGAAACATCAAATAACCCCACCCCTTCTCGCACACAGGCGTGCTCAAGCTTAAGACCTTTAAACTGCACCGGCATCCACCAGCCGTCAAAATCAACCATCTTGCCGCCGAGGCGCTCATGCTCACTTGATAGTGGGGTTTTTTGTGTGCTCAAATGGACGGCTCCTTTTAATGAAATTAGTAAGTTTTTAATGTTTTTTTTACTAAATGACTAGTCACAGCGCATGTGAGGGGCCTCGCACCGGACCAAAAAGGCGGGCCCGGCTTACTATTCTACAAATGAGGGCCCCTAAGTATCATAGAGGGGCAATGATTACAGAGAGTTAGGGGGCTTTCGGGCTTAATGCTCATGGCACTCAAATTGCTATAACAATAAGCTAAGGAGTACTCTGTGGTGATAAAAAAAAGCGTTCTTATTATTTTTCTAAGTACTGTGGCTCTTGCCTGCGCTGAGCAAGCTCAGTGGCCAAAAGGTGGACAGACCACACACATTACCACCATAACGCCAGCTGATTTAACTGAACTCACTGCCACCAGACCCACGCCCCCAAGTTACATTCAACGAGAGCGACAGTACGACAAACAGTATAAAAAGTTACTGCGTCAAACTAATGAGCTCACTACTGAAAACCTACTGAGCCAATTAAAAGCTCTTGAAGTCTCGCAGTACAATAGCGAGCAAAAGTATTTATTAAAAACCGCCCCCTCAAAAGAAGTTGCTTTTATAAAATTTAAATTTGAATTTAAACACCTTGAACAGCCTTTAGAGTTTTTTATTAACACAGAGGCTCAGCCCCTCTCCCTGGATAAAAGCTACAGCTCCACTCTTGAAAGCGGCATCCCAGGGACAAGCTATGTTATGACCGCCACCTGTGTTTCGGTAAAAGCCCCTGCTTGCAAAGTTGTTGCTGCTTATGTGACTGAACATCAAGTTAAAGATAAGGCCAGTATTAAAACAGGTCGCGTTGGATTTATTTACTCAAAAAAACAAGTTCAAATTAAAGTCAAAAGAGCAACGAGGCACCCTGTTGAAATGAGCCCACTTGTTGACGACCTTGTTAACCTCGACGAGTCCACTGTTTCAACTCAAGAGAAAATATCTATTGCTAAAGGGCCCACAACCTCAACGGTAAGTATTAGTATTTCTGACTCTGGAAAAGAATTAACCCTTAAAAATATTGTAAGACCCACTGATGAAAACGACCTGAGCGACGAAAGCACCCTGCCGATTACAGGCACAGTGAGCATACATAACGCTGATGGGACCATCACCCCTGTTACCGATGCCAGCAGTGACATTACTGGTGTTGATTATATCAACGCGGACTCAAAAAGTGACAACTACGGCTCACATGATCAGGTGACCCGCATTGACTTACCCGAAGAGAGCCTACAAATTGTCACAACAGACCCCGATTTTGTACCCACTACGATTGTGCCCCATGAAAAGCGTCAGTCCGTCGACAAAAAGGTCAGCCCTAAAGTTTTTAAAATCGACCTTAACAACAAAGCTCTTAACAATGCACACAAGCAAACAGAAAAGTTTTTAAATTTAGACGTCGATAAGTACCTACAATACCACCTTAATATTATCTCCCCCGGTAAAAAAGACCTCAATTACTGCCAATACTTCAATATTGCTAAACAAAATTTAGAGTGCCCTGATGGCTCTTGTAAAAAAAACTACCGCTCACAGGACCAAAGCCAAATGGCACAACAGCACATTAACAACATGGCCGCGCTCAGCCCTTACTTAAGACAGGCCTATGATTTTTATGACGTAACTCCCATTGCTTCAAATGTTATGTATGTAGAGTCAGCGTATACGTATGGTCAGAACAATAGCTTTCCCATCGCGAACGTTTCGAGCTCAAAAGTTGTAGGGCCCTTTCAGTTTAAACCCGTTGAGGCGAAGGTTTATACAAAAGAAATTTATAAAGACTTAAACATTAATGCCGAACCACATATTTTTAGCCTTGTGGGCCCCGGACAAACCAATGTCGATGGCCGTACCGTTAATAAAATAACTCATAACCTATCAGATGACCGTGCCTACCTTGTGCCCTCAGCCTACCTGGGGGCTATTTTTCACAGTGACATATTTAAAATGATCGGTAACAACCCCGAGCTATTATATTTGGGCTATCATTTAGGTGAACCCAACGCTGCTGTCAACGTCGCCTGCGCCCAAGCAGAAAACCCAGAGCAATGTAAAAAAAGTTTACAAAAAAATAAAGGCTCCGTCATGAGAGCCCTTCAATGCGCAGGTATTGACGATTTTTCTAAGAGGCGAGCTTGCTTTAACAAACTGCCGGCTAGATACCAGGTGTTTGATGATACAAAGATGTTTGATAATAGCCTTAAGATGATCCGAAAACATAAAATGGTACACTGTATGCGTATTTCAGAGACTTATAAGTTTTTAGCCATTTCACTTGTCACAATGAACCCTGAAAAATATGGTTTTACCGTGAACCCTACTGCCATTGATGAAAAGGCCATGAAGCTCTATAACCCCTATAGATAAGCTTGATTATAACTACTTATTAAACCCAGTTCTTTAAACCTGAAGCCTTAGTTTAAATAGCTCTAAAGTATTTTGCAAAAGCATAGCTATGGTCATGGGGCCGACCCCCCCAGGCACAGGGGTGAGGGCTAAAAGGTGATCTTTGACATCGTCAAAATTGACGTCACCACAAAGTTTTGATTTGTCGCCCTCAAGAGCCTTTCTGTGTATGCCTACATCTATAACTACGGCATTTTTTTTAAAATACTCGGTTGTTAAAAATTCTGGCTTTCCGGCCGCTGCAATCACAATGTCGGCCAGGCGTGTGACCTCACTTAATTGGGCTGTTTTGGAGTGGCATACGGTCACTGTAGCATTAGCCCCTAATAAAAGGTGCGCCATGGGGAGACCCACGATTTGGCTTCGGCCAATAACAACGGCTCTCTTGCCTGCAAGTTCAATGTTATAGTGCTCTAAAATTTTCATAACACCCTTAGGGGTGCAAGGGACCACCCTTGGCCTTGAGGCAAATAAAAGCCCTAAGTTACTTGTTGTGAGGCCATCGGCGTCTTTAAGGGGGTCAATAAGGTCTAAAACCCTAGTTTTATCGAGGGTCTCTGGCAAAGGCAACTGCACTAAATAAGCATGTACGCTGTCATCGTTATTAAGTTTTTTGATGTGCTCTTCAAGCTGGGCTTGAGTGACATCAGAGGGTAAGCGCACCTCTTTGGATAAAATACCCGCCTCTTCACAAGATTTTATTTTATTTCGCACATACACTTGGCTTGCCGGGTCATCGCCAACAAGGACCACGGCCAAACAAGGGGCACGGCCTGATTCGGCCTTAAGCGCCTGAACTTGCTTGAAAATTTGCTTTTTACATTTTTTCGAAACTTCTTTGCCGTCTAATATTTGCATCAAGCCCTCTTAGAGTATGTAGTTTTTTTACATCCCTCACTTTAATCAACACGCCCCAGGTTGGCCACATTTTTTTAACTTATTGATATTTTTAAGGATCTATCTTTGAGCTATAGATTACCCGTTGACCAAAGGGCTTTTTTTGTCTAAAACTTGTATTTGAAGCTTTAAAAGGAGATTCAATGGCCACAAAAGTTCAAGTCGCACAAGATGGTAGTATCAGCTACGACGCCAGTGATGCCCTCCCTGCAACTACTAAAAAATTTAGAAAAAGTGCTGAGGTCAATGCCTTTTACCGGTTTATATACGAGCACGACCTACGAAAAGAAACCTTCGAAATCATCGACCGCAACTACCGGATACGCGCTGAAAAAAAGGCCGCTGCAAAAAAAGCCGCTCGAAAAAAATAACCCCACCGCCTGTACCACTACTTAATTAGTTAATTTATCTATTATTCATCACATTGTGATAAACTCACGTATTGTGATTAACTGCCTTACCGTTAATTGAATCAACAAAGGCGCCCCAGGCGTTTATAACTCTACCTCTTTTTAAGCGAACGGCTGTGCCAAAGGCCCTTTTGTTAGCCTCGACCTAACAGAGACTTAATACTTTTGAATTAAAAAAATCACATTATTACTGAGTCCTCTATGATTACATTTAGCGACATTATTTTAGCTCCTAATATTTAACACCATAGTTTTTACACCACAGCTTTTACACCAAAGTTTTAAATAGCATTCGACATTCGGACAATTTTAAAAAATCCCGGATGCGCTATCCTCTATGTCCTGCTCTTTTTTAATAGACACCTGTCACAGTTGTTGCACGGGATACTCTTGTTACAACTGTAAGGAGTTTGCTGTGGCTATAAAAAATAGTAAGGGGCAAGGGGTCATTGAGTACTTAATTATAGTCGCCTTAATGGGGGTGGCTGCCATTAGTGTAATAAAACTTTTACAGCACACTACTAATTATAAATTTGCACAAATTATAAATGCTCTTCAGGGGTCTGAAGGTTCAAACGAGCTCAGTCAAATAAATAAAGTACGAAGCAATCACTATAAAAAAAAGGACTTATCTAATTTTATGAGAAGTGCCGCCAACCCAAAAAAAAGTGACAAAAGATGAACCACAGTGGGCAAAGTGTGATTGAGGCCACGAGTTCTATACTTGTAATAATGACTCTTTTTACGGGGGTATTTTTTATCATCTCAATACAGTGGGATTTATTTTGGATCAAACACAGTATGCACAGGGGGCTTGTGTGCATGGCTCAATGGGAGAGCTCTAAAACAAGTTGTGAGCTAAAAATAAAACATCTTATGAACTCTGGGCTTCTTTTAAAAGCCAAGGGACAACAACTCACATTAGGTTTGAAAAAAAATGATTTTTACTTTGAAGGGGAGGTCTATTGGGCACTTATGTATTTCAATCAAAAAGCCACCATCAAAAGAAGGTACAAACTGCACTCAAAAGACCTTTTCAAAATAACAAGGGCTATATATTAATGATCACCATGATCACCCTACCCTTGTTACTCACTTTAGTTTTAGGCACAGCCACTTGTGTTTACCTAGTGAACGAATCAAACAGACCCTTTAAAGCCTGCCTCACTCAACTTTATCAGGCCCAACAAAATCTAATACCCCTTGTAAACAATTTGCTTAACTTTAATAAGACCATTAGAAAAAAATTAAAGGCCTACTTAAATGCTAAAAAACGCCTTTTACAAGTAACTAAAGTAGGCAACCCCTATGCCATTGCGGCGGCCGCGGCTTATGTGGCTACACAGTTGGCTCACCTAATGGCCGCAAAAGCCCAACAAACAATTTTGATTGAGGGCATAAACATGTACAGAAGGGCTGAGCAATTAAAAGTTAAAATGTATTTTGGTAGAATGTTGAGTGCCAGGCACTCGAAAGTATCAAAAATACCCATGCCTGTAGAGAAAACGTCACCATGGTCACCCTTTAGTGAGTATCAGCTTGTTTTAGAGCTCCCTAAAAACCAAGCGGCTCAAGTGAGCTGGCAATTTAATGCCTCATCAGCACTTTTTAACTCGCGCATACTTGGTGAGTATTTTGCTCGAATACTTTCACCCTTTATCAGCTCAAATAATGAGTATAAAGTGCCACAATTTTGCCAAGTAACACTCACTGAAAACAAGGGGCTATTGTGGAAAGCGCAAATTTATTCGTTTTAAAACTTATCTGTATGTCTAACTCCAGCGATAAGGGTGCTAAAAAGGCGCCTAGCGGCCAAATTATTATAGAGCTCGTATTGTCACTCATCGCCCTTATGAGTTTTGTATATTTTTTTACAGACGAGGATAGCTTAAAATCACTATTTAAACTAAAAAATATATTTTTAATTAATGAAAGTCGGTTGCCCCCATGAGTATTAAAGAATATTTAAAAAAATATGATAAGCAAATATTAATCGCATGCATACTGACAGTATTAGCCTTGCAGCTTATTTTTAACTCTACTAAAACTGAGCCTATTGAGCTTGAGCGTGTTAACCTACTAGAGATCGACACTATAATACCCGCCGGGCACTCGTTGTTTCCGCTAGAGTTAACTAATCAAGAGTCTATTTTAAGTATGATTGGTGACTTTGGGGTTATTGATTTATATAGATTTATACCTAATAATAAAAAAATACTCATTGCTGAAAACTTAAAAATTTTTAAGTCCCGAAAAAACGAAAACCTACTGTACGCACTTGTTTTTGATGATCAAACACATAAGTTTATCAGTCTAGATCAAAAAATGTTTGCAGTTATTAAAAACCGTAAGAGCCCTGCTATAAAAATGCCAATGAGCCCCAAAAAAACCAAACGTGTAATAACCATAGGAGTCGAGTGATGTTTAAGTTTTTTATAATATTTTTTGCAATACCCTGTGTTGCTTTTTCAGATGTGGCCCTATTGGGTGCAGAAAATCAAAAATTAAACTTTCAGACCTATGTTCATAAAAACGAAGGGGTGATCTCGTATGCTCAACATCAAGTGATTACACTTCGATCACAGGTTAATACTGACCAGTTACTTGATGACTTTGAAAATGCTCAGTTACAGTTTTTTTCTGGCGAATATGAAAAATCAAAACTCAGTTTTGAAAAAATAATTGCCACTGGGGAACTCCACTTATTGCCCGAAAAATTTACCGATGTAATTTCAATGAGTTACTTAAGGCGTGCAGCACTAGAGAGCCAGCACCATAGGCAAATGTATTGGCTTAAAAAGGGGTTTTTATATAACCCCGAGCACACCCCCATAAAGGACCTTTTTAGCACGGACATTATGAATAAGTGGAGGCACATTAAAACCACATCCCCAAGGGTCAAACTAACCCTTACTCAAGACTTTAAGGACTTTGAGTATTTAGTGATTTTTAATACCCTTTTTGACCTTAGAAAAACTAAAAACATCACTTGGCCCGAGGGGGTAGTCAGCATTATGGCCCTGTCTAGCCGACTAAAACCCATTGAATTTAAAGTAAGCCTACACGATTTAAAGCAAAAAAAAATAACCCAAAAACCCTTACTAACAAGTCATTGCGACCACATCGCGGCTATAGACTCACGCTTTACGAGGCCCCCTTTTGTTTTATTTTTTAATAAAAACTGTATTGCTAAATTTAAAGCCCCTGTAACCCTTGCCGGGGTTTTACCGAAATCTATAGAGCCTCAAGATATACCATTTATTACTCAACCTATGCCATCAAGTAAAGTTTGGTATAAAAACAAGTGGCTATGGGGAGCAGCTGTGACGGCAGGGTATTTTTATTTAAAATCAAAAAACAATAAGGACCTCAAGCAAAGGGTTATCTATGAACCTCCGCACCCGAGCCTTAAATAAAAAAAGCACGGCTTGTAGCAGTGCTCTTTTCTTATCAGAAATTAAAAATAATAATTTAGAACTTTTACCGACTAAATGTGGGCCTTGTTCCGCCGGTGTTGCCATTAAAACCACCATTTATATTGGTGTTAAACCCACCATTGATGTTAGTGTTAAATCCACCATTGATGCTGCCATTAAAACCACCGTTGATGCCTCCACTAAGGCCACCGTTGACCCCACTTCCTAAACGCTGTAGTTGCATTTGCAATTCACTAATTTGCTGATTAATGGACATAGCCTGCTGCGAGGCTTGCATACGCATTTGTTGTTGCCTTTGAGCGTTCTCCATAGCTATGCGCATTTGATACTGTTGCTCTTCAAGCATACGCATTTGTTGTTGCATCATCTGGGGGTTCATTCCAGCTAATCCATTGCCGCCCATACCCATGTTGCCACCCATACCGTAGGGATTACCGCCCATCATACCGTAAGGATTTCCGCCCATGCCCATGTTGCCACCCATGCCAAGACCTAAGCCTAAACCCATGTTGCCACCCATACCATAGGGATTACCACCCATAATACCGTAAGGGTTACCGCCCATGCCCATGTTGCCACCCATACCATAGGGGTTACCGCCCATTCCAAGGCCCATTCCAAGGCCCATTCCAAGGCCCATACCCATGCCCATGTTGCCACCCATACCATAGGGGTTACCGCCCATTCCAAGGCCCATTCCAAGGCCCATACCCATGCCCATGTTGCCACCCATACCATAAGGTCCGTTGGGTCCGGCCATGCCCCAAGGCCCTAGGCCTCCTGCATATAAACCACCACCAATGCCAGCGCCCATCATCCCTTGTGGGTAACCAAAGGCGCCGCCCATACCGTTCATACCTAGCATGCCGCCGGGGCCGTAGGCTCCGCCGCCAACTGTCCCAGAGCAACCGTAGCCGCCTTGGCCCATTCCGCCATTAACAGCACCATATAAACCGGCCGCAAAAAACGGATACCCAGCCATCGCAGCCTGTGAAGAGTTCGAAGGCCAACCCATGCGCGCATTTCTTTTAGAAATATTATCGTAACTTTTATATCCGGTGTAAGCACCGATCATCATGCCGGCAATATTACCTATGGTATCGCTAATGTGTCGCTCTCCGTTTCTACAAGTGGCACAGTAAGTACCATCGGCAATCTCGTCTTGGATGTCTTCTTCGGTGTCCTCTATTTCATCTTCGAGGTCATCAATTCGATCCTCAGCACCCACTAAACCATAACCATCATCTTCGAGGTCCTCTATTAAATCCTCTAGCTCTTTAAGTAGGTCTTTACACTTTCGCCGACCTTTCTTTTTCTTTTTAAGGTAAGTATAAGCACTTTCTCCAGTTGGCTTATCGACAACGGATCTCTCACAAATTGAGTTTATATCTACCTCACCACTATCAAGAAGATGGCGACGAGCTAAGTTTGAGCAAAGACCATCCGAAAGGTCCGCTGGCATTGGAAATTCAAATTTTCTACAAAAAGCTCCATTGATAGAGGCATTACCTATTTGTGAACCGCCCGTTTGGGGCGCACCACTGGTACTGCCACCTTGTATAGCTGCGGGCATACGAAGGGTGTTTTCAATAGAGTTGTAATTAGGGCTTTCTGTATCCTGAGCAGAAACGACCCCACCTGGACCTCGTTCAAGGACAGGCTCCGCCGTCTCAGCCTCAGTCTCAGTCTCAGTCGCAGCAACAGCAACGCACTTACCCGGAAAGGTATCACTACAAGACCTATAAGCACTTTTATTTCGCCCCACGATCATGTGATCAACAAGGGCTGACCCAAGACTACCAACTAAAACTTTACCTAAAGACTTTCTAATTTTTTTAACTCGTTTACTTGCTGGTTTTAAAGCTCTCAGCTCTTCATTGGCTTCGACCCAATCATCATTATTTGCAAAAACCCCAGCCGAACTCCCGTAAGGGCAGGCTTGCATCCCCATGCTCGCGCCTATACCGTATTGCATCGGAAACTGCGCTAAACTGGATTGCGAAAAGGCGACCACAAGTAAACTGGTTAATATTAAATTGATATTCATAGGAACAATCCCCTCACAATTTCAATACTTAAAGCCCTTTAGGAGCTTTTTGTCTAAGGTTTGATCGACATCTGAAACTCAAGTCTTTAAAAAATAGACACTTCTAGACCTATATCTAGACACTTTTTTACTCAAAATATCTCCCAAGATGCATTATCATTTCATAATGAAACAAAATATTCTTTTAATAGATGATGAGATTGATAATATAGAGGCCCTCGAGCGACTTTTTAGAAAATCCTATACTGTGTTTAAAGCCACCTCTGGCCTTGAGGGTTTAGAGATTTTGAAAAAAAATCAAATGACCATCATTATTAGTGACCAACGAATGCCTGGCATGACGGGGGTTGAGTTTTTAAAAAAATCTATCCCTATTCAACCTCACTCAATTCGAATACTTTTAACTGGATTTACTGACGTTGAATCAATAATAGAGGCCATAAATGCGGGTCAAATATATAGATATGTCACAAAACCCTGGGACCCCATTGACCTGCTCAACACCGTTGATAAGTCTGCAGAAAAGTACAACTTGCGGGCCGAGCTAAAAAATAAAAACGAGCAATTGCAAATAGCCCTTGATGAGCTCAAAGCTCTTGATGAGTCTAAAAATAATTTTATGCTACTTATTAACCATGAGTTAAAAACACCACTGACTGTTATTTCTAGCTACTCACAACTTTTACAAGAGTCCACGCTTGATAAAGTACAACAAAAATCCCTCTCTCGCATTGATGAGGCCACTCATAGACTTAACCGACTTATTAACGACAGCCTTGAGCTTATTAATGCCGAAACAGGGCAAACACCCGTTCACATAAAAAAAATCAACCCTATCACTATTTTTAACGAGGCCCTCTTACCCTATAAAGAGCTTATTGAAAAAAAGGGTTTACAGTTAAACCTAAACCTAGGGGCTCAGCCGCTGAGTACTGATAAGGAGATTTTACTCAAGGTCACCTCTCACCTTATCGACAATGCAGTTAAATTTAGCGACAAAAACTCTAAAATCAACATAAGTGCCCTGAAAATTAAAAACCAAATTGAGTTTAAAATAGAAAGTACTGGTAAAGCCATTGACCCTAAAAAAACTAAGCTTCTACTTAAGCCCTTTACTCTGGATGAAAAGGCCTTAAACCACACCACCGGTACGGGGCTGGGGCTCTCTATATGTCAGGCCCTTTTAGGGCTACTTAACTCAAACCTCAACATAAACCCCAATGGCGCAACCACTACGGTGTCATTTAGTTTGTAATTTTTAATTTTTAATTTTTAATTTTTAATTTTTAATTTTTAAAAAACGAATAGTAAAACTTCATAACCTCAAGACTAAAAAGCGCGCCTCTTTCAGGCTAGAGACCTTATCATGTAGGCTTAAATATTTGAGGGCTATCTACTTAAAAATCTGTCCGATATTCGAGGGTATCTCACTTAAAACCGAAGACTTGTTTTGCCAAATATAAGCCTATTGCATATAAAGCCTGGTACTGTTTTTGTATTCATTGTCTAGTGTGGACGTAAAAGGGAGTCACTGGGGATGAAATTTTTTATTTATCTTACTCTTGCGATCACAATATTTATAGGACCAAGCCTGTGTATAGCCAATGCAGAACGTGTAGATATTGTACTTAAATCAGGGGGGTCGACAAGACTAAAAGTTTCACCCGGTGACTCTGTCCATATTCAAAACGGGGCGATCATAAAAGTGCGTGACTTAGGGCTCACCCTTTTAATTACTGGTAAAAAGCAAGGCCAGAGCCAATTGCGAGTGGGCCATAAGAACTTTCAAATACTTATACTGACTCACGAAAATTACGAAAACTACACCCAATTAAAGGGTATTATAAAAAATTTTTTAGGCCTAAAGCTTACTTATCATCGGGGTGATATCGTTCTTACAGGGCATTTATATAGACTTTCTGATTGGCTCTATATCGCCCAGCACTTGCAAAACACAAATGTATCTTATGTATTCAATGCCCAACTAGAGCCAGAACTTACTCAGTTATTTGAGGCCCACTTGCAGATGATTTTTAAAAAAAACCACCTGCCCGTAGGACAACTTATATTTACCCCCTATGTAGCGATTCACTTTTCTAAAAAACAAAACCTCTACAAACAAGACCTTACATATTTTTTAAAACCCTTTGGGTTAAAGCCAAAATTTGTTGAAAACACAATCGGCCTCAAACCAATGATTAAAATTAAAATTCTAGTTGTTGAGTTGTTAAAAGAATCCTCAAATCACTTTGGCATTTCATGGCCGGACTCCTACAAGGCGAACCTATCAAGTCACACTCTCTCACCAGTTGAGGTGACCCTGCAAAGCCTAGAGGCAAAGGGGCTAAGCAAAACCCTCGCCTCACCAACAATACTCACACGAAGTGGTAGCGAGGCTGAGTTTTTTGCTGGCGGCGAGATCCCTATTAAGTCCTTCGGATTTAAAAGCACTCAAGTCACATGGAAACCCTATGGGATTATTTTAAAAGTGAAACCAAAAGCTGACCTTACTGGGCAAATGAGCATAAAAGTGAACACTGAAATTTCTAGCCTTGATAAGGCACACAGCGATTCACAGATACCGAGCATAAAGAAACATCGCATTTCGTCACACATTGATCTAAAAAGCTCGCAAACTATTATACTTTCAGGACTTCTTAAACAGGAGAGCCATACTGATTCGTCAGGGCTATTATTTTTACAACGCCTACCTATTTTAGGGCCTCTTTTTAAAAGCGAAAACTACTTGAATAAAAAATCAGAACTCGTGGTGTTCATCACCCCCTCTATTGTTGAAGAGGGCGAAAAGCACATAAACCCTCTGAAAAACAGACCCCAAGGTTGGGATGATAAACTAAATATTGAGTCGATGTGATGGAGAGTCTTAAAAAAGCTTTCCTTCAAATCTCTGATGAATTACAAAATGGGTCAGAGATACACCTCATTACAGATCCATCTTATTTGCAAGAACAAGAGCAATCACTACTGCCTCAACTTTTAAGTAAGTACTCAAAAGACCTATCCCCCTACGATGCTGACCGGTTAACGAGTGAGTTTTTATACTTTGGGCCATTGCAAAAAATTATTACTGACGAGAGCATCACTGAAATTATTATTAACAGCCCCCGTGAGATTTGGTATGAACGCCATGGTGAACTGAGAAAGCACGAGGATCATTTTTTCTCAGACCTCTCTTATGCCAACTTTATTCATCGTATTTGCCAAAAGGCAAACGTAACCCTAAACCTTGAAGCCCCTTGCGCTAATGGATCTTGGCAAAATTTTAGACTTCACCTCATAAACCCACCACTTGTTCCGGAGTACACGCAGCTGTGTTTAAGGCGTCACCCTAAAAACCCCTGGTGTTTATCGCAACTATTAAAAACTGGCTGGGCCCCAGAGATAGCCATAAACACCTTAAAATCATTAATCACTAAAAAACAAAACATACTCATTATCGGGCCAACAGGCTCTGGTAAAACCTCTGTATTAAATGCCTTTTTGCAGCACCTGCCTATTAACGAAAGGGTCGTCACCATCGAGGACACGAGCGAGCTAACCCTACCCAATCACGCCAGTACAAAACTGCTGACTCGCAGTGACCCAAATAATCTTTTAAAAAAATTTAATCAAACAGATCTAATTATTGAATCTCTACGCATGAGGCCTGAGAGGATTATCATGGGTGAACTCAGAGGTGGTGAGGCCAAGGACTACATATTAGCCCTCTCCACGGGGCACAAAGGAAGCCTTTCAACATTGCACGCCGGCGACCCACAACAGGCCCTATGGAGACTTGAAGTCCTCGTACAAATAGGCGCCCCTCAATGGAGCATTGATGCCATAAGAGGGCTTATCAAACTTGGTCTTGATTATATTGTGCAAACAGAATTAATTGAATCCAAGCGACAGCTCAGGGGTATTTACAAAATCACGTCGCTTGAGAAGTTTGGTTTTTTAATTGACCCCATTTACCAGCTTGATAAATGAGGCTCGTCTTTTAAAAATAAATTATACAGCTACGTCTATGTAACTGCCTGGGGCTAAATACTCGTTGCCACCCTCAGGCTCAGCACTTTGAGTGTCAAATTCGTTGCCATTAGGCTCGACCTCGTACTCATTGTACCTTTGGTTTTGCTCTATTGCTGGCTCAGAAACAGCAAATGTGACTGCTGGTTCTGACACGCTGACCTCTGGTTTTTTGTGCATAAAAAACCCTGACGATACATCCTCAACAATTCGAGCGCGCTCAAGCTCTGATCGCTGTCTTGTAGAAAGGCTCTCGTTGAGTAACTGTGTGTCTATGCTACTTCTTGTGACATTTCTACTTAAATGCGAAACCCCTATGGGTCGACCAAAAGCCGGCGTACCTGGGCGAACCGGGTGAGCCTCAGACATATCAACGGTTTTTACTCTGCTATTACTGGGGATGATCCCACTGATCTTTTCCATAAACCCACCTCCTGTGGACTTTTTTATTTACTGAGCCTCTTGCTCTTAAAAACCCTTTCGGTCTCAAGTTGAGATTACTTAACTTGATTTTTGTCTAGTTTTTCTAACACCTTTTCAGCCTGAGTGTTTAAACGAACTCCGACCTCCTGCAATTGGTCTCGGTCAACAATACTAGGCGCTTGGGCCATTAAATCTGTCGCCTTCGCTGTTTTCGGAAAGGCAATCACGTCACGTATGGCATCAGTGCCTGACAAAATCATAACTATTCGATCAAGACCCCAGGCAAAACCACCATGAGGAGGGACTCCGTATGTTAAAGCCTCTAAGAAAAACCCAAACCTTTGCTCTGTCTCCTCAGCACTCATACCTAAACACTTAAACATGGCGGCCTGTATTTCGCCCTTATGAATCCTAATACTACCACCGCCAATTTCATGCCCATTACAAACAAGGTCATAAGCCTTTGCGAGAAGATCTTTATAACGATTTTCATCCCCTGAAAGCAGGCCTTCAACAGCATCGTCACTCGGCATGGTAAAAGGATGATGGCGAGCCGCAAAGCGCCTTTCTTCAGCGCTGAACTCTAGTAACGGAAAGTCAATAACCCATAAAAATGAGTCTTTGGAGGTGTCTATTAAGTTTAGCTCTTTAGCAAGGTGTAGACGTATCGCTGACAATGCCGCACAGGTTATATCAAAATCATCGGCCACCATAAATACAGCAGACCCATTTTTGCCACCAGCTGCAGAGAAAATTTCACTAAATTTATTATCCTCAAAGAATTTTTTTATAGGCGAAGTTAACTCACCGAGCTCATTTGATTTAATCCAAACAAGGCCCTTGGCGCCATAACTTTTGGCTAAGTTTGTTAACTTATCCATTTGCCCCCTAGAAAAACCACCCGCCCCTGGCACGGCCAGCGCCTTGATGGCTCCACCACGAGACGAAACGTCGTCAAAAACCTTAAACCCACACCCTGTAGCAAGCTCAGTTATATCTGTTAACTCCAGTGGTATGCGCAAGTCAGGCTTATCACAACCAAAACGGTTCATGGCCTCTAAATAAGTCATTTGAGGGATCGGGCCCACGTCAACACCCTTAACCTGCTTCCAAATAAACCGCATAAGGGCTTCGTTGAGCTCCATGACATCGCCTTGGTCAACAAAACTCATTTCAATATCAATTTGGCTAAATTCAGGTTGACGGTCTGCCCGGAGGTCCTCATCACGAAAACACTTGGCCACTTGAAAATATCGGTCAATACCGCCTATCATTAATAACTGCTTTAACGTTTGTGGGCTTTGTGGGAGGGCGTAGAACTGCCCTAAGTTGACTCTCGAAGGGACCAAATAATCCCTCGCCCCCTCAGGGGTGGATTTATATAAAATGGGGGTCTCAACCTCTATGAATTTTTCTTTGTTTAAAAATTCACGTAAGACCTGATACACTTTATGTCGCAACATTAAGTTTTTTTGTAACCTTGAAGAGCGTAAATCTAAATAACGGTACTTTAAGCGCAGGTTTTCATGAACCTTTGGGTCATTTATTTTAAAGGGTGGAGTTTCAGCCTTTGATAAAATTTCACAAAGCGTGGCCTCTATTTCAATTTCACCTGTTGGTAATTTTTTATTCACCATATCTTGAGGGCGTGCTCTTACTACCCCCTGTATAGCAATGACGTATTCACCTCGAAAGTTTTTACTCTCTAACAAAGCGGGGTCTTTGGGGTTTAGTACTATTTGCAACAGCCCTGTTCGGTCACGAAGGTCTACAAAAACTAAACCACCGTGATCCCTGCGGGTATCAACCCAGCCCATTACGACCACTTTTTTGTCAGTATCTGATAAACCTAGTTCTGTACAGTAATGCGTTCGCTTTAGCTCGCTTAGAAACTTCAAAACAAAAACCCCTTAATATGACTCACTTAAATTATTATTTATAAAGCATTAAAGACCTCAGCAATTGACCCTTAAGCACAGCCCGGGACCCTCTCATATCCCCCCATCTAAATCAAGTCATCTCCCGAGTGGGCTTACATTACCCCCCCTCCTCCAACTGTGCTTAAAAACTAAAAAAACCGTCCTCTACGCCCTCAATGACTCATTTTAATTAAAATACCCTAACTATAGGAGCTCTTGTCTGAAATAATTTCTATCCTAAGGTGAATTTTAGGCCCAATACGTCCAGTCAGACCCCCAGGGCTGGACAAGCCCCCCCCTATTGATTAATGTATTTAGCATGCCAAAGATAAATATAAAATCTACGACAGCAACTAGTGCAAATGAAACATTTATAAAAGTTAAAAACTTTTTAACAATGAGTGATGACTTAAAAAAAATTGACCCTAACTTGCAAATTAATTTTAATGAATCTCAAAAAACAGGCATAGCTAAGGGTCATGTGTTTTCGGCCATTATTGCCGTGACTGAAAATTCACCGGGCAGTGAGGTGAGCTTAACCCTTGACTTGCCCATGAAGTTTGCCCTTATGAAGGGGCTCATAAAAAATACTTTAGAAAAAAAACTCTCTCAAGCCCTAGGGTGACCCCCGAGGTAATGTATGGCCTTGTTTAAAAGTAAAAAAAAAATAAAGCCCCGGCGTAAGGCTTCTGCCCCTGAGGCCGTAACAACTGAAGTCATACTCCCTGAAGATGCCCTTGCAGATAGCATTGAAAAAGAACTCACAGCCCCCAAGGCTGATGAAAAGGCCATTGCACCAACAGACCCCATCACCAGGTATATGCAGGAAATCAGCAAATACCCCCTTTTAACCCGCGAAGAAGAGCGTGAGTGGGCCGTAAAATACTATGAATCTAAAGACCCAAAGGCCGCTGAAGTACTTGTAACTAGTAATTTGCGATTTGTTGTTAAAGTGGCGTCTGAGTACTCTAAGTTCGGAACCCGCCTCATTGACCTTGTTCAGGAGGGAAATGTTGGCCTTATGCAAGCGGTTAAAGATTTTAACCCCTACAAGGGCGTTAAACTTATTACCTATGCTGTGTGGTGGATAAGAGGACATATTCAAGAGTACCTAATGAAGCAGTATTCTATGGTAAAAATTGGAACCACACAAAACCAAAGAAAGCTATTTTATCGCTTACAAAAAGAACGGGAAAAAATGGATCGATTAGGGGCCCAAACCGTCATCAAGCAATTGAGCGGAAAGCTTGACATCCCCGAGTCTGAAATCGAAATCATGGAGCAGCGAATGCGAGGGCGTGATATCAGCTTAGACACTCCCTTAGACCCCGAGGGCAAAACAACCTTAATGGACTTTCAGTCTAAAAGTGAAGAGGGTTCACTAGATTTAGCCCTTGGACATTTAGAAGAAATACAAAATCTACATGAGGTTATTGATGAACTCAAAGCCGACCTTAATGAAAGAGAGCTTGAACTCCTAGAGGCCCGACTGCTCTCTGACGAACCAATGACTTTACAAGAAATTGGCCAAAAAAATGGTGTGAGCCGCGAAGCTGTCCGGCAAATGGAGGCTCGATTGATTCGTAAAATAAAACAAAAATTTACCCAAACCTCTGACTCAAATACCCATAAGTAAAAAAATAACGTTATCACCATGGCTTAAGTCTAGGCGACTCACTAGGTGGGTGAGTTTGTTTATTAAGTTTACGGAGCTTAATTTAAAACATAATCTATGGGTGTCCCAAATTTAGAACCCTCTCACTTACTGCTCTGTAATACCCGATATGTGGTTATGATTTTAGTAAATGCCTTGAACTCAAAACTAAAGACTCAAAGCAGGTTTTTATTTTTAAAAAGCCTTCACATTACATATATCTGTACGGGTTCAATTTACTCGCTTGTCTCTGTATTTTACTTTCAAAGATCTGATATTGCACTCGTGGGCTCACTGCTTAGTTTACTATTTATACCTCTTTGTAGCGAACGTTTTTTAAAAAAGTACTTTCGCTTTTCATACCATCTTTCACTGTTTACTCAACTTATTACTATTTTACATTTTGCGGCTCGAACAGGGGGACTGGCCTCATACATTACTATCTACCTGTTTATAGTCCCTCTTAATGCTCTTTACTTTGGGACAACTCAACAGGCAAAACTTTGGGCCACTCTGACTCTCGCTAGCATGTGCGTCCTCTTCGCCTCTAGTTACTTTAAGTGGTTTTCAGCACCTGCATTTGAGACCCATGGTTATTTTTATTTTCACTTCACGGCCCTTTTACTCACAGGTGCTTTTTTATTTGTTATGGCTGCTTTTTTTAAAGATTCACAAGAAAGAGCTTATAGAGAGCTTAACAAATCTCAATCAAAAATGATTCAACAGCAAAAAATGGGGACCATTGGCGAACTCGCCGGGGGCGTTGCTCACGAGATAAATAACCCGCTCGCCATTATCCAGGGTTTTACTGAGAATGTGAAACTCCAACTCCAAAAAGAACACCCTGATTATATTAAGGTGAACCACGCACTCAATCGGGTTTTAGAAACCACTCAGAGGATAGCTAAAATAACTGAATCTCTTTTAATCTTTTCAAACGAAGATAAATACTCAGAAAAGCACCTTCACACGGCTCAGAGAATAGTTGATGATGTCCTCAATTTTGTCGGAGAGAAGCTCAAGTCTAAAAATATAGAAATTCACCTAAACATCCACCCAACAATTAAGGTATTTACCCATAGGGTAAAGTTAGAGCAGGTTATTTTAAGCCTTATAAATAACTCTATTGACTCTATTAGTGACCAAAAACACCCTTGGATTGAAGTTTCAACCCAAATTAAGGGGGAGGATATTAGAATAAAAGTCATAGATTCAGGCTTTGGCATTGAACAGGACGTCGTCAGTAAAGTTATGCAACCCTTTTTTACCACTAAGGGCGTTGGGTCTACGGGACTTAGTTTAAGTGTCAGCAAGGGGGTTATTGAAAGCCTTGATGGTGAACTTTTTTACGAACCCAATGAGGGAAATACTTGTTTTGTGATTTTATTAAAAAGTGCCATTAATTTAAGAGCTGTCGCAACGAAACAAGCTGCGTAACCCTTTATTTTTAAATTTACGAAGAAGTTATTTTATAGTACCTTTTGAAACGTTAAAAACCATGTGCACTTGACAAAAAGGGCCAATATGATAACCCGAACCTTACTGCTCTTAACCCTGTTAGCTCCCTCTGCTTTTGCGTCCCCTGTTATCAATAAAAGTCCTCTTAAAGCCACAGCACATCTCACAACTTCTCATTTGCAGCCCGGGGCCAATACTCAACTTGTGGTTGACCTTAACCTCGCGCCAGATCACTGGGCCTACCAAGATCAATTTAAACTTCAGGTGACCCCCAAAGGGTCTCTTCTTATTGGGACCTTTAAAATTTCACCCCTACTCACATGGAAAGATAAATTTTTTAAAAAAATAAAAACCGGCGTTAAAGGCAGTGCGACACTTCGTACAGTTATTGAAATCCCCTTAAATACCCGGCCCGGAGCCATAAAAACAAACTTACAACTCACCTATCAGGCTTGTTCGCTCAATTACTGCTTACTACCTAAAAAACTAGATGTCCCCCTTGAGTACACCGTTCTCTCTAGCACAGGCCGAGACCCTACCGAACCCATACTTATTGAGCCTAAAAAATTAGATCTCTTTGAGCAAGCTATCAAGCAAGGCTGGTTTGCTGTATTTTTATTTGTATTTATTGCGGGGGTATTAACAAGCTTTACGCCCTGTGTATTCCCCATGATCCCCATAACAATGGCTGTTATTGGGAGTCGGGCCCATGCACGCACTAAAAGCCAAAACTTTTTTGCAAGCCTTAGCTATGTTTTTGGGATTGCTATTACTTACTCAAGCCTTGGGGTTTTTGCGGCTTCTACCGGGGCCCTGTTTGGGGCCTATATGGGGCACCCTGTTGTTGTGTCATTAATTTCTCTTTTGTTTTTTCTCATGGCATTGAGCATGTTCGGGGTTTTTGAATTGCAGTTACCCAATTTTATTACTAAAAATTTAACTCAACTCAATACGGGGTCTGGGTATGTCGGCGCCTGGGGGGCCGGTATTATTGCGGGCATCGTAGCCAGTCCGTGTGTGGGACCAGTACTTGTCGGAATACTGACCTATGTTGCTAAAACTCAAGATCTAGTTTTAGGCTTTTTTCTGCTCTTTGTATTTGCTCTTGGGCTGGGGATGATCTTCATAGTTTTAGGGACCTCAAGTTCATTACTGAGTAAGCTCCCCAAATCGGGCGAATGGATGAACCGAGTAAAATATGTATTTGGGGTGCTGATGGTTGGTGTTTCTGTTTATTTTGCATACCCACTTATTAAGCGCCATTTAATGGCCCCAAACTTAGTGCAAAATGAAAACCAAAAAAAGCTTCACTTTCAAGAGTACACTGAAGAAAAATTGCAATGGGGATTAAAAAACAACATCCCCGTTATCATTGATTTTTGGGCCGACTGGTGTGCGGCTTGCTTTGAGCTCGAAAAACACACATTTACACACCCCAAGGTTTACAACCTTGCTCAAGATTTTGTGTTACTCAAGTTTAACGCCACTGAAAATTCAAAAGAGTTTGAACGCCTTAAAGAGAAATATAATATAGTGGGGCTACCTAATTTAGTTTTTTATGATCGCTCAGGGGTCTACAGACAAGAGCTAACGCTTACTGGCTTTGAAAAGGGCGAAGAGTTTTATAATCGCATTATAAAACTCACTAAATAATTATTCATTTTGAAACTGAGTTTGATGTAAATATAGGTCTTCTCTAGGATTAGCTTTAAAGTCTTTTTAAGCGGGCGATTTCGTGCCGAGCCTCTTCAAGGGCCCCTTTGTAGTTCATAAGTTGAATTTCTTGGTCTGACATGACTTTTTGGACCTTTGAGAGCTTGGCCTCAAAGGCGAGGATGATTTCATTGTGCTTTTGCATCATTTGTTCAAGTTTTGAATCATTATAGTTTTGTGAAACAATACGGCTATTTAATTTTCCGAATCGACCATTAAGTTCGTTAATGTTGTTTTTAACAAACTCTTCAACACGGTGAAAGGCTTGCTTGAACCGTTCAAATTTAATTTGGCTGCTACCTACGAGCTCTTCAATGATGGCGTCTTGGGTTTGCGTACGATGTACGAGCTGCTTGATCTTTTCTTTTAAGCCTTCAATTTGGACCGAAATAATTTGAGCATCTGCCGAACCTAAACCCACCTGTTGTGAATTTGAGACCGGCATATAGTTATATTGGGGCTGTACTGCGGGCGAAGAGCCTGACTCAGGCCCTTCACGGTCAGCTGAAGAGGGGGGATTTGTGCCAAAAATACTTGGATTTAACTCTCTTCTCAACCCCATCCCCTAACTATAAATATGCTGACTCGTAAATAAGCTTAACGCACTCCTGAAGTAAACCCTAACAAAAAATGCCTTCTTTAAAGCACTTTTAACATGCCGTGGCTAAAAAATACGAACTTGGTGGATTGGACACTTCGTTTTATCGTTAAGCATGGCCAAAGCAAAGCAATTAAAAGAATTCATAAAAAGCCTAGATCCTCAAAAAAATGCTTTTCGTTTTTGTTTTTATAACTATTTAACTCACTATACAAATGACAACGAAGTTTTTGGTGATGGTATTTTAAGTGATTTTTTCAATCGCATTTATATCTACGAACACTGGCAGCAAAACCAAGAGGAGCTTCTTGAGCAAATCACCGACCTATGCGGCCGGTTTTGTCGTAATTTTCATTTCAACTACCCGGCTCAGCAAATCAGTCAACGGTATAACTGGCAGCTTATAAATATTAAAAAGCCATCGGACCTTAAAGACAGCCTAGCGCAAAAATTTAACGCTCCTTCAGACAACACAAAAAAAATAAAAATTATAGAGCTCCCCAAGGGCCAATGTTTAGTTTTAGATTTCTCCACAAAGCAAGACTTACAAGTCCAAGTGTTTCATAGTACTCAAAAAATTAATAATGGAGTTTTAGAGCCCTTAAGCCCCATTACTCATTTAACTTATAACCATGCCCTGCAACTTACACCTCATCACTTACATACTCTTTCAATAAACGACCACACCTTTGCACATTTATACATTGCAGGGGCTAGTAATGGGTATGGGCACTTAATTAGGGGCTACTCTCTACAAAGGCATTCGCGCATTGAGTTTAACCATTTAAACCAAGTCCCGGATGTTTATAGGCACTTAAAACAACTCGAGTACCATTATATCCATGCAAAATCAGACCCTGAGTATATCGAACTCACCTGTTTACTTGAAAAGTCTACACAAATGCTCATCAATAATGACCCCGGGCATGAGAAATTAGCCCGATCTACCTACCAAAAGGCTCAATTTGCAGTAGAAAACATTTTTCCAAATGACAAATACCTTAAGCTTCTGCTATCTCAACTGGAACTAGCGATTGTTAAACACACTCGTAAAAATTCAGCCGATAGCAGGATCTAATGATACAAAAAAATAAGCTCACCCGATTAAATAAATTTCTGGCCGAGGCCGGAGTTTGCAGCCGACGAAAGGCCGATGAGCTCATCACATCCGGCGACGTTCAAGTGAACGGCAAAACCATTAAAGAGCTCGGCACACAAGTCGACTCCAAAGAAGACTCTATTAAAGTCAACGGCCGAGTAATAGAGCTCGCTAAAGATAAAGTTTACTTTGCCTTTCATAAGCCTAAAAATGTTGTCACAACCACCTCTGACCCTCTCGATAGACCCATGGTTATGGAGTACTTTAAAAAATTTAAAAAACACCGCCTCTTCCCTGTGGGCCGCTTAGACTGGGCCACCGAGGGGTTAATATTTATCACCAATGACGGGGACTTTTCAAATGAGGTCTCTAACCCAAAGTCAAAAATAAATAAAACATATGTGGCTAAAATCGATGGCAAAATATCCCCGGCCCAACTTCAGAAGTTAAAAAATGGAGTCACCATCATTGGGGGTAAGGTCGCGGCTTTACAGGCCGATGTTGTCCCCTACGGTAAATCAAAAAAATATGACTGGGTGAGAGTCGTCATTAATGAGGGCAAAAACAGACAAATCCGAAAAATGTTTGAAAAAATCGGGTTTGATGTAAAAAAACTCACCCGCATCGCTATTGGTGAATACCGGCTTTCGTCACTGAGGCCCGGTGACTACAAAGAGCTAAAAACTCAAGACCTACTTAGGGTTTTCAAAAGAAGAGTCGAAAAAACAGAGACCACAAAAAATGTGAGAGGCTCTAAAAAGGCCAAAGTGAGTTCAAAAACAGGTGCCAAAAAAACAATCAAAAAGTAAGGTATCAGCACACCTATTGAGCACTCAAAGTGCCTTGATGTGTTATTTGAATTTTTTTCAAAAAGACCATTGCGAGCCCCAAATACCCCATGATATGTATGTTGGGAATTAAAAAACACCATATCTAGGGGGCACGGATGAACGCACTTAAGGTTTTTACAGCATGGATGGTCATATTATTTCAAATTCAGGCCCTTTCTCAACAGCAATCCAATTATAATTCACAAGAATTTTACCCCTTTTCATCTCAAGCCAGAATGGCTACAAAAACCGGGGCCACTGAGTTTAAAGTGATGTCTTATAATGTATTAAACCTCTTTGATACGAAACACGATAAGGGCAAGCTTGATCACACATTTTTACCGATAAACTCTCGCGGAAAGGCCATTAACTGCCAAAGGCTCAGCAAAGACTACTACCGAGAGCAGTGTTTAAGGTTGGATTGGACCAAAGAAAAACTTTTACTCAAGCTCCACCAGCTTAAAAAATCAATAGCACTTCAAGGGTCTCTCCCTGATTTATTAGCTGTGCAAGAAGTTGAAAACGAAAATGTTGTAAAAATGCTTGGCCAGGTTTTAGGCTACTCTAACTATTTAGTTACAAATAGCCCCGACAGACGAGGCATTGACGTAGCCCTGCTTTTTAACCAAAACAAGCTTGAATATATAGAGCATCAGGAGATTGATGTTTCTAGCCGTGTAAACTTTAAAACTCGTAATATACTAAGGGCTCATTTTCGCCCAAAAAGAGGCCATAATAGATCTAAAAAAGTAATCGCCGTTTATGTTAATCATTGGCCGTCGCAAGGTAAGGGCTCTGTTACTCGCTTTACGGCCTCACAAGTTTTAGCTGAAGAAATCGTCAAGCAAACAAATAAAATTGGTATTAAGAACTATCATGTGATTGCTACGGGAGACTTTAATACTACGACTAACGACTCTCCTCATCCCTTTCATGATATGCTAACAAGCCCCACAACATGGGATTTGTTTTTATACGACACTCAATCTATTTCAGAAAAATCTAGAAACCCAATGAGGTATCAAATGCCGCCAGCTACCTATTGGTATCAAAGGGAGGGCGTGTATAACCATTTTGATCGACTTTTTATTAGTCAAAACTTATGGTCTCCTGAAGGGGTTACGGTTTTACCTCATAGTTATCGCATCGTTGGGACCCCGGTAAACTCTAAACATCACCAATATAGGGGCCGCTCTCCTGACTACTACCCCATTGATCAGTTGGTCCCTTTTAAAGGCAACTTCAACACTACAGATATAAACAAGCTCGGCTACTCAGATCACTACCCCGTTGTCGTTAAATTTAAAATGAACTAGGTTTCTTAAAACAAAACTTAATTAAAAAAAGGTAAACCTCGTGTTTGCCTTTTTTTATATTTGTACTCTGATTATAATTAAAATCTTCGTGCTGAAAGCCACTGTGGCGGAGACTGACCAAAAATAAGTTGAGATAAGGTTTTTGCGCAGTGAAAAGCCAAGCCTAAGCCATGTGCCGTAAACCCCCCTAAAAAATAAACCTGTGGGTTCGTGGGCAAAGAGCCCACCAAGGGCTGACCATCAGCGCTAAATCCCATGACTCCAGACCATCGATGGGTCACTTTTTTACCTCTTAAATGTGGTATATGGAGATGCAAAAAATCCTCTAGGGCTTTTTGTATAACAAAGGTTGTTTGGTCACTAAAACCCACCTCTGCATCTTTTTGTAATTGTCTAAAACCCCCTATAATAACCTCGCCTGTGGGGAGTTGGCGAAAGTAGTCTAAAACAAAGTTAGCATAACAAGGCCCTTCCATAAATAAAGGGACCTTTTCAGTGATGAGTATTTGACCACGCGTTGGGTAAATTTTATTTTCAAAATAACTATCTATAAGGCTAGAGTAGGCGTTTGTAGCTAGTACAACGGCTTGACCCTCAAAGGTATGAGCTTGGGTCACTACGACCTGAGTGTCAGACTTAGAGGAGAGTTCAAAAACTTCATTATGCTCATAAAACTCAACAGGACTGGGGCCCGCCTCAAGCTTTTTACGCATTAAACTTAAAAGAGCGATCGGGTCAATTGAGGCGTCGTCACAGTACTTGATGCCCCCAACAAAGCCCTCAACATGAAGTCTTTTTTTGATGTCAACAACCTCTAATGTTTCAACACTTACACCATGCGAACTCATAAGAGCTTTTGCTCGCTTTAACTCTTTAAACTCCTCGTTTGTCGAAGCCAAAGAAAAGCTCCCCTGAGTTTGAAAAGAAACCTCACCTTCATGACCCTTTAAAAGATACTCGTTTAATAGTTTTAAATTTTCTTCAGAGAACTTCCAAATTTCTTTGGCCTGGGATTCGCCGTGTTTTTCAACCATGCGGTTATAATGCTCAACAGACCCACAGGTTATAAAGCCCGCATTGCGACCGGTGGCTCCACTGCCCACAGCCCCCTTTTCAAGCACAGCAATACTTAAACTAGGGTCCTCGTGCTTTAACCAAAAAGCGGTTGAAAGACCCGCTATGCCACCACCAACTATTATGACATCCTTACTAATAATTTTTTGATTTTTATACTTACTTAAATCTTGCCAAAAAGAAACACTCATAATTACTTACCATCGGTTGATAAATCTTGTGACGGAATATTACGCATTTCATCAAACTCATCAAGTGCAGAGGAGTGCCCTTTTCCGGGCCTGAGAGTTTGAATGTTTTTAGGGGCTCCGTAAGAGTTATTTTGATGCATAAATCGGCCCTGTCTTGACCCGCGTTGCCTATCGCGCTTTTCTTGTTTTTCTTGTTTTTTTCTTTCTCTATACCGGCGAGAGTATAGACCCCATTCTTGGTAAAATTGTTTGATTTGCTCTCTTGTTTCGCCATTAAAATCATTTGATTTTTGTCTCATCATGGACTCAAACTCTTTTCTATTATCACGCTCGTTAGCGAAATACTCTTTTCGGGATTGGCGTTGATCGTCAAAAAACTCACGCCTTTCTTCGCGCTCCCTTTTGGTGCTTAAATAGGACTTTCTCTCCTTTTTAAGCTTCTTTAAAAATTGATCTCTTGTTTTACGCTCTGTTTTTGTAAATTTAAGGCGATCCTTTTTCAGGGTCTTTCTAAACCTTTCTCGCTTTTTTCTTACTAGCTTATCAAATTTACCTCTAACTTTATTGGGTTCAGTGGTAATGTGCTCGCCAATCATTTTTAACATAACGGCGAGTTCATCGTTTTGCTCACGCGTCTCAAGAGGGATGTTTTTTCTTAGTTCTTGAATAGATTTTTGATCGTCCTTATATGAAATCTCCTGAGGGTCCACTTCGGAAGCCTCCGTTGACCTTTTACTGAGTGCCGAGCAACCCATAAAACTAAAGGCGAGTAAAAAGCTTAATAAAGCTCGCCCAACCCTATTAAAGGCTAACACCTGGAGTTTTTTGCCGTCTGACTTACGATGAGAGTTCATAGATAAATAGTAGAAGAGCTTTGAGTAAAACACAATCAACATTATTCTATTTATATGATGTTCTCAAATCCATATATTCAACCGGCAACTTATAAAACTCATAAGAGTCGATTTATTAACCGCCAGTTTCAGTTAAAATACCTTGGAATGATAGTGGTCCCGTGTTTTCTGGCGCTTATTATCTGCATAAGCCCACTTTATTATTTTTTACAGCAAAATTATAATATTTTTATTGAAATCGCTTATGAGAATACCCCAACTTTAGTCGAACACTTGCAACGAGAATTTATTTACTTAAATGCCCTCCTCGTAGCTAGCCTAGCTGGTGTTCTACTGTTTTTTACTTTTTTTGGTATAAGAATTACCGGTAAAATTATAGCACCCATTAAATTACTACGTAACCATTTGAACGAGGTCACTCGTGGTCGCTGGCACATTAGACCCCTTACTATTCGAGACGACGATGAATTTAAAGAGCTCGTCAGCACTTATAATTATTTTTTTAGTAGTTTTAAGCAAAGCACACAGCACGATTTAGATCGGTTACTGATAATTAGTCAAAACCCCTCACACCCTGATTCACAAAAAATATTATTAAACATGATCGACGAAAAATCTGAGCAACTCAACCTACCGGACCCCAAAAATGTTTTAGAATTAAACAGCTCAGCTTTAAGAACCCCTCAAGAGAAGGTTTCTTAGTTTTTCTTGCCACCGTCCTCAATCCAGGCTCTGATAACCGAGCGCTCTAGATCTGTTAATACAAAAAACTTAGTACTAAATGAACGCAAGTAAAGTGCGCTCTGGTCAGGCTCTCCGGACACTATAAATGCGGCAAGACTGTTGTAAGACATTAAATCTAGCCCTGCAAAGGTTGTCCCCCCGCTATGGCAATCCATACATTTTTTTTGAAATACATTTTCAAAAATCCATTGATAATTTGCTTTTTGTGCGACTTCACTAGAGAGGTCAAAACTTAGCGATTCACTCGAATCAGAGCAATTCTGAAAACTGACAACCAGAACTAAAAGTGATACTATGAGCATAGCTTTTTTAAGCATAGAGCCCCCAATACTTTATTCTAACATCTAAAACGAACACTCGTTTAAAACTTTAAAACAATCTCGTTTTAATACGGATTATAGTGCCACTTAGGCATTAAATGAGCTTCTTTCTTCTGAGAAAAACAAAAGCTACAAATAAAAATACCATAACAAAAGTATATAAGCTGTACATGGCGATCCGCTCTGAGGTTTCTTTCTCTGCATACTCATGAACAACAGGTACTAAATCATAACCATAGGGGTTTGCCCTCACTTTTTGTACCCCGAGGCTCTTTCTCAAACTAGCAACAAGTTTAATAGCCCCTGTTTTTTTTGCGGCATTATAAATTAAACCATTAAAACCTGATCTTCTGTCTTTTGTACGCCTGTCAAACTTAGCTTTGAGTTTTTTATTAAACACCTCAAAAGGGTCTTTGTTACTGGCTAACCCGCGGGGGTCTTCTCCCCTATGGTAGCCTTTAAAGCCACCAACATAACCGCCACCTCTTGAAGGCGACACAAAGCCTCCGCGGCCTCTTTCGCCGGTGAGTATGTTTTTATCTATCTCTGAGTTAGAGTTGTTGTTGGCCGTTTGTAAGGATCCCAAAGGCGAAGGACCACTCTTTCCCGTGAGGCCACTTGACTGACCAGCAGCTATA
>JAUVAX010000084.1 GCA_030591685.1 Pseudobdellovibrionaceae bacterium | reverse complement strand
TGAGTTATCTGCCGGGGCCGCAAAGCTTGTATGGGTCACCTCTACTGAGGTGGGTATACGAGAAGATTTAGGCTTAGACCCCGCATTAAACAGCGGCATGAAGCATAAATTTATATTTGAAGACCGGGCGCAAACTATCGCCTGTGTGTTTTCGATTTATATGATCTACCAACACACTGTGCCGCTTTCGATCAATAAAGAGCAATCTTTTACATCAGACCCTGCCCGTTGCCGACCGATTAATTAGTAGGGTTTAAACTAGGCCTCTTTAAGCTTTTGAGCGTTGACTCTTAAAGTTGTACCCGTAGACTATTAGGGTTACTAACTTGCTGAAAAGAGGCGCTTTTATGGGTTTTTTAATAAAACAAATCTTTGGGTTTTTAAAAATCCTTAACTCTGAGACCGGCACAAGCCAAATCGCCTCAGGCATTGCGGTGGGGTTTATATTAGGTATGAGCCCTGGGCTGTCTATACAGACCCTTTTGATTTTTATTTGTATCTTTGTATTTCGTATTCAGGGGGGGGCAGCTTTTATAAGTGCTGCTTTTTTTGCCCTCACAGCCCATATATTAGACCCTATCTTTCATAAGGTGGGGGTTTTAGTGCTTAATGCCCCTCAGTTAAAAAGTGCTTTTACGACTATGTACAATATGCCCATCGTGCCTATGACTCAGTTTAATAACTCTGTGGTTATGGGCTCTGGTGTGGTGGCTATTGTTTTAAGCCCATTTATTTATTTTTTAAGCCTTAAACTTGTTAAAAAATACCGAGTCACTGTGGTCGATAGGATTAAAAAGACAAAGCTATGGCGGGCGATCAAGGCCACCTCTATTTACAAGTGGTACTACAAATATAACGAGCTCTACAACTAAGTTAAAAGGACACATCCATGGCAAAAGCAAAAAAAGGCTTATTTAGATTTGAGGCCATAATACCAACGGTTATTTTGTTCGCCCTTATTGGCGGTTACTTTCACTTTCTTTTTGACCACAACATCAGGTGGGCCGCCCAGTGGATGGGCACACGTGTACACGGGGCCGAGGTCAATATAGGTAAAATTAAAAGCAGTGTTTTTGGTGGTTACTTGCATGTTTACAATGTTCAGGTCACAGATAAATCAAACCCTAAGCAAAACTTAATACAAGTGGGGTCTGTAAAGTTTGAGTTACTATGGGATGCCTTATTAAGGGCTAAGTTTGTGGTGAACCACGCGAGTATTGAAAATATATCTATATTTTCGCCCCGTAAGCGGGCTGGGTATATTGTACCGGCCAGTGATGAGGGGTCTAAGGCCTTAAGAACGGCCGAACAGGCCGTACTTGACCAGAGTAAAGAAAAGTTCAACAGCAACGTGCTGGGGGATGTGGCCCACATACTCGGCGGGGTCGACCCGTCAAGCCAGTTAAAAAATATTGAGGGCGAGCTTAGCTCTAAAAAGAAAATCAAAGAAATAGAGGACAACCTCAAAGCCAAACAAACCTACTGGAAAAAGCGCATCGACGGGTTGCCGAACAAAAAAAACCTCGCAGAGCTTGAGGGGCGATTTAAAAAACTAAAATTTAACACTAAAAAACCCCTTGAGTTTATCAGGGACCTTAAAGAGCTTGATAAAATACTTAAAAGTGCTGACGCTCAAATTAAGCTAGTTAAAACCACCGCTCAGGACTTAGATAAGGACTTAAAAAAAATAAACTCTGACATTAAATCTATAGATGGGTACGTACAGCAGGATATAAAGGGGCTTGAAAAGCGCCTTAAAATACCAAGCCTTGATATTAAGGACTTTTCAAAAGATATATTTGGCAAATTATTTAACGACAAGTTAGCGCCTTATAAAAAGTATTTAGACTTAGCTCAAACCTACATGCCGCCTAAAAAAGACCCCAACAAAAAAACTGAGGCACTGTTAATAGCCCCTAAAAAAAGATTTACCGGTAAAACCTTTAAGTACCCCATTACGGTATCGTACCCGGTGTTTTGGTTAAAGGTGGCTAAAATTAGCTCTAAGGCTACTGAGAAGGGTTTTAGTGGTAACGTTGAGGGGGTTATGACAGATTTAACCTCAAACCCTGTTTATTTAAAAAAACCCACGTTGATTAACTTTAAAGCGGACTTTCCGGCACAAAAAGTACTCGGCATTACCTCTAAAATTATAATCGACCACACCACGAGTAAGCCTTTTGAAAAGATCACAGGGCAAGTAAAGTCTTTTGAAGTGGGCCGAGTTATATTAACCGACAGCGATAGTTTAAAATTTTACTTAGATAAATCTGTAGGCTCGTCACGGTTTAACGGACTTTTTAGAGAGGGTTTATTTAATGTAAACATTCATAATAATTTTAATCGAGTTGATTACTTAATTAAATCAAACAACAAAGATGTTGAGCAAATTTTTAAAGCCGCTGTTAAAGATGTGCGATTAATTAACTTAAAGGCCAATGCGTCTGGCAAATGGGCTGATATTAAATGGAACATCAGCTCTAATTTGGGGGATGTACTAAGGGATGGGATAAAAAAACAAATACAAGCCCGTATAGATGCCGCCAGAGCCAAAATCAAAGCACAAATAGAGGTGCTTATTGGCAAGCACCGTAAAGAGCTTGAGAGCCAGTATAAAAAAATCAAAACCGATGCAGACAAGCAAATAGGTGCTGTTAAATCGGACCTTGAAAAGTCTAAAAAGTCGATACAATCAAAAGGCAACTCAGCGAAAACTCAAGCCAAGGCCGCTGAGAACAAAGAAAAGAAAAAGGTAAAGAAAAAGCTCGAAAAAGAGGGGCAAAAAATACTTAACGACCTTAAAAAGAAATTTAAATTTTAGTACTCCGGTAACTGGCACTTAACTATACCCGATGGGGCATAACAGGCTTAAATTTTACAAAATCGTACCCGAAGAGGTCTAAAGCTAACTACTGGCTAAAAGGGCAACTGTACGACCAGGTCTGGACCGTTACACCTCATGTCTTGATTATGAAGCTTTGCCGAAGCTAATTTTTACTGAAGCCCCTAAAGCGCCTAAAACTCTTAAAAGCACATCAATGGAGATCCCCTCGGTGTTACCTTTAACTATATCAGTAACCCTAGCTCTAGATGTTCCAGCTTTTTTTGCAACGGCTGAAACTGTCCATTTTTCTTTTTCTATTATTTTGCCAATCCTTTTTGTAAGCTGGTGTCTCACTTGCCACTCTAAGACCTTAGAGGGCGCTAACCCCATTGCCTCGGCTAATTCTTTTGGATTTTTAGAAACAGTTATTTTTGGTTTTGCCATTCCATCACCTCTTTTAAATTTTTAGTACCTTGATTAATATCTTTTGAAGACGTTTTTTGTGTTTTTTTCTTAAATGCATGAAAAACAATAATTTTATCTCCATCCATTCTCATGTAAAAGCTTCTGTAAATACCGTCTTTTCCTTTTACTCTAAGCTCTCTTACGCCATTTGCCACCTGGCCCATGCCACGAGATAATGGCATAGTTAAAACTTCACCTAACTGAACTCTGAAGATTAAATAGCCCAGTTTATCCTTAACCTCTTTAGGGAAAGATCTAATTTCTGCCTTTGCTTTAGGGTGCCATATTACTTGATGCATAACTGAACAAAGTGTATCGAATTCGGTACGAATTGTCAAGCTTTATACTTTGCTCCCTCGCTGGACTGGCACTTAACTCCTAGATTAGACAGAAACTAGGGGACGGAGCCATTATTTTTAATTGGCACTTCCCCCGTATAAGCGTGATATTTTTCAATAAAAACAGGGTGTTAAATTACTTTTATGATTTGCGAGGGGCCTACTGTTTGTTGCTCCGTCACCAAATTCAGTATAAAAAAATTAAAACCGATGCAGACAAGCAAATAGGCGCTGTTAAATCGGACCTTGAAAAGTCTAAAAAGTCGATACAATCAAAAGGCAACTCAGCGAAAACTCAAGCCAAGGCCGCTGAGAACAAAGAAAAGAAAAAGGTAAAGAAAAAACTTGAAAAAGAGGGCCAAAAAATACTTAACGACCTTAAAAAGAAATTTAAATTTTAGCGCCTCTCAGGCCATTTAAATGCGTTGTAATACTAAAAAAGTGACCGATCATTCGCTCTATTTCTGCGCAAGGTACTTTTGTCTCAAAATACCTTTTCAATTTTAAAGCC
>JAUVAX010000016.1 GCA_030591685.1 Pseudobdellovibrionaceae bacterium | reverse complement strand
GCAAAAAGTGCAAAAGCCTGGGGATATAAAGGCATTGCTGCTGGTAAAACAGGGACAACAAGTGACTCTAAAGATGCTTGGTTTGCAGGGTTCACCCCTGATGCTCTCACTATTGTTTGGGTGGGTTACGATGATAACACCTCTCATAACCTCACAGGCGCTAGCGCAGCCCTACCTATTTGGAGCCTTTTTATGAAAGGCCTGACCCCCCAAGGCGAGCCCGAAGATTTTATTTGGCCAGAGGGCACAACAAAAAATTATGTCTACAAAGAGGACCTACTCAACCTCTCCCCCCAACTGGACGAAGAGAAAATCCAAGACGCTGAACTTATTTACAGGTAAGCCACTAACTATTAGGGCTCATTGAAAACATAGCCTCAACCCTTTTACTTAGCACTCTAGTAGCGAGCCTATCGCAAAACCAAAAAATGACCTATCACTTGAGAGGGGGGGGCTTTAGTCCTGATCCTGGGTATGTAGGGGAATTAGGGTTCGAATTTATAGTTTAAACACGCATGATGAGTGTCTAGACGAGCTGGCATCTAAGTCAGCATTTATTCGAGCGAGGGGATTACTTTGAAACACCTAAAAACTCTACTTTTAGTATTCACCATATCCGTATCTTTGAGCTCGTGTAAACTCCTTGGCACTATTGTCGGCGACAGTAAAGACCCGTTTGTTTACTTAACCTTTGATAACCCTGATACGTCTCGCTCTATGGTCGTTAACTACCTTGTGTCTGAACATACAACTGAACCCCTAAACTTGTTTTATAAATCTGAGCACCAAATTTCGTGGAGCAATGTGCCCACTGAAATAATGGAGTTTAAAGGTGTATTAAAAACAAAGTACTCTTATTCATTTAAAAACCTCTCTGCTGGTACAAAACATTTTTTTGAAATTAGAAACGAAAACGACGAAATTATATTGCCCATGCATTATTTTAAAACCCTTCCAAATGGTGGCGCACCGGTAAAAGTTATTCAAGGTGGCGACCTGAGGTCTAAAAATATACTGGCCGATGTTGCCGAAGGAGCCCTTAAAAAAGACCCTGACGTTATACTCATTGGCGGAGATATTTCTTACGCCAACGGTAAACTAACAAACCTTGATAAGTGGGATGATTGGTTTAAAGCCATGGAGCCTGTGATGATTACAGATGATCAGAGAGTCATACCACTTATTGTTGCCATTGGTAACCATGAGGTCACTAAGTTCGGATTGAGTAAAAAAACTAAGGCTCCATTTTACTTTCAGCTGTTCCCGCAAAATGGTGATAAAACATTTTTCACTCGTAAACTTGGAGCCCATAGTGTGTTAATTGTTTTAGATACAGGACATATATACTCGCACCGTTCTCAAGTAGAATGGCTCACTCAACAGTTTGAGACCTACAAACATATGAAAAATAAATTAGCCATGTATCATGTGCCCCTCTACCCTGGCCACAGAAAATTTGAAACTCGTGGATCAAAAAAGGGAAGAAAACACTGGATGGGTCTATTTGATAAATATAACTTAACAGCCGCTTTTGAAAACCATGATCATGTGGCTAAACGAACCTATCCACTTAAAAATAATAAAAAAGACCCCGAAGGGACTGTTTACTTTGGTGATGGGTGTTGGGGCGCAGGCTACCGAGAAGCCCAACCTGAAAGGTGGTACCTGGATTTTGTTGGCGAGTATAGACATGTTTGGTTCGCAGAGCTGACAGAGTTTGGGGCTGACTTCGAAGCCTACAGTTACAATGAGCTTATTGACAGCGCCACTTTACATTAAATATGAATTAAAAGTGATACCGGCCCCAAGGGTCCCCTTTGGCAAAGGGGTCTGTAATTTTCACTCCGCTTAGCTTCAGCAGCCTGAGTGATCTGACACTTTTTTTAAAAAAAATATCGAACTCTAAGTAATTTTTAAGCTCATATTTGTTTAAAAATCCCTGCATTATTTTAACTTTTATTTTTTATGAATAACTTAACTGAATTCAAAAGTAACTAAACCATCTGTACCGTTAGCATTGTTGCAACTCCCACTGGGCGAGCCCCCTTCACCGCCGCCTGCGGCTTGACCTGAATTTGACGGAGTCGTCCCGGCGCCATTGCCCGAGTTATCCCCCAAGCAGGCGCCGCCGCCGCCGCCGCCGCCCCTTTGTACATCAGCACTGGCGCCCCCATTTTGAGAGCATCCCGGGCCGCCTGCCCCGGCATTACCACCACCACCAGCGCTAGCTCCACCACCACCGGCACCACCACCACCGGCAATAATAATTTCTGTGGTTGTTTGGTCATCAACGATCACTGTGGCCGCACCACCTTGGCCGCCAATACCAATAGCGGTACTTCCACCGCCACCGCCACCGCCACCGTAACCACCAGCGCCACCAGCGTAAGAGCCTGCAGCCCCTGCAGCACCACCAGCACCTCCACCAGCACCAGCGCCGCCTACTGAGAGTGATCCCTTAGCTCCGCCACCATAACCACCGGTGCCACCAGCAACGCACGCGGCAGCCCCGCCGTTGCCACCTTTACCAATTGTGACCGTATAGGTATCGCCTGGGATTACGGTTAAAGTATTTGAGTAGGCATAGCCAGCCCCCCCGCCATCTCCGGCACGAACATTACTGTTTGAGCCCGCACCGCCGCCGCCGCCCCAGGCTTTAATTATAAGTGACGTACACAATACGGGAACCGTAAAAACTTCGTCAACGGTGGCCGTGTAGCTACCAGCGGTGCACCCTGATGGTGGTGGCAAAATACTTGTATAATAATGAAAGCCCATGTTTACAGTGGCCCCATCAGAGGTCCCATCAGGCCCCTCATCCGCACGGGTGGATTTGAAAGAAAGGTCCACCCCGTCAGCCATTACTATCGTAGTGGCCGCAGCATTGCCGGCATCTATAGTGGCATTTAAATTATTAACATGAAAATCAAAAGCCGCCGCGTTTACAAACTGTGCGTCTGTACTTAAATCATTAGCTCCAACGGCCACAGAGGTGTAGTTTGTTGTATTGTTCCAAACATCATTATAATCAGAAGTTAATGACCCGGCACTTTGATTTAACCCGGTACCGTTATTAACAATAATATTATTATTGGCAACAAGTGTTGACCCTGTCGAGGTTACAATGCCGTCACTTGTGTTGTTATAAATGGTATTGTTTCTGACTAACTCACTGCCTGTATTATTAATCGAATATACACCTATGTTATTTGAGTACATTAAATTATTATTCACCTCACAACCCGTCGCATTTGCCGATAAATAAATGGCCTCAGTTGTGCAGTTAAAAATAACATTACTATCTACTTTGGCACCTGTTTGGTTATCCAAGCGAAGGCCTTCATTTGTCATGCCATCAATAGTATTATTAACAATACTATTGCCAGTACCTGAGGTTTCAAAGTTAAACGCCCGTGCCCCTGAATTAATATAAAAGCCATCCACAGTGACATATGATTTACCAGTGGCGTAAAAAACATCCTGTCCGGCCTGTTGCACAAACACATCTCCGGCATCGCCTGTATTTGTACCATCCGTGTCAGCTTTAAAAATTATGGGGCTACCAACAGTCCCTGAGTTATCCATTACTACTTGCTCTACATAAGTACCCGCACCCACGTATACGGTCTTACCGGCTATTAATGTTGAGGCCGCAAAGTCTATTGTTAACCATGCGTCTGACGGCACAATGCCAGAGTTCACATCGTTGCCTGTTTTTCTCACATAATAAACAAGGGGGTTTTCGTCATCGTTAATCGTAAAGGTGTGAACCGTAAACAAACCTAAAGTGGCCTCTCCGAGAGGGGTTGGGTTAGAGATAGTGGCTGTGAGAAACTCACTCAGCTCAGCATTGTTATCATTTTTAAGTTTTACGGGCACATTAGCTGTCGTGGTCCCTGCTAAAATAGTCACTGTCCCTGTGTCTGCAAAATAGTCTCTCTGACTAGGTGGAGATGAAACAGCTGTGCCGTCGGCGAGCACATAATCGACTGTCATATCGGCACCACAAATCCCACTGGCCTCTACAATTAAATTAACAGCTGTTATTGTTTCTGAACCATTAGAGGTCTGTGATTGAAAATATATAGTTATACCTGTGCAATCAGGGGCAGGGGTTGCTATGTCAGTTAAACTTACAGGTATGACATAATTATTTTTATCTACTGTAAATATATAAGGGCCATAATCCACCCCTGAAACATTTAATAATACTGACCGCACCCCAACCGGTATATTAGGAAAACTAAAAAAGCCATTGGCTGCAGCAAGTATGGTTTGTAAATTAGTTGTCAGCCCACCAGAACCATCGGGGTAATACAAGGTCACATCAGCCGCCGTCCCAATAGGGTTCCCCGCGCCTCCGTTGACAATAAAACCTTGTACCGTTGACTCTCTGTGATTGAGTGGGATTTCAAAAGTAATATCTTGATCTAAGCCCGTGCCCCCAACAACACCATCAGCACCGAGGCTTACAAGGGTGGGCGGCGCCGCACCCGGGGTATAAACATAGGCATTGCCCCATTCGTCTGTCGTGTAATCACCGCCAGAGTCCCCACCTTTAAGGTAAGGACCATTCCAGCCATGCCCTAATCTATTTGTTGTATCTATAACCCATGCTGAAACCCCCGCTGGCAAAGTGAGCAAGTCTGCAATGGTTGCCGGCAAACCGCCTACATCCCCAACATACCCAAATTGAGATCTAATCCCTCTTACTTTTAAACCTACATGACCCACCATTGCGCTTCGAAGGGCTTGCATCTCAGACACTGTCCCCTCAAATTGACTCTCACTGAGCGACCCCACAAGAAAGGTTACAGAAACGGTCGCTAAAATGCTCGTTAAAATAATAATCATTAATAGCTCAATTAATGTAAATCCGCTGAGCCTTTTTGATTTTTTATCCGGTAAGCCTATAGCGAAACCTCCCTAGGGGTTTATGTCTAACTGGTTGGCGGGCACCATAACATTTGGTCGATCTACTGTTATTACTACAGGCCCCACGGTACTAATAGGCACAGCTTTTGTGCCTTGGTACACAGTAATAGACCTCACCCCAAAAGGGACACTGGCAAAACTAAAATGCCCATCACTGGGTGAAGCCTTTGTCACCATGGCCTGGTTGAGCCCACCAGTGCCGCTTGAATAGTTTAATTCTATTTGCAAGTCCCCGGTGTAAGGCCCTCCACTGTCAGAGACAAACCCCTCAACAGTGGCCAGCCTTTCTGTGGCTGGCATATTAATAGTTATATCTTGATTTAGCTCTGTACCGCCCACAGCACGGTCGGCCCCCAGACTCACAAGAGTCGGTGGCACCGCCCCTGGAGTATAAACATAGGCCGTCCCCCAGGCATCGGTTGTATAGTCAGCGCCCGAATCACCACCCGACAAATAGGGGCCGTTCCAACCGTAGGACGTCCGCTCAGCTGAGTCTACAACCCACGCTGTCACCCCCGCTGGGATCGTTGTTAAATCACCTATTACTGCAGGCATAGCCCCCACATCACCAAAGTAACCAAATGAAGTTCGAGTGCCGCCCTCTCGTAATTTTTGATTGCCAATAACAGCATCACGAATTGTGCGCATTTCACTTAATGTTTCATCAAATCGACCATCGTCAACAGAGTCATTAAGAACACTCACCGACACAGCACTTAAAATACCCACCAGTATTATGACCATTAGTATTTCAACCAATGTAAACCCAGCATTTTTTTGACTAAAAATACAAAAAAAAGATTTATTGAAATTATTTTTTATAACGTTAAAGCTCATAGATTATCTTAAGAGTTATGGTTTTTATTAACTAAGACAATTCTATCCTCTATTGCTCCTTTGTCACAAGAGTTATTATAAACCAAAGGGGCAGTTAATAGCTCTGCTGAGCATTTAACACGATGCTGCTTAGATTCAGAAACCACGCGTAAGTCTTTTTTAGTTTTAATAAATCTAAACTAAAGAGTAGATTATTTTAGTACTATGGCTTTATTTTGAGCTAGAAAAGCACCCGTAGCCTTAAAAAAATAAGACACATACACCGACCGGACAAACCACTCCCATGCTGGGCTCCAAAAGAGGCTTCTGCGCTTAGTATGATTTTAAAAATAGGGGTGAGTTACTTGGAATGCTTTAGGCGTGAGGCTATCTCACGATCAGCGTCACGTTTTTTGTCTGTCTGTCTCTTGTCGCCTTTAGTTTTACCCTTAGCGATTCCGATTTCTAGTTTTACTTTACCTTTTTTAAAATAAAGCTTTAACGGCACAATTGTTAGGCCCTTTTTACAGACCTGGTCATCTAAGCGTTCAATTTCTATTTTATGAAGCAGTAGCTTTCTTAGTCGTTCCGGCTCATGGTTGTTATAGCTGCTCGCTTTGTAAGGGGATATGTGAGCGTTTTGTAAAAACGCCTCGCCGTTTCTAAAGGACACATACGAGTCTTTTAAATTGCACTGACCGTCTCGGAGCGACTTGACCTCACTCCCCGTTAACTGCAAACCGGCCTCTAACGTATCATCAATATGATAGTCAAATCGGGCCTTTTTATTAAGAGCAATGATTTTAATCCCACTCATATATTAAAAACCTTATAAAAATCTAAAAATTGCTGGGGAGATAATCTTTCTGCTCTCACCTTTTCATCAAAGCCCCACTGAGAAAAAAGCTCTAAAACTTGAGCCCTTTTACTCTCACTACCTTTAATATAGTTTGAAACATTTTTCATTAAAAATTTTCTGCGCTGCTGAAAAGCGGCTTTTACGAACTTTAAAAAACGTGTTCGGCCCTCAAGGTCTAAATCATGGGTGTTTAGGGGCTTTCTGGTAAATTTTAACACTCGGCTGGCTATATTAGGCCGAGGGTAAAAGTCTGTGGGGCCGGCATCCAGCACAAACTGGATGGTCCAAAAAACTTGAGCCATCACGCTCAACAGACCATACTGCTTACTCCCCGGCTCACTGGCAATTCGTTCGGCGACCTCTTTTTGGTACATTAAAGTCATTTGGTCTAAATTATCAGGCCCACTGCATAATTGAACCAGTAAGCTTGATGAAATTTGATAAGGCAAATTACTCACAAGCTGTGTTTTTTTATTTTCACAAAGCTCAAACCAATTTACCTTTAAGGCATCCGCCTCTAAAACATCATACCCCTCTCTAGCCCAGTATGCAGAGAGTTTGCGGTCTAACTCAATGAGCTTAAATTTGTTTTCTACTTTTAGATCTTCAGTTATTGCCCCCAAACCAGGGCCCACCTCTATCGTTAGAGGGTAGCTTAAGTCTAAGGTTGCGATGATCTTAGAGATCACCCCTCCATTAATCAAAAAGTTCTGCCCTAAAGACCTCTTGGGGCTTATTTCAAATTCTTTTAAGCGTTCTTTAACCTGCTCTTTAAGAGTTTTCATAAATAAAATCCGTCTCTAAGACTCTAGGTGAAGGGCCTAAACCTTGATCCGATCGCTCACCAAGGTTCATACGTTGAATACCAGCAAAGCCAACCATCGCCGCATTATCAGTGCAGTAGCGAAGGGGCGGTATAACGAGCTGTATATTATTTTTATCCGCCCATAGCTGACCTAATTTTCGAAGCCTTGAGTTAGCGCTCACCCCACCAGTAAGAACTGCCTTTTTTAAATTAAAGTGGGCACAAGCTTTGTTAAGTTTAGCTAAAAGTACTTCTACAATGGCCTCTTGATAACTCGCACACAGGTCCGCTACGTTTTGTTGCCTCTGTTTTTGAGTTAACGCCTGAAGGGTTCTTTGCCCTGCTGATTTAAGGCCAGAAAATGAAAAATTAAAATTATCCTCGTGAATTAAACTTCTCGGAAAGTCGTAGGCCTTAGGGTCACCACTAAGGGCCCTCTGGTCGACTTGTACCCCTCCGGGAAACCCCAACCCTAACATTTTGGCAAACTTATCAAAGGCTTCGCCGGCAGCATCGTCTAACGTAGATCCAAGAACCCTATACCGCCCCAACTGCTCCACTAAATAAAGCTGAGTATGCCCCCCGCTAATTGCTAAAGCAATATAGGGGTATGTGAAATCCTCAGGAGGCGAATAAGAGTCGTCGCTTAAAAAAGGGGCCAGTAAATGAGCCTCTAAGTGGTTCACTCCTATAAAAGGCTTACCGTAAGCCTGTGCCAAAGCTTTAGCCGTCACAACCCCAACGAGTAACGACCCCACAAGGCCCGGCCTGTTTGTTACAACGACACCATCTATCTCTGACCAAGAAATATTTGACCCTTTAAAGCACTCCTCAACAATAGGTAAAACCATTTGAGTGTGTGCACGCCCAGCGACCTCAGGTACCACCCCACCAAACACAGCATGATATTTATCTTGATTAGCCGATATAACCGAACGCACAAAACCTTCGTGGGTAACAATTGCCGCCGAAGTGTCATCACAGCTTGTCTCAATAGCTAAAACATTTTTTATCATTAGAGTTTTCACCATTTGTATTATTAAAAAACGTATCCAGAACGACTATTCAATTATTTACGAAGTGTTTTTAACCTTTTTCGAGACTTCCTAGCCTCTCTTGACTTAGAGTATCTATCAATCACTTCATCAAAAAAAGATTTAGCCTCAGATAGCATCCCTAGTTCTTGAAAGCAAACGCCTATTTTATATGTCGCCACTTTATAAAATTTACCCTTGGGGTATTTTTCACGGTAGTTCTGAAACCCTAAAATAGCTTTTTGCCAGTCTTTTTTTGCAAACAAAGCCTCTGCTTCTGAGAGGTGGTTTTTTTTACTCTTTACTTTGGTCCCTGACTTTGAAACACCAGATCCGCTAATGACCATTTTCTTTAATGCGGCGACTTCAATGGTCATTTCTTTGACCTGGGCCTCTATGCTTGCAAGGGACTCCTCGTAGGCTTTGAGTCGGTCTTTTTGAGAAACGGTACCCTCATCCTCGGGCTGTTGTTTTTTTTGTGCCGACTCTTCAATAAAGCGCTCTAATAAATCAATTCGGCCCACGGTTTGTCGCAAGTCGGCCTGAACATCATTGACCTGCATCTGCAACGTCGCCTTCTCTTCTTGTAATGACCTCACTTGTTTTTGATCCGCCACCTCTTCTATTTCGGATCGAGTGCGAATACACCCCGACACCGCGACACATAAAATGAGTGAACTTATGATTTTAATAGCCTTCACAGGGACTCTCCTTTATCAAACTTTTTAACTTTTGCTCTTAGCTCTGCTTTTTCAGCATATTTTTGAGCTTTGTTAAAAAATTTTGCGGCTTGGCTGTAATTTTTTTCATTATAATAATCTTTGGCCTGCTTGTAAGCATCCTCAGCCTTATTTAAAAGCCCTGGTGAGTATGTTAATGCGCCAGCACTTTTGGCCTCTTCAATAGCAATATTAGAAAAATTGTACTCACTCACCGGCGCCGGCCCTACACACGACGCCAAAATTAAAAAAAAGGGCCCAGTTAGGTTACGTAATTTCATAAATTAATTAGGTAATGGTACAAAATTAGCTCTTCTATTTTGGTTATGGTCACTTACTGAGTCCCCATTAGAGATGAGCTTCTCTTTACCATAGCTAATTATAGTCATTCGCTTTGCGGGTATACCAAGACTTACTAAGTAGTTCATAACAGACTTGGCCCGTCTTTCACCTAAAGCTAAGTTGTACTCAACAGACCCTCGGCTATCACAATGACCCTCGATTTGCACAGTGATCTTTGTGTTTTTACGGATCCACTCAGCATTACCAGCAATGTTTTTTCTAGACTCTGAAGTTAACCGAGCTTTATCGTACTCAAAGTTAACTGTACTCAGACCTACGATTTTACCGCTGTCACTCCCCATAGAGTCAAAATTAATGTCTTTTGAGATAACAGAACCGTCAGCTTCAACATCACCAGGTGATACTTTTTTCTCTGCAGAATCACAAGCCACTAGAGATGCTAAAGAGCACACTATGATCCCGTAGATAAATTTTTTAAACATGCTTTTCCCCTTTAATTTTATAGAGTTAATCTACACACCATTCTACGCAATTGTACGCCGCTGTGAAGCCCAAAGATAATTATTTGTCGTGCAGCGCAATGATGATTACTATTGACACAATTGCCCCCTGAGAATGAAGATATATTTAGTGTAATGCGCCCTGTAAAGCCAGCACTGTATGTACTAAGGGGGATTTTAAGTATGGATAAGTTACAGTGGATTAAACAATTAGTCTTAGCCGAACAACAAATGGAAGAGTCAGGCATTGTAGACCTCTCCTCAGACTTTGATACAGACAAACACCTTAAAGACGAAACCTTAGACTTTTTAATCGACCTTAAAACCACATTCGTCGAACTCTCCTCGGCCTTTAACCAGCTTAAAGGCTCACCTATGGGTAAAATTAAAATTTATGGCATATCCAAAACTCCGGCTGACTTTATGCTTTTTAGAAACGCCTATAAGCTTATTTTCTCAGCTCAAGCGCCGGGTGAAATCGCCATACGCTTTAATCACATTGGAAACTCCTACATCCCTGGGCAAAAAGCCGCTGAAGAGACCTCATTAGACACCGACATTATTACCGCCGAATGGGGCGCCTATGCGCAGCTTGTTTGGAAGTACAAAGACCACAAAGTCAACATGGACCACCTCGTACGGTACTATATGAGTCGTTTTGTTAAAGAGAGCGCTCGGTAGTTTTGAGCTGAACTCAAATCACTAAAAAGTGATTTATATTTTTAGATATTCCTAATATAATTCAAATAGTTACGTATTTATGACGTATTAGCTTTAGATTGTTGAAAATTTAGTTTTGTATTCGAACAAAAGGTGACATAAAGTTTATGAAAACAAAGGTTTTATATATTATGAAAGTTTCTCATTTTTCAGTACTTATAGCGCCCATTATTGCTCTACTTGGAACATCCAACATGAGTGTTTTCGCCAGCACAAATTCAGAGCCCCTTGTTGACCCTTTACGCTTTGACTATGAGGTCCCTCAAGATAACGACGTGCTCACCTCCTACGGTCAAAGCTCTATAGAGAGGCTCAACCCCGAGAGCATTAAAATTTTAGTCTGGAATTTATATAAGGGCAAAAATGCCTCTTGGTCTCGAGATTTTAAACGAGCCTCCCAAGGAAAGGAAATATTGTTACTTCAAGAGGTCTACCTAGGGCCAAAAATGAAGCAAACTCTTAGCAAACTTGATGGGTATATGCATAAAACAGCAACCTCTTTTATTTATAAAAGTAAGGGGATCAGAACGGGCGTATCTAACGCCTCCAAAGTGGCTCCCCTTGAGACTCATTATTTACGCAGTAAAAATGTTGAACCCATTGTGAACACTCCAAAGGTGACGCTACTCAATTATTACCCCATTGAGAACTCCCCTTCTGAGCTCCTCACTATTAATATACATGCTGTTAATTTTGTCACGGTGGCCGCTCTTTCGAGCCAGCTGAGTGCTGCTGCAAAAAAAATTGAGGCTCACTCCGGCCCTGTGATTTTTGCCGGAGACTTTAACACCTGGTCCGAGAGAAAAATCGAGCTCTTAAAAAACATTTCTTCAACACTAAACCTTCAAGAAGTTAAATTTTCAAACGATCAAAGAACTCAAGTTTTTGGCCGGTACATCGATTACATTTTTGTACGAGGCTTAAGCGTAAAGACCTCAAAAGTTTGGGCGAACCTTCAGGGCTCAGACCATAAAGCTCTTGAAGCCGAACTGACTTTACTTTAATTATATAAATTGTTTTTTAAACACTCACCGACAGCCCTCTTGCTAAAGAGCTTCGACCCATTAATCGGAAACCCAGCGGGCTTATAGTTGTCACAACAAGCTCCACCTGGCTCCCGATTTTTAAATTCTTTTCTGAATTGTTTACGACCCTAATTAGATCTCCACAAAAATTAACTATGAACTCTCTATTTCCCACGATCTCTATAACCCTTGCCTTAAGCCTCTCACCAACAAATACCTTTGATAGTGTGTTCTTCAAAACAGTGGCCCTTCGTCAATTCGCGGAAAGATAACCTTTTTAACGGGCGCTTCCGTTGGTTTTACATTTTCTTTAATTTTTTCAGCAACCTCGGTCTTGTTATTTTCGGATACTTTTAGCGCCGTCTTATGAGCCTGATCCAAGATCCCTTGAATGCTCATGTCTGTGTTTATATCGTTCGACAATGTGAATTCTTTTTTCTCTGCCTGAGTGCTCTCTATAAACTCTGCCGACTCATTAGGCCCGTTCATCTCAAAGGCTACAGGGTATGGGTCCGAGGGCACAGACGTCTCAACATCTATACTCTCTTTAGGCAAACCATCTAGATCAAAGTTTTTTTGAATGCCTCCTTTTACCTTTTGTCCCATGACTTGTGCCACTTCTTGAAGTGCACTGGCCTGACCAGCAACTCTATGGGCCGTATCATTTATAATGCCTCCAGCCTGACCAACGGTCTTTTTAGTCCATACTTTGGCTCTGTCAATTGCGGGTGAAAGGTCAATTCTTGAATCCTCATATTTTTTTTCTTCAAAGTCATGATCACTACAGGCTTTACGAAAATCCTTGCCGAGTTTTTCTAGACTTCCTAAGTCCACACCAGAGGGCTCAAATACACCCTCGATGTTTCCAATCACTCGCTCAACGCTATATGCATCGTCAGAGGTGGCTTTTATATTTTGTGCCTTTTTCTGCGCCCAAGCCGGTAGCTTCTCGTTATCAAACATCAATTGGTCCTTATTTACCTTAACAATAAATTCAACTTCACCTTTAGGCAGACCCACTAATTTTACAACCTCATCTACAGACTTACCTTGATGCGCTAATTGTGCCGCCTGTATATACTTTACTGATGTTTGCCTTTCAATAATTTCTTCATGAGGGATTTTGTCTTGAAAAATATCTGCCACCTCTAAGCTCTTATGCATAGATTGCTCAATGCGCTGAACCTGTTTTTCAGATTCAAAAATTTTACTTTGTAATTGTTTAGCCTTACCGTCGAGTAACTCCATTAGCTGCTTTACTTGAACGTCTGTTCTATCTGATAAATCCTCTAATACTGAAATTTTACTTTGTAGTAATTGAAGGCCACGACTTAATCGAGGGTCATCTTTAGGCCTCTTACTTAATTTCACCCATAGAATAAAAACTCCTAAAAGCAAAAATACATTTAAAATGATTTGAATCATCCCCAATACACCCATGCCGTAGCCCCCTTGATTAAGGTTTAAACCTAAAAATCCTGGCTCAAGTATATAATATTACTGACCAAAATATCCAGTAACGCCAGACTTAGGGCTAGGCAAATAAATGCCAACCCCACTTAACTAGACCCATTAAGGGCCAAGCAGGGCTAATTTATTTTTTTTGAGGCCCTTGGGACCGTCTTACTGGATTTTCTCAATAAAGCACTCTATACGCTTTATGGCTTCGCTCATACGATCCTCATTAAGGGCATAGCTGATTCTTAAATAACCATCTAAACCAAATTCAATGCCGGGGACCGCTGCTACCATTTGGTCCTCTAATAAAGCCTGGCAAAAATCTCTAGATGTCTTTAATTTTTTACCCTTAAACTGCTTACCTAAATAAAAACTTATATCGGGCCAAACATAAAAAGCCCCTTCTGGCTCAGCCGATTTTATATTTGGTAGCGTATTTATCTGTTCATAAACAAAATCACGCCTAAATTTTAAAAGTCTCTTAGCCTCCTCAAGCTCCTTTGTACCATTTTCAATAGCTTGCAGAGTTGCTTTTTGAGAAAAGGTACAAGCGCAGCTCACCGATTGACTTTGAAATTTAGTCATCGCTGATATGATTTCATTCGGCCCAACGGCCCATCCCACTCTCCACCCCGTCATTGAGTATGTCTTAGAAGCTCCATTTAAAACAAGTGTTCGATCCTTTAAACGAGGCTCAACTTTTAAAATATGTGGTGCCAAGCCTTCCCCATTAAACACCAAGCGATTATATATATCGTCCGATAAAATTACAATTTTTGGATGTTCTAGTAAAACCTCACTAAGAGCCTTCAGCTCTGCTTCTGTGTACATGCAACCCGTTGGGTTACTTGGTGAGTTTAAAATTAAAATTTTTGTTTTTTCATTTATATTCTCTCTTAAAAGTTTAGGTGTGAGCTTAAAACCTGAGGCCTTATCACATAACACAACCCTCGGTAAACCGTCTGCTAACTCAACCATTGTTGGGTAACTCACCCAGTAAGGAGCCGGTATAATCACCTCATCTTGAGGGTTACAAAGAACCTGAAGAGCACTAAAAATCACAAACTTACCGCCGGTAGTAACAGTTACGTCATTAGGGTTGTAATCCATACCAAAATCAGAATTTGTTTGCTTAGCAATAGCCGACCTTAGCTCGGGGAGGCCGTTAGCCGGAGAATACTTTGTACAGCCAGACTCAATAGCTTCAATACCTACTCTTTTGATACTTTGAAAGGTATCCCAATCGGGTTCACCTACAGATAACGAAATAACATCCTTACCCTCTGCTTTTAACTCTTTTGCCTTTGCCGCCAAAGCCAAAGTGGGAGAAGGTTTTAAACTTTTCGCTCTTTCCGATAACATTACTTTTCTCCTTTTATAAATTTTTTACTTAAAGCCTCTTCAACACAAGGAGGGACCAAGGCCGTTAACGCCCCACCAAAAAAAGAAATTTCTTTAACAAATCGAGAAGCTAGAAAACTATACTCCGGGTCCGCCGGGACAATCAGGGTTTCAATATCTGGAGCTAATTTTTTATTAATGGCGGACATGGTCATTTCATATTCTAAATCAGCAGCTCCGCGAACACCTCTAATTATAAAATTAATTTCATTTTCTATAGAGTAGTTCACCGTTAGTCCATCATACACGTCGACCTTTATGTTTTCTAGGCCTTGTAAACTTTGAGTGGCCATCTCAAGGCGCTCCTCAGAACTAAATAAATAAGGCTTTTTAGGCGAATTGGCGACGAGAACAGTCAGCTCGTCACACACATTTTTTAATCGTTTAATAATATTAATATGTCCATAAGTTATGGGGTCAAAACTACCCGGATAAACTGCTTTTTTCATTCGTTGCCTTTTGTAAAGAAACTCACATTTTTATCCCCGTAGGATTTTCTTTCCCACAAATCTAATCCCTCGTAGCTCTCATCCATTTGCTCATGTGAGCTAGACTCTATCATAATAATACCACCAGGATTTAATATTTTTGATTTAGAAACCTGAATCATCGTCTCGTGAGCCATTTTTTTTGTAAACGGGGGGTCTATAAGTACAATATCAAAGGGCTCACCTTCATAGGTTTTTAAGAACGAAAGGACTTCTTTAGGGATCAGCTTAATTCCATTTGAAATTTTCAACTCCCTCAAATTGTCATTAATGATTTCCAGCGATTTTTTTGAATTTTCCACAGCAACAACTCTTTTAGCACCTCTTGAGTAGGACTCTATTGCCAAGTTTCCAGTGCCTGAAAATAAATCTAAAACTTGAGCGTCTAAAATATAGGGGGTGAGCTTATTAAAAACACTTTCCTTTACCCTGTCCGTCGTGGGCCGTATATGCTTAGATTTGAAATTTTTTAATTTTCGTCCCCCTAAGGACCCAGATATTATACGCATAAGGGCTTTTAACGTGACACCTGATTAATTGCTACCAAAAATTTTTTTATTCTACTTAATTGCTCTGCAGGAAGCCTTTTAAAGTGAAACTCTGCAATTCTTACAGTCTGAGAATTCTTACCCGTAGCCAGCTCTCCATTCGCCGTGACAGGGGGTGCAACGGGCTTTTCAAGCCGATCATAAGTCTTCACAATCTTAGTTTGAGCGATGACATATTTGCCCATGACCGGGAGCTCAAAGCTCACATCATATTGATCATTAACGCGTACAAAAATATCACACAGTTCAACCAAAAAGCCTACCTCCGTAAGTTTGACAATATTAGCATGGAAGGCTGCCATGTTGGCCTCCATCTTCACCAATATAGGGTAGGGTTTGATTTTTTTTACAATAACTTCATCATTATTATTTCCCAATGACTAACCCCCTACCTTGATTTACGACCTCAAAAATATCAGCAAAGGGCTTAGCAATAAATAAATTGGCTCCTAAATTTTTTGCCCGCTGCATGTTATACTCTCCTGTATAGGCAGATATTAACACTACCTTGGCACTATGCTCACCGATTTCCTCTAAAACCTGAGGCCCAGTCAACCGTGGCATCAATACATCTAAAAAAACCAGGTCAATGCTTGAAGCACCCCAAATCTCAATGGCCTCTTCGCCGTTAGCTGCCTCGAAAACAGTATCTCCAAGGTTAACTAAGGCTCTTTTTAATGCCAACCGCACAATAGATTCATCATCAACAACCAGTACATTCATACCCCATACATAGTAAAAAAAAGTAGCTTAGCACTCAAGCTATATTTTTTATTAGATTTTCATCGAACACTAAATTAGTCATAAATAAAACCTTTACTCTATTCGACCATGGTCTAGGCGTGAGTGTAAGTTAAGTCTTCGCACTTTAAATCTCATGTAATGTTTAATTTTTGGATAATAAAAACAAGCTCTGTGGGACTTAATATTTACACCTCGAAACTACTGCTCTTCACTTTTTAAGTGAACGTAAAATGTCGACCCCACACCTAGACGACTTTTAACATCAATAATACCACCATACTTTTCGATAATGCTTTTGCAAACACTGAGGCCAAGGCCCGTGCCCTCGCCCTCTTTTTTTGTCGTGTAAAAAGGGGCAAATACTTTTTTTAAATTATCACCTGATATACCAGAACCCGTATCTTTAACTGACAACTCAATCCATACGTCAGAGTCTCTACTATATTTTTTAGTTTGAATGACTAACTTACCTTTTTCGCCCATGGACTGGCAGGCGTTGTTAATTAAATTAAATACAACCTGCTGTAGCAGCTGAGAGTCCATAAATACTGTATCATCATCGATTAAATCAATTTCTTGCTCAAAGTAGCCGGTCACAGCCTTTAAAAATGGTAAGGTCTTATTTATAACTTCGCTTATTGATATACTCTGGTGGCTTGATGGCTCGCTTCCTTTTGAAAAGTCTAAAAGGTTATTTATTATTCGTTGGCAACGCATAGAGGCCTTCTCGACCTCAATTAAGTCAGACTTTAAGGTCCCCTCTTCGCTCACTTCACCAATAAGAACCTGAGATAAAGACCTTATTCCGGTTAAGGGGTTGTTTAATTCGTGTGCAATGTGATCGGCCAAATGCCCCACCGCTGACATTTTTTCATTTTGTATGATCTGGCCCGCTAATTTTTCAGACCTTGTGGTGTCTACGTAATGATTTACAAAGTGCTCAGAAGCATCACCAGCCTCTGAGATGGGGTATGAGTGCACAAAATAAGTCCGCTGATTTAACGAAATTTTTGCAGATTTAACAGCCAGAGAGCTGGGCTCGTTTACGGGACACCCTTTGCAAACCTTATTTTCTCCCCCAAGTGAGCGATAACATATTTTTTTGTCTGCCGAAAAGTACCTGTTACCTCTTAAGACTTGAAAACTTTTGTCAATGATAGCAATTGGAGCCTCAATGCCATCAAACGTTGCCTCCCACATATAAGATGCCGACCTAATCTCTTGATCCAGTACGATCCGCTCTAGAGTCATAGTTACAGCCTTCAGCCGATCTCCTAAAAAAGCAAATAATGACTGCATCTCGTCTTCATTCAAGGTGGATTCAATAAATAACACATAATTACCATGCTCACTGTTTAATGGCACACTCAATACAGGGCCAAGGGGTCGTCCTAGCTCATTTGCAAGAAACTCTTGGTCTAATATATTATTTTTTCGAATATCAATAACGTCTGGCCATAATTTTGATATTATATGAGTGTGAATATTTCCACCATTAAAATAAATCAACTTCGGAGTATCATTCGTTGCTTGAATCGCTAATATAGGTGGTAAAATTTTATGAAATTTCTTAAATTCATTTTTTAAAACTAGTAAGATTTCTTCTACAGACACCAGGCTTGACAGGTCCAAAAGAAACTTATTAATCCCCCTTATGGTTTGGACATGCTCTTCTACAGCTTTTTTGGCTTTTTCTAGATCATGAGTCCTATCGTCAATTGTTTTCTCTAAACTCATTGTCATTTCTTCAAGAAGCAGGTTTTGTTTTTTAACATCTGCTAATTGTATTTGTTGCCCCTTGAAGTTGAAAAACTGATCACTGACTTCATAAATGTACTTACCTATATTTTTATCATCAGTTGAATTTATGTATTTAAATACTTTATATTTGTTAACTGCATCGGCGATATCAGCTGCATCTTTTGTTTCTTTTGAAACTATTCGTGTAGCCTTAGGGTTCAGTGTTTTGCATAGCCCAAGAGCCTCGTTCTCATCGCATTTAAATGTATTAAAATCTACGATGACAACCTGGCACAAATCATTAACTACAAAGTTTTTTAATTCATCTATTGTGGTAACAGCCACTACGATGTAATTTTGAAATTCTGGGGTTTCAAAAACACTGGGCACCGACCCTGCAACTAAAATAAAAGGGCTTTTAATTTCTTTAATACAGACCCCCTATAAGTAGTTGATTCGAACTACTCATAAGCGGTACTTTATGAGTAGACTTTCTTGATTAGTTTATCCTGCTGAGTCAAAAGCTCAAGCCATTTTTCAAAAATAACCATAAGTTCAAAGCTAATTAAATCTGAAAGTAATTGATAGTTTTTATCCTGATATCCCGGAACCATCTTTTGAATTATTTTTGTGAGCTCTATTTGAAGCACAGCCCATTGCGGCGGATCAGCAACCTCACAGGATATTTTTTTAATGGGCTCCTGAAGCAAAAGCAAGCTCTCTGAGAACCACTTACAACCATCAAAAACAGGGACAAGTACTGTGCTAAAGCTCTTATAATCTTTTTGATCTATGTGCTCAACGGATTTATCTAGTGCTATGCGTGCATTTGAAATCCAAGTAATCACAGCGGTCAAATTTTCTGAAACTAATGCATTTAACGGCTTAGCGCGAATTGTTAGATCAGAAACCTCATTAAGATTTGTTACAGCTATTTTCTCCTCATCTATTGCTGTAAGCCATACATCATTTAGCTTTATTTGATATATAACCTTGAGATCATCCCATAATTTGGCCTCAACTCGGGTAATCACCTCAGCCAGCGATCCACAACGAGGGTATTGATTCTCTATTTCTAATTTACTTAGCTTTACTGTTTCCATGACCTGATCCTTTTATGGGTTAACCTCATAGGTTGATTGTTCTTGATTAATTAAAATTGCTGAAAGCACCATCTTAAAACGAGTGAATACCTCTAGAGTCTCACTGAGTACTGTATTTAATGTCCCAGGGCCTATACGAATTCGCTCAGTTTCAAACCAATTTAATAATGGCGTCAATACGGGAGACATTTTACCAATCGCTAGCAACAATGGGTCAATTTGTTCAAAAACGACATCAGTGCCATGATCTAAGGATTGTCCATCAATACGTAATTGAATTCTTTCCATAGCTAAATCTGTCACCTCCATACATCTTATTAATGCATGGTTTACAGTGCTGCTATTGATCTCGGGAAAATCCCCACCTATATAGAGAGACTGTATGAGCTTCCACTCAAACTCACCCACGTCACATCTTTTAGGTGCAATATATCGGCACGTTCCATTATCTTTTCGCCTATAAACCTCAGTACTGCCCTCTTCACCATTGAGTAGGGAGTTCAACTCTGAAGAAACGAGATCAGAAGGTATGCCCTCTTCAGAATCAGAATAAAGTATACGACTGCCGTTACTTAAAGGCCCTGTCTCCCACAAATTAACAGGGCCAAATGAAAAGTTAATACATGGGATATTTAGTAGTGACCCTATATGCATAAAAACACTATCGGCACCAACAATTGCACGAGCCTCTCTGGCAATTGTAAACGCTTGCTTAAAGGTTGTCTGACCCACAATATTATATGTGTTACTAAAGTCCTCACCATCTAATATATCTATAGATTTTTGAACTTCACTTTTTGACCCTACCATATAGTAGTTTATCTCAGGGTTAGATTTAACAAATTTTCTAAGGAGCTGTTTCCACTTAAATACACTAAAGGATTTTTCAACCTCACTGGCTCCTATATGTAAAATAACATGGGGAGCAAGAGGGGCTTGACACCCTGATGCTGCAAGGTCTAAATCTACACGAAAGTCCTCAGGCAATACATCAACACCCATTAGAGTTGAAAAAATATCTGTCATGTGGATTCTATTGCATCGGCCCACGCCGACTTGAGCATAAAAGTAAGCACTCATATCGTCTGGTATTGATAAAAACCCATCCTCATAGCGAGTATACCCGGACACCTCAGGCTCACCCACACTTATTGCACGAACTAAATAGCTAGAAAACGGCGAGAAACTTAAATTTACAATTTTAGTAAAACCCTGTTGTTTTAGTTGGTCTACGAACTCCAAGAGAATATCCATTGAGCCGTTTTCACCACCTTCTATGTCTCTAAGTATTGGGTCAATAATTTTTGCCGTGGGCACAGTATGCATAACATCGACGGTACTACACAGCTCTGCCACCTCTTTAAATCGCTCACGAACAAGTAAGTGAATTTCAGCTGAGGGGTTCAGCCTTTTAAGTGCATTTAACGACGGTAGTGATTGAAGAACATCGCCGTATCTAGCGAGTTGTAGTACGAGAATTTTCATTAATAAGTTGCTCCTTTAATAGCTCCTCTAAGAGTTTTACGTTTTGGACCTCATTCGTGTATCCTCGCGCATTAACAAGTCTCCTCGCTGTCTCATCTAAAGTGCGTAACACTTTTTTTAAACATTTATCTGATTTGTAAGGCTTCATCGCTTCTCCTATAATGATGAGTTAGTAACAACTCTATAAATTTATAATATATTTTTTCAACGATGCTATGTTCACTAAGAGTACCCTCTTGTTCTCTTAAAAGCAGGTCACGTATCTTATTTTCACATTTTTTAGTAACAATATGATTTAAATCTAAACTTAAATCCTGAGTCCAACTCATATATGGAGGCACTACGACTTCTGAATACCCGTTGAGGTAAAACTGAATGGCATATTTTTTAATAAAATTTAAAATATGTTTATAATTCATTGTTGGCTCAACAGGTCGAGCATACCAAAATCCAACACGAGATCGCTCTGCCACTATTATTTCACTTTTACCAAAAAAATCTTCAGCAATTTTTGTTAGTGGCTCTGTGTTTATTAATACGGACTGAGTGACTCTCAATATGAGGTCAGTGCCTATTTGCTGCTGGCATAGGTACTCTAATTGAGTGCACTCTAGTCTATGATCACACGGGAAGCACTCCACCGTGGGTCGCAATATAATGCTACCCATGGAGTAGGCACCTGTCTTCTCTACACAGCTAGAGCCTAAACTTAACTCAATGACTTTTACCCCCGCAGCACAGGCCATATGCTTTATTGAAGTGTCTACTGAAATAACAAGGCTGGCTTTTTTAATAATACTAAAAGCCTCCTGCAAATCGCATATAATTATTTTTACACAGCCTTTATGAGCACCAGAGCACTCCACTAATTTTTGCAATGCCTCTTGCTCAAACGGAGCCCCCAACAAATATACAGTTAAAGAGTCAGTTGATTTTGAGTAGTTCTTTAAAAAATTAGCTGCTACTGATATATTAACATTTTTCTTTTTGTCACTAGAAAGTGGCTGAAACACAACATATTCTTTATGATCTATCAAATCAAAAGCCCTGTCCCTCGCTGTTTTAGATTCAACTAAGTTAAAGGACTTACTTTTTGTTTCTAATACTGAGCTAGCATAAATATCGCTGTAGTGGAAGATCGAGCCATTGTCCATTTCGGGCGTTTCATTTAAATAGTTCATCCATGGATCTTTAATTTTATAATTTCCGCGTAAATCAGTCGACATACCAATGATGGCTCTCGATTGAACTAGTCCTGTCACGCATGCCGAGAGCTTATTGTGTGTGAAATTATATATGACATCATATTCACCTTTTAAATTTATAGTATCAATGAATTTTGTTAGCACATCTATGCTTTCAAAAAAACTCGAATCGGGGTTTGAGATTAAATGTTGCAGCTCTTTTCTTGGAAACGTATGTACTGAATTAATAAATGGGAGCATATCTGACATAGATTTGAAGTTTTCATTTATAATTATGTCAATTTCACTATCATTATATTTTTTTTTAAGGCAATCCAAGGCTGGAGACAAGGCTATATTATCTCCAATTCTTAAAAGTGCTATGACTAAAATTCTTTTTTTACTTTTTTCGCCATCGATAATATTCATTTAATTAGCTCATTTAAAAGTTGAATTTTATTATTCATGCTTGTACTTGAAGTGTGCTTATAATGTTTTATACTTAAAAGCTCACTGCTAATTGATAAGTTTAAGTTTATGTCTCTAACTGACCTGAGGGAGAGGATTTTTCTTAATCCAACTTGTGTTCGACCAAGTAGATCATTATAGAGTTCTTCATGATCCTTAATCCCATTAGACATATGCGAATACAACAAATTCATCACTTTGTATTTTAACATCAGAGCTGACTGAACCTCACTATTTGAAAAGACACACTCTGATGTTGAGGCATTTACAAAATTTACCCCCTCGACTCTTGCTCCGTGAATAGATTTAATTAAAGTAATCGTTCTCATGCTGGGCTCAATAACAACTATTTTAGCACTCACATTAAGACTTGCCACTTCAGCTATTTTATATCCACTCCCAGCACCTATAAATATTATAGCCTCGTAACTTTTAACATTTTGTCGGCTCGCCCATCGCTGGGATTCCTTCTCAGGGTCATACTCCGAGCACATGGGCATACCATCTTGAATAATAATTTTTAAATTATTTTTTGCCTGACCAATTTTAATCAACGAAAGTCTCCATTAAGTTTTTTAATGCGGCTTGCATGCGCCAAGGGTTTCAACTTTAGAGCTTCTATATTACTCGGGTCGAGGCTTAACGTTCGCTTAAGCTCAAATTCGCAGTGTTTAAATCGCTCCATTCTAAAGAGTAATTGTGCTAAAACAGAGCTGACGTTTGAATCTTTTGGGTTTTTAATTAAATAATTTTCAAGCCAAGCGATAACTCTGTGTTCACACGAGTCCTTCATCCCCCAATCTATATATATTTGTAGTGCTATTGGGTTTTTTGAATTTAGATCTAAAGCTCTCTCTAAGTTTGCCCACGACAGCACATGATCTCCATACTCACGGTGTATAAGTGCCAACCCCACCCAGGCCTTGTCATTATTTTTATTTAACCCTATTGCCTTTCTAAAGTTTTCAAGTGCAAGATCAAAATTTTGCTTTTGCATTTCAAGAGTCCCATAGTTAACCAATAAAATGTCAGATTTTGGGTTTAATGTGTAAGCCCTATTGTAATTTTGCTCTGCTAAGTCTAATTCGCCTGCTCGAACATAAATATTTCCAATATTTTTATAAACTTCAAATTCTACCGAGGGAATTAATCCTTTGCTCTCCAGTGATAACAGGTAAAACTCTAAAGCCTGCTCATCACTACCTGATGAATAATAAGCTTTTGCTAGAAGAGCTAGGTTTGATGGTGTTTTTGATCTAACTGTAGCTGACTTAAAGCACTCAATGGCTTTTTCAACACGGCCAAGCCCCATAAAACACTGTCCCATTTTTTTAATAGTTACGTCCTGCTGCGGATTTAAATGAATGGCTTCTTTTAGAAGGGTAAGGGCTAGCTCATATTCAGCATTTAAAATAAGTATGTCTGCGTTTTGTAAAAGCAGATCCTCTTGAGCTTCAGCACTTGATAGGACTTTATTAATTCCATATCTAATTTCAGTTTCAGAGGCCTCTTTATCAAACTCTTCAAGGACAATATCCGTGTGTTCTATTGGGTAACAATTTAAACCCTCATACTGTTCTTGCTCTTTATCAGACCCTGGACCATCGACTGATTTTGGATACTTTGACTTTTTATATAATTCCATGACTCACGCACCTTTCTACTAAGTTAGTTATATAAGCAACATGAATGCCAATGATTGGGGACAACCAATTTGTATTTGAGTCCCAAATTGAGTCATAAGACTGTCGAGTCTGATAAAAGTAAGCATTTTTTTGACCGGACTTAGGGTGAGGCGAAGTGAACTGTGATTCAGAAAAAATCAGGATTGAGCGAAACCTACGTGATACGCAGAGACCCGTTGAACTAATTTTTCAGAGTGCTGTTTCTGCCGCGTATGCGGCAGAAACTAATTATTTATACGTTTTCATCAAAAGAGGTTTTTGATCGAGACTTACCCGATTTATATGACCCCATTGCACGTTTTGTGATTCGTGTTTGGCCCAATTCCTTAATTATGGATGATTTTTTGTCTTCAATTGCACTTAAAATCTGTAGATCAAGTGATAAAATTTGTTGAACCATGTCATTTTTTTTATCAAGTGCGCGTAATACTACTTTTCTATCCTGAACGCTTAGTTTTTCAGGAGTTAGTAACCCTCTGTTTAAATCATTAATTCTTTTATCAACACTGTTTATCATATTCAGAATACAATCCCTAGCATTATAAAAAGTATCTAAATTTTCAAAATCACCATCTAAAATTCTTACTAATTCCGCAGAATTTAAAGCATAAAATTTATCTAGGTACTCGTTTTTTTCGCTTAGTAGGTTTGATATTTGACTCATTTTCCCTCCATAGATTGAGTATGTTTAATTTCATTTTTTTTAAGTTGCTCAATAGCCACTTTCCAACCGTCATAAAGTGTTGTCAGTGGTTTTAATACCTCTTCAAGGCCCTGTTTATCATTATTAATATTTGCTTGAGTGAGCTTATCGGTCATAAACATATATAACGACTCTAAGTTAACAGCAATTTCTCCACCCACCTGATGATCTAGGGTGTTATTTAGTTCCATTATCACATCAAAGGCACGGCCAATATTATAACCACGTTGTGCAATGTCTTTATTATCTATAGCTATCATTGCTTTTTTTACAAACCTAATGGCCCCTTCATACATCATTAGAAGAAGCTTTTCTCGACTGGCACTTTCTATAGATGTTTTTTTGTACTGCTGGTATGGGTTTTTCATTAATCATTACTTCCTTTACTTATGTTTATATATCGGCTCATATTCATAAATGTTTATCCTGTTTGCATTCCAATGCTGGCAATTGCTGCAACCTGGCCCCCTTGGGACTTAAGCTTTGACATTTGCGTTTCTAAGTTTGCAAACTTTCGCCTGAGTGTTTGTTCTTTTTTTTCAAGCTGGTCTTCCTTTCTCGTTATTTGGTCGTCTATTCTTCGGATTTTTCCCTGTAGGGACTTTCTCCTAGAACCTACTGGGCCAAAGACTTTATCTTGAACAATGGAAAGTGTATTTTTCATGCTTGGTATAAACCCTACAGAAAACCCATCGCCGGCTAGAAATTTTTGGACTGCATCTGGATCTTTTGCCAACACAGCATTAAAAGTTTCTTCTTTATAGTCGAGTGTGCCCCCCCGATTAAACTGAATACCAATTTGACTGAGTCGTTTTATCGGGCCCTGAACTCCCATTTGTGCCCCTTGAATAAGTCGGCGCATCCTTGTCTCTATACCCCTGATCATGCCATCCCCGCCAAGGGTCTTTGAAGTGTCGACGTCTTTTGACAATCTGTTTTGAGTTTGTATAAACCCCAGAACCCCGTTAATCGCATCTACAAATTCTTTTACTTTACCTGCGACCACTTCCCTATCTTCTGTGACCGTTACATTAACTTGCCTATCAGGGGCGGCCTGCTTTAGCTCTAAAACCACACCGGGTATAAGGTCCTCTACTGAGTTGTCAGAAATTTCAAATTCAAATCCATCGACTTTAATAAGGCCATTTTGAGCCTCTCTTTCTTGGTCAAAATATAAATCTTGATCCCCATCGAGAAAATATAATGTTGGATATTTCACACTGTTGTCGTCGCCAACGTTATCTCCGGAGATCATAATTTTATATGGATTTTCTGGATACTTACGATCATTAATTACCGAGGCCCTCACCCCTATATTCGCATTATTAATCGCGTGCACAGCCCCTTGAAGAGTACTGTTTTCGCCTTTTATGTATACCTCTCGTTCACCATCAGGGGTTTCAAATTTAAAGTACCCCGTCCCGATTTCAGTTCTATCTTTATCAGGAAACCCATTTGTTATTGCAGCGGCCTTTCTGGCCAATTGCTTTACTTCGATATTCCAATTTCCGGGCCGTGAAGTTAACGGGTCCACGGAACCTTGAATAATATTAGGATCACCTGATAAAACTTTATAATCATTAAATCCATGAACAGAGGCAAGAGTGCCTATAGAGTCACCAATAGATGATAATTTTTCATCCAATTCGTTAACAAGCTTTAATCTGCTTTCAGATTTAGCTTTTTTAACTTCCATATTTCTTATGGGCATTTTTTCGGCCTCCATTAACTGCTCAACAATGTTGGGCGGTAATCCCGAAGCCATTCCCCCGAAAGTAATAGGCACTATCATCCTCCTAAAAAAGGTCATTACCCTTACTTAATTATTGCAAATATTTAATTATTTATGTGAGTCAATTGAATGTCATAGACCAAATACATAGGTAAGAACTACCGATAGAGCCCTACATTGATTTGTCTAAAAGCTGCCCTTTAGGCTGATCATTACTAAGGTGAACGGCCCACGCCTCTTTAGTGTTAAGTCGACGAATTACTTTGCCCTTATTATCCTCAATAAAGAAAAAGTATGAATTATTTATCTCTTGAGGACGGATTATCAAATCATGTTCCATCACTCCGGGTATTGATTTTAAGGCTTCTAAAATTATTTGAAGCTCCTCATCATTTATAGAATGCTTTTCAGGACCTGAGTCCTGTTGTCGTCGTCCATCTGCATCTCGTTCACCACTTTGCTCGGCCTTAACCTCAGCTTTTTTATCCACTCGAGTTAACGTATCTGTGGGCGTTATAATGTTCGAAAGTGATTTTATATTCATCTTAAGGTGAGGATCGGTATTATAAGCGGTCTTCTTTATAGGACATATAACTAGAAAAACCTAAGGGCTGCGGAGCCCTTAGGTAGGTTAGGTTAGATCTGGCCGGAATGGAGAGTTCTCCCCTGCCAAATTTTAACTCTTAAAATTTATTATCCAATTAATCTAAGTGCTGATTGTGGCATTTGATTGGCCTGCGAAAGAACACTAATTGCGGCTGCATTTAAAACCTGTCCCTTTGCTAAATCTGCACTAGATTGAGCTACATCTGTATCTCTAATTCGAGAATTGGCCGCCGAGAAATTTTCAATGGCGTTATTTAAGTTCTCAGAGGTTGAAATTAATCGATTTTGAAGTGCACCAAGCGTTGCTCGGTGACCGTTAACAGTAGTTTGTGCGTCCTCTAAAACTGAAAGTGCCTCCCTGGCGCCATCTTTATCTGAATAGTCAAAGCTTCCTACATCAAGAGCACTTAATGTGCTTTCTTGTGCTGATGCATCGAATGAAATTCGATCTCTAAAATCATCATTACCGATATCTACCTGAAATGAAAACTCTTCACCGCTACCATCTAAAAGGTTTGTACCATTATATCTTGTTGCTTGAGAAATACGTTGAATCTCACTTTTTAGCTGCTGAACTTCTTTATTTATAAATCCTCGTTCAGTATTGCCAACGGTATCTGATGCGGCCTGAACTCCTAGCTCCCTTAAACGGGTTAATATATTAGAGGTTTCAGCCAAACCTCCTTCAGCTACTTGAATCATTGAAATACCATCACTCGCGTTACGCTGTGCTTGATAGTAGCCTCTGATTGTTGATTTTAAGTTTTCGCTTATAGATAGCCCCGCAGCATCATCTGAAGCCTTTGTTATTCTTGAACCCGACGAAAGTTGAGCAAAGCTCTTTTCTAAATTTCTTTGCGACGTGGCCATTGTTTTTTGAGCGTTTATAGACGCTATGTTTGTTGTTATATTGAGTGACATAGTACTCTCCTTTGGTTTTTAAGAGCCTCTTTGCTCTTAATCCTAATGAACGGGCCTAACCTCCCGCACGTCAGATATCCATCATGGATTGGGTTGAACATGTTAGAGCTGCAAATTTTTCTTTGTCTGACTTTAGCTCTATTTAAACCGATACAGTCACATAAAGGCTTACTAAAGTCTGACCGCCGAAAGTCTTGCTGCTTGTTATAACAACCCTTCGGTCTAGTCCGGGCGAACTTAAGTCGAGTCGAGCATAACTAGACGAAGGTGTTACTTGATCTAGACATTCGTCCATAGGCTTTAAGGGTATATTTATATTTTTACTATTTATAGAAGGTAAATTTTAAAAGCAGAGGTATAAACTGAAGTTATGTTTTTAAAAAATAATGTCTAACTATATTTAAGTTCAAAAAAAAACCAAGGCCAGTTTCTGGGCCTTGGTCTAGACGTCTTTAATATCATTTTTTTTAAAGTATTAACCTATTAAGCGAAGTGCTGATTGCGGCATTTGATTGGCCTGAGCCAGGACACTAATAGAGGCTGCATTTAAAACCTGGCCCTTTGCTAAGTCGGCGCTAGATTGAGCTACGTCAGTATCTCTAATTCGAGAGTTAGCTGCCGAAAAGTTTTCAATAGCATTGTTTAAATTCTCTGAAGTCGAAATAAGGCGATTCTGAAGTGCTCCAAGAGTTGCCCTGTGCCCGTTGACGCTTGTTTGAGCATCTTCTAAAACAGAAAGCGCATCTCTGGCTCCGTCTTTTTCAGCATAATCAAAGTTAGATATATCAAGTGCACCCAGGGTGACCTCTTGAGCTGAAGCATCAAATGAAATTCGATCTCTGAACTCATCATTGCCTATATCTATTTGAAATGAAAACTCCTCACCGCTACCATCAAGTAGGTTTGTTCCGTTATACCTGGTAGATTCGGCAATACGCTGAACTTCACTTTTTAACTGTTGAACTTCTTGATTAATAAAGCCTCTCTCTGTGTCACCAACTGTATCTGACGCGGCTTGTACTCCTAATTCTCTTAAACGAGTTAATATATTAGAGGTTTCAGCCAAGCCCCCTTCTGCTACTTGAATCATTGAAATACCATCGTTAGCATTTCGTTGGGCCTGATAGTAGCCTCTGATTGTTGATTTTAAGTTTTCGCTTATAGATAACCCAGCGGCATCATCTGAAGCCTTTGTTATTCTTGAACCCGACGAAAGTTGAGCAAAACTCTTTTCTAAACTTCGTTGCGACGTGGCCATTGTTTTTTGAGCGTTTATAGACGCTATGTTTGTTGTGATGTTGAGTGACATTAGACTCTCCTCGTTTTTTAAGAAAGATTCCATCTTCCCTGCTCTTGGCGGACCCTAACCGCCCGCCAAGAACAGCCCATCATAGGCTTGGTTGAACATGTTGGAGCAGAAGAAACTTGAGGAAATGAACTTAGTTTTTTTAATTAAGCTTAAGCAGTCACTCAAAAGCTTAACTAAGTTCTGACCGTCCAAGGTCTGCTGCTTTGTATACCACTACTTCGGTCGAGTCTGGGTGAACTTTAGTCGAGTCTAGGCAAACTAGACCAACGTATTGACTAACTAGACTAACGTATGGCCCTTCTAGGAAAAATCAAAATTACTAAAATGTTTTCAATGATATTTTTAAGTTAATTAATGTTTTGTTACTTGGTGGAGTCTATATATATTAAGTTCCCAACCTCACTGAGTTATTAATTACCTGTACACAATTAACTTCTACTATCTATATAACAAAAATAAATAAGCAATATTAAATGAGGGCATTAAGGTAAATTAGATTTTTATTATCTTAATATTTAAACCCATTGTGATAAATTAATTTTGAAGTAAAAAGGTGGACTTAAGCTATAACTTTTACCTTTAAAGGGGTGAATTTTAAGTTAGCTTTTACCTTTAGGAGGTTTTATAAACTAGAGGCTCATGTGAGCCATTCATTTACCTTTCTTTCAGTAATAATATTATTTACTAAAAGAACCCCGGGAGACAAGCCCCCCGGGTAGGTCAGTTCCGGGGACGGAGAACCACCCCCCAAACATAAAATCTATAAATAATTACTATTAAGCTATTAGCCTTAGTGCCGATTGAGGCATTTGATTGGCTTGAGCCAAAACACCCACAGAAGCCTGAGCTAATATTTGTGCTGAGGCAAGGGCTGCACTTGATTCTGCAACATCTGTGTCTCTGATTCGTGAGTTTGCAGATGAAAAGTTCTCAATTGCTGTGCTTAGGTTTTCTGTTGTAGATATGAGTCTGTTTTGTAGGGCTCCTAAATTCGCTCTATGCCCGTTCACTTGTGATTGGCTTGCATCGAGTTGCTCTAGGGCCTCTCTGGCTCCATCGTTGGATGAAAAATCAAAACCATCAATACTTAAATCAGAAAGGTTCACCGACTGCTCTGAGGTATCAAATGTTATTCTATCTTTAAAATCATCATTACCTATGTCTACCTGAAAGGAAAACTCGCCCCCAGATCCATCTAATAACTGAGCGCCATTAAACCTTGTCGAACTAGCAATACGTTGAACTTCGTTTTTTAATTGCTGAACTTCTTTGTTCACAAATCCACGTTCTGTATCTCCGATCGTATCAGAAGCAGCCTGAACGCCTAGCTCCCTGAGCCTCGTTAATATATTTGAAACCTCAGCAAGGCCACCCTCAGCCACTTGAATCATTGAGATCCCGTCGTTGGCGTTTCTACGAGCCTGTGTGTAGCCTCTTATGTTAGACTTTAAGTTTTCACTTATTGATAAGCCTGCGGCATCATCTGCGGCCTTTGTTATTCTTGACCCCGATGAAAGTTGGGCCATGGTTTTTTGTAGTGTTCTTTGTGTTTGACTCATTGATTTTTGAGCATTTATTGAGGGTATGTTTGTTGATATAACTAGTGCCATGTGTGTTCTCCTTATTTTTCACAATTTACTTTCACGACCTACCGCTACTTACAGATTGTGGTGTCTATCGACACGGTTTATTTTTTACACCAGACCTTGTACTTAAAACTTTTAGCGAGGTTTATGTCTACTTTTAAAACTATAAATCTCTCTTCATTTTTTAAGTCTAGGCCAGTGCCGCTTACAACTTACCCTTCGGCGAGGCTAGTCATTGCTTAAGCCCAGTCGAGTGAAACTAGATTTAGGTGTTGCTCATTCTAGACTAAAGAAATAAAAACCAAGACTATAGAATTAAAATTATACAGACCTTTATACCCCTACAGACTAAAGAATACTCGACTAAGTTTTTATCGACTTGTGGGCAAATAGAAAAAAGCCCAGTCGAGCTCGACTGGGCTTTAGATTTTAGGACTAACATATTAAGACTATAGTAAACTAATCCTCAAGCTCTACAGACCTCTTATCATTTATAACTTCACGCTTTAATACCGGATTTTCATTTAGGTACTGATTATAAGCCTCTTGCTCTAACTCTAACGCCCGACTGAGAATATCTATTGCGTCCCCGTTATGGTCTTTAATAAATTTATTAAAAAAGTAAACACTCACCTCTGCCTTTCTAGCCTCGAGCAGGTTCTTTTCAATGCTGTACTCTGTTTGAAAGGAGAATTTTTTAGCCCTAAAATTGTCAAATTCGTACTTGTCCTCGATTAAAGCCCTGAGGGTCATTGAACCTCGCTCTCCAAGCATTAAATCGTCTATTAGCTTATGTGCTGTTGCAAAGTCTACTTTTTCACTTAAATTAAGGGCATGAAGTATATTAAGTATATATCTCTGGACCTTATAGCTATCAAAATCGACAGGCGCCCTGTCTGAGATCTCTTTATTGTTATCGTATTTTCTTGTTACTTCACCCAATAGTTCAGCGGCTACACGGGAAAATGCGTTGTTATCCACTATTTTTGCAGCCTCTACAATGGCTTCGGCTTCGAAAAAAGAAACTTCTGAAAGCTTATCTACTAACTTAGATTGAACAGAAATTAAACTTTTATCTTTACTCACATCAATACTCTTTAATTTTTTAGATAAAAGGTATAGCGCCCTCTCTTTTCTAAATTCATTTACGGCGGTTACATAGGTGGTTATATCCTCAGAGGATAGGCCTTCTAGCTTTCCCTCTGAAAATTTCTTATACCTAGACCCAAAGGCTAAGTATAACTGTTTATTTCTAGCTGCTCCGTACTTCTCTTCAGCGGTGCGGCTACCTGTTGAATTATAGTCTTTATGAGTGATGGCTTTAATATTAAAATCAACGCCATAATACCTATAAGCGGTATTCATGACAGTAGCATCTATAGTGTCATAAGACTTCTGTACGTACTCAAAGAGGTTTTGATGATACTTATACCCTGATGAACTCAAGAGCACGGCCATGAGGCTTCTGGTCATCACTGTAACTGGCAAAGAACTTCTCGTTTTTTCAGCAATACCGGCGTCCTTAAGGAGTACTGTAAATTCATTTTGACTAATTTCAGCACCGCCGTCGCGGTTAAAGTATTTGTCAATAAATTGTGCTGTCGCATTATAGCTGCGGTTGTAAAAGCTTTTGTGTTCGGCCCAAAATATCTTTGAGCTCAACCAAAATTTTGCCCTGCGGCTGACTGTACGCTCATGCTCTCTAAGAGCTGTGTCGATTTTATCTAGCTCCTCAGTCGTCTCTGGGTTGAGCTTGTTTTTTAATCTCAATCGCTCAAGAACAACATATACAGCCTCAAGTTCACCCCGAGTTTCAGCCTGTTGCCTCTCTAGTTTTAAAACCTCACGCTGCGAAAACAAGCTACTTAAAACAGGGACCTTGGCTGAATACCTAACGGCATTGCTTAGCTCTACGCGGGCTGAATGAAACAAGTGCCATTTGGTTTTAAAATATTCGTCCTCAAACTCGAACTGCTTAAGTTTAGTATTATACACGGGGACCTTGACTCGAATAAGGTAATCCCTAACTCTAGGAGCCCCTACGACCTCAAAGTACTTTCCGTTACTTGTATTTTTTTTGCCAATAACGAGATGTGTATACTTTACCTTGTCATAAAAAAATATTCTCGAACTAAGAAATGCCTTCCAGTACATGTAGGCTCTTAATCGAGTCGCGGTGGCTAGCTTAATTGTTTCATTAATTCGAGCGTCATAAGTATTAAGTTGCCTAACCAGCCTTTTTATTCTTGTTTTTGATTTTCTAAACTCACTATTTTTTGAAATTTTATCTAAAATATCATTTTTATTTTTTTGCTTTTCTTCATAGGACTCAAGCTTTAACCGCTGGCTCTCAATTTGCATCTGTAGGTCTAAGATTTTTTCTTTTTTGCTTTCGGTAATATATTGCTTGAGATGATCAACCTCTAACTCTAGTTCAGATATTTCATTTTTAACTTTTACAATTTGCTCTACATACCCCTCTACAACCTCTTTTAATCGACTCATTTTTTGTCGAATTTCAGGGCTTGCAAAAAATAGGGCGTCTTGTCGGGCTTTTTGATAAAAACTAGCCGATGGGGCGCCTCGGTAAGTCATATAAGTCCAACGGCCCAAATGATTTAACGTGTACCAACTCCAACTTAAAGGGTTAAAGTTTTTATGGTAATAAAACTTATGGACATACTCATTATATTTTTTTTCAGGTATTGCGGCGTTTTTTACAAAATCTAAATCAAAATTCAAATCTATGGTTTGATCAATCTTAATTTTACTATTATCTAACCTTAATTGATCGGCCTTGGTTAAGCCCTCGTAAGAGGCCTTAAAAAGAAGATGACACATGTTAGGTGCCGCGTGGGAAAACGAGGCCAGCATTGTTAACAAAACAGGCGCCAATAAAACCTTAAATTTAAACATATTTTTTTACCTTTACGCGCAATTTATTTTTTTACTTAAAAAACTCTATATCTCTTAATAAATGACTTAGTAATACTCACTTCGGGGGCGAAATGATCGTCTCTTGCTCTCGCGGCATAAACCCAATAGGTGGGTTTAACCGTGAGTCATCACGCGGCTGAGGGAATATACCAATCGGCCCTCCACCAGGGTTACCAGGAGTACCAACGCTCCCTGGTTGAGTTTGCACAGGATAGGGCTGAGTAAAAACAGGCTGTGCATTGAACATTTCTGACAAGCTCATTATGTACCCAACATTAGTCGTTGCTTTGATGGCCTTTGAAACTTGAACTCCTTTTTGAATAAACGCCATAGCATATACGTAGTCAAAAAGTTTTGGGATACTACCGGATGTAATATTCTCCATTGGCAGAACAACCCCGACTTTAACATTACCTGAAATCGGCTTATACCTATTCACTTGGTTTTTTGCTGTCACTGTAAATGACCCGCCAACAAACCCACCTTTTATTTCAGCAAGGGTCTTCATGTCTCTAGCCCAAAGGAAACCACCACCCACTCTATATTTGGGGAATGGTAGCAGCGTTGGACCTTTACCCTCTAAAAAAGGACCCATAAAAGGTGCGACCGGAGCTTTTTTATTTTTCTTAAACATCTCATCAATCTGCACCCAAACTTGAGCTGATTTCTCCCAGTGCCATGTTGAGGGGTCAGAGGTCGAGACAGTAATTTCATTTGTATCTAAATTTCTAACATGCTTTGCCCATGGGCGATTTATTGAAGTAAAAGTGACTGAGTTGCCTGATAAAAGCTTATAAATAATTTGAACAGACCTTACAAAAAGATTACCAAGAGGCCCAACGACACCAGACGAACTGAATATATTATTTTGTGGACCCATGTTAGACTTAGGTAGCTTTATACCAGCTGTAAATATGTATGCCGAAGGTGTTGTTACATTTTTATATAAACCCTGAAGGCTAAAACTTGAATTATCGGGCATTTTAAAAGTGTTTTCTTTGCTGTCAATTTCACGGATAAGCGCCTCTATCTCTGTTACATACTCAGCTTTTCGATTTTGTGAGTCACGAATCGCCATCCCTCCCTGAACACGATCAATAATGTCTGCCTTAGTCGGCATTGGTTTTAGCTTATGTTCATTAATGTAGGCCGTGATTTCCTCATCTGATTTGGTTTCAATTATATTTAGTGCCTCTAGTAGGGCTGTGGCCTCTTTATCGTTTTTAACTAACCCTCTTTGTTTTGCCGCCTCAAGCAGCCATTCACCAACAACTTTTTTACCTACCTTAATACTGGTTTCAAAGGCTTTAGATCTTTGTTCATTTAGTATTTTGTCTCTGAGGGGGAGCAGCGTCCATACTTCATTGCCCACTATGGACTGAATGACATGGTCGTCTTTGGCTATTTTTTTTAAATCATTTATTATTAAAATCTCTTGGTCGACTTGGCCGGGAGGGACATTATAAAAAACCGGCGGCGAGCCCTGTACAAATTGAAAACTAAGTGCCTCAACATCAGTTTGAGAATATAGATCTGCTTCTGGTAATTTTTTCTGAAGCACATTGGCCTCGACAATTGAACCTACACAAATAATCACCGATACAATCAATGCTAAATTTCTAATAAGCATAAGAGCCCCTTTATTTGTATTTACCTAAGTAAAACTTTAACCGAGAGTACTATAATTAAAGCCTGCTGGCCTTAGTAAATCAAAATAGTGAAATTTCTACATACCTATAGATCTATGCACCTAGTGCACTACTGGCCTTAACGCTCAGCTGATTTTATTATACAACTCAGACAATTTAGCAGATCAGCTGTAGCAGGCAAAGGACCCGCTCGAGCAACACCCAACCCCCTCCTATAAACCACTATCAAAGGGAATTTTTACAAACTCTATCCAAGCTTTACGGTCTTCAAGGCTTTCTTTCATATTAGGTCTGCGCCCATACTCTTGCTCTATGGCGCTTGCCCAAGATGTGTTTATGTCTATTAGGTAAGTTTTCCAATCAGAACGGTCAAATTGATTGTTATTAATATCGGGCTCTCTAGCATTCATTTGATAAAATAGATCAGCCCAACTGTCATAAATTTTATTTTCTTTAGGTACTGAGCTGAGTAAAAAATAAGTATGACTGTACTCTACGTCTTGTAGAATCTCATAGGTACCATAAGTAAGTTTACCTGCTTTATAAGTCCCATAAGAAAAATAAGCCAAGTAAGTCGCCAAAAACGTTGCTGTTAGAACCTTTGTAATTGTATGGGTGGCTTTTTGAGCCCCTACCCTTAATGAAAATTGATTTTTAATATCCTTATAGGTGGGCCCAAAGCCCTCCTTTTCGACCATTTTCAATACTGAGGGTGAAAAGTAGGTATGGGAAATAAAGTCAACATTAGGTATATAAACAGGCCAGCCTAAAAAATGAATACTGAGGCCATTGATTAAAATGGCTTGTACAAGTTTTCTTTGTAGTATGTATTTTTTGAGTTTTCTTTGTGCTCGCGTGCGCCAAGTGCTTTTTTGATAGAGGCCATATTTTTTTAACTCTAAAGAAATATCCCTTGAAAGGGTCAGAACAAGTAGGCGCTGCCTAACGAGCTCCTTAACATGGGGCTCTGACTTTGGCGAGAGCGCCTTTTTTAAGATTCTAAAATACCCCTCATTTTTTACCTTAATAAGCTCTATAAGCTTTTGCGAAAGTACTTCTAATTTAACCGCTGAGGCCCCTGAGTTTAAATCTATTTTTTCAACAAGTTTATTGTACCTAGCTTTAAGCTCCGGATCTTGACCTACTTTGAGTCGTATTTTTTTTAATGACTTGTTCCCTGTGTTTTCGGCCACTTGACCCAAAAATTCACTTTTTTGATAAGTAGTTTTTAATTGGATTTTATGTGGTGAAAACACCTGTCTACACGTGGAGGCCTCAGCACTCCCTATAAAGCTGAAGATTAATGCTAGTATATAAAAATATAACTTCAAAAAAACTATCCTTTAATTAAAACGTACTTATAGAGGACAAACCAACCTCTTCTAAACCCGGCTCGCCCTCTTCGGCGAAAGTGTCGTCATCTAAGTTTTCGGCGACCTTTGTTGTGTCTTTTAAAACACCCTCTATAACACTTAAGGTGCTTGTCAACTGCTCGTTGACATCATTATTAGTCGAATCACCTATAGCTCGGTTCAATAATTCCTGCAAGCCCAACATTTGATTACGTCGCTTCTCTGTGAGTGCTAAGGTTTGAATTTCTCCCTTTTCGTTTTGACCCTGAGTGAGTTTCTTCACAAGCTCAGAGAGTAAACCTCCTGCTCGAACGACAGAGGCAATAGACTGTGAGCTACCAATAACTTGCTTTAGTACAAAGAGGCGCCCCTCAAAGGTGTATCGATTAAGGGCTTGCTCGATCATTACTTTTAATTCTAAAAACTCTGGGCTTGATTCTTTCTCTACTAGTAAATGAAAGCTTCTCACTGTTTGCGAAGCATCAAGGGCTGTTAGGGCTAGTTTTTTTAAAATTATATTTGTCCCCTCTAATAAACTTTCAACAACGGCATAAAAAACCTGATCTGAAATATTAGCCAACTGATGATCTGATAAAAACTGTTTTAAGGTGTTTACATTTGGGAATTGTTTAAACCTTTCGATCCATTCATTTGTCTCCTCTGAAGCTTCCTTTACATCGTCCTTAGGGGCTGAGCTAATGATATTAGGCACGTTAGAGTCTTCCAATTTAGCTCGTGATTTTTTATCTTTTACAGTTTTTTTGTTAGCTAAAGTTTTTTGAGCTTCAGTTTTTTTCTTTTTCTTTTTATCTTTCTTTTTTACAACCTTAGTCGCCTTTTTCTTTGAGAGCTGTTGTTTTTTTGTTCTCAACGAAACCTTACGCGTTTTTAATTGCTGAATTTTGCGCCTCATATTTTGGTGAGTTATTTTTATGGACGGCCTAGAGATTTTAAAATCAACCTCATCTTGAAAATCCATAAAAACTTTTTGAGTTGCCTTTACGTTTAAAAAAGGGTTCTTGCCACCGCCATAATTAAACACAAACAGTAGACCTATTAATACGATAACCATGTAGAAAGTGTTTTTAGTGTTCATTTTGCCTGCTCCTTATCCTATATATATGTATAAGGCACGTAATGTGCCAAATTGAAGCAGGCTAACTATCTGTTATTACAATAGATTTTTAATCACTTGGGACCACTCAGTAAGGGCCCTGTAGGCAAAACTAACAACTGCCCCTACCACAAGTGAAAAGTTAAGTATAATTAATGAGTTACCGCCCTTGCGTGTGTACACACACTACCGACAATTTGTGGCTAGGCTTTGTTTATAGGCTGTTATTTGAGCCTCGCGGGCTAAATCTATGAAGGCCAGGGACACTTCTGCCTGCTCTAGGACGGGTTAGGCCAGCTTGCCCGGCTTAACTCAAGGAGCCTGCCTCATAAGTAACGCGAAGCATTAAGTATTTGAGTTTACTACCGATAGGCTAGACCAAGGGGTAGTTTAATGCAAATTAAGGCTATGAAACCATTTATTGTTGTGGAGGACCAAGAGGCTGACAAGCATCTCACCCCTCAAGGCACCCCCCTTAAAGTGGCCCCTATTAATACTGATTTACCTGGCGAGCCGCCGGTTAAGACCCATTATGATGAATCTAAAGAGGCCTTAAAGCGCTTAGATGAGTTTGTGAAGCGAAATAAATCTAAATTTACTCACAACTTTAAGTTAAAAATGGCTCTTAAAAAATATGCTCAATTAGATGAGCTTGAGTTTACTCTTACTCGTAAGGCTCAAAACTACGATGAGGTCGCCTGAGGCACACTCTCTCTTTAGTCCCTTTACTTTCTAGCTCCTTATGTTCTGTCCCCCCACTTTTTTATCGCCGACCCCTCCTCTTATTTGGACCCCGCGAATCTCATTTTGACTTATAAGCCTGAAGGCCAGAAGCTGGGCTGCAAAAGCACCAACTAGGGACGGAGTCATTTACCTGAAGCTTGAGGGTGAGCCTGTTTATAAAAATGTTACTAAAAAGGTATTTTATAACAAGCACTTAACGTATTGCATTATTTTTATCTAAAGTTCTGACGCACAGCACCGAAGAGCCCCCTGACTGCTAAAACAACATCTCTACAACTGGGCTACTCTTCTTTTTTTAGGGCTTAAGAAAGGAAAAGTAAGATAGGGGTGTGAAAATGAGTTTTCGGATCAATACAAACGTTGGGTCTCTCACGGCACAACGGTTTTTGGACAAATCGCAGAGACAAACTAATATCTCTCTAAAATCCCTGGCCTCTGGCTCGCGAGTTGGCGAGGGCAGTCGCGATGTGGCCGGCTTTGCCATTAGCGAAGGCCTTAGGTCTCAAATAAGTGGCTTAAAACAAGCCAAACTTAACGCCGAAAGTGCCGTGGCCTTTATACAAACAGCTGAAGGCAGCCTGAATGAGCAAAGCAATGTCCTTTTAAGAATGAGAGAAATTGGCGTTCAAGCCGCCTCTGATACTGTCGGTAAAGACGAACGAGAGTTCTTAGACATGGAGTTTCAATCCCTCAATCAGGAGTTTGACCGTATTGCACGGTCGGCAAGGTACGGGCAAAAGTACCTTTTAGTTGGCGATAATGAAGAGTTTTCGTTTCATGTTGGGGCAAATGCCGGCAGCGAAAATATTATTAAATTTAAGCTAGATGCAAACACCACCTCAAGTGAGGTTGAAATAGATGGCCTCAATATATCAGACCAAGATGATGCCGTAGATTCTATTGAAAAATTAGATGGGGCCCTCGGTCAGGTCTTAAGGGCTCGAGCGACGTTTGGCTCAGCTCAAAGCCGGTTTCAATTTAGTATCGACGCTCTTTCCTCTCAACACCAAAACATTTCAGAGGCTCGCTCAATTATTGCCGATGTGGATGTTGCTGGTGAAATGGCTCAATTAACAAGGGCTCGAATCCTTGAAGAGCTCTCTACAAGCGTCTTAGCACAGGCCAATCAGGCCCCCACATTAGTCAGAAAGCTTATTGGATAAAAGGGCGGGCACCCAAAAAAACAAAAACAGCCCTTAAAAGTAAACCTTTTAAGGGCTTTATTTATTGTGACTTTAGTCTTTTCATTTTTTATATAAGTTTTTTTATTTTCTATTTCCTGTGATTTCAATGACTAGACGCGCTGCGGCAAATAAAACTAGACCAAAGTACTAAAGTTTCCTGGACCTTGGTCGATGAGGTTATCAGAACATGTTGGAGCACCTTAAAAGAGAACGTTTGTTTTAGCAGTCACTGAAATAAGCCTTTCTAATAAGTCTTTAAATTTTAAGAGGGTCAGTCACCCCTCTTGAATTTAGAGCGTCTCCAAGTAACAACTTAATAAAGACTAGGACGTGGTCCTTGCTATTAAGCAAAGAAGCCCATAACTAGAAGTTTTTTAATCTAAAAAAAGCTGTGTGCTATTTTTATAGCCACTATAGTTTTTTTTAATTAAAACCTTCTTTTTTTGTAAGCTCTCTGTCTTAAGTGGCAAGAAAAATACATGGATGAGCAAAAAACAATACTACTAGGGGGCTTACCAATGGGCTTAAGAATCAATACAAACACAGCATCTATAAATGCACAAAGGCAATTATCAAAAAACCAACGGCGATTAGAGCATGCACAATCAGCTCTGGCTTCTGGGAGCCGAATCGTTAACGCTGCCGACGATGCCGCCGGCCTTGCGATATCACAAAATATAAAGGGCCAAGTTAAAGGGATCCGAATGGCTCGAAGCAATGCATACAACGCACAGTCACTGATACAAGTTAGTGAGGGTGGGTTGAATGAAATTAATAACATCCTGATAAGGCTTAGAGAGCTTGGGGTGCAGGGGGCCAGTGATACGGTCAGTAATATAGAACGAGAATTTTTAAACCAAGAAGCACAGCAACTTATAAAAGAGTCTGAGCGTATTTCACAATCCACAAGGTTTGGGAATAAACAGCTTTTAAATGGCTCAGGTGGTGAACTTGAGTACCATGTTGGACCATTTGCTGGAGAAGAAAACATTATTAGATATGAGATGAATGCCGACGCCACAACCGGAGAACTCGGTATTGATGGGCTCGACATCACTGATAAAAGCGGGTCGAGGGACACACTCTCAGCTGTAGATAGCGCCATTGAGAAGCTCAGTAAAATGCGAGCCGACTTTGGTGCTGTTCAATCTAGATTACAAGTTACTGTAAGTAATCTGGACATACAAAACGAAAACCTCTCTGCGGCACAATCGAGAATACAAGATGCTGATATTGCTCACGAAACCTCTGAGCTCGCATCTGCTAGTATTTTACAAAGCGCAGCCATTGGGGTCTTAGCTAGTGCTAACCAAAACGGACAAAGCGCACTGAGACTGATTTAGTATAATTTTAAAGAACTGGGGGCCAACAGCTTTGGCTCCCGGCTTTTGATTTAAGCTTATTATTTAATTTTCTAACTTTAAGTTTAGATGAGTAGCCCGTTGTAGAGTTTTTTACTTTACTTCGACTCTTAAGCCCGCCCTGGAACTTTTGTTCCAGGGTTTTTTTTTAGACTTTTACTTGGCTTAATGACTGGTCTTTTATAATATAAATCATGCGTTTTTTACTCATTATTTTTATACTTTTACCTATTAACCCCTCCTATGCTAAAGTTTTACTGGCTTCAGGACTCAACGCCCAAGAGCGCGAAAAGCTTGTGCACACCCTAGGGATGAACCTTTCAACAAAGCTCCTCTCCGCCCCCTTCCCCCTAGGAGGGTTCCCCGGGTATGAAATTGGCATTAACGTCGAAGAAATTGACCTTTCAAGCTCTACCCTACTTATTCAGCCCTCAAAGCTAAGGTACCCTAAGTTTTCTTTTGCGAAGGGTCTTTTTAATGATATGGATTTGTACTTTGACTTTACCCCCCCTTTGCGACAAACCACTATTTCTCAATACGGAATACTTTTAAAGTGGAGCTTTTTTCAAGGAAAGTTTCTCCCCATTGTTTGGTCCCTGCTTGTTCACAATAATACAAGTAATGTTGATGACAGCATCACTTCAAACTCCACAGGGGTTGAAGTCACAGCAGGGTTTAGTTTTGAAAGGGCTTCTTTTTATGCCGGCGTGGGGCAAGTTAAAACGATTAGTAAGTTTGTCGGAGTTCGAGAGGGGAGTAATTTTACAGACACAGGCCTTGCAGAGAGCCTCTCCGTTACGCACATTCATTCTCTTATTGGATTTACCTATGCTTACTCAAAGGTGTTTGTAAGTGCGCAGGTAGATCGCTATAAAGAACCCGTGTACAGTACAAAGGTTGGTCTTCGATTTTAAATCAGTAATCAGTAATCAGTAATCAGTAATCAGTAATCAGTAATCAGTAATCAGTAATCAGTAATCAGTAATCAGTAATCAGTAATCAGTAATCAGTAAAACAATATTATTATAAATTATAATCAAAGTGCGTTAGCACTATTTAAGAGCTTTTATTTTTTCAACAATATTTGTAGTTGAGTTTCCAACAACAAACTGTAGCGACTTCACTTGGCCACCGCCATTTAACACTATCTCAGACCCTACGATTTCACTCACCGGCCAATCCCCACCCTTTACTAAAACATCTGGCGCAAGGGCTGTGATTAAATCAATAGGAGTGGGTTCGTTAAAAACACAAACATAGTCTACTGACCGAAGCCCAAGCAAAATCTCTGCTCGCGATACTTCCTCTACAATGGGCCTTTCAGGGCCCTTTAGTTCTTGAATGCTCTTGTCAGAGTTAAGCCCTATGACAAGTATATCCCCTTGAGCTTTGGCCTCAGCCAAATACCTCACATGACCCACATGCAAAAGGTCAAAACAACCATTTGTAAATACTATTTTCTTGTCCTTGCGAACGATTGATAAATCATTAGAGATTTCTTGGTAGCTTGTATAATAACCCTTCAAATTTTTCATCTGCGTTTGTAAAGATCGAGTCCAGAAAAGAAACCTATAATATCTTTTCTAAAGATAAACGAAAGGAGTGGTAATACTACAAACCCAGTCATAACAATAATTAAGGATCTCCAAACAACTTTAAGGGGGTACAGACCTCTTTTTTGGTCCTTTTCGTTACCGAGCTGATGCTCAAAGGTCCACTCACCTAAAGTGCTCCCAAAAAAGCTCCGCGTAACAACGACATACATTTGGTAAAGGGATAAATATAAAACTCCAAAACTTAACTGAGTGGGCAAATCTGATTTTAAGTTTGATAAAAATAACGGCACACTCACCTGTGTGACGTAAAGCAGACTCACAGTAAAAATTAAACTTAAACTTGTAACTAAAACTGAATCTAAAACCATTGAACCCACACAAATAGGGGCTTTTTCTAGTTTAGATTCGGGCGCATTTGAAGAGCTTCTCCGAACATTAGTGCCCGGCCTGGGCATAATAGTCGGCCGAGGGGTTGAAAAGGGCTTTCTCTCAATGTTCTGGTCAATATCCCTAAGGGGCATGGTGGGCATTGACACCTCAGAGGGTTGAATATCTGGCGAGGCCTGTTGCTCCCTTTGAAATGTTTTAGATAAATCAAGATCCTCTAAAACAGACTCTGTTGAGTGCACATCATACTCAATGGAGTCCGCCATGGAGTCCAAGGCTCTAACCGGCTCTGACTCGCCGAGGGAAAGTAAAATATCCTCATAGGTTAATGCCTCATCTACAGAGGCCTCTTGTTGTAAAAAACGTGCTGCAGGCCTATGTGGAACGCTTTTAGGCAAAGCTTTGTTTATTAGTTCCGTTTTAACCACTTCTTCTTTAAGAGAGATGGGCTTTTTATGAAACCCTAAACCCTTTGTAATTGGTCGAAATTCAAAGTCATCATCTAAAAAATTTTTGTCACTATCCAAGGTATCCCCCAATAATTACTTATCTAAGCTTATATTTAATCAAATAATTGCCCAAATGAAAATGAGCGAGACCATGTTGCTGTGCGTTTTTTTACGTATTAGGCCCATTTAGCAACATTTCGTACTTAATCATGCTGACAAGGGCTAAACAAGCGGTTTCGACTCGTAGCACATGTTCTCCTAAAGTGATGGGCTCAAGGTTAATTTGTTTAAATTTCAACACTTCATCCTTAGAAAACCCGCCTTCGCTACCCACAAAAACCCATAAATGCTCTGGCACATGAGGGAGTTCTCTTAAGGCCTGTTTTAAATTCTTATCACACTCACCCTCATAAGCAAATAGACCCTTGCCGTCCTCTGAAGGGTTAAATTCATTTACGATTTCGTCAAAGGTCTTTAAGGGGCGTAACTCCATAAAGTCACCTCGCCCGCACTGCTCTGTTGCCGAATGGATAATCTTACCCCAACGTTTCACTTTGTTATCTGAGATTTTATCTTTTGTACGAACATAACTAAACTGAGACACAAAGGGCTGAACAGCAAAAACCCCTAGTTCAACACACTTTTGAAGTATTAAATCAAATTTACTAAATTTAGGCATAGATACAAAAAGCGTAATAAAGGGCTTTGGCAATGGGATTACCTTGCGTTGATTTAAAACCTTACAGAGAGCCTGTTTTTTGTGGGCCGATATAAGCTCAACAAAATAAGCCTGACCGTCACCATTAAGAACCTCAAACTGACTACCTGACGTCTGTCGACACACATCAACGATATGATGAAGCACATCCCCCTCAAGTGTAACAAGGTTATCTTTTATGGCCTTTTTACCTACCCAATATCGACGCATAAAAAGTCACGTTTCCCTTCGTTTAAATAAAAAACCTAACCACTCTTCTTTTTCATATGTTTTTATTAAATCAAATTCATTATCAAGGGTGAAGTTTTTTAAAAAATGGGGTTTTCTTTCACTTAAAACGCCTGTTAAAAGTATGAACCCTCCAGGCTTACAGGCGCGCTTAAGAGAGGTTTGAATTTTTAACAACACGCCGTCAATAATATTGGCTATGACTAAATCAAATTTATTTTCTACATGCTCTATTTGCTTATCTAATATTGTAATGTGTTTCATTTTGTTGGCGGTCATATTTTCTTGACCCACGACTCTTGCGGTTTCATCAATTTCAGTGCCCTGAATAGTTCTAAAACCTAACACCTCACAAAGCATAGCTAAAATAGCCGTACCAGTACCCACATCAATAGCCGTTTTTAATTGAGTATTATTACTTTTAAGTTCAAAAATAGCCTGAGCTGCAAGTTGTGTTGTCGCATGAGTGCCAGTACCAAAAGCCATACCTGGATCAATAAATATATTGGCCCTTGATGTTGATGGCGCCTCTAACCAAGTCGGCACAACCCAAATATTATTTACAAGCTCAAAGGGGTGAAAACCCTTTTTCCACTCTACGAGCCAATCTTTTACGGGCTCTTTACTTAACACATAGGTCATGCTCTCGTACTGAGAGAGTACACTTTTAATTTCATCAAAATGAACTTCGTTTTCAAAATAGGCTTTTAAATTAAAAATATCACTCTCTATAGTTTCAGGCTCATAGATATCGTTTGTTTGAACAAACTCAAGGTCCTCACTGACACCACTGGCCCCTAACTCAAACAATTGTGTCGTTAGAAGGTCCTCTTCGTCTCGTTTTACATTTTGAACTGTTAAACAGTGATAATGACTTTTCATGCTTTATATGACCAAAACCCCAATAAAATACAAGCCCCCACCCTCACAATTGAAGCTTTTACCTGATAATTTTAGCCTCAAAAAATAACTTTGAGAGGGGTTAAACTTGGGGTGATTTTATTTGAAGATATATCCTGTGGCCAGGCTCTCAAAACCTGACCCTGTGCTCAAAGCTGCTGACTCACAGGGACTACTGGGGACTTCTCGGACTGAGAAGCCATTTCTAGAGTACTTAAAAAAGATTCTGACGGTCTATTAACTTGAGAAGGGGCCACTTGTGCTGACTTTCGAGTGCGTGACTTTTTGGGCGCCATTTTAGCCGTGCTTAAATCCAACTGATCACCAATCATTATATAATTATAATCTAATATGGGTGTGTTTTTACGGCTTATCTTTGAGAAGACTCTGGCAACACTTAAGCCCTTCTGCACATGAATCACCTTAATTCGGCCCACGGGGACTTTTAACTCTCCGGGGGAGCGACTTCGATAGGTGTCATAAAGAGCCTCTCTCCTAAAAACAGTGATGAGCATCCCTGGCTTCAAGCCGGACTCATTGCCTGCATTGATATAAAAATCATGATAAACAGGTTCGTCATTTGTAAGTGGTAAGGTTTTTTTAACTTCAAAGATCTGTATATCCGCGGCCTGCGTATATAAACTCGAAAGACTAATGAGAGTAACGATTAAACCCTTGGCGACTTTTATTAACATGTGAATACCCTTTCCTTGGCATCACCATCCTTAGCTTAATAAAGTAGCCGTCCTGGCTAATATACTTAATGTAGTAAATAATAAATCGGTGAGCCTATAGGGTGACTTTAATTTGTACAAAAAAACTAGCCTTGAAGAGCGCTTAAAACCTAATGAGCAGGGCTAATGTCTAAGGGGGCAGCATGTTTTAAAGCTATTAGCGCCGCGCATTAGTCCGCCGCTCCACTAGTGAGCTAACACACCCTAGACCTTTTAAGCTTTAAAAATAAAACTTAATTATACCCACAAGTCCCCTGATTCCACTGGACCATCCCCCCCCCCATGTTTTGACAGACATTGGACCTCTCTACTTAATTATTAATTATATCAAAGATTTACAGTTTTAAAATAATTCTATAGTGAGTTTTAGGTGTAAATACTGTTCACAGTTTTAACTAAAAAACCCTCGCCGCACTCTAAATGTTTAGTAATTATTAGCACTTTTACTTACCGTATAACTTTTTAACACTACTAACTTTTTTTCAAAAAAATGAATTCATATAGAGCAGACCCCCTCTATATGCTATTTCTTATTTATATTAAAATTTAAGCCATATACCTACCATATAAAATTAAAAAAAGGACTTAACTAAAATGTCAAAGTTTTTACACGCCAGCAAAAAATATGGGGCCGTTTTATTAACCCTTACTCTTTTTCAAACCACCTTTGCCTCAAGGGGTTCGTTAAAAAACACTTGTACACTTCTGTTTGAAGCCAGTACGTACACGGGTGTGTTTTCAACCCCAGCACAGTTAAGGGCTCAAGAGAAATCCTATCAACCCACGGCCTTAAAAGACTTTGGCGCCCAAGTAAAGCCTGGCGATTTAGACACCGTCCGCTTACGAGAGGACTTTCAAAAAAATGGTAAAATTAATTACGAGTGGGGCACGCCTACTGATCCTAATGCTTACACCGCCTCGCTATTAATAAACAGGGCTCAAATCGAGCAGTCTAAACAAAATGGTCAGCATTATTCTGAAGTCTATAATGCCCAGACTGTTATTGATTTTTTAGAAATGAAAAGGCTCTTGAACCGCTACCCAAATGATAAGTTTGAATTAAACATAGACATCTGGAAAGAAGCCCACCGCTTAGGCGGCAAATCAGCCATGCCTGGCGCTCAAAAAGCCGCCCGGTTTTTAGAGCCCTTTTTTAAAAGCAAAGACTCTAAACTCTATAACCTCTTATACATGGGCGGGGGCAACTACCGCCACGCCAGAAGCCGCTTATATGATGACAACTTAACTATGGCTCAAATTGAAGGGATCATGAGTGTTCGAGATAGCCTCATCGAGCTTGGGTTTTTCCCAGAGGCCAAAGGCAAAAAACTTAAAGCCTACTCTATTTTAAGAACCCATTGGTCTACCGGGCATAAAAACCCGAGTAAAAATGGCAATGGCACCTACGACGTTGTTATGAGCTACCCCAGCCCTAAAATAGTGCCCGAAGCCATGGATAGTATTTTTAAATGGGCTAACGATGAAATGTACAAATTTGACAACCAAAGGCCTGGCGCTAGAGACCCTGTTGAAATCGCCGCTTTGATACAAATCGCTATGGTTTATATACATGCTGGTAAAGATGGTAATGGCCGCGTTACAAAGGGCTTTAAAAATAAACTATTAGAAAAATACGGGCTAGCCCCTGATTTGCGCTACGGGACTCAAGCGTGGCATGATTTAGACTTAGGGGTAGAAGCCTTTGTGGCCGGTGTTCGTGAAGGTATTTATTATGCAAACAACCAGTTTAGTCAAATTAAGCCCACAAAGCCACCTTCAGCTATAGACGCCAAGTTAGGCTTAGAGGTCGGGCGGCACAACCTATCGGGCGTTGAAAAATCTGAGAAAAAAATTATTTCAACAAGTGCCATACCCAAAAATGTGGGTCAAATTTTTACTGTGGGTAAGGATGTTGAGCTTGAACTTATATTTAGGGGTAATTTTTATCAAGGCAAGCATGGAGTGTTATATCAGTATGTCCCTAAAGAAAATGCTC
>JAUVAX010000018.1 GCA_030591685.1 Pseudobdellovibrionaceae bacterium | reverse complement strand
CTAAATAACTAAATAACTAAATAACTAAATAACTAAATAACTAAATAACTAAATAACTAAATAACTAAATAACTAAATAACTAAATAACTAAATAACTAAATAACTAAATAAACAAACAGGAGGGGTGAGTGACAAAAATATCAGTTCATGATTTACATGAAAAACTACATGAGCTTAAAAGTGGAGAAATAATCTTAGACGTTAGGAACCCAGACGAGTATGCCAGCGGGCATATGCCGAGTAGCTTAAATATCCCGTTAGGGCAATTGCCTGAAAAATTAGAAGATTTAAAAAAATATGTAACAATTTATGTGCACTGTAAAATGGGTGGTAGGGCGCAAAGAGCCGCCGAGTTACTAAGGAGCTCAGGGTTTACAAATATTGTATGTATTGCTGAATTGGGTATGGATGCTTGGCATGCCTCAGGCTACCCCACTGAAAGTTAATAACAAAGAATATGACTATTTAGGGTTCAAACTCCTGTTTTTGACCCTTTTGCATTTAGACTTTAGTCTTGATCTTAAGGGTGCTAAAGGGGGGCAGAAGACCCTTTATAGCCTGAGTATTTAGCCCAGAAATTTAGACATTTCTTTTTAAAATTTAAAGCCTAAACTGTCGATGAGTTCTGTAAGGAATTCATCATGAAACTCTCAAGAAAACTTTTTTTATCAATCTTTATAACCTCACTTATTGTTTGTAGCTTTATCACCGCTTACACTTTTGTGGAGTTAAAAAAATCTCATCAAAATGAATTTCAATCAAAATATACAGCTATTTCTAATGGTATAACGTCAAACATCCTTCAGTTTGAAGAAATGATGAAAACAATCATGGAGGCCACCGCCTTTCATGTAGAAGAGACTATTAAATCAAAAGGAATGATTTCAAATAAAGAACTATCGGACATTTCAAAACTATTTTCTGTTTCGGGGATGGGCATTGCAAACTCTAAGGGTGAGTTTGTAAGAAATACGAACAAAAAATTTTCTACAGATAAAATAAATCTTTTTAGTCTGTGCAAAGAGTATAAAAACTTTTTTGTAAAAAACTTAAAAATTGTAGAAACGCCCATTATGCCTTCAAGGATTACAAATAAAACCTATAAGTTTTTAGTAAAGTCGATATTATCTGGCAGATATGTTTTAAACATGGGCAGCCAAACATTTTTCTTAGGGGAGGCTTTTAAAAATATACTTTCCTTTAATCCAAAGTTGAACGGGATGGCTTTGTATACGGCCTCTGGTAAAAAAATGGCAGAGCAAAAAAGTGAGGAGTTTAAGAACAGGGTTCTCTCGGACACTCAGGGTAACGATGTATTTATTAAAATTATCCCCACTAAAAATGGGAGGACCTGCTGCGAGTGCAAAGAGAAGGGCCTGATGGATGCAAAGGGTGATTACTATTATAAACTTGTACTGAATGTATCTAGGGACAATCTGAAACAAAAAATTATAACCTCAGCACAAGTGTCATCAGTACTTTTTTTGGCGCTTGTGTTTATTAGTTTTATCCTCTCTCAGCGGCTCTCAAAACTTTTAATATCAGAAATTGACCATATAAACAGTGGCTTAAAGAACATTATGAGTACTAATGATTTAAACTATAGGTTTAACGAATCAGGCTCTAAGGAGATCAATCAGCTAGAAAACAATTTAAATAAAATGGTAAAATCATTAAAAAATTATCAAAAAGAGCAAATACATATTGAGAGGGAGCGTGGCATAGCAGAGTCCAACAGACAAATTGCTCATGATATACGTTCCCCGCTTTCAGCATTAAGTATTTTGGTTAAGGCCACAAAGGGGCTCCCCGATGAAACCCGTGGTATAATACAATCGGTCACTCAACGCATTGAGGGGATAGCAAACAAGCTTTTAAGTCGAAGTGATGAGCTTCAAAAGCAGCAAACAACCCTAGTGTCTAATGCCGTAACAAGGCCTGTTGTGATTGCTCAAAGGTTAAAAGAGGTGGTTGAGGAGAAAATAATGCAAATCTCTGTAGCCTCAAATATTGAACTTAATTTAACCATCGAGCCAGAGGCTCAACTGACTTTTTCAAAAATTGATGCCATCGAGCTTTACAGGATTATGTCGAATATAATTAACAACTCAACGGATTCAATGAGTGGGCAGGGCCAGGTTTTAGTTCACCTGGAGGCTAATAAAATTCATAATATTATATCCATTCAAGATAATGGGAGCGGAATTAGTAAAACCCACCTCCCCTTTGTGTTCGGCAAAGAGGCCACGTTTAATAAACTTCAAGGGACGGGCCTGGGGCTCTACCATGCAAAAGCCCTCATTGAAAGTTGGGGGGGGCAGATTTACATTGAGTCTAAGCAAGGTGTTGGTACTGAGGTGGTTATAGAGATACCCATCACCCGAAAGCCCAGCTGGTATGTTTCTCAAATTGTTTTAAAAAACATAAGTACTGTTGTTGTGATCGATGATAATGAAGAAATATTTAAAGCCTGGCAGTTAAAACTAAAGCATTGCTCTGTTGATCTAAAATACTTTTCAAGCCCAGATGAAGACTTAGATGAGCTGCGTAAGCTTAACAGCCTTGGGCCTGAGGTGTTATATTTGGTTGATTATGAGTTCGACAACTCAAAACTTAATGGAATTAAAATCATTGAGCAGCTTGAGATTAAAGATAAATCTATTTTAGTGACCGGGGCCTCTAATAACTTAGAGGTGCTTGAGTACTGTGACCAAACTGGCTTGAGGTATTTATATAAAGGCCAAATAGAGACCATAGAGATTGTGTAAGTCGTGTGTGCTATTAAATAATAAATAGTGAGGCTTTTTATTTAAAGCCTCACTTACTATACCTGACTCTGTTATTTTAAATTATTAGGTTTATTAAAGGTTGTCATATTCATAGACTTTTCGGTTTTGGCGACAATGCAGGTGACAGCAGCGTCACCTGTGACATTGACTGCTGTTCGAGCCATGTCTAATAGTCGATCCACACCTATAATAAGTCCAATGCCCTCTACGGGCAGACCCACTTGGTTAAGAACCATAGCCAGGGTGATAAGCCCTACTCCTGGCACAGCCGCAGTACCAATAGAGGCCAAAGTAGCTGTAACAATAACCATAAGTAACTGGTCAACGCCCAGGGCAATCCCATAAGCTTGTGCTATAAATATGGTGGCAACCCCCTGCATGATGGCTGTGCCGTCCATATTAATGGTAGCCCCGAGAGGGATTGTAAACGAAGCAATAGAGTTTTTTACACCAAGCTTGTGTTCAACGTTTTCAAGTGTGACAGGGATAGTGGCGCCACTGCTGGCGGTACTAAAGGCAAACATAGGTACACTTTTAAATTTTTTGAAAAACTGAATAGGGTTTAATCGGCCTAAAAGTGCAAGTAACCCAAAGTAGGTGCAACTCACGTGTAGTAACAGTGCAAACAGTACAACAAAAAAGTACTTTGCAAGTGGTGCTATGGCGCTAATGCCTTGATCGGCAAAGACCCGTGCAATAAGGCAAAAAACACCGTAGGGGGCAATAAGCATGATCATCATAACTAATTTCATGATGACGTCATTAAAGTCTTTAAAGAAATGGAGTACTCGTTTTCCGGGCTCTCCAGAGAGGGTGATCGCCATACCCAGAAGAACAGAAAACACAATTATTTGAAGCATCTTGCCATTGGCCATGGCCCAAACAGGGTTTGTTGGAAAAATATTTATAATTGTTTGAACAAGGCTCGGTGCAGCCTTGGCTGTAAAGGTTACATCCGTTGGCAGGTTAAACCCAGCGCCGGGCTGTATGAGCAGTGCAAGGACCAGGGCAATACTAATCGCAATAGCTGTGGTTAAAAGATATAAGCCCAGAGTTTTACCCCCGACACGCCCAAGTTTAGTGATGTCGTCTAAACTTGCTGTACCGCAAACTAAAGATACAAAAACAAGGGGTACGACTAAAAGTTTTAGGCTAGAAATAAAAATTTTACCACCAACAAGTAAAAACCCATCTGTTAACCATTTTTGGGCCTGTCCTCCGCCTCCGATATCATTGAGTATTAACCCTGCAGCTAGACCTAAAATCATAGCGAAAATTATTTGGCTCGTAAGGCCCTTTGGGCGAGGTATTCTAAACGGCATAGATGCTTCCTTGAAAGTAGGTTTAAATCGCACGAATCATTCCAAAAAATAATATAACCATTCGGGCCGACAAGCAATGGGGCCGACCCTATCGACACCAGGACGGGCAGCAACGCGTCAATCACGAATTTAATAAAAAATATGGGCCCTCGGTGATTATAATTTAAATATCAGCACATAAACTTTAAGTTCAAAGTGTTTTTATTATTTGGGGGGTATAAATGTATTTAACTAAAGTGAGGCCCTTTTATTTGGCGCGAGTGCTCTGTTTAATAATTACTCTATTGTCGATTAATCTTTTTGCTCGCAATAACATTGAGCGCGAAGAATTTTATGACAAGATCTATAATAATTTAAAATCCTCTGAAATTTATAAAATATGTGAGACCCCCTCGGTATTTACTTGCGAAGAGCAGGGGCAAATTTTAACAGATGCATTTATTAGTTTATTACAGTTTGATAAAATTTCTACTGCAGATTTAAAATTTATTTTAAAAAATTACCCTTGGGGTTTACTAAGTGCCGCTGATAAAATAAAACTTGATGAAGCCCTGAAGATATATACCAGGAGCCCCCTTATTCGCCGAAGCTTAAATATTGAAATTAAAATTGGTGCGATCAAAACTTACAGGGATGCGCTGACCAATTGTATTTTAAATAACAAGAGCTGTGAGAGAATAAATCTTAAAAAAGATTTTCAATGGCCATCTAAAGCAGCCATAAAATCACTAGTTTTTGAGAGCAATCAAGTAGAAAACTACAAAGAGGGACGTTATAAGGGGAAGCCTCAAATTTTTATTTTCTGTAGAACAAACCGCAAATACCCCTGTCGGTTATTTTTAAAAAACAATAGGGGTGAACTTGTTAAAAGCGAAACGGGTCAGTTGTGGAGCTTACCAATGTTGGCTAAGTCTATAAAAAATAGACCCTATTATAAAGTTAATGGGCAAACACCCGTCGGGGTTTATACTGTTGATAGCGTTATGCCAAAAACAAATAAAAAAGCATCATATGGCGATTATAGGCGTTTAATTTTAAACTTCATTACTCCCTCTGAGGGTGAAGCCCATATAAAATGGTTTATGCCAAAATCACATCACAGTGAGGATTGGTGGCAAGAGGCTGTTATTGCCCGCGACATGGGTCGGCAATATTTAAGGATACATGGTACTGGGTGGAGAAACTTAAACCCCTGGTCTAAGCATTACCCCTTTGTGCCAACAAGAGGCTGTGTGACAACAAGAGAGGGGTTTTATTTTTCTGAAAAATACAAAGACCAAAAAATACTGCTCAATAAATTACTTGTGGCCAGTCAACTGAACCCTGATTTTGAAAGCCAAACTAAGCTCAGGGCCATCATGTACCTCATAAATATTGATGACCGATCAAAACCCGTGAGAGAGAGTGACCTTGAGTCAATACTTGAGCTTTAAATAGGCTTTCTCTCAGAGCACCGAGTGTTTTTTGTTTTAGGTCGATCATAGCCTCGGTCTCTAGGTCTTCCAGAGGTGGCTCGATCTCTTTGGGCTTGCACAGGGCAGTCAGGCATAAAAAACTCAGTGTTTATACTGGCCTTGGCAAATGAGGGTAAAATCTCATGTTTATAGCCCCCGACAGAAACCTTATAAGGGTGTTTGTAGTCAACAAGAGTCCCCGCATCTACAAGTAAGACTCCGCGCATATCACTGTGATTCAGCCCGTATACGTTACCATTTGTACTAGATTTGGCGCCACCAGACCCTTTAAGAAAGACCTTTGCATTTGGGTAGGCATCGAGCTCGTAAGTGCCCTCTTCAAGCCAGCGGTTTTTACGCGTCCCTTGAGATAAAACAGTTTCACGCCCAGATTTTTGCCCATTAGTTCTGGATCCATTTTTAGTTAAAATATAATCCCATGTTTGCATGCTCTCACGGTACTTAGAACGTGAGGGGTCCTGGTAGGCCTCTTTAGCGTAAACTTTTAATATAGGGGTGCCCACTTCTAAGAGTTCTCTTATAAAGGCAATGCTTTCATTGTCGGTGCGCGTGCAGCCGTGGCTTCTGGGGTCAAAAAATAAATTAGCCCAGAACCCTCGTGTGACATCTATGTATTCTTTTTTATCAGATCCCCAGCCGAGGGTCCCATGTGTCCATTGGTATCGAGCATTGGGGGCCACCTTAGCTGTGTACCAACCAAAAGCTCCGCGCACCTGAGCCCCTTTATAGGGGAGGTAGCTATTTTTGGCCCACTTTCTTACGGAGGCTCCTGGCTTTGGAGGCATATTGTAGTCAGGGTGATACCATGAGGGGTAGAGCCCCGCACCGTCTTGGTAAAATTTAATCCACTCAGAGATATGAAAGTACCCAGCGATGGTTTCGGTTTCACCACCTTCGCCCACAGCAATGTCTGTTTCTAATATAAGCTTATGAGAGCAGTTGTTTGCAGAGCATTTTTTTTCATAAAGTCTCATTTTTTCTGTGGCAAGGTTTTGAATCATAAAGTATTTAAAAGCTTTTTTGGTCAGCTCTGCTGGGTTTTTCTTTTCGCTTAAATACTTAAAGGCCGTATAGAGGCGAATGTTATCTTGATCTGTAATTTTACGCCCACTTTTATTATTCTCAATCTCGACATAGCCATTAATAACTTCGCCACTTATGAGTTGCACTTTGTTGTTTATATTAAGAGCTCCCACTATAGGGTCATCAATTGATGGCCCTGAGCGTACATTTAATCGAGAGGCATACACATAGTAGTCTATGCTTGAGTCAAGCTCTAGCTTGGGGGTTAAGTCGGCATCAAGGTCTTCAGTGGCGCTGAGCGCTCGCGCTTGAAACTCAGGGCTCACCTCGGTTTCAAATTTAGGGTGGCTCGTGTGTGGGTTGTCTTCGGGTAATTTATCAGAATTTTCTTTAGAGCAACCTAAAAAAAGTACAGTTATGCATACATATATAATATTTTTAAACATATCCCCCCCCCAGAGATTATATTAAGGGGTCTTATAAAGCCCCCGTTGAGTGAGTTGTAGTGGAGCACCGAGCAGCTGTTAAGCTCAAATTAAAATGAAGACTCTTTTAAAAAAACTACAGCATCACAATTAAGCAAACCGAGAAGGAGGGTAAAATTTTTACACCAATTGGGTCGCAAGGGGGGTAGTGAGGGTGTAAATAATAAAAAATCGTTATTAAAGACAGAGGCGATCAAAGGCCTGCGTATAAGAAACTCTAATGTAGCAATGGGTTTTTAAACCAAACAAATAGGGTTCTGAGGCCATGGCATAAGTATAGCTTATGGTATAAATGAAAATATCGAATTTCACATATGCAAATAAGTTTTGTAAGTTAGATATAACAAAAGCCCAATTAGGGGCTTTAAGACCGACTCTTCTTTCGTCATCTCATCTGAGAACCTAACGGTTCTCTGTCAAAAAAGCCCGCCCATTTTACCTCAAAAAGCCTGTCCCGAGTCGGCTTTGCCTCGGAGATGCTGTTAAATATTTTTATCAATAAAAGACGAAATAAATAAAGAGCACTCATAGAGGTGACGCTCTAAAGTGTGACCTGATTTTTTACGAGGTTTAAAGCTATGGTCTCCGTCAGCCAGAATCTTGAGTTGAATGTTATTACTTAAACTTAAGGCGGTGAAGTCTTCGGGGGTCCCCATGGGGTCTCTCTCTCCTTGAAGAATTAATGAGGGGGATTTTACTTGAGTTAATAACTCAGCCCTTATTTGATTTATTTTTTTAGGTGCATGTAGTGGAAAACCTAATGCGATAAGACCCTTTGCGGGCGTGGTATCAACTATAAGGCTAGCTATGCGCCCCCCCATAGATTTACCCCCTATAAATAAGTGGGGGGTAGTTGGGGTGGCTTTGATGGCCTCGTGCCAGGTATCTATTAGGACTTGAGCTTTATTAGGTGGTCTTTTTTTACCCTCAAGCCTTCTTTGTTTCATATAGGGGAATTCAAAACGACGGACTTCAATGTTTTGCTCGCATAGGTTTAAAGACAACTCGGTCATCCAGTCAGAGTCCATCGGGGCCCCCGCGCCATGGGCAAATAAAAAAATGGCTTTAGGGCTTTTTGGAGAGTTAATAATAAAATCACTTTTATGCATGGATGCCCTTTACTGAGTTAAAAAGCAGATTGTAATAGCAAGGGCCCAAAAAGGCGAGGCCTATTTATAGGCTCAAAAAGGCCCATTCAAAGGCAAATAAAGGGGGGCTGAAGGCGGGCGCTATATGTGTTAGAGTAAAAAAATATATCATTTGTTTAAAGGTCAGGTAAAAAAATGGATTTTTACGACGTACTAAATATTTTAAGTTTGATATTATATTTTGTTGTTACATTTTGGTCGGGTCTGCATGTTGTGCTTTATAAAAAAAACACACGAGCAGCCTTGGCCTGGCTGGGGTTAATAATATTTTCGCCGCTTTTTGGGCCCTTTATGTATTATGTTTTTGGTATTAATAGAATTAACAGAAAAGTTTTAAAATTAAATAAAAAAGAGTCAATACTCTCTAAGGGGTATGGCCATGACATTGTAACAGACCCTGAAGGCCTAAAATTTTTAAAAAAATCACAAAGGCAAACTCTGTTTAAAATGGGTGAAAACCTAAACTTGTCCCCTTTTTATAGAGATACAAAAATTAAAGAGCTCATTGGCGGGGACGTGGCCTTTAAAGAGATGCTTACAAGTATGTCGAGGGCTGAAAAATCAATAACTCTAATGAGTTATATTTTTGAAGATGATGATGTGGGGGCTGAATTTATTAAACACCTCGTAGAGGCAAAAAATAGGGGTGTGCAGGTAAGGGTTCTTGTTGATCATGTTGGGTCAGAGGGGGCCTTTGAGGGCGTTGTAAGTAAAATGAAAAATCTTGGCATTAAGGCCGAGGCCTTTTTACCCATGAGTAGTTTATTTAGTGGTCCCTATGCGAACCTGCGCAATCACCGTAAGCTCCTTATAATTGATGGAGTTACGGCCTTTACAGGGGGCATGAATATTTCAAGTCGACATACCGGGCATAACGAGGGCTACGTAAGAGACATTCATTTTAAAATTTCAGGGTCTATAGTGCACCCTATGCAAATGGTCTTTGCTGATGACTGGGCTTTTACTACTGAGGAGGTGCTCAACGAGAGCCATTGGTACCCACAATTTAAAATCGAGGGGCATAGGGACTGTATGGCCAGAGTTGTCCCCGATGGCCCCGGTGAGGGCTCAGAGAGGACCGTTTGGCAACTTCTGCATGCTATTTCAATGGCGTCGTCGTCGATACAAATTTTAACACCCTACTTTTTACCGCCAACAAGTATAATGGCAGCACTTAAATCCGCGGTACTTAGAGGGGTCGAGGTTGAGGTGGTCACCCCTGAGGTCATGGATCACCAGTTAATTCACTACGCGATGATGGGTTCAGTTAGAGATTTAATTGTGGTGGGGGCCAAAATATTTCTTTCTAAACCGCCGTTTGACCACAGTAAGATTTTTATTGTTGATAAATGTTATGTAAATATTGGGTCTAGTAATTGGGACAGTCGTAGCCTGCTTTTAAATTTTGAACTGAACATTGAGTGCTTATGCCCAGATTTAGCAAATAAAATGAAAATCCATTTCGAAGGCCTTAGAGGTCAATCAAGGTTAATCACTTATGAACAGTATAATAACAGAAACGCATTTAAAAAATTAAGAGATGGGTTGTTAAGGCTATTAAGCCCCTATTTGTAATGTTAAAAGTGGGCCTAAAAATATAAAGAGTCTTTTGGTGAAACATCAAAAAGCCGAGGTGACAAACTTAGGCGACAAATTCAGGTGATACCTAAAGGTCTTTGGGGCTAAAGTGATTTAATAATGACTACTTTTTTGCTTTTAACAGGGGAAGCTTAAAAAAACGGGCCTCATTTACGTTGATAGGGGCTTCTCCGCCATTCATGTTAAATTGAACACTTTGAAAAAGAAGGCGGGGGTTTTTAAGTTGTTGGTCCCTTTGAGTTCTGAAAGCTATAAACTCATCTTTTGTGGTGTCAGCTTTTATATGGATATTTTTTTGCATTTGATCCGCGACTGTTGTCATCGGTCTTGGTTCAGAAGAGGCGGGGGGGTAATCATGCCCCACATAAATAACAGTACTGGGGTTTAGCGAGTAGATTTTATTTTTTATTGAGGAGTACATTTGCTCAGCACTCCCCCCTGGGAAATCGCAGCGCCCCGTGCCAAACTCGGGATAAAACACGGTGTCCCCTGCAAATAGAACGCTCTCATTAATTATAAAGCATAAGCAAGCGGGGGTATGCCCGGGGGTGTTAATGACTTTAATATTTAAACTCCCGGCTTCAAACTGCGCCTCATCAGTTAAAAGTACATCAAATTGAGAACCATCATTTTTAACATTTAAATCGAGGATGGTATTAAAGGTGTCTTGCACCTCTGTAATGCGTTCACTGACCGCTGACTTAGCACTAGTGAAGGTTTTTTTTAAATACTGAGAGGCTGTTAAATGGTCAGCGTGGAGATGGGTTTCAAGGATATAAAGGGGGTTTAATTGCTTTTGCTTAATAAAATCAATAAGCAGGTCAGCAGAGTTTGTACTGTACTCTAGTGAAATGGGGTCAAAATCTAAGACGCTATCGATGATAACCGCATCACTACTGGCCTGGTCGTAAACAATATAGCTAAATGTGTTTGTAGACGTATCAAAAAAATGTTGAACAAGCATAGGGCCCCCCCCCAAAAAAAAAGATAAATATTTAAAGCACTAAGGTCTCTTTTTTAAAAAAGTAAAACAATAAAAGTAAAAGATCAACCCCCTTGAGCTGTCGCAGTGCCAAGCTCCATAAGTGAACATTGTAGTAAGAGTGTAACTAAGGGGCTATTTTTTACGAAAAGGACAAATTAACATTTTATGGAGCTCTGTTGACTCATGGGCGTCAAACTCCTTGAGCCCAATGACAATATCTTTTTGGGCCTCAAAGGGCTTTTTTGTGTGAGTTTTAAAAGTTCTATCCCAAACAGAGAGAAAAAACCCATAATTACTGTCGGTTTCATTTTGAAGTTCTGAGTGGTGAATTCGGTGCATATCTGGTGTGACTATAAGTCGTTGTAGGTACTTATCTAACCACATGGGTAAATAAATGTTAGAATGGTTAAAAAGTGCGCTGCTGCTAAGTAAAACTTCAAAAATAAGTACACCTATAGGGTGAAGCCCCAGAGCTTTAATAAGGGATATTTTAACAAACATTGAGCCTATGATTTCAAGTGTATGAAAACGGCTGCCAGAGGTGGCGTCGAGGTCCTTGTCTGTATGGTGTACTCGGTGTAGGCGCCAAAGAAAGGGCACCTTATGGGTAATAATGTGTTGTAAATAAATGGCAAAATCTAAAAACAACACCGTAAAGGCAATATTAGCGTATGCACTGTCAGAGAGGGTGTGTAAAAGCCCCTGTTGCGTATCGTAGGTGCTAAGAGCCACCTGGACGGCCAGGGCCGGAAATATCCATTTTAAGCACAGGGTGTTGAGTAAACTTAAAGATAAATTATTAAACCAGCGTTTGAGGCGGCCTTGAGTTAATAAAACACGGGGATTAACCGCCTGTAGAGATAAAAATAATATAAGAAAACTTATAAAGATTAAAAGTCTATACTTACTCGACTGCTGTATTATTTCTAGCGTAGTGTTCATCATAAGGGTTTAGGGTGAATTTGTTTAATCCAATAGAGTAATCACCCTCACTTGTATACTCAAAGATATTATTAAATTTTACAAGGCCAAAAAGTGTTTTTACTCCAAACTGCATTCGAATGTGATCATTGCTTATGGTTAAGGACTTTGCTCCAATGCCAACATTATCTAAAATTATATCCTTAAGAGCATAGTCTACGGTTTTTCCGATGGAGTGCAAAATATACGTCACAAATCTCAAAGGGGCTAGGTGAGCAAAAATAGCATCTATAGGGGTCACTACAGCATCAGCAATATGTGCTGTAATATTAGAGGGGTCGATGCGTACCTTTGGCCGAGTAAAAATATTTTTAATTCGTGATAAATTACCGTAGGGGTTTAAAATATATTCAGAAATGTTTTTTGGCTGGTTTCTGTTAGTTTTTAAAAAACGCAAAGTGACATGGTTTTTTTCGGCATTGAACTTATCAAAGTTTACGCATAAATAAATAATAGATTTTTCAGAAACATTGAACCTGGCAACTCCCATTGGCAAAGAAAGTACAGAGCCGGCAGAGGGGCGCAAAAACCCTTCAATTGAAAAATGACCAACAACTCGGTTGTCAGGAGTCACCTCGAGTTCACTAATATCCATTTGGGTTATAAGTGGGTCATGAAGGCGTTTCATGAAAGCTCTCATTTCATGCTCTTGGGTTTTAAAAATATTTAAATATTCGTTATATTCGCTTAAAGTGGCTTTGATTTTAAGAACTTTACTTGAAGTAGAAGGGTCCTTCTTTTTTCGCTCAATTTTTGAAATAGTGGCTGAGAGTTTTATATTTAAAGCCTTAATTTTTCTTTTAAAAGACGCCACATTTTTGTGGGCTTTTTTAGCCTGTTTATAGTACTGCACAAACTCATTATACTCGCGCAAATAGTACTTGTTAATTTCACGCTCAACATTTTTATCGTAAACAGATGAAAACTTATCATCTGTAAAGGTTAAGTTTTTTGGCGAAAGGCTGCACTTAGCAAAAGACTCAAAGCTTAAAAAAATACATATGGCGATAGAGCACAAAACTAACCCTTTCATAGGCCGCTCTTTGTTTTAAAGTTTAAATAATAGTCATTATCTGCGCCGACAGTATAGTCAAGATCAATGGTGCTGCTAATAAGGGGAGCCTCCCTTTGGGGGGTGTAGATATTAATATTAAAAGTTTTTATTAGGGGCAAATCCTCATTGCCAGAAGAAATAACGGTCGTAATAGTTATACGGTTAATGGCAAGGATACTTAAGTCAATGGACTCAGAGCGAGACACAGAGCTCAATGCCTCAAGAGAATAAAGGTCTGAAAGCAACACCGGCGTTGCAAACTGGATATCAAAGTCATTATCAAACACGTAATCACTCCAGTTGCCGAGGTGACCTAAAACATTAGCTATGCGAGATCTTATAATAACAGGGACCTCTTTTTGAGATCTCTTAATAACCATGTTGGTGTTAATTTCATATTTACCATCACGCGATAAATTTAACTGCTCACGGAGTATATTTTTATACAAACATAAGCCTACGCCCTCTTTGCTAAAGGCAACAAGCCGAGAGTGCTTGTTGTAAAGTTGGCAGTTTTTAAAATAAAAAGGGATGCTAGATCGAGTCGTTAAAAGACGGTCTAAATTAAAAAAAACAGATTTTACAACGGGGTACACAACAGAGGGGGAGTTGTCGAAAAAGCGTTGAGAGCTCTCTAAAAAAGAAAAGTGAATGATTTGAGAAAAGGCCAGGGTGGCAATGAGAATAAAATTCAAATTAACCTCGGTCTAAGAATTGTGGGTTGTATATTAAATCAGATTCATACTTTGTTTTGCCGTCTTTGAACTTAAAGGACCCCTTTAATTGAATGTCTTTTGGTATAAACTTTCTATGCCCGGCATCTCCCTGCTTAACTAGGGTTTCTGCGTTAATGTTGTATGTCACAGAAAAAAGGGCTTTTGATGTTTTAACCTTATACTCCTCACCGTTAATATCGATAAGGTCCCCGCTATTAGAGTTTTTTAAAAGCTTTGGGTTGCATACGGGGTCGTTATACTTATGAGTGGCACACTTTTTATCAATATAAGTAAACTTCAAGTCACCCTTAATAGAGACGAGCTTAAAATAAATATTACCGATTTTTTTGCTTTGCAAAGTAATCGGGTATTCAAAATGATTGTCTTCATTAAGGGGGTCTTTGATTGTGAAAAGATCAATGCTCCCGGTTTCTCCAAGAAACCCGGTTTCACCTTGAGTGGTAATGTAGGCGATCAAATAAGCATCTTTTTCACCGGCCAAGGCGTAAAGTTCTGAGTCTTCAATTTCTTTGTTTTCATAAACTTTATATTTTATAGGGCCTGTTTGTGGGATCTCAGCTCTGAGCCTTATTTTTTTTGATACAACTCCTGAGTTTGAAAAACTATAATGAGTGGCTAAGTCTAATTCGGGGGTGTCAATGTTCGGAAAGACATGGCTGTCTAAAAAACTAGCTAAGGTGAATTTTATAACCTCATCGCTGGGGGTGGGGTCAGTAGCATAAAGCGCAATACTTATGGTCGTTGTTAGCAAAAGGGATATTATAGCCTTAAATTTGGTCTTCATTATTTGCTCCTAAAAACATTATTCAGTCTGGGTCGTCATCTCTTTACATGCAAAAAAGTAACACTATTTTGTGGGCGATAAAAGGTGCTGTGAATTTTTTACAACCTCTGATTGGCCTGAAAACACTAGTGTTTTTGTCCCCATGTAGAGAAGTGTTTTTTTTGCCTAGGAGCCATGGCCTGAAACCATGAAACTAGTGCATTTTAGTGAGCTATTTTTGTCAAAAACAAGGTGCTTTTAATGCTGTAGCATTAAAAATAGATGATTTTTTTGGGCGCTGACAGGATAGGGCCCAATAGGCTCAGGTTAAGCATAAGGGGCTTAATTTGAGCATTAAAACTATACTTTTTTTGCGGTATTCTCTTTAGTGCAGAGCGGAGTTTTTTGAGGCGAAGTTTTACATGTAAACATTTCGTACTTATTTTATTTTAAATATGGGTAAAAAAAAGAGGCTGCTTTTTTAAAGCAGCCTCTTAAAGTTAGCACAACAGAGATGCTAACTTAACTAAGGGTGGGTGTAGTGTTTTAATTGAGTTTTATTTGCCAATTAACCTTGCTAGTAAACCTTCTTTTTCTCCGGCTTTTACCGTTACTTTTGACTTATTAGTTTCACCTCTTTTTGGGATAAGTATGTGTAACACTCCCGATTCAAAGTTAGCATCAATCTGGTCTGAATCAATCGCGTTCGGCAGAGAGAAGCTTCTCATAAAGTTTCCATAAAAACGCTCATACCTTTTATAGCCATTTTCATCTTCTGATTGATGCTCCTTTTTTCTCTCACCAGTGATAGTGAGCCGGTCGCCGTCAACATCAATGTTGATGTCGTTGTCCTCAACCCCTGGTAAGTCCAGGCTAAGTAGGTAGTGGTTTTTATGCTCTTCAATGTCAGTTCTGGGTTGAAAGTTGGCTTCACCAAGCTGGGGCGTTTGCAAAAAATTATCAAAGGCTCCATCAAAGTCAGCAAAAAATGAATGAGTTAATCTTTTGTTAAACGGGCTTAGGTGTTTCATGTGACTCTCCTTTATTGGTTAACAAACTTAATTTGTGTGAAAACTATAACAAGTCAAGGTCCGTAAAAGTAAAAACATCACAAATTTAAATAAGTACTTTGGCCTTAATTAATAAATTTGCGAACAGGTGGTCATTGGTCAGGATTATAAAGATGCTATAATGTATTTATTATGAGACGATCCCTTTGACTTTATTTTGGAGAGCTTATGACTGAAAAACTATTGCGAAACATATATTTTTGTTTAATTTGTTTGTTAATATTTGCTTTAGCTTTTGCTTTGCATTTTATGAAAGAGGTCCTTGTCCCGTTTGTGTTTGCCATCTTTATATATTCAGCAGCGGACCCTTTAATTGACTGGATTGAGGGTAAACTTAAGCTCCCTCGTTTACCGGCGGCATTGTTTGTGTTTTTAGGGTTTATGGCTCTGAGCTTAGGGCTAGTATTTATAATCTCTAGCTCTATAGGTAGTTTTTATGACAGCGCCGACGTTTATAAGGAGCGTGTTGTGGCATTGGCGGCTAATTTTGAGACTTACTTAGCCTCTTATGGGCTTTCAATGGGGGACATCAATATAGACGAACGCCTTCAGGATTTTCAACTCTTTGGCGCTGTTAAAAGTATGACCGGTGCCTTGGCCGGATTTATGGGTAACTTTGTACTTATTATGATTTTTTGTTTATTTTTAATTCTTGGGTCACGCTCTCAGGGGCAACAGGGCGAGCTGTTAGTAATGCTACAGTTAAAAATCTCTAAATATATTGTCACAAAGCTGACTATGTCTGTGATGACGGGCCTTTTAGTGGGCATTATTTTAGGTTTATTAAACGTGGAGTTGGCCTTTATGTTTGCTCTTCTTACGGTTTTATTTAACTTTATACCCAATTTTGGGTCTATATTTGCAACCCTATTGCCCTTGCCCGTTGTGCTGTTGCAGTACGGGCTCGGGTGGCAGTTTATGGTGGTCCTTGTTGGATGTGGCTCGTTGCAATTTGCTATTGGAAACATTATTGAACCTAAAATTATGGGCGAATCTTTAGACCTGCACCCAATAACTATTTTATTGTTTTTAATATTTTGGGGGCAAATCTGGGGCTTGCCGGGTATGTTTTTGGCTGTTCCTATAACGGCTATATTAAAAATAATTTTATCACGCATTGAGGTAACGAGGCCCATGGCTGAGATCCTCTCGGGAAGACTGCCCAGTTAAAGACGTTTAGATAAATTATGTATGACGCATAGCCACCGCTTTGTAGTTAAAGCCGGCTTAGTTAAACGCACATTTTTTAATCTAAAAAATGAAGGATGAGTATTGCTTTTGGTTTGGCTGGACATAATGTCCCGTAAAGGATAGAATCATTATTCAATTTTTTAATTTAAGGAGAACGCAATGGAACATAAATTACCAGAACTACCTTGGGACCGATCAGCTCTTGCCCCACATATATCTGCCGAAACTATAGACTTTCATTATGGTAAACATCATGCCGCATACGTAGCTAAACTTAACGCCGGTATTCAGGGCACTGAGTTTGAGGGCATGCCTCTTGAGGATATTATTAAAAAATCAAGTGGAGGCCTGTTTAACAACGCCGCTCAGGTTTATAATCATACTTTTTATTGGAACTGTTTGGCTCCAAATAAGGGTGGTGAGGCTACGGGGACTGTTTCTAGTGCTATAGATGAGGCCTTTGGTTCTTTTGAAAAGTTTAAAGAGAAATTTTCAAATAGTGCTGCCACAAACTTTGGTTCGGGTTGGACTTGGCTTGTTAAAAACGCGAGCGGAGCATTGGAAATTATAAATACAGATGATGCCGGTTGCCCCATAACCCAGGGACTAACCCCTGTTTTAACGATTGATGTGTGGGAGCACGCCTACTATGTCGACTATCGAAACGCACGCCCGAATTACATTAAGGCTTTTTGGGAGTTAGTAAACTGGGATTTTGTGAACGAAAACATGTAAATGTAAAAAAGCCTGAAGGTCCTTCAGGCTTTTTTAATTTAACTTCGGTTAAATATTAGCTCTCAGGCACTTGCATATAAAAGGTCGCGGCAAAAGCAATGGCCCACATCATATACATAATCATACTTGTTGAAGGTCGGTTACCACCGTCGCCAGTGCTGCTGGCAATAGATGCAATTTTACGCTCCATTTTAAAGTCAGGCTTACCGCCGGTTTGGGTTAAATCCTGCCCATAAAGATATGTTTTTCCAAAAGCGACAATCTGCAGATGATCATTATTTATATGTAAATCTGTGACACTAGCAACGTCTTTACAGTTGCTTTTAGAGTTACATAAATCACCTGTTTGGCAAATTTGTTTACCATCAAAGTAAATGGAGTCTTTGTATGAGAGTGTTTTTTTATTATTCTTAAGCTGGCACATATAACCATCAGCATAATGAAAGTACTGACCATTTTGTATGTCAAAGGCCGCAACGACACTGCCAACAGTGTCATCAAGGTTCACAGTTGGGTTAGTTGGCCGACTGCAAGCTGTTAAAAGTAGTGTTACTAAAAAAGTAGCCCAAATGGTTTTCATTGTTTTCTCCCTTTGTACAATTTTTTATCGGGAGAGTGGGGCTTGAATTTTAGGCCAAAGGTCTTATTAGTTAATAAATATTGAGTGGCCCCGTTGTCTGTAGCTATGGATGAGGGCATATTGGCTTTGCTCCCTGGCCTTTGGTCCAGTGCCTAATGAATTATATTTATTTTCTAAGAGTGAAGCTTACTAAGGCTCTGTTTTTAAAAGGCTTAGGTATCAAAACGAGTCATTTTTTACTTAACAGGCGAGCACTTGGTCTTATATGATTTTGAATATATTTAGAGTTCTACTTGTCAGGGGTGTGTATGTCCAAAGTTGTGTCTGTAATTAATCAAAAAGGTGGGGTCGCTAAAACAACAACATCTATAAATGTAGCGGCCAGTTGGTCAAAAATGGGTAAAAAAGTATTACTCGTTGATTTAGACCCTCAGTCATCAGCAACACACTCTATTTTTGGAGAAAGAGAATTCGAAAGCACCGTTTATGATGTTTTAGTCAACAGAGTCGAAGCAAAACAAGCCATATATTCGTCCAAAGATTTCGGGTTTGATGTGATGCCCGCAGAAATCCTATTAAGTGGGGTAGACATACAGTTAGCGGCACATTATGGGCGTGAGAGATTGCTAAAAAAAGCCATCGACACAGTTAAAAGAAAGTATGATGTTGTTATTGTGGACTGTTCGCCATCATTGGGCCTATTAACGGTTAACGCTTTGCTGGCCTCTAAGGAGGTCATCATCCCTATTTGCCCAGAGTACTTTTCTCTAAAAGGTATAGAGCTTATTTTAGATACGATCAATAACTTAAGAACAGGCCTGGGGCATAAGGTAGAAGTGCGAGGTATAGTGATTACTCGTTACAGAAACCGTAAGATCACAAACGACGTGATACAAAAAGTACGCGATGAAATCGGGGTAAAGGTTTTTAGCAACTATATACCTGATAATATTTCTGTTGAAGAGGCACACCATAGACACGTGCCTGTAAATAAGTATGCGCCTTCAAGTAAAGGGGCTAAAGCCTATGCGGCCCTTTCAGAGGAACTGTGGGTATGAACAAGTTGAACCCACTTTTTGTCGACTCAACAAAATTAAGCTCTGATAGTATTGGTTGCGCTATAGAGCTTAAAGGTGTGCCGACTTTAACAGAAGAGCAAGTTTACGTTAAAATAAAAGATTCAAAAGGCAATGAAGAGAGCTATTTACTTAATAAAAAAGAGGATTTAGGCTTATACACAGGTCAAGTTTGGTTGAACCATCAACAAGAGGTTGTTGTTCGGTTTTATATAATGTCAAATGCCGGCGTAACCCAATCTTCTATGGAGTATAAATCTAAAGGGGCCTATATATTAGAGTACACGTGGAAAGAAACCACCCCCGATCAAAAAAAAGTAGATGAGGCCAAACAAGCTTTAAGAAATGAAAAGGCACTTCTCTCACAAGAGGCGATTATTTCAGAGTTCTCCGAACTCAGTCAGCTTATTGATAAATGGGGACTTTAAGAGTTATCTTTGTTAAGTTCAACTTTTCATTAAGGAGAGTGATGTTGCTTAGAAAACTATGTTTAGCCCTGGGATTTTTATTTTTTTATCAGAGTTTACTAGCTCAATCCGGCGGTTTTGAAAAAGCGACACCTTGGTCAGCAAAATGGTCAGCACTTGCCGGGTCTGCCTCGGCGAGTGTAGAGGGTGCTGAAGCTGTTTTTTTTAACCCCGCAGGTTTAGTGCATGGTTCAGGGCAGGAAGTGAGTATTAACTTATCCCCGAGCTTTTCAACATTTAATGGCCCCATTGTTCCGAATACAATAAACCCCAACCCTCCGCAAGAAAAGGGCACACAGGTGGTCTCGCCAGACTTTGGGATTATGGGTAAGTACAAATTAAATAATAAAATATCTATTGGCGGAGGTGTTTACACTGTCGGCGGGGCAAGGGCTGAGTATAAAAACATAGATTTTTCACCAAGCTATGGGATGACCCCTGATCAAACAATAGATATAAAAATTTTAGAGCTTTCGCTAGGCGTGGGCTATCAAGTTAATGACGTTTTGTCAGTAGGGCTTGGTTGGCGCAGCACATTTGTAACGGCAGACGTAAACCTATGGTCCGTTGATGGGTCTAATAATCTTGTAGCGCTTCATTTAAAAGAACTCTCCAGTGAAGACTACGAGGGTTTTAAACTGGGGGTGCAGTATTTGCCAAAAAAAGATTGGGGCGTGGGGCTCTCTTTCCGTTCAAAAGTTGATTTTAAAGTTAAGGGGAATTTTGCTTCAGAGGTTTGCACCCTTGGGTGTGTGCCTTTGGGTGTTGTTGCTGGGTCTTCAGGGGCACTTTTGGCAGAAAACTCGTTTCCGGAGAAATGGTCGATTGATTACTTTAAAAAAATCAACCCTCATTGGCAAACCTTCTTGGGGCTAAGCTCTGCAAAGTACTCTGATAACAAAAGTTTTAAATTGACCCCGGGTGTATCAGGGGTCAGCTCAATCCCTCAGTCATGGAAAGATAAAATCACATATAAATGTGCAGTTGAGTACTCAGGTATTGAAGAGTGGATTTTTAGGGGAGGGTACGCCTCAGCCAGCCCGGTTACGGCTAGTCATTTGGCCTCTGCTAGTTTTGCGCCCCCTGGCCGCTCATACTATTTTGCCTTCGGTGCTGGTAAATCATTTAATCAATATACTTTAGAGGCCACAATTGAGTATGGGTTTGCCTCAGAACAAAATAAAACAGCCTATTATGGCTCGACCGGTGATTTTGACACAAATACTTTTGCTATTCACACAAGCGTAAAGGTTCCGCTATAGTGTGCCTGTCTGAATTCGAATTCAGACAGGCACCAAACTACCCTGTATCTTTAGTTAGGAGGTCAAGGTAGTTTTTATATACAAAAACCCTGTTACGCTGACCCGAAGTAGTTTCTCGCAAAACATTTGCGTTTTGCAATTGAGTTAGAGCCTTGTTCGCTGTGGGTTTTGTTACGTTAAGAATTTCCACCACTCGGTTCATGTTTAAAATAGGATGACTTGGTAGGAGCTCGAAAAGTCTGATCGTTGGCATAGAAATATCTTTTTGATTTATTAATTTAATTCTAAATTTTTGTTGGAGCTCAAAAATATTTTGCGCTAAAAGTGTAGCTTCTTGTGCAGAAATATTAATAGCTTCAAGAAAAAAACGATTCCAAGCCTCCCAGTCGCCTGATATCCTCACGCCGGTTAGTAAGTCATAATATTTATTTCGGTGCCGCTTGAAATGTAAACTTGGGTAGAAGGATAGTGCTGTTGATAGCCCCCATTTTTCCAATAAAAGAACAATAAGTAGACGGCCTAGGCGACCATTTCCATCTAAAAAAGGATGGATAGATTCAAATTGGACATGTATTAAGCCAATTTTTACTAAAGGATGTAGATCTTGATTGCTCTGGTGAATGTATTTTTCTAATTGGTCTAAGCATTTGTTCATCTCAGAGGGGGGCGGAGGTACGTATTGAGCATTGCCAGGCCTTGTGCCGCCGACCCAATTTTGTGATTGGCGAAATTCACCAGGTTTTTTTTGTGACCCACGAACGCCTTTCATAATTCGCTTATGTATTTCTTGGAAGAGTCTTTTAGAAATAGGAAGGCCTTTTGATAAATTAATTTGTCTTTGAGCATATTTAAGGGCATCAATATAATTGCAAACCTCTTGTACTTCATCCGAGTTTTCAATTTCAATAATTTCGGATTCAAAGCTGAATAAATCGGTAAGTGTTGCTTGAATGTTTTCAATTTGGGAAGATAAAATAGCCTCTTTCCTTACAAAGGTGTAAGCGAACAAACCCTTGTCGGGGATCATGCTGGTGGCAATCTTCAATTCACTTAACGAGATCTCACATTGTCGAATTAAATTTTGTATATCTTCACCAGCCTCTATCCTTGGAATGGGTGGGAGAGAGTTGGGGACAAAAGCCTTAACCTCTTCTCCGGCTGTAGTATTTATAACGTATTTACCTGTTGGTTGTCCCATACGCTTAGTAAAGCACTGTTTAATAAGGAAGTCCAGTAGTAAAGGGATGTTTACTAACGGTTAGGCTTAGTAAAGTGTTTGTGCTTATACGGCAGATGCTATACTTAAGACCAATAAAGCCCCTGGAACTGTGGTGAATTGTAGTAATCGTAAAATTTGAAGCCGTGAGTTCAAAGAGTTAGAGCGATGTCACCGTCTCTACCATACAGTTTAGGAGCAAATCTAACGAAATGTTGTTATAAGCTCACCACAGGCGTCTTCGAGGATATTTAAAACTAATTCGAAGCCCTGGGGGCCACCTATATAGGGGTCCGGTACTTCTGTGACGTCGTGATTTTTGCAATATTAGTAATACGCTTATAGTAATTTTAGTCATACTTAATATACTAAGGCACTTTTCTGGTATGTTGTATTGATTTCGATAGATTACATGCAGATCAAAGTCTCCGATAGAGATCATTGGGGTTGTTGTTTTTTAAAAAAAGACAGAGATTGAGGCTCAGTCCCCGTTTACCGTATTTCATGATCCACGGTTACTTTTATCACAAAACTTCATTATATATAACGCTGTTTATACCAAACAAACAAAACCTAAGGGTAACTTTGCCCAAATCGCTTTTTTAAAATCCTTCGCAATTCACCTTCAAGATCTTTAACTTCATCATTTGCAAAACTCCATATCATTTCTGCATCCACATCAAAATAGGCATGATCAATTCGGTTTCTCAAACCATTTAGTCCGTGCCAATTAACTTCGTCGGGATAATGTTGAATTATTCTGTCTGAAGATGATTCTAGACGGCTTACTTGCTCTCCTAGATGTGAAAACTGCATACATATAGCATCAAAGGACTCTCTTTTTTTTAAGAATTCCTCTTCTGTAGTGTTCAATATATATTCTTGAATTTTTACACAGGCACCAATCATTTCTTTTAAAGAAAAAGCACTATTATTATATTTTTTAGACATAAATAAAGTCCTCTTGAGCCGTTTTATGCACCTCTGGTAGCATTTTATCAAACTCTACCAAATCTACTTTATTACCCTCAAAAAGAGTTTCTAAAAAAACTGTTAATTTGCCTAAGAGAGTAAAGCTTGGTTTCTTCGAAAACTGCACAGCAATGTCAATGTCGGAATTATTTTTAGCTTTGTCTCTTGCACAGCTGCCAAACAAGGCTAGACTCTGAATATTAAATTTTTTACCTAAAATAGGTTTAATTAGCTGCAGAATCTCCAAAATATTTTCACGCCGAGGTCGAGTTTTAGAACGCTTTCGTGGAGACATTAATAAATCACCAACTCGAAGTTCTTTTCCAAATAACGCTAGTATTTTTAAAATTTTTGCAAAACTAACGCTCCCCTTTCCTTGCTCCAGATTACGTAAAGCCTTTAAGCTTATTTCAAACTGATCAGCGACTTGAGTTTGAGTCATCCCAAGGCTCATGCGCTCTTCCTTAAGCGCTGCCCCTATAGCCGTTAACTTAGCAGGGCGGCTAGGTTGTCTTGGATCTTCACTCATCAAAATCTCCCATTCATTATTATGCCGTATAGGGATAATAACATGTAAGTATCTTAAATCAAAAGGTTTTTATGTAATTATACTATATAGGGATAATAGCTAATTTATTTAATAGTATCACATGCTTACAATGTTTTTTTGATCTGATGCTCTCCAGAGGCCTCTCATCTAAAACATCTCTATTTGAATGGGACACTCCAATGTTAATCGTGCCTGGGAAAACTATAACGATAAAAGAATTTATCACATTTAGGCCAATAAAAGTTTTTAATTCGACACCCTGGTTGCCGGATTTTTGCCTACACCCACTGTTTGTCTAGCCACTATTTCCTCTAGCCATTCACAGTGATTATGTTCCCACGCATTAGGGTCAGTCACATTTGAGCAGTGGTTGGCAATGCAAAATTCTGGTACCGAATCATCAAACCACTTTATTTTCCTTTTAATACTAGGGTTCCATAGATTTATTTCATCCACTCTCCTCATCATACTGTTAACTTTTACATTGATGCCAAGTCTTTCACTCACCAGCATACACATATTAGGCATAGAATGAGGATTTCTTACTGGTTCCTTTACTATAGACCAAGTCTGACCTTCTAACTGAGACAATAAACCTCCTACAGAGGAAACATTATCTCTATCCCATACTCCCAAGGATGCGTGCTCCAATATGCCCCCCTTGAAAAATAACCATAATTTAGGCGTCTTCTCGAAAATATAAATCCACTTCTCTGATTTCTCCCCTCCCTTAACCTGACTAGAGTAAAATATTTTCTCGTGAGGGTTGCCCAATCGTTTCTTGATGACTTCACTAGTATCAACGCTAATTTTTAGCTTTAAAAGCTCATCAACAGTGAACTCTGATTTACTTTTATTGAATAATGTTACGCACCCTGCAACAAAAAAACTTATCAAGACACTTGAAACAATTCTCATTTCCCCTCCTCTTGGAATTTAAATTTCAGACCAAATTCTTTTTGAATCCATTTATATGCATATGGAGATTCAGCTTTCAGTGAATCATTCTTAAATAGGTAATGCTCTAAATGATTCGAGAAGTCCTCAGGTATTGAGGCTCTACTATCCTCCTGAATAAATATCTTCCTCTTGGTCGCTGTATAAACGCTAGAGCCTTTGCTAAGCTGTTTCCAGCCGGCCAAACGCTTAAACCTGTCTAAATCAACTACCCCTGTTTTCCTGTAGACGATGTGAGATAATTCATGGGATATAATCTGTGACAATGAATCCTTATGCTGAAAGGCCAAGTCGTACAATACAATGTCTCTTCCGTTGCTGGTTGCAGGGTTTGCTAAATCTTTCGACGCTTTCATTCGATAAACAAATACGCCCTTAAGGTGAGCCAATTTATCTGGCAAAACAGAAATTGCCGATAAAAATCGTTCTGTTTCTTCTACGGACCATTTTTTAGATTTCTCTCTCGTATAGCCCCATATTCCTGGGCGACCATTTGATAACCTACTATGCCATGTTTCGTAGCCACGGGGGGTCTTGCGGCAATGACCGTTCACTGTAGTGGACCTCACGGGAACAGCATCATACCTTACATAAGCCCGGCGATGATGAGATTCAACCCAATGGTCACCAACTAAACATTGCTCACCAGCAAACGCATCAATACAAAGTAACAATAACCCAAAAATAACTTTTAACAGCATACGCTATTCCCAAATTCAGATGAACAAACAGATCATCATGTATTTAAAACCACTTTTCATTCAGGTGCCAGGCTGAATTCAAGTTTCTATTGCGACACTTAACGAAAGGTTTTTATAAGCTCACCACAAGCGTCTTCGAGGATATTTAAAACTAATTCGAAGCCCTGGGGGCCGCCTATATAGGGGTCCGGTACTTGTGTGACGTCGTGGTTTTGGCAATAGTCGGTCATTTTTTTTATTTTATGGTGATACGCCTCAGAGAACTCAACATTAAACAGGTCGCTGTGATTGCGGTTATCCATGGTAATTATAAGGTCAAAGGTTTCAAAATCACTCTGGGGGTTAAAGTGTCTAGAGGTGCTGGTGATATCATAATTACGCAGTTTCGCATGTTCAGTCATGCGGCGATCAGAGGGGGTGCCTTCATGAATATGTGAAGTGCCCGCAGAGTCACAGCTGACCTGGCCTGTGAGGTTGTTTTTTTCAATGAGCTGAGTAAATATAGCTTCGGCCGCCGGAGAGCGACAAATATTACCTAAACAAACAAATAAAACCTTTTTCATAAGATGATAGTAGACTTAATGGGCGTATGTGGGCTAGTTGTTTTGCGTTACATTTGTTTAATAAAATTATAGCCTTAATTAAAAGGTGGGTGTTGTTGTGGTTGAGAATATCTGTGGATTACAAACAGTTGTTAAAAAATCTAAAAATAAAGCTAAAGCGGCTTGCCTAATTTTACATGGCTTTGGCGCTGATAATAATGACCTTGCCCCATTGGCTGATGCTATAGGCTCAGGCTTACAGATGGATTGGTACTTTCCAAATGCAGCTATACAGCTCCCCATGGGGGGGAGAGCCTGGTTTCATATAGATATCATGGCCATGGAGCGTGCTATGCAAAGGGGTGAGTTTAGAGATTTCAAATCTAGCAGGCCTGAGGGGCTTGATGGGGCTCAAAAAAAACTTCGACCCTTATACGAAAAATTACGAGAAGAGTATGACACTTTAATTGTGGGTGGTTTTAGTCAAGGGGCCATGATGACAACAGAGCTCACCTTATCAGCACCTGATAAGCCAGAGGCGCTTGTTATACTCTCCGGCACTTTTATAGATGAGGCCGGATGGAGAAAAAGCGCCCCCAGTTGCGAAGGCATGGTATTTTTTCAAAGTCATGGTCAGCAAGACGCAGTACTACCGTTTAGTGGGGCCGAGGATTTAAATGAAATGCTTTCAGAAAGCGGCCTGCATGGGCACTGGGCCGGGTTTAAGGGGGGGCACGAGATCCCTCAATCTATTATAATGCAGCTCAAAAAGTTTTTTCAAAACATACGGTGAAGAAAAGTTGACCCGGCCCATGACTTACGACAGTATGCGTAACTTATGAGAGGTTTCATGGGTTTAGATAAAAACAATCCTTCTATAATTAGCCCCAAAAAATCAATAAGGTTTTGGGATAAGCTTGGTGTTTTGGTATCAAGCCTTTGCATTGTTCACTGTATTTTATTACCAGTAGTGATTATCGCCTTTCCGGCTGTGGCGAGTTTTTTAGGCTTGAGTGAGGACAATACTCACTTTGCTTTAATGGCGTTTTTACTGCCGGCAACGGCTTTTGCTGTATATTCGGGGTTTAAAGTTCATGGGCAGTTTCAGCCGCTGATTTGGCTAGGTGTGGGTTTAGGCCTTGTTGTTCTAGGTACAATTTTTGCCCATAATTTTTTAGGGCATCACTGGGAGTTTATACTTGTTACTCTGGGGAGCGTGAGCTTAGTCAGGGGGCATATATTAAACTCACATCACTGTAAACGTTGCGAAGAAGAGCACCATTGTATATGGGAGCACGCGGATACTGAGGACAACCAGAGGCTTTAAAAAACAAATCTAATCCTCGTCAAAAACTATTTTTAATTTTTTAGAGACAGCCTTGGCCTGGCAGGCGAGAAACTTTTTATCATCAATATCCTCTTGAGTAAGTACGCCCTCGTTTTCTTGAAAGACTTCGCCTTCAATAAGTGTACACATACAGACCTGGCAAGAGCCGCTCATACATGAAAAAGGCGGTGTGTGCCCGGCATCGAGTAGGGTCTCAAGTATAGATTCTTCGGTTTCATTTTTAAGGTCAACAACGATAGTCTCGCCATCAATGTCGGCAGTGATTTGCTCGCAGGCCTCGGGTTTAAAACCGTCCGGTAACGTCTCAATGTAAATGCCCTTTTCTTGGGCCTTACTTTTAAAACCCTCGCCTTGACCCTCGGGGGCAAAAAAGCTCTCTTTATGGACCCAGGCAGGGTCAACATCGTGTGTGTTTAATTCGTTTTCGATGGTTTGCATATAGGCCTCGGGGCCACAAAGGTAAAATGATTTTTTTGTAGGGGTACTAAAGGCCTCTGAGAGTATTTGTTTAAGGTTATCAGCCGTTAGTCTTTGATGGGGCTCTTCAAGTTGAGAGTAAAAATAAGTGACTTTAAGTTGGGGGTATTTTTTTTCAAGGTCCTTGAGTGAATTTAAAAAAATTGTAGAGTCGTGAGTTTTATTAGAATAAATTAAATGAATTTTATGCTTTGGTAAGCTCGGCAAGGTCCATTTAATAACTGAAAACAGCGGGGTGACACCACTGCCGGCGGCAAATAAATAGTACTCAAGCTCGTCTTCAGCTGATTGCCCCATATTAAAAAAATGACCCGCCGGAGGGGACACAAGCAGCTTGCCGCCACTATGTACATGGTCGAGCAAGTAATTAGACCCAATCCCCCCGGGGACTCTTTTAACCGTTATGCTTAAGTGGGGGTCGCCCATAGGGCATGACGAAAACGAGTAGCTACGGGCTACAGATTTATTGTCAATGGTCATAAAGACAGTTAAAAACTGCCCGGGCTTATAGTAAAAAAGAGTTTTCTTATCGGCAGGGATTTGTAGCGTAAAAGTGGCTGTATCAGAGGTCTCTTGTGTTTTTTCAATAACGGTGAGTTCGTGCATAATTTCTGTAGACATGTTTTAAATCCTTATATGAGTTGAGCTTTCATTATAAATTTTGCGGGGCCAATAAGAGTTGGGTGTGAGTGGCTTAGGTCAACACTGAGCCCTCCGCCAGGTACATTTACCTGAACTGTACTGAGCCCTGAGTGAGTGTGCTGATAGCTAATGGCGGCAGCGACAGCACCGGTACCACAAGCTAGGGTGAAGCCCTCAACCCCGCGCTCAAAACTGACCGACTCAATGACTCCCGCTTTAACCTCTTTTACTAGAGTGATATTTGCACCTTCAGGTTTAAATGTTTCATGCGCCCGAAGGCTGCGACAAATACTTATAAGGTCCGGTGAGGGCTCAATACTAGGTAAGGTGATGACCACATGGGGGACCCCTGAGTTTATAAAATCATATTGGTAACTTTTGTTGTTAATCTCAATATTTTGCTCAAAGTTTTTTTGTGTGGGGCAAGTCATGTCGATAATAACTTTACTGTCAGACTCGACAGACCCTTTAATGATACCCGAAAGAGTTTCAAAACATAAACTTTTACCGGTTAACTTAAAAGTATAAGCCCAAAGAGTCACGCACCTGGCCGCATTGCCACACATTTCGGCACTAGAGCCGTCGGCATTATAAAAATCCCATTTAAAATCACAGTCCTTAGAGTTTTCAATAAAAATAAAGCCGTCAGCCCCTATGCCGAAGTTTCGGTGGCAAATGCTCTTAACAAACTCAGGCCTAGACTTTGCCTTCAGGTGAGTTAACAGGTCTTGTGTGTTTTGGTCAGAGCGGGCATCAAAAATTAAAAAATCATTACCCGTGCCGTGCATTTTATAAACAGAGAGTTTCACTTAAATGGAGTCCTTAAGAGTTATATTAAAAAATATGTAATAGAGTTTATAAGAAGGGGGCTTTTTTCGCAAGGAATGAAAAGAGACTATGAGAAAGAGTTTTTTACTAAAACTGCCTTAAAAGCCCAGTGACAAGGCCCTTAATTGTGACTTGCTCGGCTTCGTAGTAAAGGGTTTTCATTTTTGAGTTGGCTGGTCGCAGCTCGAGCATTTTTTCGCCCTTTTTATAGTAAAGGCGCTTAACAGTGGCTTCGTTTTCAACAACAGCAATGACAATGTCGCCATTGTTGGCAACACTTTGCTCGGAGGCGAGTAAAATATCACCGTTTAAAATTCCGTCTTCGATCATAGAGTCACCCTCAACACTAAGGGCAAAGGTTTTACTAGGGTACTTAACGAGTGAGGCGGGGACATCTAAGGTTTCATTATCAAAAGTGGCCTCTAAGGGCGCCCCAGCAGCTACAGACCCTAAAAAGGGTATCGAAAGAGACTCAGATTTTTCAGGGTGAGCCTCTTTCGAGCCTAAGGGTTGGGCGTAAGCAACATCGCTAGAAGTCTCTTTTAAATGGCTTTTAAAAAAGTTTGAAGCTACAAGTAAGGTGATCGCTCTTTTTTGATTACCGCCAGGCATATGGATATAATTTTTGCCCTGCAGTTGTTTTAAGTAGCGTTGTACAGAGTTGAAAGAGGCAAAACCAAAATGTTCTTTAATTTCAGTAAATGATGGCGCGTAACCATTTGTAACAAAATAGTGCTCGATAAACTCAAGAACTGACTTTTCTTTTGGTGTGAGCGGTTTTGGCTTTCTTTTCATAAAAGAGACTCCTTTTTTCAAGTTAACGGTAAGAAACGTGTAAGTCAAGGGTAAGTTTGTTGTTGCATGGCCTTAAGCCCTTGCTGCGGCAGGGGTGAATGTAGAAAATCAAAGCAAAAAGACCCATTTTGGCGCCGGGCCTTGAGTTAAGGGCCTTTTTTTTGTAGTTTCCCCCTTAGATACTCTCCGGGGGGGGGATTATGAACATTATTTTACTTATCGCATTCTCGTTAAACTTAAATACTTTTGCATCAAGTCCTATGGCTTTCGAACTTTTTGAAAGGCAGTACAAAGAGGCCCTAATGCCAACAAGTGAATCACTACAAGAGGGTGAGTTATGGCACTGCTCCTCAGGGCTGTATGCGGCTCGAAATCACTTTAGGTACGTACAGTACTGGGAGCCTAGTTTTATTTTTCAACCCTCACCCTCGAACAATGTGATCAAAAACATAGGCCCTCACGAGCTCTTAGAGCTCGAGACGAACCAAGGGGACCTTTCGGGCCTTGTTAAGTGCCCCATTTGTTCTGATGATAAAAAAGTAACCCTTCGTATGACAACTCGCGGGGACTTAATTTTGGCCTATCAAAAGCTAATGATTAAAAGGTCTCGATCTACATCGCGATTAAGGAGAAACACCTATAAAAAATGGACTCCGGTCTCTTTTTCAATATGTGAAAACCCCGGTAGGCATAATGATAGCGAATGGGACTCAAACCATCGCTATTGGGATGATTTTTAAATAAGCAAAGCTTTTAGACTTATAAAAAAAATAAAAATAAAACCATAATCCGCTGTAGTTGTTTTTTATAACAATTGAGTCGCCTGACGTTGCGGGGCTTTCATTTTTTATCGTCAGGCCTGAAGCCTAGTCGGGGTCGTTGCTTTAGAGGCGCAAATTTTAAAATTTTTTTAAAAAAACCGATAAGTTAAGTATGATTCGTGCCTCTAAAAACCTGTCAGCATTTAGCACCATAAAAAGCGTGGGACGCTTTAAAACGATCCTGTCTGTGTTTGCCAGGCATGGTTTTGAGAACATCGCCGAGCGAGCCACGATGGGTCGATATGTGCTCGATAAATTTACTAAAATTGATGTTAACAAACACTCCACCCCCGAGCGACTACGCATGGCCTTTGAGGAGCTGGGCCCTACATTTGTAAAACTAGGGCAACTCTTGGCCGGTCGACCCGATTTAGTACCCATAGAGTTTTGTGACGAATTTAAAAAACTCCAAGATCAAGTAACCACCGTTGATTTTAAACTCATGAGAAAGGTCGTTGAGGACCACTACGGTGATGACCTTGAAGAAATTTTTGCAAGCTTTAACTCTGACCCCATAGGGGCCGCCAGCATTGCTCAGGTTTATAAGGCGACCTTAAGAACTGGCGAGCCGGTGGTGGTAAAAGTACAGAGGCCAGGTATTAGAAAGATCATTTTTGAGGACTTAAATGTTCTCTACGCACTAGCAGAGCTTATTACGGCATACGTGCCTGATGCTAATATTTATAACCCCGTAGGTGTTGTCGATGAATTTTTTAAATCTCTAAAGCTTGAAACAAACTTTATCGTTGAAGCCAATAATATAAAAAGATTTCAAAAAAACTTTAAAGATTTTGAGGGTATAAAAATACCAAGTGTATTTCTCTCTCACTCGGGTGAGCAGGTTTTAGTTATGGAGCAGCTCGAGGGCCTGCCGCTTTCAAATAAACGAGCCCTTGAACAAAAAGATGTCAACAAAGACAAACTCATTAGCACAGCGGTAAAGTGCTATTTTAAAATGGTTTTTACCGACGGGTTGTTTCATGGGGATATGCACCCGGGTAATTTATTTGTAACCCCTGAGGGGCAATTAGGGCTTATTGATTTTGGGCAGGTGGGTCGCTTGAACCCAAAAACCAGAAACTCAATTTCAAATATGTTTATAGCCCTAGCAACAGAAAACTATGAACGCTTTGCTTATGAATACATAGAGCTATCACCTTATAATGGCCCGGTAGATGTAGATATTTTATCACGACAAATAAGGGACCTCGTGGCGCCTTTTTATGGCCTAACGCTAGATAATATTAATACGGGCCGGTTATTAATGCAGACCACCTCTATTGCGGCTCGCAATAACCTTATGCTCCCAGCAGAGCTTGTGATGTTTTTTAAGTCCGTAGTCAACGTCGAGGCCCTCGGTAAAATGGTAAAAAAAGATTTCGACGCCCTAGAGTTTGCCCTTGATTTTGCCAAAGAGGTGGCTGGGGCTAAGTATGATAAAACTAAACTCTTAAAGGACCTGTCTTATTTAGCTAAAGACACAAATAATTTACTTGTCGGTATGCCTCGGCAACTTAAACAAGTGCTTCGTAAATGGAACAGCCCTGATCATTCAATGAGTATTAGTATTAAAGAAATAAAAGACTTAAGGCGCAGCTTAAACCACTCATCAAGCTTACTGTTTTTGGGCCTTGTTATTGGGAGTTTGATTTTAAGTAGCTCACTTGTAGTAGCACTTTCAAAAGTACCTGGGGATATGCCTATCTTAAGTATTGTGGGCTATGCTATTGCATCGGTGTTAAGCCTCGTCGCTGTGATCGATTACATTAAAAGGTAAGCAAAGTATTATTTAAACTCTTCAATAGCCCCAGTTTTAAGTGTTTACGACTTTATTTGACCGGTCCTCGAACAATCACCCTGTCCACCCCAAAAGCCTGAGTAACAAGGTCTTTGGTCATTTGAAATCCTTTACCGGCATCGCGTCTTAAGTTATCACAACGAATGTATTGTATTTTTGAGTTTGGTTCCTCATCGTAACCGCCCCCTTCTAGTAAAATAGAACTTCCTATAATATAAGAACGCTTGGGTTTAAATGAAAAACCACTTTTAATAATTAATTCTTTTTCTAAACTACGCTTAAATATAATGGCACACATTATATCTTCTTGTTCGTGGGGTAAATCATAATAAGCTTTGGCCGGACCACGCTCGAGATACAAGCCCTTTCTAAAAAAATATTTGTTATTATGAATGCGATTAAATCCGATGGCTTCCTGTATAGGAAGAAGTAAGCGTTTTTTGAAAATGATCTCACTAATCATAGGGGAGGTTGATTCGGGGTAAGCTTGGGTATTATTTTCGGCTGTATCTGAATACCTGTTAAACTGGTCCTTATTAAGGGTTTTCCCGGATAAAATAAGGCTTCCGCCGAACTCATTAATAAATTCATAAATGTAATAAGACTTGATTTTAACATGCTCTGTATACCAGGAGTTGGCGTTTTCGATATCACCTTTTGAGCACAAAATTGCAAATCGGCCTAGTGTGCTCCCCTGCTTATTATTTGAAACAGTTTTTGCATTAAATACGATGTGAGAAGGGCCGCCATACTCCATCACGACTTTATAAACCGTACCTTTCTTAATAACACCAGGGGTCAGCATGGGAGTGTTTATAAAGATCTCACAACGTTGATCTTTACTCCATGAGCTAACAAAGCCACTTAAGAATCTACTGTTAATAATGTTACCCTTACTAAAGGCAATGAGACTACTGTATAAGCTCATCAATGGCGGTGGAATATGTATGTCCTTAACAACTGTTAGTAGCAGTGTTTCATTAGTTAATCGTGACATGTCAGTGTGAGGATTTATTTCATTAGCTAACATATTTACTGAAAAAAAACTGATAAATATAATTATTAATTTTTTCATGTCTTGGACCCTATATTTATATTAAACTTTTAAAGTCCATACCAAAATTTGGATTTGAAGTTGAGGTATTTTTGTTCTCCACTATATAGAGTGTCAAAATTACATAAATTGTTACTTTAATTCAATAATTCAGAGTCGTCGGCACCTAATAAAATAAATCAAAGACTTAAGGCGAAGCCTCAACCCTTCGTCAGATTTGTTGTTTTTAGGCCTTGTTATTGGGAGCTTAATTTTAAGCAGCTCACTTGTTGTAGCACTTTCAAAAGTGCCTGGGGACATGCCTATCATCAGCATCGTAGGCTATGTCATAGCCTCAATACTAAGCCTTGTTTCCGTTATGGATTACATGAAAGGGTAAGCAAAGTATTATTTAAACTCTTCAATAACCCCAGTTTTTAAGTGAACAATGAGCTCACTGGGCTGAGCAGGGCTCCAGTCGGTAGGGGCCTGCATGTGGACCATGTCTAATTCAGGGTCATAAATCCCTGAGCTGGCATTAACAGTTTGTACTTTTTTAGTTTTATTATTTTTAATCAAAAGCTGTAAGCGATTTAACACATAAATTGAATCTAAAAAACCTCGTGAAGCCTTACTTGTTTTTAGCAAATAACAAGATTTACTGTTGCAGGTTTTTAATTTAAAATTATAAACATTTTCAGTGGCCTTAGAGTAAGCACTTATTGAGAAGGCAAAGAAGGCGACAAATAGCACCTTCTTCGCATGATCGTATATATTGTTCTCGCGGCTCATGACTTAAGAGCCTATTTGCACGATGTTGATTTTGGCTGATCATAATAACTATTATTCTCAAAATCAGAATAGTCTTGAGCATCACCGTCAGGGAAAATGCCTAAAAGTGTAGGGTCATCACCAATGTTATCAGCATCTCCGCACTTATCAAATTTAGAGGGTAGTAACACCGAAATATCGTTTACTGGGTTAAAGAATGGAGCTAAGACATTAAATTTATAAGTCTTTTTTCTTACCATGCCAACAGTACTCTTTGGGCTATAGTCAATGCGCTTAACTTCTGAAATAAAAAATGAACCACTTAGGGCGAGCTCGACTTTTTTAGAGACGTCAAGCCACTCATTTTCATCTCTTGGTGACGCGCAAACACCATCAAGTAGATTATTGGGGCGTTCAACACTGACATCATCAGTCCAAGAATATTCTTTATTACTGCCGTAGTAAACACGGTGGTCTCTTTTACATAATTTAGAGTCTAATTTGCGGTACCATTTAACAGCGGCATAAATATCACCAGCTAAGTCAGGTACTACCGCTAAATGTGAGCGGTTTCTGAGTTTACCGAATTTTTTATTATTTCTTAGGATTTTAAAAAGTTCCTTATCTGTAAGTTTTTCTTTCTGCTGGTCTTCTCTTTTGCTATTTTCAGAGGCGACATCAAGTGCTCCATTTAAATTATAAGAGGATGAAATGGCAAATAGAATCTCCATTCCGGCAGTAATCCCCTTAAGGCCTTGTAAATCTGTGTTATCAACTACTTTTTTCTCGACCGAAATATACTTACAAGGGGCGATCTCAAATTTACCAATATTTAGTTGGGTAACATTACAAAGCTTTGCGACATCGTTAAAAGATTTATTACTCTCCCCTTCATGAATATTTAAAAAATGAACAATCGGTATAGTAGCTTGCTTTATTGAAGTTTTCTTTAAAAATAAACGTAATAAATCAAATTTACGAACAGCATCATCCATTAGTTTTTGTATGTCAGATACGTTTTTAAAGGGTTTTTGCCAGCTTTCGCCATTTAGAAAATCTTTAAACCCACCTTCACTAGGCATGCCCTCTAAGGCGCTATTGTAGGATTCAATGTCACGTTTGCTACCCTTAGAATACGTTAAGTTTTTGACTCTTCTATGGTAACCCTTGAAAACCATAATGGGGGCCAACATTCGTCGGTAGAAATTTGCCTTTATATTTCCGGGGTCTTTTAAAAGAGCTGTGTTAAACAAACTATCAGCATATGTAATGCCAGCAGGTACGAGCAATTGCTCCCCGGCTGAAACCAAAATCTCTGCTTTTTTGATATTAGAAATTTTAGTATTATTAAATACATAATTAATATCAATAATCTTGGCATAAGATATTGAGCCAAAAAATGATACTAATAATACCAGAGTTGCCAGTTTATTCTGAGCGCGCATTACAAAAAACCTTTCATCGTTAATAATATAAATTGTGTTTAATTGCAGTCTAATATTACAAAGTATATGCCAACCGACAGAAGTGCCATGTGTGTATTACGGTGAGATTTGTATGTTTTTTTTTCAAAGCCCTGCTGTTAATCGTCAGGTGCTTCATTGGTCAAGTGTAAGCCCTTGTAACTTTTTGTGTGATATATGCTTATTATGATTTACGTGGCTAATACCGGTGTGCGGAGTTTATATAAGAGTAAGTATTTTTGCTCAGAAGAGCCAGGGAGCGGCGCTCTAGCTCTTTTTAGTATAATTACGGCTAGATACTTAAGTAAATGAGGTTTGAGCTGTAGAGGGCCTATTAAGGCCTTTTAAACTTGTAGCGGTCCTTAAGCTGAGAGCCAGGGTGCTCTTTGTAAGTGAGGGCAAACTCACTCAAACGCCTCCAAGCCTGCCTGTAGGCGTTGACTATTTCGGGTACTGTTATGATGTAAAACTGCTCATAGTTACCCTTAACCCCTGCATTTAGGGCTGTGGCCGTAAAATTACCGGCACCTTGAAAAAGGGTATGGTTGTCGATAACAATAAATTTATTGTGGTGAAGTTGGCCAATGTTATTGTTGGTTTCCATGTAGAGGGTCTCAACATTTTCAGAGGCTCTAAGGGCTCGATGCTGTTTAACGTCAGGGTGCGAGGCCCGTACAATCTTAGGCCCCCCATATTTACCAGCCCAAAGGGTGTCGTCGTCATAAATAATTTTAACTTGGGCCCCGTTGTTTGCAGCGACTAAAAGCGGGAGAGTCATTTTACCGGTCGTGAGCCTATGAATGGCCACAAGAACCTCTGAATGTGCAGACTCTAGGAGTGATCTAAGGGCCGGGTACGGCTTAGGGATTTTATTAACATGAGGGACTGCAAAAAATTGTAGTCCCATTTGTGGAGTCGCCTTAATTTTTTGTACGCAAGATTTATAATTTTTAGCAAAAGAAATTCGAGGTTTTTTGCCAGTGGCATTTTGAAGGCCAAAAAATAAACAAAACTGAGACTGGGCCAGGTGGCTGCCGATTTGGTCGTCAAACATGAGCCAGTTTTCAAAATGAAGGCTTGTGCCTGAGCCCGACATGTTAGCGCTTGAAGAGGTGAAAAACACACGCGGTTGAGAGCCCTCTGTAAAAAGGTCAGAGTTTGAGGCGTCGCTTAACATGTGAAGAGGTTTATTGACTTTAAGTGGACTGGCTAAAATAACCTTTATATGTAACAAGTGAGCGCCTGAGGAGCCAAAGGGCCCCTTGCCGCGACCAACAACAGTAATGTGCTCGGAGCATTTATTTAAGCGGTCCACGTTAGAGCCAGGCTTTAGGTGACGCACTTTAACGGTTTTTTCATCAATGATTGTTGTGGTTTCAACATACTCTCTGCTATCAATAAATAGGTTGATTTTAAGGTCTCCCTTTCTTTGTTGAGCGGCCTTACATAAAACATCATTTATTAATTTTGAATTTGAAAACGAAAAATAAGCCATGCTAATAGACTTATAGTAGGGGTTAAAAACAAGTTCTTTTAATCGCTCATCAATACCGGCTTTTTTTGAAGCCTCTGCTTTATTACTTCTCTTACACCATGCATTTGAGTGATTAGGGTAGCTGCAGACAGGCTCTGAGGGCTGACTCGGTACAGAGAGGTGGGTAAATAGTGCTTCCCATTTTAAAGCTCCATACTCACCCTTAGCAAAGGGTTGTGTGGCCGCAATAGAGTTTGTGTTTAAAAATATGAGTACAGTGAATAATAATATAAATGGTTTCAACTTGTGGCCCCTTGTTGCTTTATAGTTAAGTCTGTATATAGTTTTGTTAGGCGAGGGGATCAATAAAACAAAGACATAACGCATATGATCTACTTCTAGAACTCAAATTTTAAGGTAAAGCTCTGTATTTATTATAATTTCAAGGTTGTGTGGAGAGGGGTATTTTTTCATACCCCTACTGTGCTTGATTTAAACAGTAAACCTATAATTCAGGTGAAGAAATAAACCCCTCTGATTTTTCAGAAGCATACTCTTTAAGAGACTGAAACATACTGCCGTAGTAATCACTTACATCTTTTGCCCCTTGCTCTACAGAAGTTTCTTTAAGGTACTTGATATAGTCTTTACCGTAGCCTAACCAGTGATCAGTTGAGGCTTTATCAGTGGTGTAATTAATGTCATCGACCTGAGTTGTAGTTTTACTATCGTCGACAATCGTAGTTTGACTGTCTTCTTCTTGAACAGTGGACTTTTCTTTAACTCCAAACCAGTTTTTTGCAATCCAATCTTTGCTGTAATCAAAATTCTCTTTTATGGAGTCTATGTAGACTTCAGCACTTGTTGTGTTTTCAGCAGGCTTACTGTTAAGCTCATCTTCATTTTTGCTATCGTCGTCTTGTTTTATCGAGGTGTTGTCGCCTTCGGCGGTTTCACTTTTAGAGGCTTCAGGTAGGGTTTGTTCTTTCTCCTCCTCTGGGGCTAAGTCATCAGTTTGGGTGAGTTTAAAGGGGGACTCAGAGTTAATGTCTGCATCTGACTGAGGGTCAAAGTAAAATATCATTTTTTGAGGGGCATCGCCTTCAGTGGTGCTTTCAGGGCCTTGTTCGTCATTACCTTTATCAGCCTCTTCTGATTTAATATTGCTCTCAACTGTAAGCTCTTTTGCGGGGTCATTTTGAGAGGCATCGGCGGGTTTTTTAACCTGTTCGTCCTGAGGGTTTTCATTAAGGTCATCACTGGGGGCGATATCACTTTGACTGTTTTGAGGGCCATCGGCGTCGGTTTGATTTTGGTCGTTTTGAGAGTTTTCAGAAAGCTCGGTATCTTCTCGTAGGGCCTCGGGGTCACTTAGGTCGCTGGTGTTAATTTCATCTGGTGTATTGATTTCGGTTATAAATTGAACCTCTGAATTTACATTGCTCATCAGAATTTTTAATAAATTAACAGTTAAGCTCGCCATGGGGGCGTGGTAAGAGTTGGTGGCCTTTGTCATTGCCTGTGCATCGAGTTTAGCCTGCTCAACAGCGGCATTAATGGGCTCTGTAATGGCGGCATCAAGGCTGTGAACTTTATTTTTTTCAAGTAAAAAACTTATAATGTCGGCATTGATGGTTTCTCTTTTGGGCATGTTAGTTACCGAGTTAGCCCACCTTTTTATAGTTGTTTCAGATTTGGTAAACGAACTAAATACTTCAGATCGAGTCATTTGAAGGGTCTGAGGGTTTAATTTTTTGTAGGTTAACTTTAATACTCCGTTACCAAAATCTTCATTATTAATAGAGGCCGTAAGTACTTGGGAGTCACATGCTGTCGACTTAATGGTATACTCTTCGGTGTCGTTGAGGGTGATTGTTTTGCCATTAATTTTTAAAGTGCTTTTTTCAAAGAGGCTAGGTGATGAGCTTTTACTGATGTCTAAAATGATTTGCTCAGTTTTAAGTTCATCTGTAAGGGTTGTAACAAAAGGTCTATCTTCATTTTCTTGTGTTTTCTCAACCAAGCTAAGGTTTGTTAACACTTCTCTACGCAGTTTAAAGTCATTATTAAGTTTGTTCTCTTCTTGTGGGCCATTAAAGGGGGTGCATTTAGCGCCGAGTTCACCTTGATTCATGCCAGCGGTATCGCCAATGGGGGAGCAGGCTGACATCAAGCCAGAAGCGATTAAAAGAGGGTATAACAAAAAATATTTTTTACAGCTCATATTGACCTCGTTATAGGTTTAACTACCTGTTAGTAGGGCAATATTTAGGCCAATGTATTTTCATTTGAGCTGTAAATAAATGAGCTTATAGGCTTTTAAGGTTTGAAATTTAGTTTTTTTTACATACCTGATGACAATTTAAGGCTACGACAGGCCACTCTTTTTTATTGTGTCCTGCCGTATTCATGAGAGGTTAATAAAACAGAGTGCCGGGCCCCCTTTTTTTTTTAGTCTATGTCGCCCCAGTAGCTTGAAACGCTACTGCCGCTGAATGTCCCGCCACAAATTTGGGTCCTACTGTAGCCATTAATGACAGCGGTTTGTATAGCTCCAAATTCGCCTGAGTAAAATTGAAAGCTGCCGCCAGCTTCACTTGAAAATATGTCTACAGCTGAGCAGTCAGGGCCACTGATTTGCTCACATACTCCATTACTTGGAAGGCTATAACTATTTGCATATTCTGGGTGCTCAGGGTGGTCACCAATCCCTACACCAATCATTGGGTATACGTAAGGTTCTCCGTTGTTATCGTCATTAGACTGTCTTTGCGCCCCATAACAGTGTTTAAAATATTTGCTTCCATTAAAGTCTACAGCTTTAGATGTTGTTACAGAGTTGTCGATCATCTCTCTAAGGCTACCAATGGGTAAGTTTCTTTCTGATGATGTGAAATTTTTGGTACAAGACTTAGAACTATGGTTTCCAGTCCAAATATAACTTGCCTCAAGAAGGCACTGAGTTGGGATTGGTTGACATATATAGGTTGAATTTACATATCTTCTCATATAGCCCATGTCACATACTCGTATAATACAGTCACCATAAGAACCCGAACTACTACTGTAGTTTTGTGTTGCTGAGGATGCATTTGGCGCCGTACATGCGATTACATTTGGGGTTTCGCCACCGTTATCTATGGTACTCTCTTGGACGTTAATTGTAAGTGTTGTGCTTTGTGCCTCTGAGCCGTTATTTAAGAGCATTTCCCTGTACCCCTCAGATGAGTACCCATCCATAGAAAAATTAAATAACATAGAGTCGCCGGGCTCCATATCAAAAGTGTTTCCTACATATACAACGTCTCCAACCATATTTGTAAACAATGTATTACCGCTGGAGAATCGAATACTTCCTGCCGACCCGGAAATTTGTTGGACATTACTAAAAGTCACTGACTTTTGTACAGAGCAAGGGTTGTTAAATCTCAGTGAAAATTGTTTAATATTATTTTGTGAGACTACAAGGTTAAGAACTTCACTAGTTGTAATTTTGCAGGATGCTGGAGGCCCCTGAGTCTGTTGAGTTAAAACATTAGTGCCGTCATCATCATTGGAAGAGCTGGTTGTTCCTGCATCGTTAGAAGCTGGTTCGACTTTGCCGGAAACACCTGTAAATCCAATATCTGAGCAGTTTTGAAACGGCACTAAAAAAAGAGTGCACGTAGCTAGAATAGCTATATATTTCATATCCCCTCCATGTTTAATTCTAAATAATTAAATATGCACAGGTAATGCCAGCGGAGCATATGTACTTTAAGTCACTTACGTGTCTCAAAGTGAGTATTAACTTAACCGGTGTCACATTATTAGACAAATTCGCGCCTGTTTTTTAGTTTTTTATAAAAAGCTTGATGGCCCTCTCCCATAGGGGTCCGGGGGTGCCGAAGCCAATTTTATGTTCATTAATGCTTGTAATGGGGGTGACGTCGCGGGTAGTGCTGGTGATCCAGACTTCGTCTGCAGACTTTAGGTCATCAACAGTAATAGGGGTTTCTTTAATGGGGATGCCTTCGCGCTTTAAACCCTTTATTAAATAGTCCCTTGTTATGCCAGGCAAAATAAAATCACTTTGTGGTGGGGTGAAGACCTCATTATTTTTAACAATAAAAACATTACTCGCAGACCCTTCGGTAATAATTTTACCTCGGTGTAGTAGGCACTCAATGGCCCCACTTTTGTGAGCGGTGGTTTTAACTAAAATATTAGGCAATAGTGAGATGGATTTAATATTACAACGACCCCAGCGTACGTCAGCCTCTAAGGTGGCGTGAAACCCGACCTTAAGGTCGTTAATGGTGGGTAGTTTTGCTGATTGAATAAACCCAATAACAGTCGGGGGGGTGGAGTCGTCAAACACATGGCTTCTTGAGTGGCCCGCGCCACGAGTTATTTGTAAATATAAAATGGCATCATTTTTAATATTATTTTTACTTATAAGTTGAGAGCAAACGTCTTTTAGTTGAAGGCTTGCTGGTAGATTAATTTTTAACTCATTGAGATTTGTTTTTAATCGCTCGAGGTGCTGATCGAGTAAAAATAAATCCCCATTTTTTATGGCAATGACTTCGTAAATGCCATCAGCGAATAAAAAACCACGGTCTAAAAAGCTGATTTGAGCATTTTCTTTAGGTATATACTTTTGGTTTAAAAAAATAGTGTCGTATACAAAGGGCATTTAGTACTCCTGTGATAAAAGAGGATTTGTAGCATTTATGACTATTTAGAGGTAGTACTTTTTTAATAAAAAGCCCACATTTTTAAAAAATAATGTGGGCCTAGATGGGATTACAATTTATTATTTATATAACGGTTGTATTTATAAAAATCCAAAGTCCGGTAGTTATTATTGCAAAGCAAAATAGACTCATGGACCATTCGTTAGCTAAAACTTTCATTTTGTGACCTCCTAAAAAATATTTATTGAGGATATGGTGGAGGTTATCCTCCACCATATCTACTTATCCGAGTAATTTTAATGCGAGCTGTTGGCTAGCATTGGCTTGGCCTAACACTGAAACACCAGCTTGTATTAAGATGTTGTTTCTAGTTAGCTCAGCTGTTTCGCTGGCAATATCAGCATCTCTCACTCGTGAGTTAGCCGCTGATAGGTTTTCGTGAGCGATACCTAGGTTTGAAATCGTAGAATTCAACCTATTTTGTAGTGCTCCAAAATTAGCCCTCATTGCATTTACCGAAACCATTGCTGTGTCTGCAATATCAATGCTCATCTGTGCCTGCTCTTTTGTAGCTACAGATTCTGCTGTTAGCCCAAGAGCTTCAAGTGATGAGTTTGATGCCGAAGCATTAAACGAGATTCGATCTTTAAAAGCGTCATTATGTACACCCACTTGGATGTCAACAATGCCACCTGTTCCGTTTAACAGATCTCGCCCGTTAAAAGTTGTAGACTCCGCAATACGTTGAATTTCAGATTTTAACTGCTGATATTCAACGTCTAAAAACTTTCGCTCTGTGTCCCCAATGGTGTCTGATGCGGATTGTACAGCTAACTCTCTTAAACGAATCGAAATACTACTGATTTCGTTTAATCCACCCTCTGCAACTTGAATCATTGAGACCCCGTCGTTTGAGTTTCTGCTAGCTTGTTTTAACCCCCGAATCTGTGCTTTTAAGTTTTCACTTATAGCCAGTCCGGCAGCATCATCAGCAGCCTGATTAATTCGGTAACCTGAACTTAATCGGGCTAGAGATTTATCGAGCTGTTGTTTTGTACGCGTTAAGTTTTTTTGGGCATTCAATGATGCCACATTGGTAGCTATCCTTAGCGCCATATTTATCCTCCTTGCATAACTTCATCCTCCTTGATGCAGTGCCATCCATTTGGCTTAATGTACATTCTGTACATGGGTTAATTTATAAAGAAGTTTGTACTTCTTCTATAACACCAATCGGCATTTTTTTAAAATTTCAGGAGTCTAGATGTTTTTTTTAGGATTTGTTTTTTATAATATTAAGTGAAAAATAAAATAGATATTTTTATATAAAAAAATATAAAAATAAGCGTCACTTTGACTTGCCTTTAAAGACATTCAAAAAGAGAAACTACTCTTACTACTCTTACTACTCTT
>JAUVAX010000091.1 GCA_030591685.1 Pseudobdellovibrionaceae bacterium | reverse complement strand
ACATGGGCAGGATGTACCTGAGCCTGGCTAAAAGATCTATCGATCCAAATAACCACGCGGCCCTCGTTAATAGAATCAATAAAAGGTTAGATGAAATTGGGGATGCGGACACATCCGATTATGATCTAATTTTAGATTCATCGTCACATCTTTTGACAGAGCGTAAAAAGGGCCGAGTTGATTTTAAAAACCAATTTATTTTATTAGATTTATTAAGACTATTTATGCAAAACCCAGGGCATGTCTACTCTAAAGAACTTTTAGTAGAGAGGGTGTGGAAGCAAAGTTACGACCCATCTGTTCATGACAACAAGGTATACGTAACGATCAAACGGTTAAGAAAATTGGTTGAACCCGATTATGATAAGCCAAAATATATATTTAGATCTAAAAACGGTTATTTCTTAAATAAAGCAACACGAGTCATGGTGGACTGAGGGATTTGGGGGCAAAATGAAAATCGTTAAATTATTATTTACAGGGTTTGTTTTTATGGCTTCGGCATTGGCCTTGGGGTCTGTGCTTGAAGCAAATCATTCTCTAAATAACAATTATCTTGTCCGAAAAGCAGGTGGAGACACTTTGCCGCCTTTTCCGTGGGCCAATACAGAGCCTTGTGGGGCCTCAGTTGTTGATTTAACTGGTTACTGGCGAGCCGTCGACCCACAGGACAGAACCTTGCTTTACGTTCATATCTCCACAGTTGAGACGGATGAGGGTGTTCAGATAGTACTGCGCCAACTTGAACCTTCCCTAGCTAAAGCGGATGGATACATTCAGACAGGCAGTGGGACTGGCTTTATATCTGAAGACGGCTCTACGGTTGTCGCTGTCATGGTGAGTACCTACAAAAAGGGTCTTGAGAGGGTTTGGAGCTGGGTTTATATTCATTCTTTGTGTGCTGTTGATAGTTTTGAGCGCCAAACGGTCATTGAGTATGTTAATGACAAAACTGGAAACTCAAGTAAGTTTGTGTTTAAAAAAATAGCCCCTAAGGCTAAAAAAAACTAGACTTACAGGGGGATATTAATTAAGTTCAAGCACCTATTAATTAACGCGTTTATAGGGCCTTAGCTCAGTTGGTAGAGCGCTACCCTTACAAGGTAGATGTCATCGGTTCGAACCCGGTAGGCCCTACCATCTTCTTGAAATCACTAAGGAGATGGAAGATCAAAAAACCCAAGAAACAATTTAGAAAAAATAATTACAACCAAACAGTGACAAACAGTGACGGAATCATATCTTAAGTCAACTCAACCCCTTACCGGCTCAAACTTAAGGTTTAACTCAAATATTTAAACTTATTCGTAAATCTCCTCTAAAGAGAGGTCTGTACTCTCAAACACAGAGCTCACAAGTCATTTTACCTTTAACAGATTATTTTAAGAGCCAAAAAATGAACATTAATGCTGATTTGAAACAAACCCGTCCATTGATGTAACTCAAGAACACCTTTTTAAAGAACATTAATGTGTTAAATATTATTTACTAGGTCGTATTAGGGCTAGTGATTGATAACAACGCTTGGTCTAATAAATTTTTAGCCCAACCAATCATTTGATCCTGCCACATGGGGCTACCGATGTATTTTGCATACATCCACTTTGAGCCAAATAGCTCACTTGTTAAATACTTTAAAAACAATTTTCTGTACTTAGACTGTCTTGATCGAGGGGTTTTACCTAAAGATACATACCACTCCGGCAAAGTTAGTAACTTTGACCAGTTGTCTTTTATACCATGAGCAAAAAATCTGTAACTGGAATGCTTGTAAAACTTTAGCTTCTCTAAAGTTACCATATTAGCTCTTACGGGGTTGGCTTCGATGTAAAAGTGAACCCTCATGCAGTGCTCAGAATTTTCAATGAGAGGGGTTTTAGGGCGCTCATTAGCGACCTTACCACTTCGACTAAAGATTTTATTAAAAGTATGCCCGAACCGTGCATGAGAGACTCTCATAAAGCTTGAGAGGTAACTAGAGTCATCCTCGTAGCTCATCTGCATATGGGCATGGTTATCCATTAAGCAGTAGGTGTAGAGTTTTACTTTAGAGGAAACACTCATGTGTTTCAGAGCGTATTCAGTGCACTTCATGTAGAGGTCTTTAGTGGCAGAGGCCTTTAATAGGAATTCGCGGTTTTGGCAGCGCCAAAACTTATGGATAAAGCCCTGTTCGGGGTGGAGTTGGGTGGATCGTGGGATACGCATGGGGTTTAGCTATGCAAGATGGGGGGCATGTGCGAGGGGTGTGGAGGTGTACGAGGGTGGGATGGGTGTCCGGGGGGCGGACTCCGTCACCTTATGTTGGTCACCTTATGATTTGACTAGCCACTAAAATCTTGTGAGGATTTAATAAACAAACAATATACAAGGAGGCGATACTTTCATTTCATTAGACGGATTGATAGCACTATTAAGCTCACTCGCAGCAGCAGGGATTTCAGGAACTATTT
>JAUVAX010000069.1 GCA_030591685.1 Pseudobdellovibrionaceae bacterium | reverse complement strand
TTCATCTTCCAATCAATCCAAGTATCGATAAGGTCTTTACTAAAGACGTCTCCCTTTCTTAAGTACTCATTGCTGCGAGCAAGGTTAATAAGGGTCTCATTTAAAGTACTTGGTATAGAGGGGACTTGAGCGGCCTCTTCAGGGCTGAGCCCGTAGATGTCCTTTTCAAGCGGGTCTCCGGGGTGAATTTTATTTTGAACCCCATCAATGCCGGCCATTAAAAGGGCTGAAAACGCCAGGTACATGTTGGCACTTGGGTCTGGAGTTCTAAACTCAATTCTTTTGGCCTTTGGGTTGGGGCCTGAGTTAGGTATTCTTATTGCCGCAGAGCGATTTTTATAAGAATAAGCTAACTTAATTGGGGCCTCAAAGCCAGGCACAAGTCTTTTGTATGAGTTTGTTGTTGGGTTTGTAAAGGCGCAAAGGCTGGGAGCGTGTTTTAAAATGCCACCAATAAAAAATAAAGCGGTTTCGCTAAGTCCTGCGTAGTTGTCGCCGGCAAAAAGGGGTACGCCGTCTTTCCATAAAGACATGTGCACATGCATGCCAGAGCCGTTATCACCATAGACAGGTTTGGGCATAAAAGTGGCCGATTTATTGTTTCGATTGGCGACATTTTTAACAATATACTTAAACCACATCATTTTATCAGCCATATTTAAAAGCGAGTCGTAACGAATATCAATTTCGCCCTGACCAGCAGCGCCGACTTCGTGGTGCTGCCTTTCGACATGCATACCGGCGGCTTCAAGCTCTAGGCACATTTCAGTTCTTAAGTTATGTGTTTTATCAGACGGTAGGGCGGGGAAGTATCCGCCTTTGGGTTTAAATTTATACCCGAGGTTAGCGCCCCCTTCGTCACGGCCCATGTTCCAAGGGGCCTCTTCAGAGTCCACCTGGTAAAAACCACCATACATGTTTTGATCAAAGCGAACGTCGTCAAAAATAAAAAACTCAGCTTCGGGTCCAAAGTTTGCGGTGTCGGCTATGCCTGTGGATTTTAAATAGTTAAGAGCCTTTCTGGCAACCTGTCGTGGGTCTCTTTCATAGGCTTCCCCAGTGTCGGGCTTAACAACATCACAGGTTAAGCTCAGTGTGGGGACGTCCATGAAAGGGTCCATTTTGGCCGTCGTGGGATCAGGGATAACAATCATGTCAGAGTCTTCAATACTTCTCCAGCCTCGAACAGAGCTGCCATCAAAGCCAAGGCCGTTTTCAAAAACATCAGCGGTTAGCTCATAAGGGGGGATTGAGAAATGTTGCCACTGACCGGGTAAGTCTGTGAACTTTATGTCCACCATTTTGGCGCCCGACTCTTTCGCCATTGCTATGACCTCTTGTGGTGTCATTACTTCTCCTTTGTAAATCCCGTTACGGGGTTATTTTTTTATAGCGCGTCTTCGTCTTTTTCGCCCGTTCTTATGCGAACGACGGTTTCGATGTTTGAAACAAACACCTTGCCGTCGCCAATTTTACCAGTTTTAGCCGCCGATGAAATAGCAGTGGTGGTGGCTTCACTGAGAGCATCACTAACAACCACTTCGATTTTTATTTTAGGCAAAAAGTCGACGACATATTCAGCACTTTTGTAAATCTCAGTGCGCCCTCGTTGGCGCCCAAACCCTTTGACCTCGGTAACAGTGAGGCCTTCAACTCCAATTTCAGCAAGAGAGTCGACAACATTGTCTAATTTAAAGGGCTTTATAATGGCTTCTATTTTTTTCATAATTAATGATCAGTCATAGCAAATGCTTAAAAACAGTCAATGTTTCTCATATATAATCTTTTTTTGGTGTCTTGCAGCTACTTTTTTATCCGGCGAGGGCTCGGGGCCTTTTGAAAATACGTTAATGAGGCCTCTTAGGTTTGCTATGAGGGGCTTTTAAACCTATCTTTGTGAGCGAAATGAGTATTAAGAGTAAGTATCCTAAATTAAATTTTAATGTTGTCTTAGTTGAGCCTGAGATCCCCGCGAACACCGGCAATATAGGCCGCACCTGTGTGGGGACGTATTCACGACTCCACCTAGTTAAGCCTTTAGGGTTTGAGATTACAGATAAGAGGCTTAAAAGGGCCGGCTTAGACTACTGGGGCCATTTGGAGCTGCTGTACCATGAAAATTTTGAGCAGTGGTTAGCCCAAGTACCCGATATAAAAAGAGTCTTCTTTTTTTCGACAAAGGGGCAAGCGCCCTATTATAAGCCACAATACCAGCCCGGAGATTGGCTGGTTTTTGGCAAAGAAACTAAGGGGATCAGAGAAGAAGTGCTTAAAAAATATTCAGAGCAAGTCGTGACGATTCCTTTTCCGGGCCCGGTGAGGAGCTATAATTTATCAAACACTGTGGCAATGGCACTTGGGGAGGGGATGCGTCAATTAACCCTCAAAGAGTGAAGAGTTTTCTTCGGTGTATCTAGACACTTAGCCCTGATCATTATATCCTCTTTTTTATGTTTGGACCTATTGTTAAAAAATTCTTTGGAACCAGTCACGAGCGTGAATTAAAAACTCTACAACCTATTGTTGATCATATTAATAGTTTAGAGCCTGATATTCAAAAACTCACTGATGAGCAGTTAAAAGCAAAAACCCCGGAGCTTAGGGCTCGTTTAGAAAAAGGGGAGAGCTTAGACGACATTTTACCCGATGCCTTTGCTGTATGTAGAGAGGCTTCGATGCGTACATTGGGCATGAGGCATTATGATGTGCAGCTTATTGGCGGCATAATTTTGCACCGTGGAACAGTGGCCGAAATGCGCACCGGAGAGGGCAAAACCCTTGTTGCCACCTTGGCTGTTTATTTAAACGCCCTGAGTGGTCGAGGCGTGCATGTTGTAACGGTTAACGATTACCTTGCTAAGCGTGATTGCGAGTGGATGGGACAGCTTTATAACTGGCTAGGGTTAACAACCGGTACGATTTACCATGATCTCAGCGATGAACAACGTAAAGTCGCTTATCGAGCTGACATTACATATGCGACAAATAACGAACTTGGTTTTGATTATTTGCGCGACAACATGAAGTATGATCTTGAGGACTACGTACAAAGAGAGCTCAATTATTGCATCATAGATGAGTGCGACTCGATTTTAGTCGACGAGGCCAGAACACCTTTAATTATTTCCGGCCCCTCTGAGGAATCTACCGAAAAATACTATGAAATTAATAAAATAATCCCTGATCTTGTGCCAGATGTGCACTTTACAATGGAAGAAAAAACAAAAACAGCCTCTCTCACCGAAGAAGGTAACACTAAAGTTGAGGAGCTTTTAGGTATAACAAATGTATATGAGCCCCAGCACATAGATACGGTTCATTTTATTTACCAAGCTCTCAAGGCCCATTATTTATTTAAACTCGATGTCGACTATATGATTAAAGATAACGAAATCGTCATTGTTGATGAGTTTACGGGTCGATTAATGCCGGGGCGCCGGTGGAGTGATGGGCTGCACCAAGCCATTGAGGCTAAAGAGGGCGTTGAGATTAAAAGCGAGAACCAAACTTTGGCCTCTATTACATTTCAAAACTTTTTCAGAATGTACAATAAAATTGCTGGGATGACCGGGACGGCAGAAACAGAAGCCATTGAATTTAAAAAAATCTACAAACTAAACGTTATGGTGATCCCTACAAATCGCCCTATTAAAAGGAACGATGAAGAGGATATTGTTTATAAAACTGAGGCCGCTAAAGTCAACGCTATGGTTGAAGAAATTAAAGAACGAGCTAAAACGGGGCAGCCTATTTTAGTGGGTACTGTGAGCATTGAAAAATCAGAGTTTATTGGACAATCTTTGGCAAAAAAGGGCGTTAAACACAACGTGCTCAACGCAAAACATCATGAGAGAGAAGCCGACATTGTGTCTCAGGCGGGGCGCTTTGGTTCGGTGACCATAGCCACAAACATGGCGGGTAGAGGGACGGATATAGTTCTTGGCGGTAATGCGGAGGCCTTAGCTAAAAGCGAGGTTCATGGTGAACAAGAGGATGAAAAATATAAACAGAGCCTAGATAAATATACAAAAATTTGTGCAGCTGAAAAGTTAAAAGTCATAGAGGCTGGTGGCCTGTACATCATGGGGACTGAGCGACATGATTCTCGGCGAATTGATAACCAGCTTCGCGGACGTTCGGGTCGACAAGGGGATCCTGGAGAGTCTCGTTTTTACCTTTCTTTAGAGGACAACCTCATGAGGATTTTTAACGGGGAGCGCATTCAAAAAATAATGACCACCCTAAAGGTGCCTGATGATGAGCCCATTATGGCAGGCATGGTGAGCCGTGCTATTGAGGGAGCCCAAAGAAAGGTCGAAGGGCATAACTTTGATATTCGAAAACATTTACTTGAGTATGATGATGTTATGAACCAGCAGCGGCACCAAATTTACGGCATGAGACGAAAAGTTCTTGAGGGTGACGGGGTGGACCGCACTATTTTAGACATTTTAGGGGACGTGACCTCGCATATTTTAGACATTTTTGTAAATGAAAACGCAAAGCCTCAGGACTGGGACTTAGACGGTATGAACACGGCCCTTGGAAAGCAATTTGGCATTAATATTAAATTCGATGACCGCCACTCACTAACAAGTGATGGCATTACACAGCTAGTTTCTGATGCGGTGAAGTCTGTGTTTGATATTCAAAAAGAACACCTAGGAGAGCATTTTTTAGAAGTGTCTCAAATGATTTTTTTACAAGTCATTGACGGTCAGTGGAAAGACCACCTGCAGGGTATAGATCAATTAAAAGAGGGCATTAACTTAAGAGCTTATGCTCAAAAAGACCCATTAATTGAGTACAAAAAAGAGGCCTTTGCCCGCTTTGAAGAAACCAACCTTCAAATTAAAGAAGACACCATAGAGAAGCTCCTTAAAATTCAAATTGTAGCTCCAGAAAACGCAGAGCTAGAGCTGGCGCCCAAGCGACAATTGAATGACTCTCGGTTGCAGTATGAGAGCCCTGACGAAAACCAAAAGCCCTTTGCTGGAATGCCTATGGGGGCTATGCCTCAACAGGGCAACCAGCAGCAGTTATCGTACTCGAGTTCGAATGAGTCTGAGGGCCCTGATGGAGCAAAACTCAATCGAGCGGACCGGCGAAGACAAGAGAAAATGAACAAAAAAAGAAGACAATAAATGTCTCAGTGCCCTTATTGTCAGTCAGAGATTTCAGATGACTTTGGTTTAGTGACCTGCAAAAGCTGCGGGCAGAGCATTATGATTAGTATTGATGGTCATATTCAAAAAATCGACCCTTCAGGCGTTGATCCAGGCGATGCGCAAGATCTTTCGTCCGGTGAGGTTGGGGGAGAGGAATTTGAAGAAGATTACCCTTCAGAACCTTTGCCAGAGCAACCCCTCGGCCCGGACTCTGAGGTGCAAGCCTTAGAGTTAGCCCAAGACTCCTACGAAGAAGAGGCGGTATTGCCAGAAATCCCTAGCCATGTGGACCCGGCACCTTTTGAAGAGGACCCTCTAGGGGGTGACCTCAAGGAGGCCGTGCCTCCCCCAGAGACAGACGCTTCGTTTGGTGATGTGGTTAGTTTTGCCAACTCAGATAGTAACCAATGGACCGAAGGGAACATTAAATACAAGGTTATAATTTCAGGGGTAGACAGTGCAGAGCTAAAGCTAGAGTTAAAGTTAATACTTTCAGAGCCTCGTTTTATGTGGGACCACTTCGCTTTAATGTCGTCAATAAAAGCAGGAGAGCTTATTTTAAATGACATCAGTGCGGTGAAGGCTAGTGTTTTGGTTAAGCGACTGAGGCCACTTTCTGTAGGCGTAAGGTGGGAGCAGTATGTTTTACAACAGCCTTAGGGTCATCATTTGTATTGGCCTAGTTGCCACTATTAGTATTTTACCAGAACAAGGTCAGTCAAAAAAAATGATGTCCGCAGATGAAGATTGGACAAAGGTGCTTTCAAAAATGAACTTGCGTGAAGACCGTATAAAGCAATTAAGGCAAGAGTTGCGCCAAGTTATTATTGAAAAAAAGAAAACACGCTCTGTCAGGGTAAAGAAGGCGGCGATAAAACAAATTGTTCAGATCCATGAGCGTTTAAAAACAACAATAAAAGAGTATAATACTTATCTTCGAAGCGTAAAGTATCGGTTTCCTGAAAAGGGCGACACCACAAGCCGTCAATACTTACCCATGAGGGTGGACACCCTTGAAGACATAGAAGATGGCGTGGGCGTAGATATTGACCTTACTCGTGTAAGAAAAAAAATGGAGAAAAAATACGCCCCCTTTGTGCCTAAAAAACAAGCGCTGAAATACAAAGCTAAAATCATTGAACAAGAAAGAACGAGTAAACCTAAAAAGAAGCGCATACGTTTAGAAAAATAAAAACGTAACAGAGCCGCCCTTGCGCGGCGCGCCACACCATGGATCAATGAATTGTTTTTGTAAAAAATCCAGAGAAATAGAAGGCTCCGTATGCTGAGTGGCTTTACTAAAATGGGGCTTAGTGTCCCCCTGTCTTTTTATAAAACAGCTGGTTGTCTTAGGTGGTAAGTTTTGTTATCACTCATAATCGTTTAATTAATCATTACCTTGGTGGTATTTTTTTATGTCTGTAGATAATAGCTCGTATAATAAGGGCGGATTAATAGCCTTTTTGTTTTCATTTATCTTTTCCATTGTCTTTATATTTGTATTGTCCTTTGTTTATAAGGGGATTGATTTAGATGAGGTCCGAGCGCAGGCAAAGGCCGCAGATGAGGCGGCCTCTTCAGGGACTGAAGCTCCGAGTTTTGACTCAAGTTCTGTTAAAGAAGCCTGGGTCTCTACCCCAGATTTAGTGAGTCACGGTAAAAGTGTTTACCAATCTAATTGTGCGGCTTGCCATGGATCTTCAGGAAAAGGTGACGGCCCTGCAGGCAAAGCCATAGGGGCCAGAGACCTTGTAGAGGGTCAATGGGTAGCCGGCGGCACATCTAAGGCGTTATTTAAAACCGTTACAGATGGCATCAAAGGCACTTCGATGGCTGGTTTTTCAAGTATTAAGGTGATCGACCGTTGGGCTATGGTGCACTTTATTAGGTCAATAACTAAAAATAAGCCTAAAAATAATGATGAAAAGTTAAAGAGCTTTGCTCAGTCGGCAAAGTAAAGGGATTCTTTAAGTATGCTGTTAAAATCCTTAGCATTAAATTTTATAAAGGGGACTGTTCTTTCTTTGCTGTTACTGCAATCAGCCAGCGCCTATGACCCTAAAAAGGTCACAAAGCCATCTACAGAAGTACCCAATGAAATTAAGGGCGTAGGCATTAAAGAGAACTTAGGGCAAAACCTTAATTTAGATTTAAAATTTTTTGATGAATCCGGTTCCACTGTAAGTTTAGGCAAGTATTTTAACTCAGGCCTTCCGGTTGTGTTTTCTATTGTTTATTACGACTGTCCCAGTTTATGTAACTACCATTTAAACGGAGTTATAGAGGTTTTAAGAAAAATAGACCTTACCGTGGGCAGGGACTTTCAGATTGTTGCTTTAAGTATGGACCATAACGAGGGCCCTGAAATAGCTTCAGATAAAAGGGATGCTTATGTGGCGGCCTATGGGCGCCCTGGGTCTAAAGAGGGCTGGCATTTTTTAACAGGCACAAAAGAAAACATTAAAAAAGTGGCCGACAATGTAGGCTTTAGTTTTAAGTGGGTTGAGTCTACAAAGCAGTACTCCCATGCCTCTGCGGCAATCATAGTGACCCCTGAGGGTAAAATTTCAAGATACCTTCACGGCATTGCTTTTGATCAAAAAACTTTTAAACTAGCGTTACTTGAAGGTTCTAGAGGTAAAATTGGTAATATTATGGATCAACTTGTTTTATACTGTTTTCAATTTGATCCAACGACTAAAAAATATTCATTATATGCTTTTAATATTATGAGGGTTGCAGCCGCGTTTACAGTACTTGTTATGATAGGGATATTTGTCCCTATCTGGATGAAAAACCGTAACGGCCAGACCCCTGCTTAAAGGAGAGAAATTAAAATGTTAGCGTTGTGGCAATTATTAAGTCAAAAGGCAATTGCGAGTCCGAGTACTTTTATGCCGGTCGCCGGCTCTGCTGTTGCAGCCGATGTGGACAAATTATACGAGTTTTTACTTATCGTCAGTGGGATCTCATTTGTACTTGTTATTGGAGGGCTTGTTTACTTTGCCCTTAAGTATAAGAGAAAAAGTGATAACGATAAAACAGCGTATATCTCGCATAATAATTTTTTAGAATTTTT
>JAUVAX010000023.1 GCA_030591685.1 Pseudobdellovibrionaceae bacterium | reverse complement strand
CTATTTATCTATTTATCTATTTATCTATTTATCTATTTATCTATTTATCTATTTATCTATTTATCTATTTATCTATAATCATTTTCGCTTAATATATTAACATCAAGCCTTTCTTTAAAGCCCGAGGTCTTTTAACAGTTGGGCTGCGGCCCTTTTGCCGGCAAGGCTCAACATATTTACTGAGCCCATTTTAAAAAGAGCCTGTGAGCTGGTGTTAACATCAACAACAATTAACCTATCATATTTGCTCTCGAGCTGCCTAAGGGTTTGGGTTTGCTTTTTTAATTGGTGCCATAAGACCCCTAGCTCAGGTTGCTCAGAAAACTCTTTTCTGGTAAATAATCGCCCTGACCCCAAGGGGTTTACAAAAATAATATGAGTGAGATTTTGTTTTGACATGTGCTTTATTGACTCTTCTAGAGCAAATAAATCAGCCGACCACTCTCCAGAAGACTTAAAAAACGGCTTTGAAGGCACGCAACGGCCTAAAACATCTGAGAGTCGACCAGAACTGACCCAACTTGTCGCCCCAAAATAGTATGAAGTCACTGGACAAGAAAATTTAACATCTAGTGCTTTTACTTTTTGTAAAAGTAAGCTTGCTGGAATTACTTTTTTAATTAGTGAGCTTACAGACTTTGCATCATATTTTTTTGATAAAAAACCTATGCTGGGCAAGTGATTGCTTTTTAATTTTTGAAGCTCCCACTGCACTTTTGTGGCCGAACCCGAGGCGGCGTAAAAACCACCAATTAAGGCCCCCCACTCAATACCAATTATGTGTTTTATAGGGACTTTGCTTTGTTCTAAGGCTTGTAAAAAACCAGAGTGCGAAAGGGCCTTTAAAGACCCGGGCCCAAGTATAAGCCCTAAAGAAATTTCGGGAGCCTGTGCTTCAAGAGCCTGCGCCTCAAGGGCCTGATCTTCAGAGGCCTCACCATACTCGTCAGTCAAATGGGGCTGAGCCATGGCCTCGCCGCCCTTATTAATTTGAGTTCTTGTTTTTAACGAAGAACAGGCCGTGAGGCCTAAAAATAATATAACTATTAAAGTTTTAATTTTTTTTTGCATAAACAAAAAACTCCTTATTACCGTCGCCGCCTAAAATGGTGCTTTCAAAATAATCTATCACCTCTAGGCCCAGGCTTAATATCGCTCGCTCAATTTTAGACTTTACATTATCATAAGCCCCCGGGTCTTTGACAATGCCCTTTTTATTTAGACTTTGCTTGTCGAGCTCAAACTGTGGTTTTACAAGAGACAACAGGTGCCCCCCGGGCTTTAAATACCCCTCAAGGCCAGGGAGTATTTTAGTCATTGAAATAAACGAAACATCCATTACAGCCAGGTCTATTTGACCTGTTTGAGGGACCAGGGGTTCAAAGTGATCCAGAGATTTTGCGTTGACGTTTTCAAAAAAACACACTCTTTCATCAGCCCTTAAAGCCTCACTCAACTGGCCTGAGCCTACGTCGACACCGTAAACAAACCGGGCTCCGCCCTTTAGCAAACAGTCTGTAAAGCCCCCTGTGGACTGCCCTATGTCTAAACAAACAGCCCCCTCTATGACAGCACTCACTTTTTTTATGGCCCCCTCAAGCTTTATACCACCCCTAGAGACGTACCTAAGTAGCTTGTCGTCAGTTAATTGAACCTCATCACCGGGCTTTATAACCAGGCTCGCCCGCGTTACAACACGCCAGTCCTGGCCCTGGGCCTTCACCTTAATCGCACCCGAAAGGATTAACTGCTTTGCTAGAGAGCGCGTTTTTATTAAATGATGCGCAACTAAGTAATTATCTAATCTCAACAAAGAGGGAGCCTTTTTTAGTGTAAAAATTTCTTTTTTTAAATAAGTGTTGAACGTTTTTATAACTCAAACTACACCCGTACTCATGCAAAAACTGTGTTTAATACTCTTTGTAATTTTATGCCTCAGCGTGATCACAAACCCACCCACATACACACGGGTCGATGACTTAGAGTTTCAAACTACCGCTGAACACGATTTAAATTAAACTCTGTTATATATTTTAACGGCTGCGAGGCCTCACCAAACCCCTCTATGGCTTTAAGGGCTTTTTTAGTCGTTACGTGTAGTAAGTTTTTTGTCTCTTCAATACCATGTACATTTATAAAACTTGTGTTCTCAGGTGTTGAGGGGTCATAGTCGTCAATATCATCAGCTAACTGAAAGGCAAACCCAAGCTCTTTAGCAAACAGTTTTAATATTTGTCGCTCGTTTGCACTCGCTGCGCAAGCCACAGCGGCCGCCTCAACTGAAACTCCGATCAAAGCGCCTGTTTTTAACTGGTGGACCCAGTTGATTTGCTTTTCTGACTGACCGCCTTGAGGCGGAGCCACGTCCATAGCTTGACCGCCAATCATACCCTGCGCTCCGGCAGCGCGAGCCATTAAAGCCGTAATTTCACCCAGCGGGGCTGCTGCCTCAGAGTACCCCTCGGAGAGCACTAAAAAACTCTCGGTCAAAAGGGCGTCTCCGGCCAAAAGGGCCATGGCCTCGCCGTATACTTTATGGTTAGTTGGCTGGCCGCGGCGCTCATCATCGTTGTCCATACAGGGCAAGTCATCATGAATGAGCGAGTAGGTGTGTATAAACTCCACCGCCAGCATAACAGGCACCACAAGCTCAACGGGTTTATTTAAAGCCTTAGCCGTTAAAACACTTAAAAGTGGTCGAAATCGCTTGCCGCCACTTTCAAGGGAGTAATTAATAGATCTAAAAAGGCTCTGAAACCCTGGATGATCATATTTTTCTGAGCCCCTAAAGTGACTCAACAGTTGATCGTCTATAAATTTTATTTCACTCTCAAAGCGTTGGCTTAGGCTCATTTATTTATCCGTCTCGAAGTCTTCATCAATAGGCTCATTGGCCTCACTGACGCTTAAAAGTTTTTTCACCTTTAGCTCGGCCTTAGAAAGCTCTTCATGACACTGTCTTGAGAGCTGAACCCCTAACTCGAAACTTTTTAACGAGTCATCTAGGCTTTGCTCGCCCGACTCCATGTGCTCTACTATTTTTTCGAGTTCGTTTAGTTTTTTTTCAAAATCCATTTGTTTTTGCTCCTTTTGATTAAAGACTTACTGTTTTATTAACCGTGGCAGTTATGTGCCCGTCAGTTACTCGTACTGTTATTTCTTCTTTGGTTTTAAGTTGAGTGACTGATTTAACCACCTGACCGTTTCGTGTTGTAATCGAGTACCCCCTGTCGACAACCCTTAGGGGGCTTAAGTTGTCTAAAGATTTATTTAATGTAATCAGCTTATGTTTTTTGTCGCTCATTTTTAATTTTATACCGTTTAAAAGCCTTGAGTTAATGAGCTCTAGTTTTTGAAGGCTGTTTTCTAGTCGGTTTTTTGGGTTTGTGAGCTGGCTCCGCTTAAGGTTTACTTTTAATTTTTTTTCTCTCAGGTTATTTGCGATAGCCTTTTCAAGCCTTAACGTGAGCTCGTCCATGCGTACTGATAAATCTTCAAGGCGTCTTCGGGGGTTAACAAGCCTTTTATTAAAACTTAAAAGACTGTCTTTAAATTGCTTTAGTCGGGCCAACACCATTAGCGTTAATCGCTTTTGAGTTTGTGTGAGCTTTTCTAGTAACTCGGTGGCATTTTTAGCCACAAGCTCGGCCGCCGCTGAGGGCGTTGGGGCCCTTAAGTCGGCGGCAAAATCGCTGAGTGTAAAATCTATTTCGTGCCCCACGGCAGAAATAATCGGCACAGGGCAGTTGTATATGGCACGCACCACTTGTTCGTCATTAAACCCCCATAAGTCTTCCATGGACCCGCCCCCGCGGCCGACAATAATAACATCGAGGTGTTTAATTTTTTGCACAAGCTCTATAGCGCTCACTATTTGTGCCGGGGCCTTGTCGCCTTGTACAATAGCGGGGACCACCGTTACTTTTGCAAATCGGTATCGCCTTTTTAATACATTTAAAATATCACTAATTGCCGCGCCCGTTGGAGAGGTCACTACAGCAATGTGTTGTGGCATCGAAGGGATGGGCTTTTTATGGCTCGTCGCAAACAAGCCCTCTTTTTGTAATTTTTCTTTGAGCTGCTCATAGGCCTGTTGCAGGGCGCCGATGCCGGCGGGCTCCATGTCCTCGCAAAAAACTTGGTAATTGCCCCGAGGCTCGTAAACGCTCACTCGCCCACGAATTATAATTTCCATACCGGTTTTTGGTAAAAATTTAACTCTAGAGTTTTTACCCCTAAACATCACAGCACTGATCTGAGATTTTTTATCTTTTAACGTAAAGTACCAGTGCCCTGACGAGTGGGCGGTAAAATTTGAAACCTCACCTTTAAGCCAAAAATGTGTAAAACTCCCCTCTAAGCAGCGCTTGATCTCTTTGTTGAGTTCACTGACCGTGACAATATGAGTCTCTGAGGGCTCTAAGTTATCAGAGGTGTTACCTTTTGCAACTGTGGAAGAAGCTGTGGATATGTTGTTAAAATCAAAGTTTTTCTGGCTCATAGAGTGTGCACCCTAGTAGAGCCACCAAAAAAGGTCAATGTTCGGGCCTCTTTGCCCGGCAACAGCACAGCTAAAAGTTAAGTTTAAAATACTTATGTGCGTTAATTTTGTTCGTGGCTTAGTAGGCCCACAGGTTTTGTAGGCTCCAAACACTCCCCACGACTAAACATATAACGCCGAGGGTTCGGTGGCCGTTCATTTGTGTGTGCACGTAGTGCGGCAGCACTTTTTGACTGAGTTTAATCAATTTTGGTTGGTTGAGCACAAAGGTCATCGTTACCCCATAAGCGAGTACGAAGTAGGGGAATATTTGATCTAAGCCCTGCGGGGATAATAAAAGTTCCATAGTTATCAAACGACATTTTCGAGGAAAAAAATAACGGGCCCAAAGAATAGAATTAAACACTTACATAGTGGGGACCAAAAAAATTACCGCATCATATTATTACAAGACGAAGGGCTTATAACGCAAATACACGAATCAATTCGCTGCCATAGCGTACTCGCTTATATTTATGTTTTGGCATAAACATTGCCTCTGTTGCTCCCGGTAAAACTCTCTGTTATATTAACAAACAGTAGGGGTTCTAATTTGAACTCTAGAATTAATTAAACCCTACAAGTTATAAATTGGGGACCGTCCCTGGTAGCGGTGTGCATGCTTTCGTTAGTGTGAGAAGCCTAAAGTTACTATTAATGGTCACCCACCTTGAGAAACACGGGTTTAATGCATTCTTTAGGGTTCATCCCCCTCTTTTTTTTCTTTTTTTCGTTCGCCTTTTACACTCCTAAAAATAACGACGCACACCCTACTGCCGAAGGTATGGTTTTGTTTTTAATAAACCCTCTATTTTTTTGAACATAGCCCACCCTAGGTCATAGGGCTGTAGCAAAAATGGCCTTCTTTCTTTTAAAAATCAGCCCCTTTGTGCGATAATATAAGCTTGGCCCGCTAGTTTTGGCACCCATATTGCTGCATATACCTACTATCAAGGGGAGAAACAAATGAAACGCTTTACAGTGTCTAACGTTCATACACTCGTTTATACTTTAATAATCTTGTGCTCTTCTGGTCACTTATCTGCTGAAGATAAAAAAAATGCATGTGAGGGAACGAGCAATGCCATATCTAGAATTACTGTTGCTCTCGGTGATACTGACCCTAATTACAGTCCAAATATTATCCCGCATGACGTCAACAACACATGTCGGTTCAGTGTCGGCGAGAGAGGAAGAAAAGGTAGTCTGTCTTGGGTTATTCTAAAAGATATCAACAGTTCAAATAGTAGCAAGAAGAGTGACTTGTTAAAGGTGTACGGCCAGATAGTAAGGGACAATCTACCCAGAGCTTCAGGGGACAGCACTAACTCTTGTGACGAAGCTAAAAAAGATTTTCGAGACGCCCATAAAGAATATGTAAACGCCGGGGGGAGCGGGGGCCTAAGGACGGTTGAAAAGTGCAACCAGGCTATTGATGACCTCGCTGACGAAGACGCCGGCTTTGATGATAAAAAAGAAAGCTACGGCGACTGCCCAGGCCTTGCCAAAGAGCACGTAGAAGACTTTAAAGAAAAGTACGACGCTATTGAAGAAAAGAGAGACCAATTAAAAAAAGATACTGAGACGGCAGCCCAAGACGGGCAAGACAACATCGCTCGACTAGAAGAAGAGCTTCTCGGTGCGAAAACTGCGGCCTCAGAGTCCCGACAAGCCATAGAGACTTTTGACGCTGCCAGTTCAAAAAACTTTAACGAGATGAAGCGTACCTTTAAAAAAGAAATGCAAGGCGCTCTTGATGCTTTAGACGGGTTTCAAGATGAACTTATCGCTGTGGAAAGCGCCTACATTCAAAAAGTTGAAGAGATTAAAGAGGACGAGCGCAACCAAATGCGTGAGTGTGCCCAAAAAATGAGAGAGAAAATTTTTAATGATGAATCTTCTAAAGCTCAACAAGCCGGTTATTTTAAAAGCACTGGCAAAAATAGCGGCGGGTCGCGACGCACCCTGAAGGTCAATCAATTTTTTAACCAATCGGGTAAATCAAGGGTTCAATACCTTAACTCTAAATATAAAAAACTTGTAAGGTCTTGCATGAAGGACCTCTCTTCAAATATCAACAATCGCAGTCGTAAATCTAAATCGCAAATCGCAAAGTACGCCTATAAAAGAAACCTAAAGCGCATAGAGCAGCGCATTGCCCGCCTTGAAAGCAAAATCATAGACCTTAGGGTTAACGAAGCTGAAATCTCTTTTGAGGCCGCTGAATCTATTTTAGCTCAAAAAAAGAAACTCATACTTGCGGCACAATCAGCCGCTCAAGCCGCAGCCCTCAAGGAGCAGCAGCTGCAAAAAGAAAAAACAAATTACACCCGTAGTACATACATGAACCAAAACTTAGTTTTAGTGCTTGAAAAAGACTACCAAGGCATGAAGCAAGCTTATGACATGGTAAAAAGTAAATCCAGCAGCGGTAAGCGTGATGAGGGCAGTACCAACAAAATGATTAATGGTTATTACGACTCCTTAAGCCTTGCTGTGGATGCTGTTGAGGCGTGCGGGTGTTGTCTTAACCTAAGCTCCTCAAAATGCGGGCCGGCGAAAGCCTTTATCAAAAGCAGCACCGGTAACGCGGCCAACTTTTATTGCCCCAAAAAATCTAATATTGGGGGCGGCATCCTCCCCACCAGAGGCAGTATATAAAACTACAGCCCTTTTTTGCGCCGCGCAAGATCACATAAATATAAGTCGAGCAATTTAATGATTTTGCCCCTCGCTTAAGGTAGCCTTAAGCCCTTAAAAAGGGGTTTAATGCTCATGAACTTAAAAAAAGTTATTACTCTTATATTGGCGACTGGCTTTTTATCTATTGCGGCCCTTGCGACCTACATCATCATACTCACCTCTAACCTGCCGCAGCTCATTACGGTGGCTGACTATAGCCCCTTACTTGTAAGCGAAGTATTTGACCGCAATAACCAAAAAATTGGTGAGTTTTTCAGAGAGCGTCGCCTGATTGCCGAGGTTAACGAATTGCCCGAGCATTTATTACAGGCCTTTGTGGCCTCTGAGGACGCTTCGTTTTACGAACACAATGGCGTTAACTATATTGCTATGGTGAGGGCATTAATAGCTAATATTAAAGCGGGCCGCAAAGTACAGGGGGCCTCGACCATCACCCAACAGGTGGCCCGATCACTGCTTTTAACAAATGAAAAAACATACACCCGAAAAATTAAAGAAATCATTTTAGCCCAACGTATGGAGGAGAACCTCACTAAAGATGAAATCCTCTACCTCTACCTCAACCAAATATATTTAGGGCATGGGGCGTATGGAGTTAAAACCTCTGCACAGATTTACTTTAGAAAAAGCGTTAAAGATCTCACCTTGGGCGAAGCGGCTGTTTTAGCCGGCCTGCCCCAGGCGCCCAGCCGGTACTCGCCGGTGTATAACCCGCAGTCTGCCAAAACTAGGCAACGTTATGTTTTAAGCCGAATGGTTGAAGAGGGTTTTGTTACTGAAGAGCAGGCTTCAGAGCACGCCGAGGCACCGCTGACAGTATATGTACGAAGGGGCTATAAAAAATTCGCACCCTTTTACCTTGAGACCATTCGACAAATGCTCGTCGAAGAGCTCGGCGAAGAAATGGTCCTTGATAAGGGGCTTAAAATACACACAAGCCTCGACATACAAAAACAAATTGAAGCCCAGCGGTCAGCCCGCAGTGGTTTACGCCAATTAGATAAAAGGCAAGGGTACAGAGGCCCTAAAAAAAATATCACAGATACTGCGGTTATAGCTAAAATGCTAAAAAAAACCCGTGACAGTTTAGTTGATGATTTTTCACCGGCCAAGGTGATTCACCCTGACGGGCAGTTTCACGGCCTCGGAGAGTTGAACCTGACCGGTAAAGATACCGAGGGCCTCCCCGTTAAAGCACTGCCTAAGTACATCCCACTTGATACCATAGTTGAAGGCATTATAACTAAAGTTGACGACAAATGGGGTCTTGTTTACGTGCGCTTTGCTGAAAGCCAAGGGCTTATAGATTTTGAGACCATGAAGTGGGCCCGCACCCCTGACCCTAAATTAAGACAAGAGTATGCCGAGATCGACAAACCCTCAAAAGCACTTAAGGTGGGGGACATTATAAGCGTGCGTGTTGTGGCCTCAAGGTTTTACTCGACCCGATTGAACGACGAGCTTAAAGAGTTAAAAAAACAACAAAAAGACAACTACCTACGCCCCGAGGGCCTGCCTGAAACCTTTGAGCCCTTTGTTTTAATTGAGCTTGAACAAGAACCCCTCGCTCAGGCGGCGTTAATATCTTTAGATCAAAAAACAAGCGATGTTGTGGCCATGGTCGGGGGGTATGATTTTAAAACCTCCCAGTTTAACAGAGCCCTTCAGGCGCTAAGGCAGCCCGGGTCTTCGTTTAAGACACTTGTTTATGCCGCCGCCTTAGATAAAGGCTTTACCCCAGCCACTAAAATTATAGATGCGCCTTTGATTTACGAAGAAGAGAAAAAAATTGAAAACTCTGACGATGTAGAAATCAAAAAATGGAAGCCCGGCAACTATTCACATAAGTTCACTGGAGATATACTTTTTAGAAACGCCCTTATTAGGTCTTTAAACGTACCCACTGTAAAAATAATTGAAAAGGTCAGTGTGGACTGGGTGGCCGAGTACGCAAAACGCCTAGGGGTTTTTAGCCCTCTTAATATGGATTTTACTTTAGCCCTCGGATCGAGTGCTGTGACATTATACGAAATGACTAAGGTGTTTGCCCAGTTTGGCCGCCTAGGCAAGCGTATTACCCCTGTCATATTACATAAAGTTTTAGACCGCGAGGGGGTTCAAATTTTAGGCCCTGTCGCTTTAGATAAACGTTTTTCTGAAGAACTTGAGGCCCTTAACGAGGACTTTAAACTCAAGCGCCTTGCTTTTTTAAATTGGCGTAAAAATAAAAAAGACTCTCTGGGTGACGAGTCTGACCCCGCGAAACAAAAAGAGGCAAGCCCCCCTCAAGCCTTAACGCAAACCACTGTCGCAGGTTCAAGTGAGTCGGCAGAGCCGCCTAACGAAGAAAAGTACTTTCATTTAGATTTTTCAAAACAACCCCCACTTTATTATGATGACCCTGAGCAGTTAATGAGCCCCGCAACGGCTTTTATTATTACAAGTATTCTTCAAGGGGTTATTGAAGAGCCCGGAGGCACTGGCCGCCGCGCAAGAGCCCTCGGCCGACCGGCTGCCGGTAAAACCGGGACCACAAGTGGTTATTATGATGCCTGGTTTGTGGGGTACACACCCGACATCGTCTCAGGAGTATGGGTAGGGTATGATGACGAACGCTCTTTAGGGGTGGGCGAAGGGGGCGGGCGCACAGCTCTGCCCATTTGGCTGGAGTACATGAAGTCAGCCCAAAAAGGCCTACCTGAAAGAAACTTCCCCGTACCGGAGGGAATTGTGTTTGCAAATATTGATAACGAAACAGGAGATGTCGCCTCTGCGCAAACCGCCAGTTATGTTAAGCAAGCTTTTGTTGAGGGCACTGAACCCCAGTTTTCAACCGGCGCAACAACAAATTCAAACACCAATGCCACGTCGGACAATGATGATATTCAAGATTTTTATAAGCAGGATTTATCTGAATGAAGCACATCCACCTTTGGGGGGTTCAAGAAAATAACTTAAAAGACTTAGAGGTTAAAATCCCCCTAGGGTCTTTTACCGTTATTTGTGGGCCCAGCGGGTCGGGCAAAAGCTCTTTAGCTTTTGATACCCTTTATGCCGAAGGGCAAAGGCGCTACATTGATAGCCTTTCAAATTATGCGAAACAGTTTTTAAAAAAAGCTCCGAAACCTAATATCGAGGGCATTAAAAATATCCCCCCAGCTATTGCCATTGAACAAAAAAACTCTGTTAAAAACTCGCGCTCTACTGTGGGCACAAGTACTGAGGTTATTGATTACCTGAGGCTTTTGTATGAAAAAATCGGCAAAGCCTACTGCCCCGAGCACCATCTCCTTCTTGAAAAAGATGACCCCGTCAGTGCTGCTAAAAAACTTGTTTCAAACCTTAACGGCGAGCGCGCTTACTTATTAATCCCCCTCGACGAAGCCCACCGCATACTCAGTGGAAAAAAACTATGGGCCCAACTTAAAAAAGAGGGCTACGCTCGCATTTATATGCCCGCAAAGGCAAAAGCAACCACCGAGAAAAAAGTAAAAAAAAGAACCACCTCAAAAGTAGTTAAAACAAATAAACTTAAAAAAATAGATGAGGCTCCTTACTCTGAAACCCCCTTAGGTAAAGTCATAAACCTTGACGACGTACCTCGAAAAACCGCCCCCAAGGGTGAGTTTTATATTGTTATTGATCGTTTTGTTTTAACTACTGAGGACGAATCAAGAATTGCAGACTCTCTATCTCAAGCCTTTAAGGCCACAAGAGAGTTAAATAAAAACTATCTCTCTGGCCACGCTCGGGTTATTACGACCTCTGGCAAGCAAATGATTTTTGACGAGCGCCTCTCGTGTTCGGTGTGCAATTATTTGTTCCCCGAAATTTCATCACGACTTTTTAGTTTTAATAACCCTGTCGGGGCCTGCCCCACATGCAACGGGTTTGGCAACATACTTAAAATAGATAAGGCAAAAGTTATACCCGACCCTTCAAAAACTATTGCCCAGGGGTGTTTAAAGCCCTTTTTTATGCCCAGTGCTCGGTCTGATAAAAAAGAACTTTTTGAATATTGTAAAAATGCAAAGGTAGACTTGCACACCCCTTGGGAGAAGCTTTCAAAAAAACATCAAAAAAATATCTGGGAGGGCTCTCAGGACTTTTACGGTGTCCTCGGACTATTTGAATACCTCGAGGGTCGACGGTATAAAATGCATGTTCGTGTTTTTTTAGCCCGACATAAAAGCCCCTTTACCTGCCCTGACTGCAAAGGTTTAAGGTTAAAAAAAGAGGCCCGACAAGTCCTTGTTAATGATTGCGCCATTACGGAGCTTTCAAGCCTCACCCTTGAAAAGTTAATCAAACACTTTAAAAAGGTTAAATTTACCCCTCTCGAACAAGAGGCCTGTAAAGAGATTTTACGACAAATCAACTCTCGCCTTATGTACTTAAGCGACGTGGGGCTAGATTATTTAACCCTTAACAGAGAGACCAAAACTCTCTCTGGCGGCGAGTACCAGCGCCTTAACCTGGCCAATCAGCTCGGCATGGAGTTATCACAAAGCCTCTATGTACTCGATGAGCCCACTGTTGGTTTACACCCTAGAGATAACGACCGGCTCATCTCTATACTCAAAATGCTCAATAACCTCGGCAATACCCTGGTTGTTGTTGAGCATGATCATGACGTTATTAAAAACTCTAATAATATTTTAGAAATCGGCCCGGGCTCGGGCTCTCTTGGGGGCGAGGTGATTTACTCGGGCCCAACAAAAGAGTTTTACAACGAGCCTCGCTCTGTCACAGCCCCTTACTTAAGGCCTCAAAAACAAATCGTTGACCTCACGATAAGTCGCCCCGTTGAGCTTGAGGCCTTTAAATATAAACTCACCCTTAAAGGCTGCACGGGTAATAATTTAAAAAATGTGAACGTAGAATTACCGCTCAACCGAATTGTTACAGTTACGGGGGTGAGTGGCTCTGGAAAATCATCACTCATTAGTGACACCCTTTACCCGGCGGTGGCCCGAATACTCAAAGTCGGCTTTAAAGAGGGGCTTGAGTACAAGTCCTTAACGGGTGTTGAAAATTTAAAGAGCGTTTTATACATTGACCAATCACCGGTGGGTAAAACAGCCCGATCTAACCCGGCTACTTATTTAAAAGTCTTTGACCCTATCCGGCAGCTCATGGCCTCGTTGCCAGAGTCTAAGGCCATTGGTTACCGACCAGGTACGTTTTCATTAAACGTCGATGGTGGCCGGTGCCCAGTATGCCACGGGCTAGGGGTTGAAGTTATTGACATGATGTTTATGGACGACATTGAAGTGCTCTGCGACACCTGTGATGGTAAAAAATACCGAGATGAAATTTTAGACGTTAAATACCACAATAAAAATATCTACGAAATACTCAACCTCACTGTGAGCGAGGCCATGGATTTTTTCGTGGCCTACCCAAATATAAGGCGCCCCCTTGCGGTATTAAAAGAAGTGGGCCTTGATTATATACAACTAGGGCAAAGGGCCTCAACCCTCTCTGGTGGCGAGTCACAGCGTTTAAAATTAGCGCGTGAGCTTAACCTTACAAATCAAAAAGGGACTTTGTTTATTTTAGACGAACCTACAACGGGGTTGCACTTTAAAGAGGTCGAGTTACTTATAAAGGTCTTACATAAGCTTGTTGATACCGGCGCCAGTGTAATTTTAATCGAGCACAACCTGGATATTGTCAGAGCCTCAGACTATGTTATTGATATAGGGCCTGAAGCAGGCGAAAAAGGCGGCAAGGTATTGTTTGCAGGGCCTCCGTCTGAGCTTATAAGTTTTAAAAAAGGCCATACGGGCCTATATTTAAAGCGTTATATCGAAGGGCTCTACTCGGGGAGTAGTTTTGATAACTAAAAAAGGACATCACTATGAGTGAAGATTTTAAACGACTCTTAAGCCAACTGAAACCCTATAAAAAGCGTTTGAGTTTTATTATTACTTTGGGGTTTATGATTAGTTTACTTAAGGCCCTAATACCCGAGCTTATGCGGCAACTCACTGAGAAGGCCTGGGTGAGTAACGATAGAGAGCTTGCACTTTATATCCCCATTGCCATTGGGGCCATTTGGTGTGTTGTAAATATATTAAGGTACTTTCACCTTTATTGGATGAAGTATGTGGGCGAAGAGCTCTCTGTAAACATGCGTCGAAATTTAATGAACAAATATCTAAACCTAAACTTAAGCTATTTAAATAGTTTTGTTCGTGGCTCAGGCGGGTTAATTAGCCGTATGCTTAACGATATCACAGCAGTACACCATGGCGTAATAAAAATTGCCGACCTCATCAGGGAGCCGTTTACCGCTCTTTTTGCTTTTTGCTATCTTTTATATATTGATTGGGCCCTTGTTTTATTTTTAATCGTGACCTTGCCCGTAGTTTTGCTCGTCACTAAAAGCCTCGCTCGAAGTTTAAGAAAATACGGGCACCGTAGTATGGAGACCATGGAGGACCTCACAAAAACCGTCAAAGAAAGCCTCGACGGCACACGTATTGTACAGTCCTTTAACCTACAAAGCGTTATGCGCGAGCGTTTTGATAAACAGGCCCAAACGTATTTAAAAACTCGCTCTAAAATAATTCAACGTGAAGAGATCTCAAGCCCTATTTCTGAAAGCCTTACCTCTATCTCTTTAGCCATCATACTTGTTTACATAGGTAATCAAATTTTTAACAACAAACTCACTATAGGTGATTTTTTAGCTTTTTCATTTGCACTGGCCATGATTGGTGACTCTGTTAAAAAAATTCAGGTGGGGTTTGTATACTTGCAACAGGCCTTTGTGGCCTTGAGCCGGTACGATCAAATTTTAACTGAAGGTCAAGAGGTCTCTGACCCCGCAATACCCACCCCTTATCCTGAAAACTGGAGCTCTATAAAATACAAAAACGTAAGCTTCTCTTTTTCAGACAAACCGGTGTTAAAAAATATTAACCTCGAAATAAAGCGAGGCGAGGTGGTGGCTCTTGTGGGCTCTAGCGGGGGCGGTAAGTCGACTTTTGTAAATCTACTGGGGCGATTTTTTGAGCCGGGCTCTGGAGAAATCACAATTGACAACACCCCTATACAAAACTTCTCACTGTCTGAATACCGGGCCCATGTGGCCCTTGTGAGCCAAGACGTATTTTTATTTAGTGACTCAATAGAGCATAATATACAAGCCGGTGACTTTTCAAAATCAAAGCCCCAGGTTAAAGAGGCCGCCACTTTGGCTAATGCCCATGAGTTTATATCAAACACCCCTGAGGGTTATGAGTCACTGTGTGGAGAGCGCGGGGCCCTGCTCTCTGGCGGCGAAAAACAACGCATTAGTATTGCTCGGGCCATTTTAAAAGACGCCCCTATACTTATACTCGACGAAGCTACAAGTGCTCTAGATAACGAAAGTGAAAAAGAGGTTCAAAAGGGTTTGAGCGAACTTATGAAGGGGCGAACGACTTTTGTGATTGCCCACAGGCTTTCAACCATCCAAACCGCAGACCGTATACTTGTAATGAAAGACGGTCAAATACACGAGCAAGGCAGCCACAAAGAGCTTTTAGAGAAAAACGGCGAGTACGCCCGGCTTTATAATATTTAAGCGCCCTATAAAGCCCAACGTCTTATTTTGAGATACTGCCCCTTTTTTTACGTCTCAATTTGTGTGCTTTGCTGGTATAATTAAAAAATAACACTGCAAAATAGGAGTTTATTATTTCTTCAATATACCCTCGTATTTTAACCGGCGCGCTCTTAACTTTATCTTTGTTAATAAGTACTGCTGGAAATACTGCTACTGGAAATCCTCCTACTGGAAATCCTCCTACTGGAAATCCTCCTCCTGCTGGCGGTATGGGCGGTGCCGGAATGGGGATGATGGTGGCCGGAGCCCTGTCGAATAGTGACAATAAAGCCGTTGCGGCCGGGAGTTCTGTTCTCATGGGCGCTATGCTTTTTGTACAAGCCTCAGCCATTTCAACAACACAGCCGGTAATGTCCGCCATCCTCTATGGCATGGGCGGGCTCTCTATGGTACAGGCCATTGTGGCTTTAGACTCTGCAGATGAAGATGATGCCCTTGCCAGCGGTCTTGGCGCTCCTTTGGCGGACCGGTCAATATCCATGCCCGATTTTTCAGGTGACGGTACCTTTAGCGGCGGCTCAAACTCTACGACCGCTTCTGGGCTTAGGGATGATATTAATTCAAATCTTAAAGCCCTTAAAGATAAAGGGTTTACCTATAACTCTGCCGATGGGAGCATGGGTTTACCCGGTGGTAAATCTGTATCCGCAAGCTCAATGGGGTCTGCCAAGGGGATGTCTAAAGCCTTTGGGGTGTCTGAGGCTGATGCCCAGGCCGCATTAGATTATGCTAGTGATTTAGCTAGTAAAATAAAAAACAAAGTTTCTGTGAGTAAAATAGCTTTAGACTCTTCTGGTGGTGGGTACTCCCCTAATTCATCAGCCAAGAGTAAAGGTAGCTACGACCCTTTTGCTAAATTTAGAAACAAAGGGTCGAAAAGAAAAAAAGCTTCGCTCATTGGGATGACTAAAAAAACTCTGGGCGGCGACCCTATCGGGGTTAAAAGTGATGACATCTTTAAAATGGTGCATCGAGCCTACAAGGGGCTTAAAAAAGAAGGGCTCTTTTTGCCCCCTGGCTATAAACCAAAACGATAATCAAAATTAAGTTTAAAAATAATTCAAGCTGTTAGGCCTCAGGCAGCAGTGGCTCGGGCGAGGCACTGAGCTCTTGAGGGATCTCTTTTTTACTTTTAGCACCGAGCTTTTCAAGCTTTTTAGTTTGCACTAACACTCGGCTTTCAAGCCTTGTTTGCCCCTTACTGTACTCCTCTTGAGCACGGTTAAGGTGCTTGCCAATATTTACAAAAGACTCCATAAAATCTATCACACGCTTATGTAGCTCTTTGCCGGCCTCTGAAATACGGTGGGCGTTTTCAGCCAGCTGCTCTTCGTTCCAGCCGTAACGAATGACTTTTAATAAACCAATTAATGTGGGCGGTGTTGCGATAAGTATTTTTTTTTGTAATGCATACTCCATTAAATCTGGTTGAGTCTCTAGGGCCGCATACAAAAAAGACTCGTTCGGTAAAAACATCACGGTAAAGTCAGCAGAGCCCCTCACCTCAGCGGCGTAATCTTTTGAGGACAAGTCTTGAATATGCTTTTTAACGTGCTTGCCGTGACGAACCATCTCCGCTTGCTGATGCTCTTCGGTGGCGGTCTCTAACGAAGATAAAAAAGCCTCAATAGGTGTTTTACAATCAACGATGACTTTTTTATTCCCCGGCATGCGCACGACCATATCAGGGCGCAACTGCTTGCCATCACTGACTGTGCTTGAGTCTTGAAAGCTTACATCGGCAAACTCACTCATGCCCGCTAATTCAATACAGTTTTTTAACTGCACCTCGCCCCAACGGCCACGAACGTGAGGTTTTTTTAAAGCGTCTTTAAGGGCCTTTGTGGTTTGAGACAGGGCCTCATGGCCTTCTGATACTTTTTTAAGTTCAGTCTCTAAGTAGGCGTGGGTTTTAATGCGGGCCTTTTCAAGGTCCCCCATGTGCTCGGTATAGCCCTTTAAACTTGTCGTGAGGGGTTTTACTAGCTCCTCAATGGCTTGGTGTCGTTTTTCAAGCTCCCCTTTTTGAATGACCGATTGTTTATCAAGAGTCGTCTCGGCTAATTGTAAAAAGTTTTTATTATTACCCTCTAGCACTTCTGAGGCTAAGGCTTTAAAGGTATCCTGTGCCTTTTCAAGAAGAGTCTGTTCGGCCTGAATCACTTTTTCGGCCGCCTCAAGTTTAGTGCTTAACTCTATACGGGCCTGCTGATGCTGCTGACGCTCGCCTTCACAGGTCAAGAGCTTTGAATTTAACACCTCAAGCTCGCTTAAGTGGCTTTGCTCGATTTGCTTGAGTCGGGCGTTTTCTGTTTGTAAAAAAAGTTGCTCCGAATGCTGAGCTTCACGCAAGACTCTTAGTGCTTTTTGAGATCGCAAAAAAAGAACCATACTTAATACTAATAAAACAACTAATGCGCCTAAGGCGAGTTCTATGAACATGCTCTTTCCCCTCTGCTTGTACAGCTGTGCAACATAGCAGCCGGTGAGATTTTGATCAATGGCCGATTTATTAAAAAATAACGATAGGCTCCCTTAAAACGGTCTGTTTTTGCCCCCTTCAGCCTCTTTAACCCCCTCACCTACCCCGTGTGAGCCGGCTGCATACATAGCTTAAAACTACGAATTATTTTAATTCGCTTCACCTAAATTTATATTTCTACTTATGTTTAAAAAAGGTTACTCCACAAGCACCGAGTAAAGCCTGTCGTAGTTAGTGATATTATCATAGGAGTCTCTATGGGAGAGTTTATACTTAATATAAACCCTTTTTGATGAGCCGCTAACCTCTGAGAGGAGCTTAGGCACTAAATACTGGGTGTCCACTGTAATACCATCGACCTTTACTGAGGCGTCTAGAATTCCGGAGGTGATTTTAACGCGTCGGTCTTCGTCCTTAACATAGAGATCATATGTTATCTGAGCGCTCTCAAATTGTCGATCTTGCTCGCGAATACCCTTAATAATGAATTTTAAATGCCCTTGAGTCGATTTAAGTTCGACCACAACAGGTGGCGCACCAAAACTGTACCCCGCACTGAGCGAGGTTATAAAAAATATAAATGCGAGCCTGAGGCAAAAAAGTCTTTTAAGTGTTTTCATAACAGCTTTTTAGGTATGAAAGTTTCATGCCATGTTATTTTGCCCTTGTCTTACTTAGCGCTCCTTTTTTTAATGTAAGAGCTACAAAAACTAGTGTGTTTAAGGCCCCTTAGCGTCACTTTTTTGGTAGTGCAGCGCCCCCTAAAATGACATTGCCACATGATTTAGTGACTCACCGTTTTTTAATAGGATTAAATAAGCGTTCTTAAAAAATATAATTAAATCCTAAAACTCAAAACAAAGGCGGCCCACCATGAAACTTATCTCAACTATAACTTTAGCTCTTTTCTGCCTACCGGCCATGGCCGGCAAACCCCATATTAAAAAAACAACCTCTGACCCCGGGGCTGTTTTATACATTATCTCACCCACAGAGGGCCAAAAGGTAAATGAACACTTTAAAGTACAGTTTGGGCTCAAAAACATGGGTGTTGCTCCGGCGGGGGTTGTTAAAACAAACACCGGGCACCATCACCTATTAATAGACTCTAAGCTTGTTAATACAAACCTACCCATACCTAGCAGTAAAACACATATTCATTTTGGAGGCGGGCAAACAGAGGCCATGGTGCATTTACCCAAAGGCCCCCACACACTTCAGCTTTTGCTCGGTGACAACAACCACATCCCTCACACACCGGTCGTTAAATCAAAAAAAATTACGATTTATGTTAAATAGACTGCTTATTATTTAAACTAAATTGGCCGGCCCATAAAATGAGACCCTAAAAAGTCTAGTTAAATCATATGGTTAGTTTATTATTTTTGGTTAACAAAAATAAATGACGGCACCCCTTAAGAGGTGTTAGTGTTTTTTACGCAATGAATTTTACAAAAGGAATTTAAATGGCCGAGGAAAAGGGATTAAAAAAACCCGTTAAGTTAAAACAAGATTTAGCCACCATGTTGGGTGAGTCTGAGCTACCAAGAACAGAAATAACAAAAAAACTTTGGGAATATATTAAATCCAAGGAGCTACAAACCAAAACCGAAAACGGAAAGCCTGAAAATGCGGGTAAATATATTGTGGCCGATGAAACCCTACTTGCTGTGTTTAAAAACACAAAATCTACAAGCAAATCTGGTAAATTAACGGACCTCACGGCCATGAAATTAGGCGACACCATTAACATGATGCAAATGGCCGCTGTTGTTGGCGCAAACATAGAGTCTTAATTTTTATTATCAAAATATTTAAAGCCCCATGAATGTACAAAATAATACTCAAGGGGCTTTTTTTTTAAAAAGCCCTCTCTGATGCTTTAAAAACATAAGCCCTTATTTAAGGGTTACTCTAAGTTAAATTTTAAATAATACTATTTTTACTTAAAAATGTTTACGTTGAGCTCTAAAATAGCGCCCATCCACAAAGCATGCTCTACGTGGTCTGAAAGCTCATCACCCGAAATAGGGTGAGTGAAAACTACGAGCCCGTCTCTGTTCATGGCCAGCCAGGGGATGACTCGGCCAAATTTATTTTTATCAAAAGCTAACTGGCAGCTCCACATGGGGTGAGGGCCTACGTTTTTTTCATGAACGCGACCCATATCAAGGTCAAACTTAGAGGTGACAAGCTCACAAAGGGCTCTGGCTTTCTCAATAGTTTTTTCGTCAAAATAAACATGGGCATGATAGCCCGTTATTGTACCCACAAAACCCCCCTGACATTGACTCTCTTTTGAACTCATTCATTCAACGTTATAATGCGCCCAAAAATAAGCCTAGCAACACACACCTTTACGGGCAAGCGTTCGGTGAATTCTACACTGAGACCGCTAAAGGCTGAACGCCAACTGATAACCCCATACTTAACCGGGGGCGCAAGGTGAAGGCCATGCCCATAATTATCACCATTAAGTTTTTTAAAACTAACTCAACTGACGATAGGCCCATGAAATGTCTTGAGTTTTTTTATGGGCCAACTCTTGAAGCTCTTGACCCAGGTGGCTCACTTTATCGGGGTGATACTTAGCTAAAAGATGTCGGTAGGCTTTTTTGACTTCGTCTGGGCTCGCTTGACGACTTAAAGATAAGACTTGATACGGATCAAGTCCGCTATGACGAGATCCCGACGACGCCCCTCGACTGTCACCAGAAGGGCCTTCTGGCTGAATTAATGAAATCTTAGCAATAAGGACCTTTAACAACCGTACTGCCAAAAAAGCCAAGTACCCTATAATTAGAGCTCGTAGTATAAATGCCATAATTAGTTTAAATAAAGGGCTTTGCTCAGTAAGTCAATGATCCAAAACCGTTGCCCTTTATGCCTGTTAGAAATAGGGTCACTACTCCATTAAAAAAGGGCTTTCTATGGCATACAACAGACAACCAGACCCCTCTGAAGAGCTTCAACGAATTATTGACAGCTTATTTTCAGAGCCTAAAAAAATACTTAGCGTGATTGGTGTTATTTTACTTATCATGATGGCGTACTCCTCTTACTACACCGTCCAACCTGACGAAGAGGCTGTGGTCATAAGGTTCGGCAAATTTCAAACCATCGCCTCTCCGGGGCTTCACTTTAAATTGCCCCTCGGCATTGACCGAGCCATTAAAGTTAAAACTAAACTCATTTTGCAAGAAGAGTTTGGCTTTAGGACCGACAGCGTTCGTGGCAAACGCACCTCTTATCGTGACCGAGGGTTTGATACTGAGTCACTGATGCTTACTGGGGATTTAAACGTCGCCAATGTTGAGTGGATTACACAGTTTCAAATCTCTGAACCTCAAAAGTTTCTATTTAGCACCAGAAACCCCCTTCAAAACATTCGTGATATTTCAGAGGCCATCATGAGGCGTGTTGTTGGCGACCGACTTGTTAACGATGTGCTCACCATTGGCCGGAGCGAAATTGCCGCCGAAGCCGCCCAGCTAACTCAAGGGGTTTTAAACGAGTACGACATGGGGGTGAGGATTGTTTCTATCAAACTCCAAGATGTTAACCCCCCTGACTCTGTTAAACCCTCTTTTAACGAAGTTAACGAGGCCAAACAAGAGCAAGAGCAAGTGATCAACGGGGCCGAGAGGCATTACAATAAAATCATCCCTGAGGCTCGGGGAAAGGCTGAAAAAGAAATTTCTGAGGCCGAGGGTTACGCCTCCGCAATAATCAACCGCGCCAAGGGTGACGCTGACCGGTTTAAGTCTATTTTAAAGTCTTACCGTAAAGCCCCACAAATCACTAGAGATCGTATGTACATTGAGTCTATGGAGAAAATCTTAACCCGTCTTGACTCTATTACCGTTGTGGACCCTGAGATAAAAGGCCTTCTCCCCATTTTTGGTGGCACTCAAACAAAAGGACTTAAAGAATGAAGTTTAATAATTTAAATGTGATTGTTATTTTAGTTTCTGCGGCAGTGCTAATTTCACTTTTTTCGGCCAGCTATGTTGTCCCTGAAGGTCGACAGGTCGTCATCACTCAGTTTGGTAAACCTGTTAAAAGTGTTAACTCGGCCGGCTTACATTTTAAAACCCCTTTTGTGCAAGAGGTTCGACGCATTGACCTTAGGATTTTAAGCTGGGACGGGCTACCTAACCAAATACCTACAAAAGATAAAAAATACATCGAAGTCGATACCACCGCCCGCTGGAAAATAGTAGACCCTTTAAAGTTCATACAAACCGTACAAAACGAAAGAGGGGCCCGAACAAGGCTTGATGCTATTTTAGACGGCATTACTCGCGACGTTATCTCAAACCACAACCTTGTTGAGACGGTACGTAATAGTAATAATATTTTAGACATCGTTAAGTCACGCAAAGAGGCGGCTAAAAAAGCCCATGAAGAATCTCAAAACTTTGACCGAGAAGAAATCACCGGAGAGATTGAGAGGATCAAAATTGGCCGTGAAAAGCTCAGCCAACTCATCGTAGAGAAGGCTCGCGCAGAACTACTCCTTTTAGGAATAAAATTAATTGATGTTCAGCTCCGCAGGATCTCTTACGAGAACAGTGTTCAAAAAAAGGTTTACGGGCGAATGATCTCTGAGAGAGAGCGAATTGCCGAGCGCATTCGCTCCTACGGTAAAGGTGAAAAAGCTAAAATTGAAGGTAAAACACAAAAAGACCTCCGCATGATACAGTCAAAGGCCTACCGTAAAGTTCAAACCATCAAGGGTAATGCCGACGCCCTAGCTATAAATATATATGCCAAGGCTATGAGGCAAGACCCTAGTTTTTACCGTTTTACGAGGACTCTTGAGGCCTACGAAAACAAGCTCCCAAAGAGCACTAAGTTTTTACTCTCATCGAAATCAAAATTTTGGCATGTTCTTAAGCGAGGGACCTCTAATTAAGTAAGCCCTTTAAAACTTAGTGCTTTTATATAAAAGAACATCTCTTTTGTATCCATAATAAGTTTTGAGGGATCGCTTTTTTTTAGACAACACATAAAACAGAGCGCTTTAAAATTATTTTTAGCCTTAACGAGGACCTCTCGCCTGCTCGGGTCCATTGAAAGGCAAGTAAAGCGTGAAATAAATAACAATTTAAATTTTATTATATATCGTTAATAGTAGGTTTAAAATATCAACATATGTCCTTAAAAATCAATGCAGGAGATCCAACAGCCGGTCCCATGGCTTATCCTTTTCCAGGTCCCGTCGCTCAGTTTTGTTATACGACAAAAATGACTGTCTTCTGCATTACCAACATGTGACATAGAGCAAAAGTCGTGCGCGCCCAAATTACTGCCATTATTATATTGTGTCACAGTTCCCGTTCCTCCGGACCCACACCCAATTATATTTGAAGACCCGTCGGTCAAAACCCTTGTTGTGGCCTGAAGAGTAAGCTCTCCACTTAGCCCCAGGGTACTCCTTTTACTTTTAACCACAACATTCACCTCAACCATTCCTGAGGACGGGCCGGTGCCAACCGTCATGTTTTTCATTGTTATTTTCTTAATCTCCAGGTGATCATATTTATTTTTAGATGACGTGGGGCTAGAAGAGTATAGTACTGTTCCATCAGCTTTTTTTATTTCAACCACAGAAGGGTCTGCTCCTACCTCCACCCCATTAAGGCTCTGCTCACAGGCCGCCTTTTCTAACAGGTACATGCTCAAATTTTTAGTAAAACTTATTCTAGACATTCTGTCTTCTAAGTAATTCATAGACCGACCCTGCTGAGACATTAAAGTCATCAACGATACGGACAAAATGCTCAAGATAGCAGTTGCTACTAGGGTAGAAACCAAACTAAATCCCGAGCTGTCATCTAATATATTAGACGAACGTTTACAGTTCATATGCCCCCCTTAAGGAAGCTAAAGTAAGTACAGCAGAATACACATCGGCACATGCTAGACCAAAGTTTAGGTTTAACAGTTAAAGCTTTGTTAAACTTCTTTAAAAAACAGTCTCGATGTGAGGCACTCCTTTTTCAAGGGTCGCTTGAGCGTTCAAAAACTTGCTCATTAACCTAAAACTTATGGGCGAAATACTTTAATAATTCTACCCTGCATACTTCTCTCCTTTTGAGACCAACTCAGGCTATTTCTGTGTGCCCTTTGGCTAAAAAACTACATGTCTTAAACCACGCAAAAAGAAACTTTAAACCTGAAAATTTGCCTACAATTTTGACAACAAAGTGGTCTGTTGACACTCATCTCCACAGTAGTGCCCTTACACGTGGTCTCAATATTGCAATTTTACTACGTATATACAGGCGGGGGGTTATAATGAATCTAAGAGTTAAAGTATCTCAGGCATTTAGTTGTTTTGTTTTAATTGGCGGCCTTACGGCGTGCACAGATGTTGATTTTAGCCCCGCCAGCGTTTCAAACCTCTCGGTTGAAGACCTTGCTATAGAGCCAATAAACCCTGATGCTCTGCCTTCCTGTAGCGACTTTATAGTTGGGCCCACAACAGGTCTTTGTCTGGTTTTTAAGGATGATTTCGAAAGGGATAACATTAGTGATGATGATAACTTTCAATGGTCAAAACTATTTAACGACAGTTCCGGCACGGGGAGTGATTTAGATACAATCATTCGCTCAAGAGACGAAATGGGCCCCATGCGCTCCATGGCAGGCCCCCCGAACGACGAAGAGCAAAGGGCATTGGTTTTTAGTGGTCGAGCCGGCGGAAGTACCCACGAAATTTACTTAACCTCAACCACCTTACCCATTGATGTAAATATCTATAGTTGGGTTGTTGTTCAGTTTTATTATTTACCAATAGGCCTTGAGGATTCAATATCACTCTCCAACTTTTCAAATGAAAAAGTCCCCGAGACTATTCGTCTTGATGTTTGCAATGATACCAACGATATGTGTAATAGTGTTTCGAACAGAGATTCCTGGGAGCGGCACTGGCTTGGTGAAATCCTCGATGGAGTCTTCACCGGCTTTGAACAAGGATTTGGCCTTAATCGAAGGTATGATAATATCGATAATTACGCGATCACTGACTGGAAATTTGCTTCCTTTTTAATTAATCTCAATGATTACCCTCACCTAAAAGAAGACGGAGGGAGCTTTTCATTTAGACTCTCTGTTTCATTAGACGAAGGGTATTTCTCAAACGATAAAAACAAAAAAATGGAGGATGGTGTCCTTTTAGACAACGTTGTTGTTGTTGCCGCCAGTGTTTCTCAAGAACCCGAGCTTTAGTCGTCGGCTTTTAAAAAACTATTTTACCTTTTTAACAAATTGGGACTTTAACTGCATAGCCCCTATGCCCTTTATATTACAATCAATATCGTGATCCCCATCAACAAGGCGAATGCCTTTGACCTTTGTGCCCACTTTGACTACCAAGGAGGACCCCTTAATTTTAAGGTCCTTAATTACGGTCACCGTGTCCCCATCTTGAAGAGGGCTGCCGTAAGCATCGCTAACCGTGGACTCTGGCTGGTCAGCTTCAGACTCCGACGGAGCAAACCACTCGTGTCCGCACTCGGGGCATTGGTACCTTTCTCTCTCTTCATAGGTGTACTCTGATAAACACTGGGGGCAATTTGGCAACTCACTCACGCAACACTCCTCTAGTAAAAACCTTGATTCTTTAAGCCTCTCTGGCTCTCTTTGCTGCTGTTGTTAATATATTATATCTTTGAAGCTTTTTGAAGCTCAAAACCTCTCGCCCTGCCCGTTTACTCTTTTCCTCAATACCCAGTAGATCTTAAAAAGTAAACCTCATTAGCGCCTCTGTAAGGACACAGTCATCGCAAACTTTTATAAGCCCCTCTTCATGCTCAAAAAAATTTAATTTATGACACTGATTGTATACGCGGGACCTGAGCTAACGGTGTCCTCAGGTGTTTTTTCAAACAACTCCTCAGAAAGCTCTTTGTCTGTAACACCATGGGGGTGTAGCTTTGAAAAGGCGCTCGGATCGGGGATGGGCTCTAGCCCAAATTCCTCGTCACTACCGAGAGTAAACGGTAGCCGTGCCATAAAAAGTCCAAAAACTATACTTGATGATATTAATATCACCTTCATCCCCACCTCTAAACCCTCTGAGCGCAAAGCCGCTAAAGATTGAAAGGACGTCATTGCCATCACCCCTGGGACCAGGGTTAATATACCCGGCACAGAGAATATCTGTGACGGCAGTTTAAAGTAAGAACCAAAAATCATACTCACAACCCCTACACACAGAGTGGCTAAAAAAGTCGCCGTAACATACATGCCGGGGTCATTGAATTGATGTACCACTACCCAGCTAATAAACCCCGTAATCATGACCCCTAAAACGGCTCTTTTCGGCACTTGTAAAACCATACACACCCCTAAAAGAATCCCGCCATGCAGAAGTGGGCGCAAGAAATATGCCCCCTGGTACCCAACAGACCGAACCATGTCACTAGGTAGTATCTCTAAATTTAAATATTTAACGATATCGAGTATTATTAAATAGGCCACAAGCATTCCACATAAGTTAATGGCGCTATTTACAAGCTTTACAATGCCTGAAACAAAATTTTGCTCTGCAATTTCACTGATCGCCGTGGTGATAGCCAAACCAGGGGCTAAAATAACTAATCCACCTAAAGCGACGGCCTCCATGGGGACTTTAAAAGCATGGGAGCAGAGAGCGGCAACACCAAACCCAATAAAGCTGGCTAAAAAGGTCGAAAATATCGGGTTTAATTTATATTTAATCGTGATGGGCCCTGAGAGTAAATGTAAAAATAACGTGATCACGCCGGCCAGCCCCGCAACGGCAATAGAGCCGTAACTTATAAGCGCAAATAAAGCCCCCACAACAAAGGCCCCCACAAATTTTATATAAACAACTGTTCCTTTTGTTCTAAGGTCTTGGTCTTTTATAAATTTTAAAACCTCTTCGGGTGTGGTTTCGCCCGCTCCGAGCTTCTGTATCAAGCTCTCCATAACGTCCAACTTATTTAAATTAAAAGAAACCTCTTTTACTCGCCCCACAAAAGTCACTACTTTTTTGCTTTTTGGCGAAACGGCCGAGACAAACACCCCCGTAGGAGTCGTGAAAACCTCGGTAATATAATCCAGCTCTCGGCCCGCCTTTTGTATTTGAACCTCGAGCCGAGAGGTCGGGCCCCCAACGGCCAAATACCGACAGCCCAACCGAACAGCAGCCCTCACAAAGGTCGATATGTTCTGTACATGTTCTGTTAATGATTCGGTTTCTTGATTTTTTGTATTCATTTTATATCTCAAATATTCGGGTAAACCCTTTAGTTTATTAACCTGTTTTACGAAACCTATATGCTCCTAACTGATCTAAAACACAACCTTAGAATTGAAATTTGAAACCCCTACAAAAAAACCCGTTGGCCCCTTATACCTTTGCACATCAGGGCCCGCTTTTTAAAACCCCTTTTATATAAAGCCCTTGAAGAGTCGTTTAAATTTAGAGCCTAAAGCGGCCCTCTCCCGCTAAAGGCTTTAGACTAAAACACCCCAAAAAGAGCCCCCACAACCGGTCGCGCATGTAAATTTTTTTGACACCTGTCATGCTCATTTACGCTCGACGAATAAACGCTCGTTAAATACTTAAAGGTTTGTTTGTATAATCAATGGGCTCCCCGGGGGTGCCCTGGCATACCCCTTGCTGAGTAAGATGGTATCTGTTTTTTACCATAATCATCATAAGGAGAAGTCTTAATATGAAAGCCGTCACTACATTATCACTACTAGCCGCTTTAGCCTTCAGCGTAGGCTGCACTAAGGATCAACAAAAAAGCCTTTCTGAAGCCGAGTCCCTCTTAAATAGCAAACCAGCCACGGCAAACGCTATGAACTCTCGCCTTATCATCCTTAATGGAGATTTTGGCCCTGTGGCCCAAGAAATTGCTCGAAGTGGCGGACACGTAATTCGAGAAATGGATTTTATAAATGGACTTGTGGCCAATGTCCCCAGCCAAGCCCTCAAGGGACTTCAGCATAAATTCCAAGAAATTTCTGTGTTTGAAGACACCGTTTTAAGCTTAGTTCAACCAACAAAAAAACCAGACAAGCCCGGCAACGGCGGTGGCGGCGGAGACACCTCACCACCTCCTCAACAAACCCCTTGGGGGATTTCGCACATTCAAGCCACCGCTGCAAATAGCATAAACCGTGGCCTGGGAGTTACCGTTTGTGTCGTTGATACTGGTGTAAATGATGATCACCCCGATTTAGCGGCTAACATCGTTGGCGGCCGCAACTACGTTAGGATGAAGGGGGCTGTTACCCCATCTAAATGGAACGATGACAATGGGCATGGTTCACATGTGGGCGGCACCATTGCGGCTTTAGATAACTCTATTGGTACCGGTGGGGTGGCCCCAGAGGCCGGCCTGTATGCTGTTAAAGTTCTTGATCGCAGAGGGTCCGGATACTTATCTGACGTGACTGATGGTATTTATGAGTGCATTAACGCTGGCACGCAAGTGATAAACATGAGCCTTGGCGCCTCTGGTGACCCCGATGCAAGTTCTCCAATGAAAACGGCCATAGAGGCCGCCGTTACAGCCGGCCTCTCTGTTGTTGTTGCTGCCGGAAACAGCGGGGCTAATATCGCAAATTATATCCCCGCTGGATACTCTTCAGTGATTGCTGTTTCAGCGACTGACAGTGCTGATAACTTTGCCTCTTGGTCTAATTTTGGACTCACCTCTCAAGACTATGCGGCCCCTGGAGTTTCTATTTACTCCACCTGGAAAAACGGAGGCTATAACACCATTAGCGGCACCTCAATGGCAGCACCCCATGTGGCCGGAGTAGAAGCTCTACGCATTGCCAGTTCAAGCCAAGGACTGGTTGCTGATGACCTTGGCGTTTCTATCTCTGCCCAAGGGGCTGGGGTAATAAATGCACTGGCGACCGTATTAAACCAATAAAGCTTTATGGCCCTTAATTTTTAGTGAGTAGTGCCGAGAGGTTGGCACTACTAAAACTTTTCTTTTCGTAAAAAAAGAACACCGCAAATGTGATTAAAAAACTACACGGCCGTGCGCTCTCAAAAAAGTTTTAACGCTTTTTTCGTAACACCGTGACAGCGTGTGCTGGTATTTTTCGGTAAATACTGTTGAGGTGACTCTTGATTGTAGATTTTGAAATAAAAAGTTTTTCTGATACTTCTTTGTTTGTGTTCCCCTGTATGACTAACCCTACAATCTCTAACTCTCTACCTGTAAGCCCAAACTGCTTAAAGTACTCAATGTCAGTTTTGTGCTTTTCGTTCAGCAAGCAAAGTATAGTTATTAACTGCTCGCCATCGTTTAACATCACAATGTCGTAGAGGCTGTCGCCAGTGTTTTGAGCCCTGAAGGTTTGAGTGCCAATACAGCTTGTGCCCTCTATGTTTTTTTTATAAAGCGCCATGCAGCCCTCTGTGCAAATTTTAGATTTTTGGTCGCCACAAATTTCTTTACAGGTCTTATTCTGAGACTGAACTGTTCCATCAGGGGACTTTACACAAATACCGATTACTTCTGAGTCAGTAATTTTTTCAATGTAATTAGAATCGTTCAAAATTCAACCCCCATGGTCTATTTAGATTTTCGCCTATTTAATCGATAAAGTAAAGGTAAGAAGGAAGTACGTTAGTTGCCTTCCTTGTAAGAACAAAACAGACGGAGGAAAAGATGAAAAACTCACTCGTAATGATTTCATTACTTACGCTTAGCTCTGCTACTGTGTGGGGCAGCGAAAACTGCTATCAACTGAATGAACGAAATGTTGATCTTTGCATTACACAAAAAAACACAACAGGAGATCATTCCTATAAGTACATCGATGTTAAGATTAGATCAAGAGACACCGGTCGAACTATTTTCTACAGCAAATCATTTATGAAAATATTTGATGAACCTAGTTTAGATAAAAATAAACTTGTGCTGGGGATGGTGATGGAGCCAGATGTTTCACAAACTGATTATATGGGCCTAGAGAAGTTTATGCGTTTCAAAGTGAGCCCAATACAGTTTGCCGGTCAATACGATTTTGACCTTCAAAGAGAAGTGGGTCTTGTAAAAATTGGAACGGAATCCTTTACATACTCAAAGAGCTCCAACTCAATGTTTCATAAGAGCATTACTTTAGGAAAGCGTTGATCTCAGTGAATGCAAACACAGGCGGCCCCACTTTTTTGAAGACTGGGGTTATGGCGGAGCTTCAATTTGTAAAATGATTGAAGCGCCGCTTCATTTTTTTAAACAAAAAAAATAATACCCCCCACTGTGTTTTCACTCAAAGAATTACCATATATCTATTTCAGGGTAACTTTGACCCAGTATTTGTTGGTTTTTGAGTCAGTATTAATCTTTTTTTGTTAAATATTGTGAATATTTTTCCTAAATGCCGAGCCGGTTTGTTTTTAAAAACTGCTCCGCTTGAGGCCAAGTTAAATTCCACTTTTCTTACCCTTGACCGCCGGGTATCATACCAATAGATAGTATATACAGGATGATAACGGCAACGGCTCAAGAACGTTCGCACAGGGGAGACGCCTTAATGAAAAACAAAAGTGAAAAACAAGACGAAATCATGGAGAGAATACCAGAAGATCATACCCCTACAAGCTTTGGGCGACGAAATTTTCTTAAAACATCTGCCGGAGCGAGTGTCGCGGCAACAGCCCTCGGCGCGCTAACTTCTAATAAAGCTCACGGCACCATTTCCACAAAGCAAGAGGAGTATGAGCTCACTAATAAAGAGTCTAAAAACAATCTATTAGCCGCCTGCCCCTATTGTGGAGTTGGGTGTGGAACAATACTACAAGTAAAAAAGGGTAAAATTGTTGGCGTTATACCTGACAAGGATCACCCGACAAACAAGGGCCTTCAGTGTATTAAGGGCCTTGCCTCTTCTGAGGCCATCTATGTGGATCGCTTAACAAAACCCCTTATTAGAAAGGACATGTCAGACCCCCTTAAAGGGCACGTGTCTAAAACCAAAGGCTCATTTAAACTCAGTGATTTTAGAGAAGCCACATGGGACGAAGCCGAAGAGCTTGTTGCCGACCATATAGTAAAAATCATTAAAAAAACCGGAGGAAACTCTATTGGTCTTTACGGCTCTGGCCAGCTTACACTAGAGGGGCAGTACCTAGAGAACATTTTTATGAAAGGGATCATGGGCTCAAACACTATTGAGGCCAATGCCCGCATGTGTATGACTTCTGCAGTGACTGGTTATTTTAAAACCTTCGGGTCAGATACCCCCGCCACTTGCTATGATGACGTTGAAGAGTCTGACATGATCATATTTTGGGGGCACAACCCCCGAGGGGCCCACCCCATTTTGTTTTGGCGAGCCGCCGATCATAAAAAAATGAAAAACATACCTACATTAGTTGTTGACCCAAGACGAACAGGAACGGTTCAGGGTCTTGAGGAAATAAACCCAAAAAACTCTTATCACTTTCAAACAATCAACGGTGATATCTCTATCCAAAACGCCATAGCCTATGCCATTTTAGAAAAGCACCCTGAGGCTGTAGACTACAAATTCTTAAAAAAGAATGTCGATGGATGGGAAAATTACATTGCAAAAGTGAAAGCTAAATTTAACCCCAAAAAAGTCGAAGACATGACAATGGTCCCTGCAAAAGAGATCTATAAAATTGCTAAGATCTGGGCTGAAGCCTCTGTTAAAGGGCGAAAAAAGGGTAAGGGCGGCGTGTTGTCTATTTGGGGCATTGGGTACAACCAACATCTCCATGGGCAAAACAATACTGTCAGCTTAGTTAACCTTATGGCCCTTACCGGAAACATAGGGCGCCCTGGCTGTGGTGGTCATTCACAAACAGGTCAACCCAACGCTATGGGCGAGCGCCTAACAGGGGGCCTCACTGGTCGACTCCCGTTTAATATCGGCATAAAAAACACAGCTCACCGAAACAAGATGGCCGACGCTTGGGGAATACCTCGAAAAAATTTAGCAAAAGTTGCCACACAAGAAAACCCCGGGATGGCCATTGGTATGATGGAGCGAGCGATTAAAGGCGAAGTGAACGCCATGTTCTTAATCTATGCCACGCATATAGACTTACCAGACAGCCATAACTTAGTCCGACCCGCTCTTGCTAAAACTTTTACTGTTGTTCAAGAAATTTACAAACACGCCCCTAACAACCTTTATGCTGATGTTATTTTACCAGCAGCAACTTGGGGCGAATGGGTCGGAGGGGTCTATATACAATCCGAGCGACGACTTTATGTATGTGACGGCACCGGAAACCCCATTAAGGGCACCCGACCAGACATGGACATGGTTATCGACAAGGGTAAGCTTATTGCTAAAAAGCTCGGGCTAAACCCTGATAAAATATTCCCTTATAAGAGAAAGAAAAACGGATTTTACGATCCCGAAGAAGTCTTTAGAGATTTTGTAAAAGCCTCTAAGGGGACGGATTCAGATATTACCGGCATGCTAGAGGTTGAAAAAAAGACCGGCAAGGGCCTTTATGATCAGCTTAGAGATTTAAGAGGCATCCAGTGGCCGGCCCCAACAGCTGAAATTGCAATGGCTGGCGGAACAAAAAGACGCTACATGGGCCAAGAGGGCAAGTGGTCAAAAAAACCTTACGGATCATTTAGACATAAAGACGGCAAGCTACATATGCATTTTTGTGATCAAGATTACTCTCAGAGAAAAGAGATCACTAAAGAACTCATGAAGCTTGGTCAAGAAAAAGACTTTTTTGCCATAGATAATTTAGATTTATTGGTCAAGGCCAGAGATATGGCCCTCACCCCTGACTTGCCTGACTTCGAACATCGAGGCAAGAAATGGAATAAGATACCAAAAGACAAGTACCCCTTCTGGTTAGGCCTCGGTGTTGTTTATGAGCATTTTCATACAGCAAAAACAATTAGATCAGGTACAACACGTAAACTTGTGCCTGAGCAGTACGTTGAAATGCACCCCGAAGACGCAAAAGAATTGGGCGTAAAAGATGGCGAGTGGGTTAAGCTCATTACCAGGCGTGGGGAGTACCAAGCGCGAGTCTCTATTGGCTTAGACTCAGTAGTTAAGCCGGCAAGAAACACAGTCCCTAAGGGTTATATGTTTAGCCCCTGGAACTTATCTGTTGCCGACTCTGCTGACCCGAAGAAAAACAAATGGTTAGTCAACGCTGTTTCAAGTCGGGCCTTTGACCCGGTTTCGGGACAGGTGGATTTTAAAAAATTAGCAGCACGTATTGAAAAACTATCATAAATGGGGATCACAACAATGAAACAAATATTTTTTATAATCATCGCTCTTGGACTTGTTGGTTGTACTAAAAGCAAAGAGCGCCAAGAGGCACTCCCTTTGCCAAGCGCAACCACGGTAAAATTAGACCCCGCACAGGTTGAAAGCGGCAAAACCGTTTTTAATCAAATGTGTGCGGCCTGTCACCAAGCTGACGGAGTCGGCCGGGCCGGCCTCGGCCCGCGACTAAATAGCCCCGATTTTTTAGGGCTCGCTAATGACAACTTTATTAAAAGGACCATTTTGGAGGGCCGACCAGGGACCTCAATGATGGGCTACAAAGTGATGCCTAATGTGGCCAATAAGGTCGACGACGTTGTTGCTTACATTCGGTCATGGCAAAATAACTACGCTACTTTCAGAGACTACAAAGTCGATTGGAACAAAAAAATTAGCGGCGACCCAAAGGCTGGCGAAGCCTCTTTTAAAACCTACTGCTCCTCTTGCCACGGACCTACTGGATCGGGTTATGCTGAAGGCGGCTCAGGGCCGGGGATTGGACTTTCTGGATTTTTAAAAGTCGCCTCTGATGACTACATTAAAAAAACTATTGAAGTAGGTCGAGCCGGCACAGCGATGAGAGGGTTTGGTCACAACCGAGGCATGGCCAACATAAGCCTTAAAGAAATTAACAACATTGTTTCTTACTTGAGAAGTCGTGAGTAATGAACAGAAGGCGCTTTCTTTTAGCACTATTAAGTGCTGTTGTTCTCTTTTTGCCGATTTTTTATATTTCGGCAAAAAGAAACCTTAGAAAAAGAAAACGATTTTTGCGCCCCCCCGGGGCTCTTAAAGAAAGCCAATTTAAAGAACAATGCATTGGGTGTTTTAAATGCGCTACTGCCTGCCCTAATGACTGCATCGAGATGGCCGGTTTTGAACACGGTTTTGAAAATGTACACACCCCCACAATTGTAGCTCGCAGCAAAGCGTGTACCTTATGCATGCGCTGCACAGAGGTGTGCCCCACTGGGGCCCTCACTGAAACTTCTCGAGATATGGAGGTCATCAATAAAGAAATAAAAATGGGGACGGCCTCTGTAGATAAAGATCTTTGTTTTTCGTACCACGGCAGAACGTGTGGCGTTTGCTACCGCGCTTGCCCCTTTCCAGGAAAGGCTTTAACTGTGGGCCTCTACGAACAGCCCACTGTACACCCTGATTTTTGTGTGGGCTGCGGCCTTTGCGAACAGGCCTGTATACATATGCCCCAGGCCATAAGAGTAAAACCCGTTTAGAAGGACTCATGAAAAAAAGACGGCTTAAAAAATCAAAGTACCAGTATATAAGATATTTTTTTCTTATAAGTGTTGTTTTGTTTTTTATTTTTATCCCTGTCAGTAATTGGTATGCTAACAATAAAATTGCACACAACCACTCGCACGTTGTTTCGCTAGCCAGCGGTCCTGCTGCGGGCAAGCTCTATGCGGGGCTTGATATACTTTATTCTCCGTGGGAGGACCCGGTTACAGCCGCCACCTCTAATAACGGCTCCCTATGGGCTTTTACTGTGCTCGGCGTACCTATGTCAGACCCCCTAGGTTTAATATCTAGTTTGCTCAATTCTTTTAGCTTTCCTGTAAAGTATTTTTTAGGGGGTTTAGTGCCCTTTTTAATCGCCTTTTTATTTGGCCGAGTGTTTTGCGCCTGGCTCTGCCCGATGACTGTGTTGTACGCGATCACAGGTAAAATTAGACACTATCTTTTGAAAATGAAAATCCCTCTTATGACTGTTAAACTTGAGCCCACAACGCGAGTGATTGTTTTTTGGGGCGGGCTTATTGTCACTCAATTTTTTGGGGCTTGGGTTTGGCATTTTATCTTACCCTACATTGCTTTTACTCAAGAGATATTTTCTATCATTGTATTTTCAAATTTTACAATTGGGATTTATTTTTTAATAGCCCTTTTGGTGCTTGATATAGGGCTTGTGCCCGATGAGTACTGCAAATCCGTTTGCCCCACAGGGTTTTTGCTCTCATATATTGGTAAATTTAGCCTCTTCACACTAAAGGCTGATAAAAAAGCCTGCCCCAGCCGGTGCACTATGTGTAAGACAGTGTGCCCTCTGGATTTGTTCCCTAAAGAAGGTCAGCTCTATTCGTGCCATCTTTGCATGAAGTGTGTAGACAACTGCCCAAAAGGGCACATTAACCTGGGGCTTAACCCTATTTATCAAAAACTTAATCTAAAATTAAACTCTAATCAGGAGGTCGAACATGAAACTCTTTAATTGGGCCTGTGGCACGATATTTTTTTTATTCCCCCTACTTGTTTTTTCGCACCACTATAAAGGGCTCCCCCATTTTAGTTATTTTGAAAACTACCCTCAGATCCCTTATTTAGAATTTATAAAAGAAACTCCCGATTACGAGGTCTATGTCACCGTTTATAATTTTCAAGGCCTAAATTTAGAGCAAGTCGAGGCCCCTGATAGTGTTCGCATATACCTTTATATCTACGACATAAAGGCTGATAAAGTTTATAAAAACCCAGCGAGCTTTAAAATCTTTTCGCACAATAGTTTAGTTCATGCCACTGAGTTGGCCCCGCCTGAGCAAGAAAACATTTTTGTCATTCAAAAAGAAATATCAAAACAAGATGACCTTGTGCTCACCGCAAGCTTTAAAGACCCTAATGGAAAATCTGTAGAGATAACGATCCCCTTTCAAATTACAAAAACGTTTTTTCAAAAGTTTGGCCTCTACATTGTTATTGCTTTGTTTTTCTTGTTTGTGATCGCACTAAAGCTCATTACGGGTCGCAATGATGTTAGTGATAAAAATAAAGGGGTCCCCAGTTGAAAAACAATACCGCCCCCCCCCACGACCATAGTGAAATGAACCATCAAAGCATCGACGAAGCCCCCCACGACCATAGTGAAATGAACCATCAAAGTAGCGCCGAAACCCATCAAGGGCATATAATGAGTCATAGTTTAGGGGTTAATGATTACCTCGGACTTTCGTTAGTTCTTGTGTTTTTTGTTTTAGCCGGTCTTTTTGTTCGAAAAAGGGCGAGCGCTAAAAGCTCAAAAAGATATGACCTATTTAATATTATTGGGGTTGAGCGCGCTATAAAGTCACGCTATTTTTCATTTGCTATTAGGGTTATCCCTGCCTTGTTATTTATTTTAGTCATTGCTACAGGTCTTTTTGGACGAACGCGCGCAAACTTTGCCGCCCCCTTTACATGGCTTTTTTGGTGGACACTGCTTGTGTTTTTTGTCGCCTTTGGCGGAAAGTTTTTTTGTGCTGCTTGCCCGTGGGACTTTTTTGCAAATCTCTTTCAGTTTGGTTGGGTTCATCGAATTCAGGGCAAAGTACAGAGTTTAAATATTAAATGGCCCCGAGCGCTTTCGAATATTTACCCTGCCATCGTTTTATTTATAGTCCTAACTTGGTTAGAGTTAGGCGCCGAGGTGGCTTATAACTCTTACTTAACGGCCCTACTGGGGCTTTTTGTTGTGGGCAGTACTATTGTTTTTGCCCTTGTTTTTAAAAAAAGAGCCTTTTGTCGCTATGTTTGCCCGGTGGGGAGCATTAGCGGGGTCTATGCCCAGTTTTCGCCCCTCGAGTTAAGAACAAAAAGTGATGATGTTTGTAATTCTTGTACCACAAAGGAGTGTGTTACAGGGGGACCGTACTCGACACCCTGCCCGACGAGCCTTGTGCCCTTTAAGTTAAAAGAGGACACCTATTGCACTCTTTGCACCGAGTGTGTGCGCTCTTGTAACTCTAATAACCTAACTCTAAAGTTACGCCCTCCTGCTACGGGGTTAGCACAGGTCAATCGCTTTAGAAAAGATGAGACCTTGATGGCTTTTGTTATCGTTGTGCTCACTTACTTTCATGGGATAACCATGATCCCTCTCTGGTTTAAATGGACCGGCTTTTTAGAGGGTTATATGGGTTTAAATTACTTCTCGGCCTTTACATTACTTATGATTTTAATTTTAACTCTTGCCTTTGCGCTCTATAAAGGGTTTTGCGCCTTTGTTGATGGTCGGTTAAAATCACCAAATATTAGCGCTAAACTTATTTATGCCTTTATACCCTTAATTCTTGGCTACCATGTGGGGCACAACACCATGCATTTTTTAGGCGAGGGTTCGAACCTTGTCCCCCTCATTAATGACCCCTTTGGATACGGCTGGGACCTTTTTGGACTTAAGGGCTTTGAGCCAGCCCCCCTTTTAGCCCACTCTGCAGTGAGATGGATTCAGCTTTTTATGATCTCTCTTGGGTTTTACTATTCAGTTAAGGTACTTAAAGAGCGCACGGGCGCGGTGATACAAAACATTAATGGAACCCTTGGGCAGACACGTATTTTATTTACCACTCACTACGTGTTATTATTTTTAATTGGAATGCTTAGCCTTTGGTTTGTAATTCAACCCATGGTTATGCGCAGCAGTTACTAGGAGTTCTTTTGGACCGTAGAAATTTTTTTAAACTTGGGCTTAAAAAAGGCAAAAAAGTAGCCATAGATGCGGCTAAAGTGGGCCTAAAGATGAAGTTTAAACGACACTTCATTCGACCCCCGGGGGCCATCCCTGAGGATCAGTTTTTAATCTCCTGTACGCGTTGTGGAGATTGCAAAACAGCCTGCCCCCATGAGGCAATTCACCTGGTCGACGCTGTCTCTGCTGGTATAAACATTAAAACTCCCTTTATTGACCCTTATCACAAGCCCTGTGAGTACTGCGAAGACATGCCGTGTATAACGGCCTGCGAGCCCCAGGCGCTCAAACTCTCAGAGGGCCCTGAGCGGCTAAAATTTGCCACTGCACATGTTAAAAAAGAGCACTGCCTCATCACTCAGGGCCAACGCTGTGACTACTGCTTTAAAAGCTGCCCCGCCGGAGTGAACGCCCTTTCAAAAGACAAGGAAGGGGTCCCGCAGATTGATTTAACTCAATGTGTTGGGTGCGGCAAGTGCGCTTATATTTGTGTG
>JAUVAX010000095.1 GCA_030591685.1 Pseudobdellovibrionaceae bacterium | reverse complement strand
GTATTAACTATAGTGTGGTGAAAATTAGTGATTGAAAAACTTGAAAACATAATTGAAAAAATTAAATCCTGTGAGAAGTTGCTACTCACAACTCATCTTCAATGCGACGGGGATGGCCTCGGCGCAATCTTAGGACTTTACCACTCACTAAAAGATACAAAAGCCCATGTGAAAGTAATGACTATCGATGGGATACCCAAAAAATATGCCTTTTTGAATGGCCATCAACATACTAAAAATTTTGAAACACTCTCTGCTCCTCTCGATAACTACGACCTTTGCCTCATTTTTGACACTAATGACAAACGCCTTGTTGAGCCCTTATTTTCAGAACTTCAAAAAAAGAACACTGAAATACTCTTTATCGACCACCACCCGATTTTAACTTCAGGCCCACTTCCGACTAATGGTTCTGTTATTGATACTACTGCTGCCAGCACCGGAGAAATGGCCTTTAAAATTATTAAACTCTTAGACCTTCAACTTAACGAGCCAGCCGCTAAGGCGATTTACACGAGCATTTGCTTTGACACGCAATTATTCAGGTTTGTAAAATCATCGGCGACTTCACACCTTATTGCTGCCGAGCTCTTACAACACATCCCTAACCCTGAGCTGATTCATCAACATTTGTTTTCTACTTACACGGTGAGCAAAACAAAATTTTTAAGTGAGGTCTTGGGCTCTATCGAATTTAGCCTGCAAAACAAAATTGCTGTTATTATCGTGCAATTAGAGCAGCTCAATAGATTTAAACTCGACCCCGATGAATCTAGAGACATCATTGATATGGTCATGAATATAAACTCACTTGAAGCGGCCGTTTTGCTTCGCGAGGAAGCTCCCGGGACATACAAGATGAGCCTGCGATCAAAGGGCAACTTTGAAGTCGTTGACATTGCCGAAACTTTTGATGGCGGCGGTCACCCCTACGCGGCAGGAGCACTGCTCAAGAGCCCCATTGAAGACCTTAAAAAACAGCTTGTACAAAAGCTCTCTGCCCGAATTAAAGGCCTTAAGCCATGAGTCGACATAAAAAAAAAGTCGCGACAAGATAATCTGCTTTTGCAACAGTGTTTCACAAAAAAAAATTGAGCAAGCTATTATTAACGGAGCTAAAACATCTGATGATATTTTTGATCTTACAAATGCAGGCGTTGGTGCCTGTGGGGGGTCATGCCGACCAGATATTAGTAAACTTTTAAAGTCTTACATCAAAACAGGTGAGTTCCCTAAGCTAAATACTGAAAAAAATAAAAAAAAGTGCTAATTTATTTTTAGTCGGTAGTTAATAATGCTCTCTATATCCTCCCTGCAAGAGCCACAAGAAGTACCCGCAGACGTTTTTTCACTAACAACATCAGTAGTATGAGCCCCATAAATAACAGCCTCGTCAACCAGACGGGTCGCAACCGCTCGGCAGTGGCATAGCTCGTCCCCCTCAAAGGGGTCCACCCACTGACCTTGAGCCTTTAAGATTAGCTCTCTAATAACTATAGCGGCAGTGCTCTGACCTTTTGGTAAAACTAACTCCGTAAGCGGGCCCGTCAGCTGCTGGCGCAAAACACAAGCCAACTCAAGCAGATCAGGCCCTCCAACTACATAAAGTTTAGAGTTTTCAACCTCTCCTTGAGCACTAATAGTGCACTCTAAATGAAGCTCATAGCTCTCAGCTGAGCCTATTTGTATATCAATCAGTTTTTGACTCATTTTTAGCCCCCCTCCACGTACAACAACACTTTACGGTCTATTATTTTTAGTGTAAATCTTGGCTATGACAATGTTAAGTATAAATATCAATAAACTTGCAACTCTTAGAAACGCTCGGGGAGGTGACTTACCTAACCTCTTAGAGTGCACAAAGGATCTACTTAAATTTGGAGCCCAAGGCATCACCATTCACCCAAGGCCTGACGAAAGACACATTAAACAATCTGATGTTTATGACCTTAAAGAGCTTCTTTATAAACACAACTCACCCCTTGAAAAAAAAGTCGAGTTTAACATTGAGGGCTATCCCTCTTCAGGTTTTTTAGATTTAATTTTTAACTCAAACCCTGACCAGTGCACCCTTGTCCCTGACCCTCCGGACGTGATCACCTCTAACGCGGGCTGGGACCTTGTTAAATGCAAAGGTCAGCTCATTGAGGTTGTGAGTCAACTCAAACAAAAAAATATTCGCTCCT
>JAUVAX010000079.1 GCA_030591685.1 Pseudobdellovibrionaceae bacterium | reverse complement strand
AAGGTCTCTGAAGTCGTGATCGCCGTGAACCCTAAAATGGTAGATTTTTATCGCTCAATACTTTTATTTAAACCAACAAAAGCTTTGTCTATAAAAAACTACGGGTTTGCAAACGGGGCTCCGGCAGAAATATTAACTTTAAACTTTGAACAGGCCTATCATGATAACCATATTGTTTATAACAACAAGCCTGAAAATAAAAATTTATTTATGTACTACTATTCAAAATCAAAAAGGCATACTTTTTATCAAAACGATAACTACAGAGTGCCTGAGAGGTCTTATCAAACAACATCTTATTTAACGATGTGCCCAGATTTAATTAATTACTTTTTTGTAGAAAAATCACAAATATTTCAAAATTTAACGGGTAACAGTCTTCATGTGATTTTAAATTTATTTTCTTATGGAAAATATCTTAATGTGCTTCCATTTAGGCAAAAAAGCCGACGAAAAGACCGCCGACACGAACTGGACTGTAAGGTACGGATACACCTCCCCGAAGGCGGCTTTGCAGAAGGACGCATGGTAAGAGCCTCCTTAAATGGAGTTTACCTGTACACTAACGTGCTAACGGATTTAGAACATGAGTATAAAGTTGACGTATGTGTTTCAGAGTTTGAAGTGTCACAAATTACAATTGATCCGTTGAAGGGGCAGAGTAGCAATTATATGGTAGGTCAAATTTTAAAATCAGACCCTGTTTGGGAGAAGCTAATCGCATATCTTGAGTCAGCTTACTCAAATAGAGCCGAAATACAAAGACGAATCAGCTGATGAATTAAAGCAGACTAGAGTATTTCCTTTTAGCGATAAAAAACTTCAGCCTTTGAATGGGGTTTTTGTACCCAAAAGGTACCCATCGTGCCACGGATTTATTTAAATAAGCATCTATCTGTATTGAATGAGGTGCTGCTAATACCCGTCCCCTTTTGAGTAATAACTTTAAAACCTCAGCGCCAATGGTGCCACTGCAGAGCTGACAGGCAATGCCTGTAGAGGGTCCACGCTTATTTTTGAAATCTACATACTCTTCGGCAACAAGGTATTTTGAGTGTGGCATTGAGGGAGATAGGCCTAATAAAAACAAAAGCCCCTTGTCAAAATCTGTATCAACAGTATCAAGGCCAAAATAATCTTCAAAGGACATATGCCCGGGCAAAAAATTAAGGTTAGCTGCAGAGAGGCCCAGTGGCGCAGCGGTTACAGCTGGAATTTTATTCTCATACAGGTATTGAAAGACCTGTTGTCTGATTTGAAAGCAAAAAAAGTCCAGGCTATCTACATAAACATCTGTATCCTTAAAAAAGGAGTGCAAGTTGCCCTCACTCACTCCTTTTTTAAAATGATTAATAATCAAATGAGGGTTAATGTCTAAAGCCATATTAGCCATGGTTTCTAATTTAGGTTGTTCTAGGGTCGATATCATAGCCCCTGCTTGACGATTAAAGTTTTCGACTTCAAAGTGATCATAATCAGCAAGGTTAAAGTTTCCTATACCTAGTCGAGTGAGAGTTAATAAGTGAGCCCCCCCTACTCCTCCTAGTCCAGCGATGGCAACGGTTTTATTTTTCAATGTTTCCTGTTCGGCCTCTGTGACCCAACCTAAATTTCGAGAGAAAGCTTTTTTGTAGTCAAAATTCATAAATAACTCCTTTTTAAAAAATAAATTATGCCTCTACTTCAAATATCTGATCAACAGAGCGTCTATAGGTTTTCATGTTGTTATTAAGTGGATCACTTAATCCAACTCTTAACAACCAAATAGGCCTTTCACTTTCAGAGAAGCCAAAGGAGCTTTGTAAAATGAGTCGCCCGTTATTAAAGTGTGTTGTCATAGCTTTTGTACTAAAATTATCTTTAGGGTACACAATTTGTTTATAAAGAAGCATCGCCCCAGAGCTCATAGGCTGTGCTGAAACCCCATGCTTTGCGAGTAACAGCCAAGAGCGTAAAGCAAGCCGGCCGCTTTCAATGAGGTGGTTTTCATTTGACTTCACTGTAAAGCAAATAAAAGTTGTATGACTTTTTACTAATTTTTGGGCGGCCAATGATACTTGGTTGTACATACCCATGTGTTTAAATAGATCGTATAATTTTGGATATCTTTTTATAAGCCATAGAACAATAGTCTCACGGAGGCCCACTCCCAGGTTTCTCCAAGGCAAGCCATCTTTAGAGTCTATAGTCTCTTTGTTTCTAAACCTCACCCATTTTATTATATCAAAAAGAAAGGCTTTGTTGCTGAATAATAACACCTCAGAGGCGACAAGGTATTTTTTAAGCTCCTCACTTGGGGCAGTACAAACATAAGCATTGGCCTGTTTAAAATCCTTTGACACGGAGAGGAGGTTATTGACTATTTTTTCATCTAAGGGGGTGTTTTTAAAGGGGCGTCGATCGGTGGCACGAAGGCTGAGGGCCTCAAACAGTGGCTGAGGTTGAGGTGTTGTTTTTTTAAAGTGGACCTGTGTGAGAAAGTTAGGGTCTAAATTCGTTGGATCCGGTAAGGTAAAAGTGGGCTCATACCCATAATGTAAGCTAGCAATATGTAGGTACTCTATAAGTCCACCGAGCGTAAAAAGAGAGACCTGGTTATTAAAATTTAGGGAGTGATGAGCTCGGACTTCAATATGGTAGATTTTAAGTTGTTTGCCGTTCCAGTTAAAGCGCCATGGCTGACAGTTGTCCCCACTAGGGGCCCACGAGGCTTTTTGAATGATTTTTTTGAGAATTTCTAAATCCACTGTTTACAACTCTTCGTCTGTAGAAACTAATCAACATATAATTTATAATGCTTTATAAAAGTATTCATTAGAACTTTAAGTTTTTTAAGTCAGAGCTTCACTTAGGTCTATATTAAAAAATGAGAGACAGTAAAGGTCACAAATTACCGGAGCCAGAAGGATAAGCTTAAGGTAGTCTTTTTTTGCCCTGTACAGTGAGCTAGAACGTATATTTTAACTCAAAATGGAGTTGGTCTTTTGCATCAAACTGACCTAAAAAAGAATCTGGAGGGCCGTTAAAAAAATCAGCTCCAAAGGTGCTGCTCCAATTTTGTGATATTAAGTAGTTGTAACTAAGCCTCATTAAAGAGTCTCCGTCGTTAATTCCGTAAATAATAATAAGTTGAGGCTTATGCTTGTTATTTTTAAAGCTTTTATTAACTAATAGAGTCACTCGGCTCTCAAGCTTTTCATCATAGAGTTCATTGGGAGCTCCCGGCAGTAGTGTGCCTACATACTGCAACATAAATTGGCCATTATCGATCAGATGAGGCTCATAACTCAGGCCAAGGCTGAGTTTGTCTTGCTTAATAAGGCCGTCAGGGTCAGCTATATCTGTTGTTATAACTCGAGAGTCTTTTGTGTAAACAACCTCCCCTTTAATAACAGTACTAGGGTATGCTTTTGAAAAGGTCACTCCATACTGGGTAATTTTAAAGTGTTTTGGGGTGATTACAACTGAGGGGCCGGGGAGAAGGGTTCTTTCAGGGCTTTGCTCACGGTTAAGGCCTTGAAAAATGAGAGCTGAAACATCCCAACCCGCAAGTAGATATGAAAATCGACCCCCAAAAGATGAATTTTCAAGCTTAATGCTAGGGCGTTCGGGGTCGTTTACAGTGATATCCGGAACATTAAATGCATTAAAAAAATGAAAATCACTACCTATAGTGCCATAATTATCAAAGCTTGGTAATGGGATCCAGACGAGTTGGTAACTAAAATTATCAACACTGGACTCTGCTAAAACAGACCACTGAGGTATTCTAAGGACCTCTAGGTCTGGGAGAATAAAGCTCCTAAAGTCCCGTGCAGAGATAATGTCAGCAACAAAAGCACCTATGAGCTCCCCCCATACAATATTTTGTCGACCTATGCGAAAATCAATATTTTCAAATCCAATATCTAGATAAGTCTCTGCAGCCTCAATTTCATAACTCTGAGAGTTCTTTACTCTTGAGCTGTAGACAGCGTTGATGTCAAACACATGATCATAAAAAAGTCGGGCCGAGGCTTTCCACCGAATATCTGGGGTAAATGAACTATTAGCTGACAGCAAAGCTCTTTGCTTTAAAGTAGATATATGTGAGGGGTCAGAAGTAATTTTACGCACTTCAAGCTGATAAGACCCCGTCCACCGGTAAGAGCGCAATGATTTTAAAAACCAATGAGAGGAATCAGAACGTTTAAGTTTTTTAGACAAGATTTTTTTATTTAATTTTAATATTCTTAAACCTTTTAAGTTCTTTTTTTTAAAGGCCCGCTTGGCATTTTTCATTTTTTTCAAGTTTTTTGAATAGGCAAATCTCAAATAATACTGAGATCTTAGTTTTATGATTTTACTAGAAATACCTTTTGATTTTAATTGCTTTCGGATTTTTCTAATTTTAACGAGGCTTTTTTGAGGTTGGGAGATTAAAAAATAATAGGCCTTACCCGACTTACTGTACGCCATGGGCACATTTAAAAAAGAAACTGTAAGCAATAGGGCTATAATAGTTTGTGCTCTCAAATAAAGAGCCTTAAGGGACATTATAAAATTCGACCATCTTCAATGTGGATTTCACGACGGGCTAGTTTCATAACCTTTGGGTCATGTGTTGAAAAAATAAAGGTCACACCTTCTTCTTTATTTATTTCAGACATAAGCTCTAATATCTCGCTGCCCGTTTTGTGATCTAAGTTAGCTGTGGGTTCATCGGCCAGTATGATTTTTGGCTTACAAACCAATGCTCTTGCAATAGCCACTCTTTGCTTTTGACCACCACTCAGCTGAGAGGGTCGATGATTGGCGTGCGCGCTGAGCCCAACACGGTCTATGTAGTGTGCCACGCGTTTTTGGCGCTCCTCACGACTTATGTTCGGTATATTTGACAGAGGGTATTCTGTATTTTCTTTAGACGTAAGTGCGGGTAGCAGATTGAAACTTTGAAAAATAAACCCAAGAGTTTGAGCTCTTAGGTCAGCAAGTTGGTTAGATTTATAATTGGCAACATTACTGCCCTCAATATAAACCTGCCCTGTCGTCGGAGTATCAATGCAGCCAATAATGTTTAAAAGTGTTGTTTTTCCGCTACCTGAAGGGCCAACAATAGCTGTGAATTCGCCCCTTTCAAAAGACAAAGACACTCCATTAAGGCACTGAAAACTGCCCGCGCCCATTTTATAGGCTTTTTTTATTGATTCTAATTTGACTAGATTCATAATATTATTTTTAAAATTGTTAATCTTACCTTTTACTTTAATATAAGGTTAGACTAAAATTACAACAGGAGTCAAACATGAGGAGCATGATTTT
>JAUVAX010000082.1 GCA_030591685.1 Pseudobdellovibrionaceae bacterium | reverse complement strand
CGATTAATTCCGGAACTTAGGCATCACAAAATCAATACTATGGAAAATGCGAATAAATACCTAAATGAGGTATTCTTAACTAAGTACTGGAATCAAGAAAAAATTGTAGCTCCATTAGACCCTATCTCAGCATATGAGCCCCTTGATCCATGGTTAAAGCTTGATGAAATTCTTTGCATTGAAGAGGATCGAGTTATTGGGTCTGATCATACCGTTAGTTACCAAGGTCAAAAGTATATCGTAAACCCACAAGTAGGCTCTGTGGCAGGTTATATGGCGGTATTTAGAACCACTCTTGAAGGCGAGTTAAAGGTCTTTGTAATGGAGCAGGAAGTAAGTATTGAACTGATCACTACCCGCCAGCTGAAGAGAAATGAAGTGGTCAACTTTAAAATATCCGAACGACAGCTTTATACAAACATGCATAAAATTGCTTCTAATTTATCGGGGGCAGTATGGAAACATAAAGTTACAGGTAAGCCAATACAGTTACCGAAAACTTGTAAGAGAAAAAAAGTAGCTTAAGAAGCTATGTGTACTTTAAGGTGAATATTGTCTCTTTTGAGCTGATCTTGTAAAACCGCCTGGATCCAAACCTCAGGGGGAAGTCTTAGTTTTTTTGACCAACCAGCAGCAAGCTTTGCGGAAGGTATTCTTCTTCCTTTTTCAAAATCGCATAGCTTTTGCTTTGATATTTTTAGTTTCTTGGCCATCTCAACCTGAGTGAGTTCGAGATCTTCTCTTTGCATTAAGATTAGATCAGCAAAAGAGAGTTGCCCAAAGTCATTTTCTAAATTTTTAGTCGTATATTTTTTATTTTTAGTACTCATGAGGTGTTACCTCCTCCACAGTTGCTATGTTAACAGTGCCATCTTTTTTGTGCTTATAGATAGCTCTCCATTTTAGACCTAAACGAACAGACCGAAACCCTTTCCATTTGCCCTTTAGTGGCTCATCGTGAAATCCAGGTGTTTTCCTGGTCTCCATGAGTCCATTTAATTCTACGTACTTAGCCCACCGCTGAAGGCGCCTAATGGCCTCAATTGGGAGCTTCTTAAGTTGTTTCTTCACAGGTGTTAAATCAACGACGTCCATGAAATCCATAGTACCCCATATGTGGGTACTTGTCAATAGTCTATTTTTATCGCTCAGGACAGTTTAAATAAAAATTAAAGGTGACAGGCTTCGTGAAAAACAACACAAACGATTACAATTACTACAGTTTGTGTTTATCGCAATTCATTTTCTTCGCCATAAATGTAATGTGAATTATTAGCAGGGCTAAATAAATTTTAATTCAGCTTGTTACCGAAGTTCTTTCTTAGTTATAGAGTTTATCACCAAGATAGTGAATAATTGGATTTTTATAAATGGCCTCTACAATGATTAAAACTCTTTCATTATTCACTTCTCCAGAGCCGTGCAATTGACGAGTAAACAGAACGACCTCATTGCTGGTAGCTTGATAAGCTTCACCATAAGGACCCTCGGGTTTTATCCAGCTACCCTCGCCACTTTCTGATTTTGTTAATGTAATTGAATTAGCAAAGTGTACGTGCCCGTTGCCAGTAATGTTAACCATGTTTTTTCCGGCCCTTAAGTAAACACGAATAAAATAAGAATCATCAGATCTTTTTTTAATTTCAGAATCAAATTCTTTTACAAATTGAAAGAGCTTATTGGCAATAGATTTACCTAATAATCTTCTTACTTTTATGTAATATAAGGTGTTAAAGTGTGAAAAATCAATAGTGCCAAATTGTCCTAGCCGATTGTGTTTCGGTAGCAATTTTATGATTTTAGAAACCTCCTGATCGGTGAAAACATTGCTCATCTTTGAGATGCCATAAGAGCGTGGTTTTTTACTGGTAAAATCTAAATTATCAAAAATAGGATGAGCTTTTAGCCACCCCTTTGATTTAGGCGCAAAAATTGTAGTACACCTGTTAGTCCTAAACAGCGAGGCATATGTATATTGGGCTGAAATGCAAGTGGTAAGTAATAGGAATATCAAAGTTCTCATAGATAATTAATTTGCAAAAAATGTGCCTATGCGGATGCCTTCAAAAGGGTTGTTCTGCCGGAAATATTGAAGGACAAAGGCTATAGCCCCTGCCCGGTATTTTACTTTGAGACCATGAACCTAAGCTCACTTATAAAAGGCTTAAACACATACTCGTAACTGGTTACTCGACTCAGTTCGCAAATAACTGATTACACGAATAGTTTTTGTAAAGGCTGTAAGGGATGAGTCTACGATTCACTATCCATTTTTTGTAATTCTTTTCAACTGAACTCATTAATTCCTCAATTTTTTCGACATCTTCATACAAAAATGAGGCTGCGTAGGACTTTAAGTCATAGTAATCATCTATGGACGTCATTATCTTTCCAAACTCAGGCGAATTAACAGGCTCTCCTCGGATTTTATATAATTGTTCAGCTAGGACTTTAGGGAATAAATATCTGTCAAACTTATCGGCCATATCAATAGCAAAAAGTGCCTCTAAAGCACGTGGGTTTATAGCCTGACCATCAAAGAGATCTAACTCTTTAAGTTTATTAAAAGTCAGCTCATGATCCCTTTGGTTGTGTGTTTTAATAATTTTAAATGCGCCCTCATCTTTATCGCTTAAAGATCTCCCATAGTTTTTACTAAGTTCTTTTATAAGGTCTGAATCAAATTTAGAATCATCATGAACTTTTGAAAGGGCAATAGTAATCGTTGTGTCAAACCCCAGTCGTCGAGCTATAAGGCTGCTGATTAATTCAACTCGTAACTTATGGTATTTAGTCTCGATGATAAACTCTTCAGTAGAAAGGCTATTCCAGTGCACCGGAGTCTTAGATGAAGCCTTGGGGGTACTCTCTAAAGGAGCAGAATGACCCTTAAGTGGCACAACTGTAAAACAAATCAACAGAACTGAGAGGCTAAGATTGGAAATATTTAAGTCATAATGACAATTTTTGCTCATAGTATGCAATACCTTGGTTTAAAGGGTTTAAAGTAGCGACTTTAAACATATATTCAGCAAATTCTAAGCCAAAGAGTCTATTTTTTCTGATAACTGAGACGCCCCGTAAATATAGTTACTTATGCCCCTTAGCAAATTAAGATAAATCCGCTGTCCAGTATAAAAAAAGCCCTTTCATAGAGGGCTTTTTTTTATTGAAAACTCTATCTTTTCATTAAAAGTAGAGTTTAAAATATTTACCAGCTTGATTTAGTAACCCCTGGCAAAAGCCCTAGATTTGCCATTTCACGCACGGCTATACGTGAGAGACCAAACTTTCTAACATGCCCCCTTGGGCGACCAGTTATATGGCAACGACGAACCACTCTATGGGGAGATGTGTTTCGCTTTAATTTTTGCAACTTTAAGTGAGCCTCATAGCGCTCTTCTTCATCGATCTCTAAATTTGAAACTTTGGCTCTAAGCTCACATCTGTATTTATAGTAACGGTCTGCGAGGGCCTTTCTTTTATCGTTTTTTACAACTGAACTCTTTTTTGCCATATGGTTAGCAATCCTTTATGAAATCACGGTTAAACTCTTAGTGGGTATTTCTCTACCTTTAAGGCTAAAAAATCAAGCTTTCGAGTCAAAATATCGCTGCGCATCAGCCTCTAAGTGCCCTATTTTGCTTTCTATTTTTTATGAGCCACCTTTTCACAGACCCTCAGGGGGGGGGAGAAACGCATACTTAGCCTTTTAAAAAATAGCGCCTAAAATTTATATATAATGTAGTGAAATACTATAAATTATGGCTTTAAAGGGCTAACTGGCCTTCTTGCGCTCACCATCGATGCTGAAGTAAATTGAATCTAGGTATTTGATGAGCTTTTGCCAAGTTTTGTCAGTTTCTAGGGCTTGACCTGATAAATAATTTTTTAACCCTCTACGGGGATGAAAAATTATTTGAGCCACTTCAAAGTCCGAAACTTGGACGTCCACAGTGTACTTCTCACCTATTTCTACAGACAGGGTTTTGTGTGAGTTAAGGTACATGCAGGCCCCCTGGCTTGATAAATTGAGCATGTACCCTTCCATAAATTCTTCATTAGGCAGGTGAACCCTGACCCTGCAATTAACCCCATGCCGTCTTTCGCGACGCTTTAGCGACGCTCTTTGTTTGACTCCAAGGGGGACGACTGTTTGCCCTTTTAGGGCATCATCATTTAGTAAAAGTTGCAATTCACGGCGAGCCTCTGGCTTTAAAGAGTTAAAAATATTTGTTTTTTCAATAAAAAAATATTTTATAAACTCAGGGCTCATTGGTAAATAAGAAGTGGTGTTATAACGACGAACAGGAGCTCTATAGTTTTTTAAGTTATAAAATTGCTCTTTGGCCTCTTTTGAGTACATATATGCAAATAGATTTTTTTTTGCTTCCTGGCGATGATAATAAGTATAGTTATCATGATAGGCCTGTTCAAAGTTTAAAGTTAATATTGCTGCCGGAGCCCCGTTTGCAAACCCGTAGTTTTTTATAGACAAAGCTTTTGTTGGTTTAAATAAAAGTATTGAGCGATAAAAATCTACCATTTTAGGGTTCACGGCGATCACGACTTCAGAGACCTT
>JAUVAX010000096.1 GCA_030591685.1 Pseudobdellovibrionaceae bacterium | reverse complement strand
TCTTATTTTTATCAGATGATAAGAGTGTCGGGGGGATTTTTTCTCACTATGCGCAGAATTATTTTTCTACTAGTGTAAGTATAGTGGACTCATATTCTCAAAAAGATACAGTTCAAAAAATGAATAATCAAAAATTTGATTTTATTGTTGTTGAACAAAAATGCTTGACAAAAAGAGGCCTGTTAAATTTTTTAACAAGTATAAACCATACAAATAGCAATAACAAAACTCAAGTGATGTTTTTGCAACAAAAAGGTGATGACGCTCTCGCCAGCGTGAAAAGTAATATAAGTTTCACTCACCATCCTATTGATTATTCAAAACTGATGAAGCTTATTGGCGCTAAGTTAAACTTAAATAGAAACCAACAATATTTATCAGCCACTTGTTTTGATCAGTTCATTAGTACGACAAGGGATGTTTACAAAAAACTCTCTCACTCCTCTGTAAATGTGTGTGAGCCAGAGCTTAAATCGATGAAAACTCCTTTTATTGGAACTTTTAATTTGCTTTTCGAAGTGGAAGCTCTCGACTATAGATCTGAGTTTGTAATGAGTTTTGAGCCCTCAGTGTTGACGTACCTGTATAAAGCTTTAGGTGATGAGTCCAGTCTGTTTACTCCTAAAGCTTTAGCGCGAGCCTTGCTGGGCATGATACATAGAAGAGCTAGTAAAATATTTGCCCATGGCGAAATAAAATTAAAATCAAAGGCTTTCATTGAGCCCGGGTCGATTTTAATCAAAGGATTTATAGATCGAAAGGCTGTGTATATACCTTTAAAGACAGAATACGGAAATATTTATATCTATACCCTTTAATAATAAAAGGTTGAGAGTTATTTTTTTAGCAGGCGTTAAGAGAATTGAACTATTTTTTTGAGTACATTTAAACAGAATAAAAGGTTTGTAGAATAAAAAAAGCCCTCTAAAGAGGGCTTTTTTTATTAAAGTCTAAAAAAGCAAATGTCTTATTTAGAGCACCATGGGAGATCTGGAGAAATACCACAGGCTATATCGCAAAGAGCCGGATCGAGAGGACAGCTGCCATCGCCTCCTCCACCACCGCCGCCGCCGCCATCTGACGGTGCATTTGCCACCGTCAGGTTAAGGGAGCTTACTTTTCTTCCAGTGGCATCAGTAGCATGGATTCGGGTTTCACCCACAGAAAGGGCTTTAAAGCCTCCTTGAGCATCAATGCTGCCTACACTTGGGTTCTCGGACTCATAAGTTACAGTCCCTGAAGCATTTACGACTTCAAAAGACTTTGTGTCATTTACTTTTGCTGTAAAGGCGGCTGGGGCAATAATGAGGTCTTTATTTAAAAGTGACTCCATGGCTCGCCCTGCATCTACTCGGCAGTTGCATGCGGTTTCAATTTTAACCTGAGCCCCTGTGGACTGCAAAAGGGCTCTGATTTGTTTACCTGTTAAGTTTGGGTCTTGTGATTTTAGTAACGCTACAAGCCCCGAAACAAGAGGAGTGGCCATGCTTGTCCCAGAAAGGTTTGAATATTTATTTTTAGGCAACGTACTCATGATATTTAAACCCGGTGCCGCTAAATGAACAGTCATACGCCCGTAATTAGACCAATTGGGCTTTTCATCTTGTGGGCCGCTGGCGGCAACAGAAATTGTATTCTCAAACTCAGCATTGGCAGGGAACACGTCTGTTTTATCATTATTTTTACCATCGTTAGCTGCAGCAGCTACAAAAATAACTCCAGCATCACTGGCTCTTTGAACGGCCTCTATAAGGGGCTTGGCTTGAGCCTTAGGAACAGAGGCTCCCCAGCTGGCAGAAATAACATCCACACCCTTCTCAATGGCATAATCAATAGACTTAATACCACCGGCTAAATCCCCGCTCCCATCTGCACCTAAGAATCGGATGGGCATGATGGATATATTAGGAGCTATCCCTATTGTCCCACCATCTATAAATC
>JAUVAX010000083.1 GCA_030591685.1 Pseudobdellovibrionaceae bacterium | reverse complement strand
TGATCGCATACATGGCTCGTTAAAGATGATGTCTCCAGGTGATTTTATGCAAAAATATGAAAAAAATGAGGTGCAAATACTAGACGTTTTTCTATAACAAAAATTCCGGAATTAGGGGGTTGACCCGCTTTTGCATAAGTACAACTCCTTTAAATTTTGTTTTTGCGAATTGATTTTTAGGTCAAGAGTGACCTACTTTTCAATACGCAAGGAGTTGCAATGGAATATGGAATTCAGCTTACTCACTTTTGGGACTCAGTGCGGCCCAAAAGTGAGTAAGTACCTTTTTTGCCTTTTTTCGCCCAACTTCTCTTTAGAGCTCCGAAGGATTTTTTGTATTAGTCAAAATTTACGTTGTACCTCTTCTTGTACGTTTCGAGTAATGTTGGAAAATTACTGTCTTCGAGTTCATAATTTCGGTTGAATCTTGTTAATGATGTATGAAAGTTTATGAGTACTGAGTACTGAGTACTGAGTGCTGAGTACTGAGTACTGAGTGCTGAGTGCTGAGTGCTGAGTGCTCTGGGTGGTCTTCACTGTAAATCATAGACTTTGTTTTTATTCGGCCCCATTTTTGATACACAATTTCAGTATGTAGGTCTACGTTTATGTCTAATAGGTTTAACGCCGACTTTATTCCTCCGAAAGCGGCGATGTCACCTTGTGAAAAAATATCTGGAATAGTTGCGGGCTGCTTTGGGTGTGTGTGAATAAAAGTTATATGATGTAAGTTTTCAAGGTTAATATTTTCAAGGGCCATGAGCATATGTTTTATAACTGTTTGTCCTGACATTGCTTGGATATTAATACCGGGGACATAGGTTTCATTCAGCAGATTCCCATCTTTATCATAAAACTCAAGGTGTCCAAGCTCAGATTTTAATTGAGTAGACGTCTCATATAAATCTACCCGCTGTTTTAGCCTGGCACTCTCATGTATGTAAATTGACTTAAGTTTTGTCACTACATTTTGATAAGTGCTTTTGAGTCCAGAACTGAAAGAGTATGTGTTTTTTGTGCTAAAAAAAAATGTCAGAGCATACGCTGGCATTAGCATTAGATCTGTAAATAAAGGTGACAAATATAGTATAAAATACATAAATTACTCTGATATCCGCCTCCTGAGTGATTAAAAGATTATAATTAGATGTATAGCAATTTCCGTACCTTAATAGAAATCGTGAGCCGGTACCGAATTACTCCGACTTTCTGGCTCACGGAATCACAATGGGAAAGAAAATGGGGACACAGTCAAATGTCCGGTCCCCGGCCATCCAATGATTATCAAAAATATTTAATGAAATTAAGGGTTTATGGCTGATATACGCTAACTGAATGTGTGGCTCTGTTTCCATTTTAATAGAAGGGCACTTTGAACATTAAACCTAAAATAGCCTCTGTAAAGCAGCCAACAAGAGATAAAGTAAATCATTTTTTTGATTTTTGTTTTAAAACTACAGTTGCAAGCAGAGTCATTAAAATTACTGTTACCGATTTGATAAGTAAATTAATTTGATCATTGAAATACAGTATATAACCCGTAGATAAAGAAAGAAGTATTATAACTTCAACTTTTGTTTTCACGCTAATAACTCTGTCTTCTTGCCAGCTATGTATGGCGGGTCCAAATTTAGGTAAGTTCATAATTTTTTTATGCATGGTCTGGGAAACATTATTCAAAAAATAAAGAGCTAGAAGTAAAAATGGTACAGTTGGTACAACAGGTAAAACCATTCCGATGGTAGCGAGGACAATAAAAAAATATCCAAAGAAGTAATGAAAAAAAATGTGCTTAGGCATTTACCTCAACTTACAGGCTTAAGAATTTATAAAATAAGTAAAAGTTTACTTAAATTAATTTTAATCAATTAATTCAAGTAAATCCAATGTTTTTAGCGGATAAGTCACTGGACCCTAGAACTAAAACGAATCATCATGAAGGTCGAATTTGTGAAAAACGGGGGAGGAAGCAGGCTTCTTTGTCCCAAGTCATCCAATAATTACCTAATATATTTAATGAAATCAGAAGCTTATGGTTCTTATATGCAAGCTGAGTATGTGGCTCAGTCCCTAAGGTCGGGAACGCCAATCCTTACTTTATAATAAGCGAGTAACTCACAGAGCGGCCTTTGCCGGCATTGCGTTTAATGATGTTCTTTTTTTCTAGGTCAGCAAGGTCTCGTTTTGCAGTTTCGCGGCTGACTTTTGTGAGACTCACATACTTTCTGTTATTAATGCCACCAACAAACCCCTCGGGTTCGGCCTCTATGAGTTTTTTAATAACTTTTAGTTGGCGTTCATTCAGTTCTAATTGACTATGTTGCTGCCAAAAATTTGAAACCAATAGTACTTTATCAATAACAGTCCCAGAGTTACTTATGGCGCGTGCAAACAGCCCTAAAAACCACTCAAGCCACTGTGTGATGTCACAATTTTGTTTTTGTACTTGCTCGAGTATATCATAGTAATCAGTACGTTCTTTGACGATCTGACCAGACAAGCTGTAAAAGCGTTGCCCTGTGTCTTCGTCTTGAGCTAGGGCCATGTCGGTGATGGCTCTTGCTATGCGACCATTGCCATCATCAAAGGGGTGTACTGTGACAAACCACAAATGAGCAATACCTGCTCTTAATAGCCCGTCTAGTTTATCTGGAGGCTTGCTCCACCAGTTAAAAAAAGTTTTCATTTCTTTGCTAACAAGTTTTGCTGGTGGGGCTTCAAAATGTACCTTCTCTTTTCCTATGGGCCCAGAGACCACTTGCATTGGCGTGTTACCACTGCGCCACTTCGCTGTGTTGATTTTATGCAAGCCTGAGTACCCGGTAGGGAAGAGGGCCGCATGCCATCCAAACATCCTCTTTGAATTAAAGGGTTTGTCGTACATTCTTGTGGCGTCTAAGAGCATCTCAATAAGCCCCTCAATGTGGCGCTGTTGAGGCGGGAGGCCAGCTGTAGGTAGGCCAAGGCGGTGAGCCACTGACGACCGCACAGAGTCCGCATTTAAACTCTCCCCCTCGATGGCTGAGGTCATTAGCGCCTCCTCAATTAAAAACTCAGCCTCTGACTCAAGCCCCATAAACCCAGCTTGCGCAATAAGTTTACCTTGTGCCTTTCGAACAGAGCCAAGCCCTTCGATTAACTGATCGCTCGCCCAGGTAAAGTTGGGCCAATCCTTGTTTTGCCAAATATAATGACCCATTTGATCCCCTTAATGGGTGTTTATGTGACCCAATTAGCACGCTTAATTAGGTCATATAATGACCCAATTGTAAAGGGTAATTGGGTCATGTGCTGGGCGTAGGTGGGGTACTCAAGGCTTGGTAAAATAGAAATTCAAAAAAATCTTTGTTATAACAAGTGGTTAGGGTTGGGGACTGAGGAGTGGTCGATGCTCCGTCCCTCATCCCCTTTTGAAGCCTACACAGACCACCAAAGAACCCCGGCTCGCCTACGGGCATAACTTGCAATTGACGATGCAAATGAAGTAAGTCTCCGTCACTGATTCTATTTTGGCCCTGTTGCCCAGGGCTTTGAGTACAACAAATTAGCAACTTAAGTGGCCTACCCAAAGTGCTAAAACAGAGCTAGAGTTAAACTATGAGCGGGTTTAAAATCAATTATTTTCAGTATTTCTCTGGTTTTAATCATCACACTGGTTAACCAAGCGACCTATTCACAAAGCGTAAAAGATTTAACAAAAGCTAACTGCAAAGCCTTGTCGGCCGTTAATTACGCAAAAAAGTGTGGGCAATTAATAGATAGAAATCAATTAAATAAATTTTCAAAATTTGCTGAGCGCAAAGGTGGTAAACTTTATATAAAAATTAAACCCGGAAAGGCGAAGGCTACAACAAAGGTTTATGAAAATATATTTTATAAAAACTTTGTAAAAAAAATGTCCCCAAGTGAAAAAAACAAAGTAAAAATCACTTCAAGAGCCAATGAAGTGATCAGCTTTTATTTCTATAACTTTTTAAAAGATCAAAACCTATACTTGATTTGGGTCTTGTTTTGGGAAGGGTCTCAATACCGCATTATCGATTCTGAGACGGGTAGAGAATATAAAGTCTTTGAAGAGCCGGTTTTTAGCTCGGATAAAAAACATTTCATCAGCGCCTCTTTTGATATTGAATCTGGCTATAGGCCAAATAGAATAGAAATTTGGGAGAAGACAGCCTCTGACTGGAGAGTTGTTTTTAAAAAATACCCCGGCAATACATGGGGGGCAATTCACCCCATTTGGGTCGATGATAAAACAGTAAAGCTTGAAAAGCATGGTTGGCTAAAGGGAACAGGATTAACTAACCCCATTGGGAAAACAGGGAGCGTTCTAATTAAAAAGTATAAATCTGGCTGGAAGCTGCAGCAGCTTGACTTGATAATTCACAAATAAATGAGTTTATGAGTAAATATATAGGTAATTTTTATGAGGTATAAAATGGAAGACTATAAAT
>JAUVAX010000070.1 GCA_030591685.1 Pseudobdellovibrionaceae bacterium | reverse complement strand
TTATCGTCAGTGGGATCTCATTTGTACTTGTTATTGGAGGGCTTGTTTACTTTGCCCTTAAGTATAAGAGAAAAAGTGATAACGATAAAACAGCGTATATCTCGCATAATAATTTTTTAGAATTTTTGTGGAGCTTTATACCCTTTGTTATATTTATAGTTGTTTTCGCCTGGGGATGGGATGTTTACCATGACATGAAGACCTTCCCTGAAGATTCACTTGAAGTTCATGTGTTTGGTCAAAAGTGGTCCTGGGAGTTTCAATATAAAAGTGGACGCAAAGAGAATAATATTTTTGTTGTCCCGATAGACACCCCCATTAAACTTATTATGACCTCAAGGGATGTCATTCATAGTTTTTTCGTACCAGCTATGCGAATTAAACAAGATGTTGTCCCCGGTCGTTATACTGCCCTTGGTTTTAAAGCTAATAAACTGGGGACCTTTCAAGTTTTTTGTACAGAGTTTTGCGGTGAGCTTCACTCAAGTATGTTAGCAAAGCTTAAAGTAGTCCCTAAAAAAGAGTACGAAGAGTGGATCTCGGCCGCTCCTGAAGATATAACGCCTATTAAAATGGGCCAAAAGATTTTTGAAGGTAAGTGTACTGTTTGTCACAACACAGATTCTTCACGAAAAATTGGCCCGGGGTTAAAAGGTATTTTTGGATCTCAAAGAAATTTTGAAGTTGGGCCAGCTCAGGTGGCGGATGAAAACTACCTTCGTGAGTCTATTTTGAACCCAGCTGTTAAAATTGTAAAAGGCTATCCTCCGGCAATGACCCCGTTTCAGGGTCAATTGAGCGAAGAAGAGCTATCATCACTTATTGAATACTTAAAGTCGTTGAAGTAGGGAGAAACTATAATGTCGAGCGCATCAACTGAGCACAACTATATAAATCATGAAAAAGGCCTCTGGTCGTGGTTAACAACTTTGGACCATAAGCGTATAGGCATACTTTACATGATTACTGTGATGACCTTTTTTGCTGTGGGTGGGATTTTTGCCCTCCTTGTTAGAGCCGAGCTTTTTTCAGTGGGCCCAGGTATTTTAGGGACAGCCAGTAATTTTAACCAGGCCATGACTCTACATGGGGCTTTAATGATCTTTATGGTTGTTATCCCAGGGATTCCGGCGTTTATGGGTAACTTTATTTTACCTCTACATATAGGCGCTAAAGATGTGGCCTTTCCGAGGCTAAATTTATTAAGTTGGTATTGCTTAGTTGTTGGCGCTTGTGTATCGCTAGTGTCATTAATTTATAATGGTGTTGATACGGGTTGGACGTTTTATACCCCGTACAGTATTCATACTGATAATGGCACAACGTGGGTTGTTTTAGGGGCCTTTATAATGGGGTTTTCATCTATTTTAACGGGCGTAAACTTTATTGCAACAACACATAAACTTCGTTGTAAGGGGATGAGCTTTTTTAGAATGCCTCTTTTTGTTTGGGGCTTGTATTCGACGGCTGTTTTACAAGTTTTAGCGACTCCTGTACTAGCGATCACTTTGCTCTTGTTAATTATGGAGCGTATTGTGGGCGTTGGTATTTTTGATCCAAAGCTTGGTGGGGACCCAATTTTATTTCAACATTTTTTTTGGTTTTACTCTCACCCGGCTGTTTATATTATGATTCTACCAGCCATGGGTATTATCAGTGAGGTGATTACAACTTTTTCAAGAAAGACTATTTTTGGTTATAAGGCTATTGCCTTTTCGAGTATTGGTATCGCTGTGGTGAGCTTTTTTGTTTGGGGCCATCATTTGTTTGTCAGTGGTCAGTCAGAGGTGGCGGCTGTTATCTTTTCATTTTTAACAATGTTAGTGGGCGTACCCACTGCCATAAAAACCTTTAACTGGGTGGCGACTCTTTATAAGGGCTCTATACAGTTTCAATCACCCATGCTGTTTGCTTTAGGGTTTTTATTTTTATTCACTATTGGTGGGGTCACGGGGATTATGTTGGCCACCATAGCTGTAGATGTTCATTTTCATGATACGTACTTTGTTGTCGCACACTTTCACTACGTTATGGTGGGGGGTGTGTTAATGGCATTGATGGCAGGGATTTTTTACTGGTTCCCTAAAATGTTTGGCAAGATGTACAACGAAACAGGCGCTGCAATTAGTTTTGTGTTAATTTTTTGTGGGTTTAATGTCACGTTTTTCCCTCAATTTATTTTAGGGGCCATGGGTATGCCAAGGCGATACTTTGACTACCTTGAGGTGTACGAGCCTTTAAATAGAGTTTCAACCATTGGCTCAGGTATCATTGCAGCAGGGTTTGTTGTAGCATTAATAGTTATAATTAAAGGTCTTAGAAGTGGTGAAAAAGCTCCGGCGAACCCATGGGGTGGTAAAACACTGGAGTGGGAAACAGCGTCTCCTCCAATTCACGAAAATTTTGTAACAGAACCCGAAGTAACGGCAGGTCCTTATGAGTACAGATAGTAAAGTAGTAAACACACATAAACACGCTCACCATTTTAAAGATGGGCAACATGAGTTTCAGTCTAGCATGCTAGGGGTTTGGCTTTTTTTAGCCACTGAGATTTTAATGTTTGGGGGCTTAATTGTCGCTTATATTATTTATAATAGTATGTACCCAGAGGTGTTTGCTGAAGGGGCTAAGTTTTTAGATTGGCGTTTAGGGGCTACAAACACAATTGTTTTACTCTTAAGCTCGTGGACCATGGTGATGGGCGTTCGAAGTGCCCAAACTAATAACAATAAGCTTTGTGTAAAGTACCTTTTGGCCACCATAGTTTTTGGGGCCATTTTTATGGGTATTAAGTACTATGAGTACACTCATAAATTTCATTTAGGTTTGTACCCCGGAGAGTTATTTAGTTTTACTGGCGGCGAAGCCTCAAACCTAGCTTTGTACTTTTCGTTTTATTTTTGCCTAACGGGCATGCATGGTTTGCACGTAATAATCGGTATACTACTGATTATATGGGTATTATTGAGGGCTAAAAAGAATGAGTTTAACTCTGAGTACTATACGCCTGTTGAGGGTGTTGGGCTTTTTTGGCATTTAGTTGATGTGATTTGGATCTATCTATTCCCAATGTTATATTTAATTTAAGGAGTTTTAAATGAGTGAGTCACATGAACATCAAGTTATCCCAGCAAAGACATACTTTAATGTATTATTGACACTTTTAGTACTGACCATTCTTACGGTGGTCGCTGCTCAATTTGATTTTGGGGCCGCCAATACAATTATTGCGCTTTTTATTGCAACTATAAAAGCAGCCTTTGTTTTTGCTGTATTTATGAACTTAAGAAACGACTCTAAGCTGCACTGGATGTGCCTGGGCTCTGCAGTGTTCTTTTTACTTTTACTTTACGGGCTTGCAGCCATTGATATTATAACTCGAGTAGAGCACGTTAATACGCTTTAGAACTTAAGACTGTAGGCCTTGTATGTGTGACCGATGATCTCCGCAGGGGTTAACAGTCAGTTATAAGTACTATTGAGGTTGTGGCGTTAATTTTCATTTTTAAACTAGAGCTTAAATATGCGCCCTGCATTATTTATTTAGCTATTAATATAGACTATTCATTACACAAGGTAGAAATTGACTCGTTTAACGCTTGAGGTTAAACCACTCATTTAAACCCTTTCGTATTAAGGATTTTACTGTTGATAAAGGCTTATCTAGATTTAACAAAATTTGGGATTGTTGTTTTTGTGCTGCTCACTGGGGCGGCCGGGTTTGCTTTGAGCTATTACCCCAGAGAGGGGTTTGCTTTTACTAATGTCATTGTGTTTTTACTGGGGCTTTATTTTTTAAGCTCAGGGAGCTTTGCTTTAAACGAGGCTCAAGAGGTAGAGATTGACGCTAAAATGCCTCGCACTAAAAACCGCCCTTTACCTAAAGGGGTGTTTAAGCCTTGGGCAGTATATGTTTTTTCAACGCTTTTTATTACGCTAGGCTCGTTTCTTTTATATATGATTAATCCCGTTACCTGTTACTTAGGGCTTTCTACGGTGATTATGTATAACGCCCTTTACACCATGTGGTGGAAAAAAAGATGGGCCTTTGCCGCCGTGCCAGGGGCAATACCTGGCGCTATGCCTGTACTTGTCGGGTACTCAGTAAGCTCGGCTCAATTTTTAGAGCCCGAGGCGATATATGTATTTTTAATTATGTTTTTATGGCAAATGCCCCATTTTTGGTGCTTAGCGGTTCGGTATAAAGAAGATTACGCTTTAGGGAGCATACCCACCCTGCCAGTGGCCTTAGGGGTCCCAAGAACGCTCTTTCATATGGGGCTTTATACGTATATTTACATTGCCATAGCCATTGTATCACCTTGGTTTGTTAGAGCTCATGTGTTTTATTTTATTTTAGTTTTACCGTTTGCCTTAAAAGTTTTATATGAATTTTTAAAATATAATAAGTCCCAAGGTGAAAAGGGCTGGCTTAAGTTTTTTTTATGGGTCAACGGCAGTATGCTTGTGTTTGTTATGGTGCCCGTGATTGATAAGTGGCTTTATATTTTTTTTAAATGAGTTTCTTTGAAAATAACTTCGTATAAAAACGGATAAGTTATTTTTTTGCCCAAGTATCTTTGAGGGTGACAGTTCTGTTAAATACGAGCGCATTCTCTGTAGAGTCCTTGTCGGCACAAAAATACCCTAATCGTTCAAACTGAAAGTGGTCTTCTGTTTTAGGGGTACCAATGCTGGGTTCAACATACGCACTTTTAATAATCGTTAATGAGTCAGGGTTTAAAAATTCTTTAAAGTTTGTATCTTTGTGTCCGCCGGGGTTGGGGTCGGTAAATAAGCGGTCATAAATTCGGACCTCACAGTTAAGGGCATGAGGTTTACTTACCCAATGTATAATGCCCTTAACCTTTTTTTGACCCTCGGGGGTTTTACCTGATTTTGTTTCGACGTCGTAGGTGCACCTTAGTTCGATCACTTGCCCTTGATCATTTTTAATGACCTTATGGCACTCAATAACGTAGGCGTTTCGCAGGCGAACTCGGCCGCCGGGGGTCAGTCTAAAGTATTTAGGTGGCGGGTTTTCGTTAAAATCGTTTGCATCAATGTAGAGTTCTTTACTAAAGGGTATTTTACGAGTGCCGAGCTCGGGTTTTTTAGGGTGTATCTTGGCCTCTAGCCATTCTTCTTCGGCTTCGTAGTTTTCAATGACAACTTTTATAGGGTCAACGACACACATAGCCCTGGGGGCCTTTTCGTTAAGGTCTTCACGTATGTAATGTTCAAGGGTGCTTAGCGCGATGATAGAGTCTTTTTTAGTGACTCCAATGGCTTCTGCAAAGTTTTTTATAGCTGTCGGGGTGTAACCTCGCCTTCGAAGGCCTTTAATGGTGGGCATTCGGGGGTCGTCCCAACCATTAACGAGTTTCTCGTTAACAAGTTCAAGTAAGTTACGTTTACTCATTATAGTGTAGTCGATATTTAAGCGCGCGAACTCAATTTGTTGCGGGTGGCAGGGGGTTTTAAGCTCATCAAGTAACCAGTCATAAAGTGGTCTGTGGTCGGCAAACTCAAGGGTACACACAGAGTGTGTGACCCCCTCGATCATATCAGAGAGGGGGTGAGTAAAATCATATAAAGGGTAAATACACCATTTATCGCCCTGCCTATGATGAGTGGCTTTACGAATGCGATAAATCAAGGGGTCACGCATGTTCATGTTAGGTGAGCTCATATCAATTTTAGCTCTGAGTACCATGGCTCCATCACTAAACTCACCTGCGCGCATGCGTGTAAAAAGATCTAAGTTTTTTTCAACACAGTTGGCTCGGCCTGGGCTCGCTTGCCCGGGCTTTGTTAAAGAGCCGCGAAGGTTTCTGATCTCTTCAACAGGGAGGTCATCAACATATGCTTTATCAGCCTTAATCAGCTGTACAGCAAAACCATAAAGGGCCTCAAAATAATCAGAGGCAAAAAATAAATTATTACCCCAGTCAAAACCCATCCAAGATAAGTCTTGTTTGATGCCGTCAATAAACTCAGAGTCTTCTGTTAAGGGGTTCGTGTCGTCAAATCGTAAATGACACTGGCCTTTAAAGGACACAGCCAGACCAAAGTTTAAACAAAACGATTTTGCATGCCCAATATGTAAATATCCATTGGGTTCAGGCGGAAATCGGGTGATCACCTTTTGGTGTTTACCAGAATCAATGTCAGATTGGATGATTTGCTCAATAAAATTTTTACTTCTCTCTGTATCCATAGGTGAACAGTATCTGAATTTGCCCACAGGGGCCAGAGTTTTATTAGGCTTAAAATAAAAGGGCTCGACAGTATTTTATGTCCATAGGCAGGAGCAGGGTCACTTTGGCAAGTTTTATCGCTTACCCTCTGGGATTTAGTCAGAGGCATTGAAGAGCGTTATTTTTGAGAAAAGTTAATTTTACCAAGTGGCTGTTGGAGGTGATGATGATTTTATTTCTGTCAGCGTATTTATATAGAGAAGGGTTTAAAAAACAGTTGCTGCTATTTGAGCGAGTAGCTAGCATAGGGGTATGAAATATTTATTAACAATTACTATACTTATGTTTTCATGGCAGGGTTTTAGTAAAAGTCATGAGCTCGATTATACATTTTCTTTAGACACTAGCTACCCCGCCAGCTCTAATTCAACACGAGGCTTTTGGCAGTTTGGTTTAGAGTTTGAGTACTTGGGTTCGAGTATTTTTGACTACGTTGCGAGAGCCCCCTTTATTGGTGAAAACATATTAGGTCGATTACTGTGGACCGGGGCCATGGCGATGGCTTGGGAGAAACCTCAGTATGCCTTTTTTGTTTCTAACCATGAGCTTGGCCACGGCACCCGGGCCTTGGCGATAGACTCAACACCCACTTATACTTGGACCGTTGGTGGAGCTACCGGTCATAAAGATATATTTTCATTTTTTTTAGAAGGGTTTGGTCGCTTTAACAAAGGGGCGACCACGGCGATCACCCTTACATTTCATGCCTTGCCAACGGAGTGGACTTCTACGGTTGTGCTCACGGCAGGTGTAAATAACTCCGCCATGTTTTCAGAATTTTTAGAAAAGGAAGTCTATTATAATACCGGACACATTAATCAAATGCGGGCCTATATGAGGGGCAAAATGGATGCCTATGATTACGCCAGAATTACCGTGCTTGGTAGTAATATAGGTGACATCGACCAGCTCATTACTATTTATAACGCTAAAGCCTACGCTATTACTTTGGATGATATAAAATCAGGGAGTAATAACTCGAGAATTTTTAGTTTCACTTACTGGGCCTATGCGTGGGGTGTTTATAATTATATTGTTAACGGAGACCCAGGGGTAAAAGCCTTTGAAGTGGGTGGGTTTAAACTCCCCGATGTGTCACACTTTTTAAATCGAAATGGGCTGTCCTATAAAATTTCATCAAGCTATAGAGCCACAAATTACTCGGTGCCGTTTTCTGTAGAGAAAATCTACAAGGGCGAAGAGGCGACAGAGATCACAGTCGGCTACCACATGCCCCACAAGTTTACATTTAAGAGAAGCGGGGCCTTTGATGTTCGACTGCTTTATAATACAAACAGTTCGTATGGCCTTGAGCTTTCAGCAGATCGTCAATTAGGGCAGGGGATTTTTACCGTTGGTTATAACTACTATGAAAGCGATACCCTTATGGGTGAGAGATCCGCTAGCAACCTATCCGACTCAGCCGACGCAGGCACTGAACTATGGGCTCGGTACTCATGGGTGTATTAGCCACGTTTTTAAGAAGAATATAATAATAATTAAGAATTTATTAAAAAAATAATCATTGCACCTTTAGACTCTTTTTGAAAAAAAGTAAATGCTCGTGATTGTTGAGGTCAATACCTCCTTTTTGTGTGTATATTAAGGCAAGTAATTTGTGGGCAACGGTTAAATTAAAACGATTAGTTTAAAATACGGAGAACTTTATGAAGATAATATTAACAGGACTAGCTCTTCTGGCATCATCTTTATCCTTTGCTGTTAGCAATGAAACCATTAAGGATGCAATGGAAAATAACGAGTGCAATATTACCGGGTCAACCCCCTAATTCCGGAATTTTTATTATAGAAAAACGTCTAGTATTTGCACCTCATTTTTTTCATATTTCTGTGTGAAATCATTGGGTGACATCATTTTTAATGAGCCATGTATTCGATT
>JAUVAX010000048.1 GCA_030591685.1 Pseudobdellovibrionaceae bacterium | reverse complement strand
GGACTTTTGAATTAAAAAATGAGAATTAGCAAAACTAGCAACCTGGGGTAAATGTGTTACACATATCACCTGTCCGCCGATTGAAATAGACTGTAATTTTCGGCCGACTTTTTGTGCGGTCTCGCCACTTACGCCCGCATCAACTTCGTCAAAAAGATAGGTTCGTGGCTTAGTGGAGGTCCCAACAATGCGCTTTATAGAGAGCAGAATGCGGCTTAACTCCCCGCCGCTGGCAAATTTAGCTAAGGGTCTGAGCTCATCAGCCTTAGAGGTTTTAGTTAAAAACTCTACGTCTGATGAGCCGGTGAGGGTGAGTTGCTCGAGTTTTTCGATTCGAATATCAAAAGTGAGCCCCTTCATGTTGAGGTCTATAAGCTCATCATTAATGCCTTTAGTTAAAAGAGCTGCCGCACTCACTCTAACTTTATGTAGGTTTTCACTTTTTAGGTGAAGCTCTTTTTCAAGTCGACTATTTTTACTTTGTAGGTTTTTAAGGGTTTGATCGGCAGTACTAATAACTTGGAGCTCACTGTTGATCACTTCTTGGGCCTCTAAAATATCCTCAACAGTGGGGCCAAACTTTTTTTGTAGTTGTCTGATGTCATTAAGCCGGCTCTCTAATTTAGATAAATCCTCACTGTCACAACTGATTTCACTGAGGTGCTTGTTCATTTCAAATAAACTGTCTTCAATTAAGGACTGAGCCTGCTCTAAATTTTTAGATTTTTCAATAAATGATGGGTCTAAGGTTTTGACATCATTAAGCTGTTTTAGAACACTATGAATACGGGTGAGTGCCGAATCAGGGCTGGAGTATAGGGCGCTATCAGTATTTTTTATAAAACTAATGATTCTATCGGAGTTTCTTATTTTTTTAATACGGTCTTCGATGAGCGCTTCGTCGCCAGGTTTGAGGTCTAACTTTTCTATTTCATTTTTTTGAAACTTTAAAAAATCAATTCTCTGCTCTTGTACAAGGGCATCAGACTCTATTTTTAGTATTTGTTTTTTAACAAGTAAATACTCTTTATAATCTATGTGAAAGCTCTCTCTTAACTCCAGGGCTCCGGCGTATTGATCCAACACCTCTAAATGATAGCTTTTAGAGAGCAAATTTTTGTTTTCGTGCTGACCGGTCATCTCAATAAGGGGTGAGCTTTGACCCGTAACCTCTAGTAATGGCGAAACAACATCGCGTAAATTATGAAGTGACACTAAAGAGCCATTTAAATAAATACGAGACTTACTTTGCTTTGAGACAATGCGCCTGACAACAAGCATATCGTCTTCACACTCTATGTCGAAGCTTAATAGCTTGCTGACAATGTCAGGTCTTTTAGAGAGATCAAAAAGACCCTCAATAGAGGCCTGTTTGCAGCCGCATCGAACTGTATCTGTCGAGGCCTTTTGGCCCATTAATAAACCAAGGCTTTTAAGTAAAATAGATTTTCCGGCCCCTGTTTCACCGCTAATAATATTGAGCCCCGCTTGAAAATGTATATTTATGTTTTCAATAATTGCAAAATCTGAAACATTAAGCTCGACTAACATTTTTACCCCCAATTATAAAAAAATTACCTTTTACCAAAACTTAATTTTTTATTTAATAAATCAAAATAATTATGCGTTGGCTTTTTTAATACATAATGTGAAGTCTTACACTTTTCAATGATGAGGTCTTCTTTGTCGGACACATTACACAACACTTTGCCGTCAACAGTAAGGGTCGCCTGGTGAGAGTATGTGAGCTTTAGTTTTAGCTTTTGATTGTCATGAAATATAATAGGGCGGTTTGTTAAGCTGTGTGGGCAAATGGGGGTGAGTACAAACCCGGCAACATCAGGGTGTAAAATAGGCCCTCCGGCGGCTAAATTATATGCTGTTGACCCCGTGGGGGTGGCAATAATTACTCCGTCAGCTTTAACCTCACTCACGGGTAAGTTACCGCAAAGTGTTTGCAGGCTAATTAACTGGCTTCGTGAGCCGCGCTCAATAACAATATCGTTCAGCGCACTGGCTTTTGAAACGACTTTGCCCTTATTTTTAACACTGACTTTTAATAGTGATCTGGGTCGCATCTCCATATGCCCATCAAGGGTCATGTTCATAACAGGGTATAGATCCTCGCTAGGGGTTTCTGTTAAAAAACCTAAGGATCCAAGGTTAATACCCAGTATAGGGGCTTTTTTACCATTTAGCAGGCGCACGGCCTCAAGGTATGTGCCGTCACCACCAAGGACTATAACTAGGTCTAAAGTGTTGAGCTCTTTGACTACAGGGGCAAATTTATTTTTGAGTTTAAATTTTCTCTCAGGGTGTGAGTAAACTTTTATGCCACGTCCTGTAAGCCAAGCGCCCAGTTCGCAGGCCAGCTCTAAAGCCTCTGGTTTTGCGGGCCTGTAGACAATGGCTACATTTGTAATCTTTTTTTTGAACTTTTTTTGATTCAAAGTATATCCTTAATATTAATTTTAAATTAAACCATCTCTTCTAAGAAGTGCCTTGGGGTCAGGTTTTCGCCCTCTAAAATTTTCATAGAGCTTTAAGGGGTGTCTCGAGCCCCCCTTAGTTAATATATTTTCTTTAAATTTTTCTGAAACTTCTTTGTTAAAAACACCTTTTTCTTGAAAGTACTCAAAGGCGTCAGCATCTAAAACTTCAGCCCATTTATAGCTATAGTAGCCAGCGGCATACCCACCGCCAAAAATATGAGAAAAGCTACACGATATATTTGTACCCTTTGTGCTGGGAAGGACCTCTAGGTTTTTAGTGGCTGCAGACTCAAAGTCGTCTACATTTGTAATATCATCAGGTGAGTTGTTTTCAAACCATCCCATATCAAGGGCACACAACTTTAACTGCCTCATGTTATGTAGGCCCGCCATAAACTGTGAACTACTTTTAAGTTTTTTAATTAAATTATCAGGTATGAGTTCTCCTGTTTGGTGGTGTTTAGCAAACAACATAAGGCTCTCTTTTTCAAGGGTCCAGTTTTCCATGATTTGTGAGGGGAGCTCTACAAAATCCCAATACACGTTGGTGCCAGCAATACTTTGATAAGTGCAGTCAGAGAGCAACCCATGTAGGGCGTGGCCAAACTCATGAAATAATGTTCTTACCTCAAGGTAAGTTAAAAGAGATGGGCTATCAGTTGTTGAGGGCGTAAAGTTACACACAATTGAAACATGTGGGCGTTGTACGCTGTCATTATAAATCCCCTGCTCTAAGTATACGGTCATCCAAGCCCCGCCTTGTTTGCTGGCCCTTGGAAAGAAGTCCGTATAAAATAAGCCGACAAGTTCGTCAGAATTTACTTTATAAACCTCATAGGTGTTCACATCTTTATGGTAAAGGGGGTAATCATTGGATGGTCGAAATTCAACCCCATAAAGTTTACTAGCATGGTCAAAGGCCCCCTGAATAACATTTTCAAGTTTAAAGTAGGGGCGTAAGTCCTCGTCATCAAAACTAAACTTTTCTTTTTTTAGTTTTTCAATATAAAATTTTGTATCCCAATTTTGTAATTGATCAATGTTGTCAGTTTTTTTTGCAAACGCTGTAAGCTCTTTAATCTCTCGTTCGGCAGCCGGTTTTGCATACGTTAAAAGCTCATCTAAAAACCCGTAAACGGTTTTTGGGTTTTCGGCCATTCTTTTTTGTAAAACGTACTCAGCATAAGTGCTAAAACCTAAAAGATTGGCTCGTTTAAAATTTAACTGAGTAATTTTTTTAATATTTTCTTGGTTGTCAAAATCATCATTAAAAGACCTTGAGTTGTAAGCTGTTAAAATTTGCTTGCGGAGTTCTCTGTTTTTACAATAAGTTATAAAGGGGGTAAGGCTGGGGCCGTGGAGCGTAAAAATCCAACCTGGCTTTTCACTTTTTAAAGCCAGCTCTTTGGCAACGGCGAGTGCACTTTTTGGTAAGCCCTCAACATCTTTATCATCAGTCACATGGAGTTCGTATTTATTTGTTGCTTTGAGTACGTTTTCTGAAAACTGAGGGGACAGCTTAGAGAGCTCTTCGTCAATAGTTCTTAGAGTTTGTTTGTCGCTTTCACTGAGTAGGGCTCCATTTCTCACAAAAGCAGAGTGGGTTTCGGTCAGAAGTTGAATTTGCTCTGAGTTTAAATCTAAACGGTTTTGCCCCTTAAAAACGTGATCTACCTTTTTGAAAAGCTCAGCATCTAAGTCAGTGTCGTTACTAAATTTTGAAAGTAGTGGCCCAATTGTTTGGGCGAGGGCTTGCAGCTCTTCTGTTGTTTCAGCAACAAGCAGGTTAAAATATATCCCTGCAATCCAGTTAACATGTTGTCCTGAGGTTTCAAGGGCTAAAATTGTATTCTCAAAGTCTGGAGTGTCAGTAGAGCTTTTAATATCACTCAACCTCTCCTTGGCCTGCTCTATAGCCTTTTCAAGCGCTGGTACGTAGTGATCCGGTTTGATTAAGTCAAAGCTCACAGCACCTAGCTTTGTGGGCGGAACATCAATGAGTGGGTTGGTATTACTAGTATTTTTCATAGCAACAACCTAGCACAGGTCTGTTGTATTTAGAAGCCAAGGAGCTAGGGGTTATTTTGAGTAAAAGCCCCCTTTTATCTTACCCACCTAAGGGGGTGTTGAGTGCCTTAGCCTCCTGAAAAATTAAAAATACTTATTAAATTCAATAAGATAGTACGGCCTGATGGGGGGGGCTGTGCTTGGTGAGTACAGCGTAATGCTTACCGATCACGGGGGGCCGGTCATTGCAGGGGGTTCTCGTGTACACGTGCAACCATGCCAGTTCAGGGGCCAGAGGCCATTTTTTTTAAGCGCCATACACCTACAGGTCCCAAAACGGGGCTCGGAGAGCCCTTTTGTGGTTTAAATTTCAAAAGAGCATTTATTCTTGAGCGCAGAGGCAATTAAGGTTAAATGTTTAGACGTCAATAGGGGGGCACTTTTAAGTTTTATAAGGAGCTCGAAGTTGCTAAAATTTACCCCGCTGAAGAACACTCTCAAGTTGTTATTAAAAAAAACTACACCTATAATTTTAAGTTTTCAAATAGCCTTTGGGGTTCAAACCCTTCAGTGGCCAAAGGCCCACGCAAGCATAGCAACAATCGATAAAGTATTATCTGCAGAGCACATTACTGACCCTGCTGTTAGAGAGTCTCTCAGAGATCATCAAAAAATAGCGGATCAGATATATGAAAAACAAATTGATTTATTACCCAGCGAAATAGTCGACCCCTTCAACATAAAAGGGCAAAGTTTGACTGTGGGTGCAAAAACAGTTGAGTTAGGGGACCCTACAGTAACCCTGCCCTCAGTGGTGGTAGACAGTGTAGAGCTTGTGAGTAAAGATAATGCCCTTAAAATCATTGGCTTTAAGCACGGACAGGCGGTTGCTGTTCAAACGATTTCATCAATAGACCCACAGGCAATTATTACAGATAAAGAAAAGGCAATAGTCGTTACAAAATCTGGGGATATTGAGGTGATAGATATGGCCTTCATTATTGAGTACGCGTTTAAAGAGCCCATCCCACTTTTTAACGCTTATAAAGCAAGCGCTAGGACCCCCGTGTTTGAAAACCGAAACGCTCTTGAGGGGACTTTTTTAACACGAGGTTTGAGGCCTTTTATTGAATCAGAAATTGAGTCTGCAGATATTTATAATAAGCCGGCATTAAATAAAGATATTTTGATCCCAAGAGATAAAGAGGGGCACCCAGAGTTCACAGCCGGAGATGTAGTCCTATACGAAAAGGTAAATGGTAAAAGAAGCCTTGTGGCTATTTTGAATCAAAAAGCAATTTTAGATGTATTAACGATGGGCCACACAGTGCTTGCCACAGCAGGTACTTTGTTTAGCATTGAGGGCTTAAAAAACACTTTTCCTGAAAAGTTGCAGTCTTATTTGCAGGTAGATTTTGAAGGTCAATTAAATGAGCCTATTCATGATATTTTAGCTTTTATTGAATCCTATGCCAATGCCGAGGCTGAGGTGCAAAGGCTGCAATCACAAGTTAATAAAATGACTATGGATGAAGATTTGCTAGTTAAAAGGTTTTTTGCCTCTTTTGATCAAAAAAAAATGAGAGACCTGGTCAGTCGTGTTAAAAAATTTGAAGGGCAAAAACAATCAAAACATGACCAGTTTACTTTGCTTCAGTGGGCAGGGACTTATGAAAAAATCAACTCTCAATCTAAGTCTATAATTTCAGAGTTAGAAAGCCGCGCTAAGGCCGCAGACATTCAAGACGCTGAACGCATTCAGCAAGACATAAATGGTATAAAAGCCCAGCAAACCAGTGAAGACTACCGACAAGATTACAGTGAAATTTTAAAATCTTATATTACAGGTAACACAGGGTTTCACCAACTCTCAGGTACATTGCTTGATAAATTAAGAAGTCGCAGCGTTAAAACTTTTGGCAAAGTTGTTTTAGCCCTCTCAGCAGCGGGTTTAACGGCATGGGCCGGGGGTCGGGCTTTAGAGGGGTTTTCACCAACCATTGCTCATGAGTATTATTTTACGATTAATAATTTATGGGACACATATGCCTCTGAGGTTCTTAAAGACTCAGAGTTTAGATGGGCCGCTATACGAGGTGGGACTTACCTTATGGCCCTCATCCCATTAACGATGTTATATGGCTACGCTATTGTACCTATATTAAAAAGAGTACAAAACATGTATGACCTGGCCGTTATAAACAAACAAGTGTCGGGGCCTTTAAGTCAAAAAATTCACAACTCATTAAAAAGAATCATAAATAAATATGAAGACATCAGTGTTATGCAAAGAATCATTACTATTTCAGCGTTTCCCTATGCGGTTTTAATAAAGCCATATATGAATACAGCTTTAGAGACATTTTTAAGTCAACCCACTGTAAGGGTATGGAAGGCGGGGCTCAATCCGTTTAAAAACATTAAGGCAAACTCTGTTATAGGTCAAAAGTTAAACCTGCAACCAGGCCAGTCGACTTATTTAGGATTTACAAACTTACTAAAAGTTTACAGTAAAGATAAATCAATTAAAATAAATGAGTTAGCACTCAAAGATAAAGCTCTAAGGGTGTCTACAAATGAAAAAACAATTACAAGGTCATTAGCTTTTAAATTAGCTGCCTTTGCTGTTTACTATGAAAACAATATTGACCCGGCCACACTTTTCGCACTTGTTACAAACGAGATGAGTTTAAAACAGCTGCAGGAGATACAAAAGTCCCCCGAGTTACAAAAAAAATGGCGCCGTACGGCTTTTGCCGTTAGGCACGAGATTCAAAGAATTATTAATTCTCAAGGTAAAGATATTGATAAATTAGACATTAATGATTTAGAGAGCTTCTATGAAATTGCTAAACAAAAGGCTGAGCAGGTTCAGAGTAACCCTAAACTAAAAAATATTATTTTAGACCTTAAAAATAAATTTACACTTTTGGGTTCAAACACAGCAAAAGCATGGGGTTATTTTGGGGTTGAGGAAAATAATTTTCTAAGGAGCAAAACTGCAAATAAATATGTTGCAGATCAAACATTTAGGGAGTTTTGGCAAGATCACACAATGGTCGTAGGTGTCCCAATACTTGGGGGCGTGCGGTCTGAGGTGGGTAAATTATTAGCCGAAAATAAGCCACATCAAATAGTGCATAATCCGGATTTCTTTTTAGACACTCCGCCACCTCATTTAACAGATGTAACAAACAATACATTAATTCACTTAGTTATGGCTGGCCCAAGACGAATGCTCGTTATGCAAAAAACTGTACCAGTAAGTGAGGGCAATTACACCCCTATTGAACAGCAACAAATAAGTGCGGCTAACCGAACAGAGGGTTTCTTTAAGGGCGCTTATAGCTGGACGGCTAATGTTTTAAAGTTTCACAAAACAAACCTTGGTGGGTATTACTTAAAGGGGTTTGTAAGACGCTTCAACACAGTACAAGCAGGTATCACATTGGCCGTTTTAATGAGATGGTCTTTAGGGGGGCAGTCTATGGAGGCCGCGTGGATGGCTGGTTGGTTTTCATGGGTCGCTGCAGAGCTTTATTTTGCTTGGCCGTGGATGATAATAGACGTCGGAAACTCCAGTGAAGAGGGGCGTGTTGGTGTATATAGAGGTCAACACGAAACTATTATACAAAATATTTTAAAAGGGTTTAGAGATCACGATGAGGCTCTTGTTGAAAAATCTTTTGATGATTTAACAAGGCTTTATCAAAAATCTGGCCGCATGGCTCTGACCCCAGTTTATAATATGATCCGGCAATCAGAAAAGGGACTAAATATTAATGAGGATCGTTTAAATAGAAAAGATATCATCAAGGCCCTTATGGACCCGGCCCGAAAAGAAATTTTAGGTGTTGCTGGTAAAATGTATAAAGCCCTTGAAGCGAATGATGATAAGGGGTTAAGAGCTTCTTATGAACAGTTAGAGGCCGTGGTATATAAGCAGCTCGATGCAAGGCAGTTGATCCGTCAAGACAGTTCGTTTGCAAAAAACCTGGCCGATTATAGTTTAATGCACTCGCCGGTATTTAATACTCCAAACAGTACTGTAGCTAACGTAACCACTTTTGGTTTAGGTGCCTTATTAACAACGTACCTGGGTATTGAGCTGAGTTATGACAGTTATGAACCCGAAAACCTAAATATTGAAACAATAGCTAAATGGGGGGCTTTTAGCCTCGCTTTTTATGGCATTTTATACACAACAATGAGTAAGTATATGTGGGAGAATTATTACCTTAAGCCCTTCGATAAAATAAGATCAGGTATTAAAAAAGCCAAAGTGAAAACCTTTTCAAGGCCCTCAAGGGGGCAATCAAGTCAAAACTCTTGCCGGGTTTTGTTTTCTCATTAAGCCATCTGTTAAATAATGTGTTGTTTTTTAAGGTGTAAAAACAGCACATTGTTTGCTTTGGTCTATGCTGAGCCGATGTCTTAATATAAAATCGACTGAAGTCCAGTATGTTGCACTCTTTTAATTGATTATAATAACCCCTAGTCAGTGGTATTAATTTTAAGGGGCTTTTTTTTGAGGACTATAGTTTTTTTTGTATTTCTACTTGTGTCTTTAAACTCTCACGCAAGAGTTTTCAAGTTTTCTATGGAAAACGTATCAGCCTACTTTGCAGGTAATTTAGGCGACGCCTCAGGTATTAGCGACAATTATTTTTCAAAATTAAGTGGTGCTGATACGACCTTCAGTTCAGGTTCAGCTCCATCGTACACTCAGGCTGTTGAGTTTGGGTTTTTAATGACCATTCGTCGAAAACTAAGTTTAAAGTTTGCAGCAGAGCTGATAAAGGTCCCAACGAAAGAGGGTATCAAGGGGTTCAGGGCCGATGGAGTGACAGAACGGTTTACTTTAAAAAGTGAACTTGAAGTGTTTAACCCTCACTTTACAATGGAGTTCAACTTTAAGCATGATGAGGTCTCAAGAACTTATTTTTATATGGGGGCAGGGTGGGGGCAAATGACCCTTAAAAACACATATGTATTTACACCAACAGGGTTGACTGATTTTACAAATGTATCAGCCGATTATATGGGGGAGGCTAAGTCGAGTTTTATTAACTATCACTTTGGCCTGGGGTATGAAGATTTATTCACTGATAATGTCACCTTCTATGCAACATTAGGGTATCGATTTTTAGATGCACTAAGTGTAAATAATGACTATACAGGTGAGAGTATAAATGGTGCTGTAACAAGTGGAAGTATTCTTAATGACAACTCAAGTTCGCCTTTAACATTAAGTATGAGTGGGGCATATATAGGGGTTGGTTTTAGGTTCTATATCGATACAAGAAATTAACAAATTATTTTTTAAGCTTTAATATTAAAGAAACATGTTCTCTATTTTTTAAAGTGACAGTCTTAATGGTGCTCTCTTTAGAGTAGGGGCTTCGAGCCTCTATCTTAACAGCCTTTCCGGAGGGGACAGCAAAACCTCGAATTGGCAAACGGTGACCACGTAATATTTTGTTATTAATAATCACCTGAGCGCCACCTGGGGGCCTTACATCGATGTCAATGTAAGCCACCTTAGCCTCAATGAGAGTGATAGACATTTTTTTGGTGGTTATTTTTGAGAGCTGTATGTCCTCTTTAGTATAGTCTAAGTAGTTGCCTCTTTTCAGTTTTAAGCTGAATTTTTCGTGGTCAGGGACGATAACCTTTGAGGGGGTGACGTCTCCACTTGTTCTGTTATTGATATATATTATAGCTCCTGAGGGTTTTCTTTGGATCATTAAGTAACCAAAAGTTTTTGAGGGCCGAACATCATTATTTTTAATTATAATTGGGTCATCTTTGGTATTACTGGGTTGAGCTGTGGGTAAAACATGGTTGCTCCCCGTAGAGGGGTTTGTAATATTGCCCCTAAGTATTATACAAGACCCACCTTCACAAGACAGGTCATACCCATTAAACGAAAATACACCATATACTATAAGTAGTCCCGCGAGCCCAACACTTAAAAAAGTCTTTAAAGTGGATGATTTTGAGTTTTTCTTATAAAGTAAGTCTGAAGAGTTTAAGCCTTTATTTTTCCTTCTCTTTCTAGAGGAGTCGTCTTTCCCGATGCTCTTATAGTAGTCATTTCTCAGCGAGCTACGTTGGCCCGAATAAGCAGAGTCATTATTTAAAGAATTATTAATTGAGTGTATATCAAGGTCAACATTTTGATTTACTACACCCACGCGAGTTTTTATCTCAGAAACATCCGCATTTTCACTAGTCGTTGATACGTGTGACGCACCATCAAAAGTTTTTGTTATTGTGGGTTCAGGCATTGGTTGTGGATCATTAAACTGTAAGTTTGAATACTCGACTAGTTTTTTTCTATGTTTTAAAATTTCGTCAGCCGAAATTGTTTTAATTGATACAGAAAGGTCATGAACACTAAAGTCAGGGTACTGCCTGTTTAAAAATCTGTTGAGGTCTTTATTCATCGCAGAGGCTGTTTGATACCGATGATTACGATCTTTTGCGAGTGATTTTTTAATGATTCGCTCTAATTCAGGATGAATATTTGGGTCATATTTTTTTAAATCAGGTATTTTACATTCCCTGATTTTTCTAAGGGTGTTTATTTCATTATTAGAGATAAACAAGCGATCGTTAGCTATAAGCTCCCACAATACTGTACCTAATGAAAAGATATCTGTTCTTAAGTCAACGGGCTGACCTTCAGACTGTTCTGGGCTCATATACCCGAACTTGCCCTTTAGAGTGCCCGCTTTTGTATTTTCAAGTTGGCTTTCTGCTTTAGCAATACCAAAATCAACAATTCGAACATCGCCATCATAACTGACCATAATATTTTGCGGGCTGATGTCTCTGTGGGTAATATTAAGAGGTTTTCCGGTGGCGCTGTCTAAGCACCTGTGGGCATGATCAAGCCCTCCGGCGACTTCTTTAATAATATATACAATTTGTGCGGTGGTTAAGTAGGTGTCCTTTTTTTTCATTTTATTAAGGATCTGACGTAAGTTTTTACCCTCAACATAATCCATGATGATATAAAATTGCTTTTCTTCCACACCGAACTCATACATGGCCACGATATTTCTATGAGATAAATTAATAACTATTTTCGCCTCATCCTTGAACATGCGGATAAAGTCTTCATTGTCAGAGTATTGGGGTAGGATTCGTTTTATCGCAAGAAACTTACTAATGCCACTCACACCAGGTGCTTTTGCTAAGAAAATCTCAGCCATACCACCGGCCGCGATTTTATCGAGCAAAATAAATTTACCAAACTGTTCTGGTTGTTTTGACACTCACCGATCCCTTTGTTCTTTTATTTTTATCGGAAATCGGGTACCTTATAGTTAATTTAAATACATCAACTTTACAAAGGTCTAGTAATGTTATGGGTAGGGCTCACTGGTGGTATAGGTACAGGTAAGTCTACGGCATCAGACATACTAAGGTCCTTAAATTACTCAGTACTAGACGCAGACAAGGTCGCAACAAAATCGTTACAAAAAGGAACACCCGGATACAATAGTGTTCTAGATGACTTTGGTGACTCAATATTAGATTTAAAAGGAAATATTGATCGTTTAAAATTAGGTAAAATTGTTTTTAATGATAGTAAAAGGTTATATCATTTGGAGCAAATTGTGCACCCTCTGGTTCAGTCTTATATTGCCGACAAAAAAAGTGAACTTATAGCAGAGGGTGTTGCTCTATCTTTTTATGACGTGCCCTTGTTGTATGAAAAAAAAATGCAAGAAAATTTTGATAGCGTAATTTTAATATCTAGTACTCAGGAGCTACAGGTGAGCCGAACCCAGAAAAGAAGTGGGATTTCTGAAAAAGATATTTTAGCTCGAATAAAAAATCAATTACCGCTGTGTGAAAAAGAAAAACTCGCAGATTTTATAATTAATAATAACGGTAGTTTAGTTGAGCTAGAGGAAAAAGTAAAATTAGTAGTACAGCAATTAATAAAAAGTTAATGGTACTTTTAGATTATTTTTTTAGCCCCTACCAGCCCCACGAAAACCCAATATTTAAAGATACTAACAGATTCGGCTGAGCGGCAATGACTTCCAGCTCGACACGAGCACTCATTGGCGCATCAAGCGAGTCTTCTAGGCCAATGGATACTCTGGCATGATAATTTTGGAGCTCTACGAGCCCTGCCATATTTTTTTTAGGCTCTAGAAGAAGTCCTAAGCCGTATTTATAAAAGGGCCTAAAAGGTTTTCGTTCATAAAATATATGTCTTTTTGCAAGGTGAATAAAAGCCGTAGCGTCGGTTGTCATATCAAACCCTATTTCCCAGTGGGGTGAATTGTATTCAGGGAATAAGTAGGTGAACCCAAAAGTAAAATCGGCATTGAGTGAATCACTGGGGTTGATCAACAGGCCAAGTCTAGGTGAGCTGGACTGTAAAAAGGGATAGTGATAGGAGACCTCCTGCTGTTTTTTAATAGGTAGAGGGGTCGTGACTTCAAAAGACTCTAGTGATTTGTTGTTTTTAGAGTTATGTTCTGGCTCTAAGTTGGGATTTGCAAAACTGGTCAGAGTTGCTGTGACCATTGAAAGAAAAACGATTAGTCTAGAGGTGTTCATTAAAAAAGTATGTACCAACTCAGGCTTGTTTGTATATAAAAATAAATAATTCTAGGAGCTAAAAAAAATGCTTAAAAGAGGAATCACGATCATAGGGATCATATCAATGCTATCAGTAGTAGCTCAATCAGAGCCAGCGACCTACTCTTCATTTAACGGTATTCATCAGCCATATTTGAGCTTAAGGGCTTTAGCCATGGGTAATGCCTTTACTGCTGTTGTCGATGATTACAACGCGATACTTTATAACCCTGCCGCATTGGCTCGGCGAAAAACGGCAGCTATGCATGGTAGTTTAGGCGGTGGGATCTCGGATGATTTTTCAACTTTTGCCGATGATGTCAGCACCGCGGCCGAGGCGACTCCCGGAACTGAAATTGACGCCATGACGGCGGTTTTAAACAAAAATTTTGGTAAGAACTTTCATGCTCGGTTTCCAAAACTTGCGGGTACGTGGGTTCGCCCTAACTGGGGCGTAGCCTTTATACCCATGGACGTTAACTTAGACATGGTGGTTAACAGAAGCGGCGGCGGGCCCGCAATAAACATCAATTTAACCAATGATACCACCATTGCCTACGGTTATGGGCGTAATGTGGATTGGTTTAAAAAGTGGTTTTCTTGGGACGGTACACTTTCTGTCGGAGTCACAGCTAAGCTTATAAATAGAATATTTGTTGGTGAGGTTATTTCTGTAGCCAAAGCGGTTTCAAATAATGGTGATTTTTTTAATAAAGACGATGCCGATGAGGGTTTAACTTTAGATGCTGATTTAGGGGTCATGTTCACTCCGAAGCTTCCTGATACTGGTGTAAGGAGCTGGTTTAGAGCTGCCAAGCCCACCTTTTCGGCTGTACTGCGTAACGTTGCGGACTACGGATTTACGACAAACCTAAATACTGTGAGTGAAACCTCCGGAGAGCCGCCCAAGCTGCAGCGGCGATTAGATTTAGGCTCGGTGTGGGACTTACCTGATTTTTGGGTTTTTGACCCTCACTTAGCGGTAGATATAAAGGATATCCTTCACGACCAGTGGACTTTTAAAAAGGGTTTTCATTTAGGGGCCGAATTGTACTGGAGAATTTTTGATTGGTGGAAGGGGTCTTGGGCCCTAGGGCTTAACCAAGGTTACTTAACCTATGGTGTGGGGGCTCGATTTTCGTGGTTTCAAATGGACTTAGTATCTTACGGTGAAGAGTTAGGGTCCAGTGCCAATCCCGTTGAGAGCAGAAGGTATATGTTCGAGATGAGTTTAGATTTTTAGTCTTTTTTGAGACACTGGATTTACTATATATAAAGGTTTAAGGTAAAATTAAAAAAACAATGAGGTTACAGATGAACAATATATTAAAAGTTTTATTAGCAGCAGTTCTTTTATCAACACTCGCTTGTAAAGAGGAGAGCTTGTTTGATGCTCAGGCCTGTTTAAACAGAGTCGACGAAAATGTTCAAGCAGATGTACTAGCTTGTTTAAATGGGGTTCAAAATTTAAACTCCCCAGAGGCTAATGCGATTAAGTGCTCTATCTTATTAACAGCCGGAGGCATAACAACAGCTCGCATGGTCAATGCCTTCAAGCAACAAGACTCGGGTAGTGAGAGTTCAATGATGACAGACTTTTCATTTAACAAATACCCTACGCCGACTGAAAATAAGACAAAGGCGACAGAGGCTCGCGATATTTGTAAGCTTTCAGGTGAGAAGGGGCTTATTGGGATATCATCATTTTCAAGTATTGGGACCCTTTTATGTAAAGGAGCCTTAACATGTTCCAATGCTAGTCCTGCTGCTGTTAATACCCTTTTAGATGATTGTGCTACGTTAAATAATTGTTCACAGGCTGATAAAGATGAAATTGGTGAAACAGTTATTGTCATGAATGAGGTTTATTGCAGTGGTGCTAATACCGAAAGCACAGAATGCCAAACATTAAGTTCAGCGCTTGTTGGTCTTACAGATGCTCAACTTGCTGACCCTGCAATAGTGGCTGATACAGTTTTACTTTTTTGGAAAGGTCAGCAGTAGCAGTTTTAATTTTTTTGAAGATACAATAAATGATTAATTATTTATGGTGTACGTAATTTCGATGCTTAACTTATCGTCTACGGCATATGATTTAATATCGGTATTAATAAAAACATTGTATCCACTGAGGTCAACTTTACTCAAGTCAATGTCATTACCATTGACGGTGACTTTATCTATAGATTTTATGTTCGTGTAAGACAGCTTAAATTTATTATTAGCGGATTCAACAATGTGGTTGGCTAATTTATCAAAATTTTCTGACCAATCCTCTTTACATATATTAAACATATAGCCACCCGTTTTAAGTGCTAAAGCACTGTAAACAAGACCCGTGCGTTTTTGGCACGGAGATATTACTCCCCCGAGGCCAATAAAGCCTGATACTTTAAGTATTTCTTCAGGAAACTCCTCACTGAACAGATCAAGGAGGTGCCCCTTGCTGAGATCAGAATTATCATCAGTTACAAAGACAATATATTTAAGTGCACCAGGCCTAAAGAAATCATCTAAATCACCAGAATTTACAATATTACGTAATTGTTTAATACTGTCATGACTACCTATTTCTTGATCTATTTGCGAAAATTGTTCTGAGGAAGGAAAGGGGAGACTCACATTGTTGTCATCATTGCCTCGTTTAGAAATTAATTTAAATTTAAAATCAGACGCATCTTTTATAAAATTGAGAAAACTTGCCAAATTATTTCTTACAATGGCAGCCTCTGTCCCCATAGAGCCAGAGTTATCGACAATCCATATTAAGTCTACTTGCCCTTCAGACTTAGAAACCGTTTCATTAAATCGCTCTGTGATTTGAGTGGTCTCCCCATTATTGACTTCATCAATGATGCCTTCATCAGGGGTATTTCCAAGTGAACTCTGGCTTGCAATGCCATCAAACTCAACATCTTGAGTGCAATTATGAAAAGGAATCATGAGGGATGTCACTGCAAAGAGAACAATTATTTGTTTAGCACTTATTCTGCCCATTTTTTACCCTTCATGGTTGGAGGGGAGAAGACCCACTTCATACTATTAAGAGCAAACCATGTGCCAGGCGAAGGAGGGCCCTTTTGATTTAGAAGCTCTTTATTGTTGAATAATGAGAATTTGCCATAAAGTTCTACAATTAGAAACGTATCAAAAAGAGTAACAAGGCCTTGGGGCAGAGTGCGTTAACTGTGATTTTTTAGGGAAATGGAGTCGGGGTGGGGGGCGTGG
>JAUVAX010000049.1 GCA_030591685.1 Pseudobdellovibrionaceae bacterium | reverse complement strand
GATACTGGCGGTGATACTGGCGGTGATACTGGCGGTGATACTGGCGGTGATACTGGCGGTGATACTGGCGGTGATACTGGCGGTGATACTGGCGGTGATACTGACGGTGATACTGACGGTGAGGACTCTGATGAAGAGGAGAGTGAGGACCAAGAGAGTGCCGAAAACAATGAAGAGACCAAAGAGAGAAAAGAGCGAAAAGAAAAGCTCGTTTTAAAATTTGAACCTGTATATTACTTTGATGTAGATTTTGGGCGTAAGATCATTAACTTATCAAACCATGACTTTAATGTCGCAGAAGGTGCCGAAACTGTACTGATTAACCCAGGTCATAAAAATGGATACCTAGTGACTGACTACTTTAAAGCCATTGGTGGTTTAGGGGCGAGTTTAAACCTTTTTTATGAGCACGCCTCAGGCCTTAAAGACCTGATCACTTTAAATGTCGGGTTGCTGCCGTTGAAAGGTGTCAAAGTAAAATCAAAAAGGTACACCGATAACCCCAAAAAACTAAAAAAACACCTGAGGCTCCCCAGCCACGCTGAAGACCTACAGCCTTGGGCTATTGGGGATAATATAACTTATGAGGCCCAAGGGGGTATTATATTTTTTATTGGGCTTTCAGCAAACTCGGTGGGTGTTGTAGCCGCTAAAACTAAAATGGGTTTAGCAAAAGGGAACTTTAAAATTTATATTGAAAAACTACATCATGGTTTTGTTAAGGTGAGTCTTTCTCGTGTAAAAATCACGGATTATTATAAAGGAGCCGGGGCTATTTTAAGCTCAGTAGGTGTATCAGAGTTTCAAGTTGATGAAAATGGGGGGTTAGTATTTAACATAGACACTAAAACTGAAGTGGGTCAGCAGGCTTTTGAACAAGCCCTTGTGGGTAATGCCTTAGAGTTGCAAAAAATGGCTTTAAGCGGTGAATACCCTGAGGTTGTGCTTGATGAGGGTTTTGATGTATCCAGCCATGGGCATGTTTCGAGATGGTTTTTTGGTGTACCAATAATATTAAACACATCTGGTAGCTTTGGTGAGGTCTCTATGAAAAGAGACTCTCAAATGTTTATAGAGGGCTCTAAGTACGAAATCTACCATAGTACTCATAAGGAAGAATCAACAAGTAAGGTGTTTTTTAAAAATAAAAAATCCTTAGTATCTTTTACTGCCGGTCATTTTATTGAAAAAGACCTCGGTAGTAATGAGTATTTATCAGATGGATTTTTTGGTAAATATTTATTTGTTGTTGATGATGAGTCGACGTCACGCTCAGATATTATGAACACAATAAGTTGGTTAGGTATTAAGTCGGGTATTAAAGATATTTTTAGCGTTCGTATTCAAGACGCTATAAAGGGCTACTCCAGAGTCAAATTAAGCATTACCTTTACCGAACCTAACATGAGAGCATTAATAGATAAGGGGCTAGTAGAGGGTGAAAACCCGTTTGCTAAGAGGGCTCTTAAAGAGTTAGATAAATACTTTAGTGGGGGGCAAGACAGTGACCATATCTGTATTGGGTTAACCCGTAAAAAAGAGCTCAATAAAAACAACCAAGACAAGCTTGCAAGGTGTAAAAAAGTACTGCGCTACAGGATTAAAAAAAATGCGATTGAAATGGTCACACTATTAAAAGAAATAAAAACTCATTTTTGTAACAGAGATGTTCAGCTTGTAAATGAATTTTCAAAGTTTGGCTCTTATATGCTTGAAAATCAGTTTTTGTTTAAATCAATCTTGGCACATGCTGGGGTGGGTTTAAGTATAGATTATTCAATTGTGGGCGAGAGCATAGGCCTTTATGGTTTAAACTTTAAAAGCTTTAAGTCTCAAAAAGGGCAGTTAGAGCTACGGCAAACAACGGTGCCAATTAATTTTAATGAAATGGTGCCCTATGAGTCACGGCCCAAGTCGCCGAGTCGGTTTTCGAACACTTCATTTATGCACACTTATCCACTTTAAATACTTTTTAATGGGGCAAAATAAGCCTAACTTTTGTGCTTAAGTCGAAGGGGTCTGAGTGATAATTAATCACCCAGATCCTCAAATGACTCGTATTTAAAGCAGTTAACGCGTTGCGCTCACTTTTTTCATAGCCATTGGTCGGGTCAGAATTTTTAAAAATTTATGCCTTCTAAATTCTTTTAAACGCCTTGTCTAATTATCAATATCTGCAGGTAACTCTAGCGAACAGGCGTATAGGGGGGCGGCTCTGTCACCCATTGTTTAAGCGCCTTTCAATAGATTTGCGAAGTCTAAAGGGGGGGGTGAAAAAATAAGAAGTCTTATTGTTTTGTAAGTTTTAAAATTTTTAAAAAACTCTTCTTGAGAGCGCAATGAGGTAGAAAAGCTTATGAAAATCAGCTTTTTTTTAAAAATTATGATTTATCATCAATAAAAATGTAGGTACAATTTTTAATGTAACAAACAAGTGCCTATAGGTTTTAGGGTAAACAAGTAAGGTAAGTCTTAAAACAAGGTCATAAATTGAGCCATTGAGCTCTAACTCAAAAGGGAGTAGCAACATGAAAAGAGTCAACATCTTACGGCAGGTGACGCTTCTAGCAGTTTTAGGGGCATCAGCGGTCATAGCGCTAAGTGCAAGTGCAAACACAGTAAATATGAAACTTGATGCAAGAGTTCGTGGTGAAGCCATGTCTAATCTGACTTTTGTTAAAACAACAGAGTTTGATCAACTCAGCTCAAGATTCAGACTACATATGTCAGTAAATACTGATGACAATACAACTATAGTGTTTCAACCACAGTTTACACTTAATCCGTGGACAGCTAACCCTACGCCAGGTAACGATGACCCCAATATGAGTTCAGTACATCAAGCTTATATTGCTCATAAGTTCTCTGACTCTTATTCGGTCATTGTTGGTCGTGGTGAGTTAAACTATGGTGATGGTTTAATAGTTAGTAAAGAAGCTTGGGATAACGTAGGTCGTACATTTGACTCATTTTTAGTTAAAGCTAAATGGGGCATGGCTCATGTAGATTGGATTTACGCTAAAATGAATGACGCCGGAGCTGAAGATGACAGCGTTTTTGGTTTTTATGCCACAATGGCTTTTGGTGATGCCGTTAAAGAATTTGACGTTTACCACCTTATAGCAACTCTAGGTACAACGCTTGCTGATGATGACGGGACTGTATCTGGTGTTAGAGTTAAATCTAACCACGGAGCTTTTGATTACACAGTTGAGTACGCCTCACAATCAAATGACCTGTTAACAGACAACGACAGCATGGCTGACTTAGATTTAGGTTGGGAAGTTAACGCTGCCAACAAAATCAGAGTAAACCTTGGTTACACAATGGCCTCTAAAATGTACAACTCTCTTGCTAGCTCACAAAACATTGGTTTAGGTATTGCTAACCAATTTTCAAGAAATAACATTAACGACGTTAACTTAGGTGTAACAGGTATGTTTGCGGACAAGTATAAAGCTGGTTTTGCTTACCATATGTTCACTCGTAATGATAACGCCGTAGCTAGTTCAGGTGGTCAGAACAGTGCAAGTACTTCTGATGACGTAGCTAAAGAGATTGACCTTACTGTTTCAACAGATCTAACTAAAGGCTATAACCTAGCTCTTGGTTATGCTTCTGTTACTCCAGATAAGTTCTTAGAAGACGCCGGTATGACTGAAGCTTTCAGCTATGCTTACTTTCAGTTTACTGCAACTTACTAATTAATCATTTTTAAGTATTACAATAAAAAAAGGCTCCTTATTAAAGGGGCCTTTTTTTTTAGGGCAAAATAAAAATTAATTCAGATAAATCTATAATTACTAATGGGCAGTAATAACTCTACAAAAGAGTGCTTTGGCATAAAGAATACCTCACAATATATGCAAAATATAAGCATCAAGTGTGGCATAAAGGGTTTAAGGCCAAAAACAGAGGACAAAAAGCCCCAGTCTTTGAATTCGTGTTTACAATAAGCTCTTAGATCTATATGAGTATTAACAGGCCTGGTTAAGGGGCCCATTTATAAACTCTAAGGGAGATAACATGAAGTCTGTTATAGTTGTACTTTCACTTGTTTTAGTCAGTAGTTTTGGTTTTGCCAAAGGTGACGCCGCAAAGGGCAAGGCAAAGTCTGTGACCTGTGCCGCTTGCCATGGCGCCAAGGGTATTAGCATGAACCCCGCTTGGCCCAATTTAGCCGGTCAAAAAGATATGTATTTAATCAAGCAACTTAAAGACTTTAAGTCGGGCAAACGTAGAGACCCCTCTATGGCGCCTATGGTGATGTCATTGACTGACAAAGACATGGAAAACCTAGCCGCCTACTATAGTGGCCTTTAGTAAGTAGACAAAGCTTGAGAGGGCTTTTAAATATCATATTATATTGATAGAGAACTCTTTAATTTTTTGTTTATAAATACTTGAGTACTTTGAGAGCCCGTCTAAATGGCCCCCATTTTTTATTTCAAAGAGGCTTAAGTTTAGCTGAGTATTATTCAAAAACACATTTTCAATATCTTTTGCCAGCACCAGGGGGTCTTTTGAGCCCCTAATGCTTAATATAGGCAGGTGTTTGGGTATGCGTTTAAGGCCTTCAGGGGCTTTTTGTAGCAAACTCCATTCGTGCCAGGCAAGGTATGAGGCCCCTCTGATGGCTTTTAGCTGCAAGGGGTTGAGTAGGCCATGTATTTGCGTATAATACCGTTTAAAACTACCCTTGAGCTCTAAAAAGGGCCCTCCATCACACACCCAGGCAGTAATTTTTTTAGGATTTTTTAATATAAGTCCAATAGCGCAAATACTCGTTGATGATAACGAGTATAAAATGACAGGGCGGTTTATTGAAGTGAGCACTTGTTCAGCGCAAGTCTCCCACGCCGAAGAAATACCCCCTTTTGTGCAAAGAGCCTTAAAGTGTAGTGATAAAAACTCAAAAAACGTAAACCCAGGGCTTAAATTTAAGGGCAGGGTGAAGGTCACGCAATCAAACCCTAAGCTGTTCATAAGCCTTACATGGCGAGCTGAAGTGTTATGATCACCCCCAAAATGGTGGATAAATAAAACCACCGATTTATGAGAGCGATTTTTAGCATAATGCCAATAAGGAGTAATCATTTTTAATAAATACCCCTTAGGGGCCCTAATAGTAAAGCGAGAGATGCTAATTTTAAAAAAAAAGACCCTCTAAAGGGTTTAAAACCTTAACAACAAACTATAAGAATATTTCAATCCCACGTATATATATTGATTTTTTATACAAATTAGTGAGATACACTCAACTCTTAATTTAAGGGCTTTTATATGAAACCAACAATTACAAAGGCTTTTTGCTTCGAGGCCGGGCACCGGTTGCCAAACCAGAGCTCTAAGTGCAAAAACCTGCACGGGCATCACTATGTTTTAGAGCTCACCCTTATGGGCGAAATTAAAAATGAACAGGGCTCTTCTGACCAGGGTATGGTGTGCGACTTTTCTGACATTAAAGCCCTCGTCAAAGAGCACGTGATTAATAAGTGGGACCATGCATTTTTTGTTTACAAAAACGACACCCCTGTCGTGGAGTTTTTAAACTCACTTCAAAACCATAAAACAATTATTACTGAGCTCCCGCCAACAGCCGAGCACATCGCTCAAATGGCCTTTGATACCCTTAAAATCCAAGTGAATAAAACTTTTGCCGGTACTATTGAGATTAAAAAAGTAAAACTTATCGAGACCCCAACTAGTTGGTGCGAAATCACAGGCAGTTAGAAGGCTTGCTCATAATAAAGCGCCCTATAAAAATAAAAAAAGTATTTTTTAAACAGAATTTGTTTTATAGCAAATTTTTATGCTTAGAGGGTCAGAGCATTTATTTACTTTTTTTTGCAACCCAAGCACGAAAGCTTTTGTTAATGTCTTTAATTTCGCAGTAGGTGTGGATGTAGTTTTCCATTTTTCTCTCTACACTGAGCCGAAGTAGGTTCGTGAGGTCACACTTTGAGGCGATCATTTCTATAAGGGCCTGTGAGGCCATGTAGTGATACTTAATAAGCGCATTTGATTTTTTATAAGGGTGTGTAAGCTTTCGTACATCTTTAGGGTAGGGCTGGGTGGCGAGCCATTTATAGTTCACTCGGCCCTGCTTGGCCCAGTAGTTGGCGAGGCCCTCTTCGAGCCATTTAGGGATGGCTTTTTTATGTTTTTGACGAAATATAACATGTACAAGCTCATGACCAAAAATAGAGTCAAAGTTTTTAGTCGTCACCCTTGGGCCAAAGTGCATGCTTTGATCCTTTCTTTTTGTCAGTGCAACAGGGGTGGGGCCTAAGCTATGTATTTTTTCAAAGTCTATTTGGGTATTGTACCAATAAGCCTGTACCCGGCGTATGCGCCACTCAAGGTGCATCTGAATGCGATCAATCACCTTTTCAGCGCGTACTCGTTTTAACCACTCCGGTGCATTTGACATATTGACCGCGTTTGTTTGGATAGCTTTTGCATTTACGTTTAAAAAAGTAAAAAAATACATAATAAAAAACAGGGCGCATTGAGGTTTTCTAGCCATGTAAGGGTCCTTGTTAAAATTTAATACTTAATCAGTGGCAATTTTTTTATCGCTTTAAGCATAGCCCTTTAACCCCAGGCTCTGTCAATGGGGTAGTAGTCACTTACTTAATGCGATGACTTATAAAAGAGAGCGAACAGGGGCCTCCCTACTAGGTTAAATTATATATGTTTGTATCCATAATTTGACTTACTATACCCATATATTAGTGAGGGGGAGAAAGGTAAAGTTATAACTTAAAATGAGCAGATCAAGTCCATTGATGTCAGGCCAATCCACTGATTAACTATTTGTCGATATCATAATTTAAGCGTTACATTTTGAGAAGTCATGTCTCAACATGAACACCTTTGAGTTCGCTGGTGCATTATGAGGCTTGGTTTTGGTACAGCCTGTGCATTTTGAATGGGGCAAAGAGGGAGTGTTCATGTATAAAAAAACATTATACTTAAAGAGCTTTTATTTGATTATGGGGGCTTTTCTTGTGATTGTGGGCTTTTAAAACTGTAGTCCAACGGAGCTTGAAGAGGGGCAATCTACAAATTCAACACTCGTTGACCAAGCTTATTCATTTAAGTCGAGCTATACAACGGAAACAACATTTACTACAGAAATAACAGGGGATGTTGTTGAGTTTGTAGACTATTATATAGACCAGGATCTCTCCCCCTCTTTTTCGAGCAGTGTAGAGCCCTTTACATATAATCTAGACACTACGACTTTAACGGCCGGTGAACATATTATTACAGCAGTTATTGCTGTTAATTTTTTGAGTCAGTCTTCTACAGTTCGAAGAAATATTACCTTTGAAGTGCTACAAGGTGCAGATCCTGTAGTGGTGGACCCTGTAGTTGTTGATCCTGTGGTGGAGGACCCTGTAGTTGTGTCTAAAAACGTAACCATTGAGGCCGAATCAGGGCAGTTTACACTTCCATTTACAGAAGTGAATGTTGACGGCGTAGATGCACTATATGTTGTAGACTACTCAGCCGGGACTTCCACTTACAGTGTTGATATACCTGCAGACGGGATTTATAAATTAGGATTTAGAGTCAAATCACCCACCGGAAGCCATGACTCCTTGTATTTCAGTATAAATGGGGCGGCAAAGGTCTTATACTACACTGGGAAATACACTGAGTTTACAGATATCACATATGCTGGTGCAGATTATCAGTTGAGCAAAGGTATAAACACTCTCGTACTCACAAGTCGAGAAAAAATAACCATTGATAAGATTTACTTTATAGGCGACTCGAACAACGTGATTGTTCAAGAAGAGCCAGCAGTATCAGACCCACCAACTGAAGACCCCCCTTCCACATCTGACCCATTACTTAATGGCAATGGTGCCGACCTAAATTATATGGTCTCAGCACCAGCCGGTTCAAACGTTAGTACTGTTACGAGTATTTCAGCACTGGATACAAAGGCCAAGGCGGCTAACCCAGGGGACGTGATTATTATTAAAAACGGAACCTACTCAACTTCTGGTTCAGCTAATTACTCTAGGTTTGGGACAGCTGCGGCCCCCATATACCTACTTGCTGAATCAAAAGGGGGAGTTATATTTACCGGAAGCCGATCTTGGGTTGTATCAGGAGCTCACTGGGTGGTTTCAGGTGTAACCTTTAGTGCCACCTCGCAAGGATTTAGGCTTGCGGGTAATAACATTAGATTTTCAGGAAATATACTTAAAGATATTAAATCACCGCTTGCGATATACTCTTCTAATAATGAAATAGATAACAACATTTGGTCGGGCACCATAGGTCAATCCATTAAGCATGCGCAGCCAAGTATTGACTGTGGCTCAAGTTGTAAATACATGAAGGGCACACACCTTCACCACAATACATTTAAAGATATCCCTAGGCTTAGCAACAATGGCGGGGAGGCGATCATGGCAGGCTACGGGTATGGTAACTTGCCACCAAGTTACGATAATTCCCTAGAGCTAATTATTGAGAACAATCTATTTGATAACACCAGGGGAGACCCAGAGGTAATATCCCTTAAATCTGATAAAAATATTATTCGAAATAATTGTTTTGTTAACAACGGCTGGGGAGGTCTTGTTATAAGGATGGGGAGTGATAATATGATCACTGGAAACCAGTTTTCAAATCTTAATACAACAGGAGTAAGGATTTCAGGGAGCCGGAACACCATTAAAAACAATTATTTTGAAGGTGTAGGTAACTATGCAGCGATTTCATTTCATAATACTGTGAAAAGTAGTGATACCAAATTTTTGCCATACGGCGGGGTAGCATACATCGCCGCGGATGATAACATAATTCTAGATAACCAATTTTATAATTTTGGTAATTTTTTAAGGGATTATAAGGCCAGTTCAATTTTAAAGTTCTCCGAAAATACAACGGTATCGGGCAATGATATGTTTCTTGGATCAAATACTCATATAGCTCAAACAACCCGTACAGCGGCAGAGTTTGAGGCCGATCACAAAGTAAGTAACAATACTTTTAGGTCGTCAGCACCAGCTTACAGAGCGAGTTGCAAGTAAAAGTTTAGGGCATGTGCAGATTAATCACTTTAGAGGTGTTCGTGCCTCTAAAGCTATGCTTGGCAGAGCAACAGTATGTTTTTATAGGGGTCAAACAATTGGCCCTTTATTAAAACCTCAAAGTCGTTTTAATGCCCGTTAAAAAATTTAAATCATCATAATGACCAAGATAACTTTCAAGGGACTTCATTTTTATAAAAGCAGCGCCAGTGCCAAGAGAAAGCCCAATATTTTCAGTGACATTAAAACCAAGTGATAACCTTAGAGTACTCATTAGCCCTATTTGTGGCTCAGAGGTTGTGCCCCCAAGAAGTTCAATTGAAAAATAAATCTTGTTTAAGTGCGTGATAGGGAAGGTAAACGTCGGTCCAAAAAGTAAGTATGGCCCCGAAAAACTTTGAGTTTGTAACTGTGAATTTAATTTTAAATCTATCAAAAACTGCCCGGCCTCTAATGTAAAACCCATGACTCCAATAGGTATAAAGTAACCCTTTGAAAAGTAAAGACCATTAAGGTGCCCTTTGCGAACTTGAGTTTCATTGTCGTCATTAATTGATGAGTGCCTAAAGCCATACTCAGTCCATGCGGGGCACTCAATGCTATTTTCAAAGGCTCTATATAAGTAGGTGCCCGTATAAATAACTAAAGAGGCGACAACAATAACGCCAACAACGGCCAGAACAATAAGAAAGTCCTTATCTTTGCCTGAGCTATAAGTGCTTTCAACATTAAATGCAGGGGAGGGGTTGTTAATTTTTAAAGGCAAAATGCTTTTTGATTCAGTATTACTGCTAGAGTACATGACCTTATAATAAGCACACTCGTCATTAATAACTGAAGCCTTAAGGGGAGGGGTTTCATCGATTAAGTTATTATTTGCAAGCTTAGTTTTAAATTTATTGAATGTATTTAAAGATACGGTTTTAATTTCGGCATTAGGGTAGGTTTTTTTAATGTCTTCGATGGTCTTAATACTCTGTGAGTGCTCGCCTGAAAAGGCGAAGGAGTTATTAACTAGAGACAAACTTAGAAAGAGAATTAAAATATTTTTTAAAATCATAATATATAATGGTAATATATTAAATGTATGTCAATAGGCCTTGGCTCAGTAAGTCTGCCTCTATGAGCAACGGGCACATTCATCTGTAACGGTTCAGGCCTACTGGTACAGTTGCCTTTTTTAGCCAGTAGTAGGTGTTTTTACAGTATGTAAGTTAAAATCTAAGTTTTTTTACTCCCACGGTTTTTTAGCATCATTTAAGCTTTGCGTGACAGACTTTAGGGTTGCTAGGGGCTCTTTCCTCTATAAAAAGAGGCTAAAGCCGGCGTTGGCAGGGTTGGTGTCGCTATTTGTTTCATGTTGATAATCAAAATATAGTTGTTGATTTAATTACTATACATACGTATAATTACACATATGTATAATAAGTTAGCATGAGGATATATGTCTAGAAAGTCTACCAATACAGATAAAAAACTACTCGTCGAGGGACGCAAGTTACTCATAAAAAAAGGCGCCTCAAAGCTCAGCATCCGAGAGGTTTGTAATGCTGCGAAAGTAAACCTGGGCATGTTTAATTACTATTTTGGAAATAAGGATAAATTTATTGAAAAAATACTTGATGAAATTTATGAGGACTTTTTATCAGATTTTCAATTAACAGAAAAAGAAATAACCCTTGAGGGGTTAGAACATCAGCTTCTGTTAATGGCTAAGTTCGCTAGGGATAATCGGCACCTGGTTCTTGTGCTATTAAATGATATTTTAAATGGAGAAAAAGCGGTTCAAAAGTTTGCACGTGTAAAAATGAGGCGGCACTTCTCGATACTAGCAAAAACAATTAAAGGGTGCCAAAAGAAGGGGTTAATAATAAAGGCCCCTGTGCCCCTGTTACTCACTCAAATTGCAGGGAGCATCGGGTTGTCTAATTTAATACCAGAGGTTTTAAAGCGATTAGGTGTTAATAAAGTATTTGAATTAGGGATAGCGACAGTCAGTAAAACACTAATGACCGACAAAGCCATCCAGTTAAGAGTTCACATTGTAATCAAAGGGCTTAAAAATGACTAGGCGAGGAAGAGTATGAAGCAGGTGACACTATATTTTATTAAAAGACCAATTTTAGTAAATTTTATTTTGGCTCTAAATTTTATTCTGGGTGCGTATTTTATTTATAAAGTACCTAAGGAGGCTTTCCCAGGGGTCTCAATGAACCAAATTGTAATAGTAACTAAATATCCTGGAGCTTCAGCTAAAGACGTAGAGCTAAACATCACCGGAAGCATCGAAGATAAAATAGCTGAAATTGGTAATATTAAAGAATATAGATCTAGTTCAATTGAAAGTGTTTCTAGAATTACTATTTTTGCAGACGATAACCTTAATAATTCTCAATTTAGGGATTTATTATCTGATGTGCAATCTGAGGTAGATAAAATTGATAACTTTCCATTAGACATAGAAGGGCAACCAGTAATTACCAGTGTGACAACCGAAGATCGGCCTATTATGGAGATCGCATTTTCAGGCCACTATGATTTATTGAAAAACGTACTCCCTAAAATTGAAAGGGACCTTCGGAAGATATCTGGTGTAAATAGTGTGACAGCTGTAGGGCTACCAGATGAAGAAATTCATATTGAAGTGGATGCAAAAAAAGCTTTTGAAAAAGATATTGATTTAAACTCTGTCTACTATGCGATTAATTCAAGAAATCAAGTTGGGACTGGTGGAACATTAGATTCACTCATTGCTCGAAAAAAGATAGTTTCATTTAATAAATTTGAAAAAGCCGAAGACGTTTTAAATACAGTCATTAGGATGTCACCAGATGGGCAAGGCGTTTATTTGAGAGATGTTGCCAAAATTATTTATCGACCCAAGGATGAAAAGCTTATTGTACGTAATAATGGGGCCAGGGGCGCAACCATACTCGTTGCCATTCGTAGTGGTGTTGATCAATTAAAAGTGTCCGACAAAATCAAACTATTGCTTCAAGGAGTAGAGCTCCCTCAGAACGTAAGTTATAAGTTAAATAATGATATTTCAGATAAAGCTCGCAGCAAATTTACATTATTAAAAAACAACGGCCTAATTGGCTTTGTATTAGTACTATTGTTGTTGTTTTATTTTTTAGGAGCCAAGCCAGCCTTCTGGACTGCTTTTGGTGTCCCTTTTACAATTTTTGGTAGTATGATTTTATTTGTTCCTATGGGGATGACTCTAAATTCAGTTTCAATGGGTGCTTTTGTTATTGTTTTAGGGATGATCGTAGATGACGCGATGGTAATTAGTGAACGTTTTGATATAAATATCGAAAAAGGCCAATCCCCTGCTGAGGCAGCAAGCAATGCTGTGGGTAGGTTATGGCGCCCTATTTTAGCAGCCTCGTTAACGACAATAACGGCCTTTCTGCCGCTTCTTTCTTTAGGGGGGTTGCCCGGTAAATTTATATGGCAAATGCCAGCAGTTGTAATGATCGCACTATTTGTGTCACTTATTGATTGTTACTTATTATTGCCAGCTCATTTAGCTCATGGATCCATAAAAAAAGGCGCCTACAAAAAAAGCAAAGTGGTGCTTTATTGGGAGTCCCTCTATAAGAGCACTTTAATCAAAATTTTGGAATACCGTTATTTGGTTGTCTTTGGTTTTATGCTGTTATTTGTTTTTAGTGTATTTGTAGGTGCTACAAAGGTTCGTAAGGATTCATTTCCACAAGATGCCTCTGAGGGGTTTTCTATCAAAGTCACACTAGAAAAAGGTTTTGCCCCTGAGAAAGTAGAAACTATTATCCAAAAAATTGAAAAGAGCATTGAAGGTTTAAATAAAAATGAACTGGTTGGGTATACAGCAAGGCTTGGTACGCATAGTTTGAGTTCTTTGACGAGCACAGGTACTGAGGAAAATTTAGTTACTTTTCTTGTATATTTATCTCCCTACAGTGAGCGTGATCGCACGGCAAAGGAGTTAATTAGAGAAATTAAAACAAAGAACTTAAGTGAATTTAGATCTAAAGGTTATGACTTAGAGTTTGACCTAATGAGGATTGGTCCCCCCTTGGGTGAACCTTTTGAAATTATAGTCTCTTCAAACCATAATGATAAAAGAAAAAAAGCATCAGATAGTGTCATTAATTTTTTAAAAACAATTAAGGGACTTTCAGACATTAAAGATGACTATGTCTTAGGTAAAGATGAAATAAATTTAAAATTAAACTATAAGAAAGTCGCCCAGGCGGGTTTAACACCTGTAGACATAATTAGAACTCTTAGGATAGCTTTTGATGGACAGGTTGTTACAGATTATTCATCAATTAATAAGTCATATGACTTTAGATTAAGGCTGGATAAAAAATCTAGGGGGGATTTTGATTTTATCTCTAAGCTTCCGATTGCTAACAAGCGTGGTCAGTTAATAAAACTAAATACTATGATTGATTATGAGCACCGGCCTTCGTATGCAGACATTAAGCATTATAACGGTTTTCGTTCAACATCAGTTACAGGAAACATTGACCCCGCAAAGATTACAGCAGTCGAAATGTTGGATGTATTTAAAAATAAATTTAATAAAGATAAGGGGATTAAATATACCATTAGTGGGCGACCAATAGAAGAGGCTAAGATTTTCTCAGGCCTAAAAATGGCAGCTGGTTTATCTGTAATTGGTATTTTCTTTATCTTGAGCATAATGTTTAACTCCTATGCTAAGCCGTTTTTGATTTTGTCTGTCATACCATTTGGAGTTGTTGGTATATTCTTATCCTTCTATCTACATGATTTACCCATTTCTATGTTTGCAGGGATTGGGTTAATTGGGCTGTCGGGCATTATCATCAACGACTCAATTGTCCTTGTTGATCACGTTAGCCAACTTATGAGGGACAACGGTGGCTTTTCAAGAGACGTGCTTATTAGAGGAGCTGTTGAGCGATTAAGGCCCATTTCGTTGACTACAATCAGTACAATGCTGGCTGTTGCGCCTACGGCCTATGCTATTGGTGGGTATGATTCTCTCCTTTCACCACTCTCGTTGGCTATTCTCTATGGTTTATTTGTAGGCACAACAGTTGTTCTTTTATTGATGCCAACCCTGTATTTAGTAGGTAACGATATAGGTAGAAAATTTCAAAAAAAAGAGGTGTTAAAATGAAAAAAACGACTTTGCTAATTATTTTTAGCATTATCTTAGGCTCACCACTGAGTAATATGGTTTATGCTAAAGATCTATTAACAATTTCTAAAATTGTTAATAAGTTAAAAAAATCTAATGAATACAAAATCCAAGATGAAAACATCAAGCAATCGGATTATTTAGTAAATGGTGTTGATGGAATATTAGATGGTAAAGTTTCTACTAAATTTTTTAAGTACTCTTCTAAAAACTACCCAAATCCACCCATCTCTTTGGATTCAAAAAAAGAGGGGTATGGGCTTTCTGTTGATTATGAAAAGATGACACCTTATGGTTTTAAGTTTGGCTTAGGTTTTGGTTTTGAGGATAAAGAGCTTGGAACAACTCCGAGTAATACTCAATTCTCCCTAGATGCAATGGACAGTGTTTATAGAGCCTCAATTGTTGTCCCACTTTTGCGAAACTTTCGTAGTAGAGAGTACCATTTTAAAAAAGCAGCAGCTTCTAGGCAAAATGATGGACTCAAACTTAAGACCAAAAATGAAAAGCATAAATTAATAAGTGAGTCCATAGGTGTTTACTGGAGTATTGTAAAATTAATGCAGGAAAAGGAGATTGCTCAAAGCTCTGTTGCTCGATTTAAATCCCTACATAAATTTAATCGGGTTAAAAAAAGATCGGGCATTATAAGTAACGCTGAATTATTGACTTCAGGGGTTGAGGTGATAAATCGAGAAAAAAGTGTAAAGGATATAATTTCAAAAATAGATATTGAACAAAATAAACTGAAAACCCTCATAGAAGAAGACGGCTTAATTGCTGTCTCCGTTGAAAAAATGATGATTACTGACTCGCTACTTAATATGAGTGACGGTGAGGTCGAGGGGCTTATAGAAAGTGGTCTTGTTCACTCGCAATTTCAGAGTAATATGGAGCTGTCCAATAGTTTGCTTGAGATTGAGAAAGAGGCAACAAAGTCAAAAGTGGATTTATTTCTTTCAGCTAAAAGTTTTGGGAGAGGCTCGGGTTTTAATGAATCAATAGAGGAAAACTCACAAGATAAATATGAAGTGTACGCGGGGGTTAGCTGGGCTTTTGATGTTGATAGTAGTAAAAACTCAAATAATCTGGGTAGGGCATTAAGCCAAAAAAGACAGGCCATACTTAGGGAAAAACAAGCAAGCTTAAAACTTAGAAATGGATTTAGTGAGATCGTAGATATGATTAAATCTAATTTAGAACAAATAACTTATTTAAAAAAAATCAGAAACCAACAACAAAAAATACTTAAAGTTGAGAGAAAGAGGTTTAAAAACGGAAAGATATCAACGCTTGATTATGTCAAGTCACAAGAGTCTTATGACAAAAGTTCACTGCAAATAATTGGACTAAATTATTTTAACGAAGTTATTGCTCTAAAGTTATTTACTACAATCGGAAAGCTAGATCTGTATTTAAGTAATTATTTTAAAAAGGCGTCTTTATGAAAGAAAAATTAGGTAAAAGCAGTATTGTTATTATAGCAATCAGTTTAATGGCCGTGGCCTTTGGTTTAATGACTGTAAAGTCTGCCAGCTTTGCTCTTTTTGGAGGAGAGGCGGGTGTGCAATTTGCAGGTAAGTATGTCCCCTTTGTTTTATACTTTAACTTTATAGCTGGGTTTTTCTATATACTTTCTGGGCTAGGTATTTTTTTTCAAAAAAAACTGGGGAGTGATGATTGCAAAAATTCTAGCACTATTAACAGTGTTAGTCTTTTTGGCTTTTGCTGTAATAGTTCTCGCGGGGGCTGAGTACGAAATGCGAACCATTGGTGCAATGACAGTGAGGTCAGCCTTTTGGATTGTGGTTTTCTTTCTTTCTCGTAAGTTACTTGCCGTAGATAGACATAGGCCCACTTAGTAAAGCTGCGGTATTACTGCCGTTTTAATTTCCTGCCATGCCGCTTTTAACAACTTGTACTTAGAAACTTGAAATTAATTGGAGCGGGTGATGGGACTTCCCTTTCAGTTGCTCCCATACTGGTCGCTCCTTGCGGGATGCCGGTTCGGTCACTAAGTCAGCCATCGTGGCTGACTTACTACGCTGAAAGAGCCACGGGCTCTTTC
>JAUVAX010000042.1 GCA_030591685.1 Pseudobdellovibrionaceae bacterium | reverse complement strand
TTCAGTTCATGTCGGCAACTTGGGCGCAAAGGCTTGGGGTGGCTCCGTCCCTCTTTGTGGTCCCTCTTTGTGGTCCCTCTTTGTGCGGAGGCGCATCGGGTGGCTAGGCCGTGAGATCCTCCCACCCCTTGAAGTTTTTATTAAACCTCATCCTCCCCCTCAACTTCAACAACGCATGCCTATAATTAGCCTTCGCCGTATCATAAGGGCAGTTCATCAACTGTGCAATTTCCTTAAACGTCAAATCGTTAAACATCCTCAACACAAGTGCCCTTTTTTGCTTATCCGGTAAAGTCTCCACTAATTCCCGTACAAGACCCTTAACAGTGTCATGGAAAACTATATTCTCAACCTTTGAAGGCACCGACAAAGGAACGTTTTCAATATCTAACATTATTCTCTTTTTTGATCTTAGTTTGTTTTTTGCTGTATTAATCGCAATTTTAATAGCCCATGACTTAAAAGACGACTGCCCCCTGAATAAATGAATTTTTACATAAGCCTTAAGCAAGGCCTCCTGAACAACATCCTCAGATAACACTAAATCCTTGGTCATTTTAACTATTACTCTTAGAAGCACCTTTTCGTGCCTCCGAACTAACTCTGTATAGGCCTCCCTATCACCAGCCTTTACATGATCTACCAAAAGAACGTCCTTCATTTCTGAATACGCCTCCCTCGAAACGGTATACGGCAATACTGACTGCATGTGCATCCCCTTTACTTTAAGATTAATGAGTGATTTATTTTTTTTATTAGATCAGCTGAGTCTTCTTGTTTGAGCGGTTGATTCGACCCGCCCCTACACCTCTTACTTAGCAAAGAGTAAGCCAATTAAAAAAATCAAAATGCCACCACAAATGTGTCACTAATTAGTTCGTGAGTAACTGACTCTACACTAAAACTCCCTAACAACTGGGACCTTCGACCAGTAGCAAACTGACCATAGACTGTTCGCTAGTGCAACAATGCCACCAATGTAGGCATTTTTTTAATGCGCTTTTAGTATCGCAAACTCTCTCTATATATTTTACCTGACGACGACTACTCTAGAACAGTAACCTTATTGCGACCATTGTTTTTAGACTTATACAAAGCCTGGTCTGCTCGACTATTTATATCATTCCAATTTTTATCTGAATCTTTCTTTGTAGATAGCCCCACTGAAATGGTTATTGGCACTCGAACACCTTCAAAACTAAATTCATGCTCTTCAATTGTCTTACGGAGCCTTTCGCCAACATCTTGAGCCTGCTCTAAATCTCCACCCAAAAGCAATAACGTAAATTCTTCCCCGCCAGACCTAGCGAAGTAATCATTTTCGCGAATTAACTTCTCTTTAATTACTTTTGTTAATTCTTGTAAGACATAATCGCCCCCAGGGTGGCCATGATCTGAATTAACTTTTGTAAAAAAGTCTATATCAAACGCTATAATCGAGAATGGAACACCTAATATTGACGCTTTTTTAAAGCAGTCCGGCCCTTGCGCCATTAAGGCACCTTTATTATTAATTTTAGTTAATGGGTCCAATAAAGTACGATCAAAAGTTTGAGCCACAGAAAAGGTTTCAATATTTCCCTGCTCTAAAAATTTAAATATAATATTTCCCATTTTTATTTGATCATTATTCTTCAAAGTATGCGAAACTAATGGTTTTAAAGTTTTGCTATTAATAATGGTCTTATTCGTAGACTCCAGGTCTATAATTGAAACATCCCCACCCATCATTAAAATTTTAGCATGTGATTTACTAACACTCTTATCTTCAATACTTACATGAGCATTTATTGACCGACCAATAATTCGATCCGTATCTTCGATGGGCCATTGACGGCCAACTTCATTAGCAGGACCAACGAGTAAAACTAAACAAGGAGGTGCTTTGCCGGCTTGAGCAATTCGCACTTTAAAAGTATCACTTGTCATAACACTTGTTTTATCTAGATTATTTGTATCTTCATCATCAAAATTAGACATAGACATATTTTAATGAATCCTAGGTTAACTGACAAGTCTAATTAGATAAGAACTCTGAGGTTAGGACCTTACTTCTCTCAACCCCTGGCTGATTGTAAGCATCTATACCTAAATACTCTCCTAAGACCCCAATAACCAGTTGAAATGTCATAAAAAGAGTCCCTAGACTTTCCTCCGATAAATCCTCTAGCTCGATGCCCACACAAGGAACTCCTGATTCTTCAACCGATTTTATAGTTGCATCACACTCCGCAAAAAGAAGCTCGCCCATGGTCTTATCATTCATTAAATTTAATCCTGAAAACATCGAAGTCTGTAGTGCTCCTCCATACTTCCTATCCTCTGCAATTTTAGTAAATACTAATAACTTGTCACTCGCTCCCTCAATAACTTGTTGTAATACTGAGTGTTGATCATTAGCTCCTCGGCATGCTACCGGCGTACTCACACGCCCTGGGGCCCCACCGGCACAAGTAACCCCTTTTGCTAGTGATTCAGACCAAAGCTGCTGCAACCAAAACCCAAACCGCTCTAAGCGATCTGAGTAGCTCCAAAACATTGTAATCCATTTTTTATCAGAAAAACTATGTATAAATATCGTTGCAAGCTGGGTAACTAAATTCTTTTCATCAAGTGCCCCACGAGCTCCCACTAAAAACCTCTCAGCGTCAAAACCCATTAAACTAACCGGAAACATACCCACAGCAGAGAGTACTGAAAACCTACCCCCCAAATCTACAGGTAACGCTAAAATCGGGATGCCCTTACTGTAAGCCCAATCATAAAGAGGGCTGGGCTTTAACTCGGTAATCACAGTTGCGCTTAAAGGACTAAGGCTTTGCCCCTTAAGCCTCAGACCTTGCTCAATAAAGTTTGTCAGCGTTAACGTTTCAATTGTCTTTCCACTCTTAGAGATGACTAACCAATGAGTCGTGCTTAAATCAAGAAGGTTATTAATCTTTCTCTCAAACACCACGGGGTCTACATTATCAAAAAATATAATTTCAATATCAGAGGTTAATTTAAACGCCTGATAAATCACTTCTATACCTAAGTGACTCCCACCAATGCCAACAACACACAATGTCTTTACATTGGGTTTTAGTTTTTTAGCACGATCTATACTCGGGTCTAATGGCGATTTCTCCTTGAGTAAATTAATAAACCCTAGGTCACTTCTAGACACAAGCCTCTCATAAGCCGCCTTCAATCTGTCTGACTCGCTCTTAAGGCTCATCTCAGGTTGATGAAATAATGAAATCATATGATTGATACATCCTCTTCAATACGGTGGTATCCATGCCACTCTTTAAGTCGTCCCACCGGCCGAGCCCCGTCTTCTTCAGGATACTCTAATAACACATAAATCAACTTCGTTATTTTTCCAAGTGAAGATATGTCAAGAGAGGTTAAATCTGTCCATGTCCCCGTGTTAAAGTATTCCTTTTCTTCTCCCCACTGCCTATACTGGTACACATGTGTATGGCCAAAAACTACTGTATGAATTCTTTCATCCTGAAGTATTCTTCTGGCAGACTCACTAAGATCTGGAAACACAGCACTCTCAAAAATAACAGCCAGTAAACGTTTTAAAGGCCATTCAACCCTTGGGTCTTGAACAAATATAGATTTAAGTAAATACTTAGTTAACCCCCATATTGACCGAATCGCAAAAAAGGTTTCATTAACCAAAGTCCAATGAACCATTTTAAAAAATGGCCGGACTTTGTCAATATGGGGATACTCCTGCTTGAGCCGCATAACAAATTCTAAAAAAAAATGTGACCCAAATGGTAAATTTAATATAGGCTCTGGGATGTTCTTTTTTAAAAAAAACTTTTTGGGGTTTAATCGATTAGCAGATTCATGCATATGACCGTGTTCGACATGCACACCATCAAAATAATGTACTATATTCTTAAACCGTATGTTTGTCCCTGCGGCATCATTTAAGCAGGCCCTCACCTTAGGCCATAAAACCCCCTGATCATGGTTGCCAACTATATACGTTATGCTATTACCCTCTTTTTGAGCAAAATCCTTAAGGGCTTTAAAAAAACTCGTATGCCCCTCTATTATTCTTTTAGTCTTTGCAAGGGATATTTCTTCAGTGATCACTGTTAAAAAAAATTCTTTATAGTCGACTTGCAATAAATTTAAAATATCGCCATTTAATATTAGTTCGACTTCATAGTTTTCAAATTTACCATTTGTATAATAATGTAAGAATTCAATGTATTTTTCATCAAAGTAAAATTCTTCAAGGATGTTGATTCGACCGCCTTTTAAGCTTCGGCCAACGCCTAAATGTAAATCACTGACTATTAATTTAATTTTTTTCATAAATTTAGGACTTTCAACCGGTGTTCTTTTGACTCTCATCAACGCTCTCATCACCCTCTAACATAACAAGAGCAATTCTAAGCGTCCTAATTGTTCTTCTTAATACTTCTTGCTTGTTATCAATTTGAGCGTTCAGCTCCTGTCCTTTGGCTCTATAATTATCCAGCTCTATATTGAGCTGGTCCATTGATCTTTTCAAGTCTAAAATGATTTCATTTTTATTCTGAATTAAGGCTGCACTTTCCATTTTAACTAGCTCTAGGCGGTTTTCTAATTCTTTTTCTCGAACTCTTATTTTGTGCATATTTGCCGATAGGCGAGCTTCAGACTCATCAAGACTCTGTTTAAGATTTAAAAATTCACGATCCTTTTTTTGAGAGTGAGCCTGCGATATTTTTTGCTCATTAAGAACTATTTTTTTCTGAGATTTTAGCTCCTTGCCCGCGTTCTCATACTTTTCAGTCAAATCGTCAGCCCTTTTTTTCATAATTTCGCCGGCTGCGAGCAGACTATCATTATTGCTCCGAAGAGTCTGTATCCGAGACTCTAACTCAATAATTCTATTTTGTGCGACCCTTAAATGCTCTGACTGAGCTAATGAAATATGCCCTGCTGATGCGACATCTCCAACACCTACAACTGGTGACTTTGATGGAAAAAAACGACCAACACTTGTCTTAACCTTCTCAGATAATGTCTTACCATCCCTTGGGCCGGCCAATGACTCTACGGTTTCACCTTTTTTTATCAGTGGCTCTGTCTTGCTTGCAGCCCCGAAAATTTGTGGGCCCTCTTCCGGTAGTGACTCAGGAGATATCACGCCTGAAATCTGCTCATCAGTGAGTTGTAACGTTTTATCATCATTGTCATCGGTCAAAATCAAACCGCTGCCTGTAAGTTCATCCATACTGGATTCACCACTTAAAAGATCATCTAAAATATCATCGGCTAAATCACCGGGTTTCTTTTTTTTCATAAGCACTTACTCTATCGGCAGCGCATTTATGGAGCATTAAGTTAAGTGCTTAAATTTACAGATATATTTGCAAATAAGGGTTCTGTGATCTTGACTTTTGTCGCGGCCTCAAGGCCTTGGGCCAGCCTTATCGGTAAGAAATAACTTGAGAGTACTCACTTTGGCGAGCCTCTAAATCTTTCCAACTTAAATCAATAAGAGGGTTTACACCAAAGTCCTGGACCGTATATGAGGCTAATATACATCCGTGCACACAGGCTTGCTTTAAGTGTGCCATTTCAAAATCACCATCAACTTTTGATAGGTAACCAAAAAATCCTCCCGCAAAAGTATCACCAGCCCCTGTGGGGTCAATAACCTTCTCTACAGGAAAGGCCGGTAAAATAAAATACTGACCGTCCATGTATAAAACAAACCCATACTCTCCTCGCTTAATAACAATGGCACGAGGGCCCATTTCACTTAAGACTTTTGCGGCCCCAATGCCGTTCCATAGACCGGTTAATTCTCGAGCCTCACCTTCGTTAATCAACAGTACGTCAACTTTGCTTAGGACTTTCTTAAGGTCATCAAGCTTTGACTCTATCCAAAAATTCATAGTATCTACGCCAACAAGTTTAGGCTTTTCAACTTGACCTAAAACCTGCATTTGTAAAACAGGATCAATGTTTGCTAAAAAAACGTAGCCTGAATTTTTATACTGATCTGGGATTTGAGGATTAAAATGCTGAAAAACATTAAGCTGGGTATCTAAGGTAATGGCCTCGTTCATGTCATTTTCATACTTACCAGTCCAGCGAAAAGTTTCACCTTCAAGGGTTTGTAAGCCGGAGACACAAACATTTCGGCTTGTTAATAGTTCAATGTCTTTCTTTTTATAATCATCTCCGACAACACCGACAACATTAACTTTTGAGTACTTACTGGCCGCTAAAGAAAAATAATTTGCAGACCCACCTAAAAGATTGTCCTTGTGCCCTGAAGGGGTTGTTATTGAATCATACCCAACACTGCCTACAACTAAAATTTCAGCCACGAAAGACCCCTTATTAAAGATGTTTTAGATTTATAATTTTTTTATATCACAGAACTGACATTTTACCAGGATGATCTTTTGCTAATGAATTTAACTGACCACAGGCGGCGTAAATATCGCGCCCCATTGTTTTTCGCCGCAGTACGTGCGAGCCCAAACGCATCATCTCCTTTTGAAAACGATCTATTTGCGACTCGGAGGGGCGCTTATAATCTGACTGGGGGTGCTCATTAAAGGGGATAATATTAATTTTACTCGGCACAGATCTAGTAATTCTGTGTAATTCCTTAGCGTGCTCCAAAGAATCTGTGACTCCACTTAATAAAACATATTCAAAAGTAATTCTATCCTTGGATTGCCTATAGTGCTCTTGGCAGGCCCCCATGAGTTTTTCAATATTCCATTTTTTATTTATCGGCATAATCCCAGAGCGAACCTGATCGTTCGAGCCATTTAAGCTCACCGCCAAACGTGTCCCTGAGTTTATAATCTTAGGGATGCGGTCCACAAGCCCCGAAGTAGATACTGTTATTTTTTTACGCGAAAGATTAATCCCCCAAGAGTCATGAAAAATATCAATTGCCGGAAACACCGCCTGGCAATTATCTAAAGGCTCTCCCATGCCCATAAAAACAATATTAGAAATTCTAATATCCTCGGGCAAAGAATCTCTCACCTGTAAATATTGTCCCACTATTTCGCTCACAGAAAGTCTCTTTAAAAGTTTTTGCTTACCTGTAAAACAAAATTTACAAGCTAAATTACAACCCACCTCTGAAGATACACACAGTGTATAACGCCCTTTTGACGGGATCAGAACCGTCTCAACACTCAAGCCCCCACCCATATCAAATAAATATTTTCGGGTTGTATCTTCACTGACTAGTTCTGATGTTTTTTTTGGTAAAATAAAATCAAATAATAGTGGTATGTCTTTTCTAAATTCTTTTGAAAGATTTGTCATGCTTTCAGGGTCAGTGACCCTTAAGCCATAAACCCACCTAAATAACTGTTGAGCACGAAATTTTTTGTGCCCGCCCTCGACCAAAAAATCGGACAATGAGGACAAATTAAAGTCGTAAAAATTAGGTTTTTCCAAAGGCTGGTCTCTCCGAGTAATAAGCTAGAGCTTTTCTTACCACAAAACGTGAATTCTTACACAAATAATGCCCTGGTATTGAAAAAACGATAACCTTAAAAGCCCCTTCTAAGCCTTTAAATGGTCTCAGTGGCTTACAGAGGCAATATACTCATCATAAGTGGTTTTTTTATCATTCTTAAGGCCCACATCAATTTCAATAACCCTGTTTGCAACAGTTTGCATAAACTCGTGATCATGAGATGTAAATATCACCGTCCCTGTAAAGCGCCTAACGCCCTCGTTAACAGCCGTAACACTCTCTAGGTCTAAATGCCCAATGGGGTCATCTAAAAGCAATACGTTGGCTTTTGAAAGCATAAGCTTAGATAGCATACACCGCACCCTCTCCCCACCAGAGAGAACATTTGTCTTTTTCAAAGCATCATCTTTACTAAAAAGCATTTTACCCAAAAAGCCTCGTATAAAAGATTCATCCTTGTCCTCAGAGTATTGCCTTAACCAATCAATTAATGACAACTCTGAGCTCTCAAAGTACTTCGTGTTATCTTTCGGGAAATAACTTTGCGTTGTGGTCACTCCCCATGAAAAGGAGCCCTCATCAGGTTCAATCTCGCCCATTAAAATTTGTAACAGCGTTGTTTTAGACACATCATTACCACCAAGTAACACGACTTTATCACCACGCTGGAGGTTAAAACTAATGTCTTTTAATATAGGTTTTCCTTCAATACTTTTACTAATCCCTTTAACCATTAATAAATCATTACCGGCCTCTCTTTTAGATTCAAAGCCAACAAAGGGGTAACGGCGAGTTGAGACGGGAATGTCTTCAATATTTAGTTTTTCAAGCTGCTTTTGCCTTGAGGTGGCTTGCTTAGATTTAGAGGCATTCGCGCTAAAACGTTGAATGAATTTTTTTAACTCCTCAGCCTTATCGGCTGTTTTTTTACTTTGATCCCCTCGAAGTTTGAGTGCCAAATCACTAGAGTGTCGCCAAAAATCATAGTTTCCTGCATAGGTAGTGATTTTACCAAAATCAATGTCAGCAATATAGGTACAGACTTTATTCATAAAATGTCGATCATGTGAGACAACTATAACTGTGTTTTCAAAATTAAGTAAAAACTCTTCTAACCAATTTATAGCATAAATATCTAAATGGTTTGTCGGCTCATCTAAAAGTAAAATATCAGGCTGCCCAAAGAGAGCTTGAGCTAATAATACTTTAACTTTTTGAGCTCCGGTGAGCTCTTTCATTAACTTTTCATTATACTCAGCAGAGACTCCAAGGCCCGCCAATAATATCCCCGCTTCGCTTTCAGCTTCCCATCCATCCATTTCAGCAAACTCGGCCTCTAAATCAGAGGCCTTAATGCCGTCTTCTTCAGAAAAATCTGGCTTGGCATAAAGCTCATCTTTGAGCTTTATTATATTAAAAAGCCTCTCATTGCCCATCATCACTGTCTTTAATACTTCGCACTCATCATAAGCGAAGTGATCTTGTTTAAGCATAGAGAGTCGTAACTTGCGGGGCATGTTAACTTCACCGCTATTAGGGTCTATTTCTTTAGATAGAACTTTTAAAAATGTCGACTTACCGGCTCCGTTGGCCCCGATAAGGCCATAGCAATTGCCTGGAGTAAATTTAACATTCACATCTTCAAAAAGCTTTTGCCCGCCAAAGCTTAAACTCACATTTGAGGCACTAATCATTATAAATCCTTACGGCTTGGCATTAAGTAGACTTTTTATATCTACGTAGAAAATATTAAAGAATATATATATAAAAGCTCGCCATTAAAATAACAACCCTTGTTCTAATTTTTACACACCTAATTGGGCTCAAAGCCCTATTTACATAAGCCAAACAGGGCTTTGACACTAAAAATGGGGTCTTAATGTAGGGGGGGGGCCTAAAGCTCAGTGCAGCTCTAGCTCTATGGTTTGCACGTCAGGAAACCGAGTTTTGATTTGTCTTTCAAATTCGTTAATTTTTTCGCCAATTATACGCACCATACGCTCTGCGGTCTCAACAAGTACAGGCGCCGGGTCTCGGCCCCTTCTAATACTGTCGGCGTCTTTTTTTATTTGTACCGGGTTGACCAAGTGCTCCCCATGAAATTCAATCTCAACGGCTAAATGCAGTTGGCCCGACCCCAGAACGACAGTTTTCATTTTTGCAATACGTTCAACATAAGAAAAGGACTCTATAAACTTTTTTATCTCCTCTTCTTTGCTTTTATGAGCTGATAGCCCCAAGAGAAGCATACCATTAAGGCGGGCCAAAAAGAGGGCCATGACCCCTAACAAAACCCCAATGATAATGGACCCTATGGCATCGGGCACATTACTATGCAATGCTTTCGATAAAGATATACTTGTTATGGCCACAAAAACACCAAACACAGCAATGCTATCTTCAAATAAAACACCAACTGTTGTGGGGTCATCACTTTGCTTTAAAAATTCAAAAAAAGGCATTTTTTCGCGCTGTATATTTACAGCCCTTACCGCCACCAGTAATGCATATCCCTCAACAACAAAGGCAAATACTAATATTAAAATACTGAGTGTTAAATAGTCAGACCCCTCGTATTCATGCCCCAATAAAAGAGACGAGATCCCGTGGTAAACGGTCACACCAAAACCAATAAAAAAGATTCCCACCGCCGAGACTAAGTTCCAAACATACCTCGCCTGCCCCATGCCCCACGGAAAGATCTTAGAGGGCCCCTCTTGAGAGTGCTTAATCCCCACAAAAAGTAGTATTTGATTTAAAGTATCTGCCGTGGAGTGAACGGCCTCTGCCAACATAGAAGCGCTGCCGCTCATCGCCCAACCGGCAAATTTAGCCAGCGTCACCACGAAGTTACCCACAATAGCTGTAATAACTACTTTTACTGATGCGTCTTTATTAACGTCCACTTTTTAAAACACCTTAAGTTTAATTTTCTTTAGTAAATGGCTCTAAAAAAGCCTCTAATTCTTTTCTACCACAGGGCACACACCCTACCTTGCTCACCACAATCCCTGCTGTGAAATTAGCAAAAGCACAGGCCTGCACTAATGGCCACTGAACAGCTGTGGCTAATGCCAAAGACGCAATCACTGTATCTCCGGCCCCTGTAACGTCAAAAACATCTCTTGCAAAGGTCGGTAAATTAGAAAACTCACCGTTTGAGTAAATTAAAACGCCCCTCTTGCCCATAGTAATAACAATATCACCACCGCTGAGTTTAGATTTTAAAGCCTCAGCCACTCTATGCATCATGTCCTCAGGCTGTCTCAGCTCATCAAAATGAAGACCTGATAGGATAATAGACTCGTCACTATTAGGTTTAAATAAATCGGCGCCTTTATAATAACTTAAGGGAGTATTTCGATGAGGGTCGACCAGTACTTTTTTACCTTGAGCTTTACAAAGGGCAATAATCTCTTGGCAAAGACTTTCACTTAAAACACCCTTGGCATAGTCTTGCAATAAAACTACTTCAGTCTGGGCTATGTTTTCTCTCACTGTCGAGAGGAGTTGTTGAGCTGTTTTGTCGGAGAGAAACTTTTTTTTCTCAAAATCCACACGAACAATCTGTTGATGTTCGGCCGCCATGATGCGTATTTTTCTTGTGGTTGGGCGCTCCGAGTCATTTATTAAGTACTCCGTTGAGACATTGTTTTTCTTTAACAACCCTGAAAGAGTTTCAAGGCCAGAATCATTACCCACAACCCCCACGAGGAGGGCTTCGCCCCCTAAGCTGACCACATTTGCGGCCACATTAGCACTCAGGCCAAGGCGAGCATCTTGTTTATTAACATCCACGACAGGGACGGGGGCCTCTGGGCTAATACGCTTTACGTCCCCCCAAATGTACTCATCTACCCCTAAATCACCGATGATCATTACTTTTTGACCATTAATCTGATTTAAATCGCGTTTTATTTGCTTTGCATAGAGATTAAGCTCAGTTGAATTCAATATAAAGCCTCCTAAATAATATTTAACCTAAGCAAACAATTCACAACTCAGCAAGGCAAATCAACACAGCGTCAATATGCAGTGTCAGGATATAGTGTCAAGAGGCACCTTTCCTCCACCGCCAACATCTTTGATAACTACAATTAAATTCAAAGCATATTTTTTGTAGACAATTTCAAGATTTATCCCTATTTTTAGTCATCTAAAGTATTGTAAAGGAGCACATCGATGAACTCAATCACAAGCGGTCACTTTTATAAAAACGTAATGAAGACCGTTGAAGCCGCAGGCCAATTAATTCATATAAATCCAAATGCTCTTGAGAGGCTTAAGACCCCTCGACGGTCCATTATTCTCTCGGTTCCTTTGAAAACAGACAATGGTAAACTCCTCAATTTCCCTGGTTACAGAGTACAGCACAATCAAACATTAGGGCCTTTTAAGGGGGGCTTACGTTATCATCCTCACGTTAATTTAAGTGAGTCCGCGGCCTTAGCCAGTTTAATGACTTTTAAAAATGCTTTGCTGGGGTTACCTCTGGGAGGGGCAAAAGGGGGCGTATGCGTCGACCCTAATAAGCTCTCTCAAGGTGAGCTTGAAAGATTAACAAGAAGTTTCGCTACAGAGCTGGGCCCCTTTATTGGCCACGACAAAGACATCCCTGCCCCTGATGTGGGCACGGACTCTCAAACTATGGCGTGGATTTTAGATACCTACTCTAAAGAGTATGGATATTGCCAAACGGGCGTTGTCACCGGAAAGCCTGTTGAAATTGGAGGGTCTATGGGGCGCTTATCTGCCACCGGCCTTGGAGTTGTTTATTGCATTGAAAAGGCTTTGGCGACAAGAGACCAAAATATCTCTTCGGCTACGATTGCTATACAGGGTTTTGGTAAAGTGGGTCTGCACGCGGCCATTGAAGCGGCGGATCTTGGAGGCAAAGTTGTTGCTGTGAGTGATGTTTCTGGAGGTATTTTTAAAGCTGATGGATTAAACCTTCCAGACCTTGTGGCTTACGTAAAGGAAAATCGTTTTATTAGTGGTTTCCCCAGCTCTGAGCCTATTACCAACGAGGATTTACTGGAGTTAAAAGTGGATGTACTGGCCCCATGTGCCCTTGATGGAGTTATCACCACCGAGAATGCCGGCAAAATAAAAGCCGACATAATTGTTGAGGGGGCTAACGGACCCGTATCTTCAAATGCAACTAACATATTGTATGAAAATGGAAAAATGATCATCCCTGACATACTAGCTAACGGTGGCGGCGTTGTGGTGAGTTACTTTGAATGGGTCCAAGACCTTGTTTGGCTCTTCTGGACAGAGGAAGAAGTGCGAAATAAACTCAAAAAAATTATGGATGCCTCCTTTGATAGTGTTTGGCACTTTGCTAAAGAGAAAAACCAAAACATGAGAATCTCTGCCATGTCCGTGGCCCTACAAAGACTTGAAAAAGCTATGAAGCTTAGAGGTCAAACCTGATAATGAACCTTAAACCATGGCTTTTATTACCAGCCTCTGCGGCTCATGCACTCAGTACGCCCGCACTTAAGGTTTTAAATTTATTTTTACCTACAAAAAAAGCGCTGTGGCGCCCTGTCCATTGGCAGGGCCTTGATTTTTGTAACCCCCTGGGGATTGCTGGTGGTGTAGATAAAAATGCCGAACAAATGGCCCCTTGGTGGAAACTCGGCTGTGGTTTTATCGAAATCGGCACCATCACCCCTCTCCCCCAAAAACCTAACCCTGGTCTAATTATAGATCGAAATTTTGAACAAAAAGCCCTATGGAATAAAATGGGCTTTCCCTCTAAAGGAGTGGATTTTGCTATTAAGCAACTCAAGAAGCTCCCCAAAAAACGCCCCACTCCTATATTTGCTAACATTGGTAAAAACCGTACCACACCAAATGCCGAAGCTCACAAAGACTATTTGACCTGCATACAAAAACTAACCCCCTACGTTGATGCGTTTGTTATTAATATTTCAAGCCCTAACACTCAAGGGCTTAGGGACTTACTTTTACCTGAAAATATAAAAAAATTTCTCCTCCCCATAAGCCAACAAAAAACAAAACCCACTTTGTTAAAAATAAGTCCGGACCTCTCTTATGATGAGCTCACAACTGTTTTAAAGGTCTCTTTAGAGTTGGGCTTTGATGGTTGGGTCCTCACCAACACCACCGTCAAACGGCCCTTTATCGGATTTTTAACTGAAGGGGGGCTTTCGGGAAAGCCCCTTAGCGAACTCTCTAAAAGCGTACTTAAGCAAACTCTTGAAATTTTGGGCCCCAAGAGAGAAAATAAGCTACTCATCTCAGCCGGTGGCGTTATGAACTATGAGGACGTCAAAGAGCGTCTCAACCTAGGGGCTGATTTAATACAAGTCTACTCAGCCTTAGTGTTTTCAGGTCCCTTTTTCTTTCGTCAAATATCTGAGCAAGCCAAAAAGGACGACTTGTGACCCTCTTGCCCAAAAAAAGACCCACATGGATCCCCGTTGTTGCCGCAATGATGCTTAAAGACAGCAGGGTCTTACTTGGCCAAAGGCCAGAGGGGTCGTCTTTTGCCGGGGTTTGGGAGTTTCCAGGGGGTAAAATCGAGCCCCATGAGAGCCCAGAGATGGCATTAAAGCGAGAGCTCAATGAAGAGCTCGGGATCGTTGCTGAAGTAAAAGAGCTCTGCATAGCCTCTTCTCATACCTATGGAGATGTTAATATTTTGCTCATGATTTACAAGGTCCAATATTGGACCGGTGAACCACGAACGCTTCACCACAATGATCTCAAATGGGTTGAGTTAAGCGACGTACATAATTATGATTTGCCCGAGGCCAATAAAAAAATTGTCCAGCAATTGATATCGAGAGTTTAAAATTTTCCCTTTACCGTATATGATGTGAATATGTTTTGGAACCGCAAGCCACAGCCTGAATCATTAAATATTTGCATTGTTTCACGCAAATTCTCCATGCAAGCCCGAGCCGCAGAGCATGGATTTTTATGGCCCATAGCCCGGGGGATGGCCCAAAAAGGACATAATGTAACCGTCTTGTCCTGGAAACACCCCCAAAACAAATACGAAATTCAAAAAGAGGGTGTGCAGGCTTTTTTTCTAAACTCAAGCCCCCAAAAGTCATCTAGCTTTGAAAAAGCTGTCCTTAAAAAAGTTAAAGAGCTTCATAAAAAAGAGCCTTTTCATATTATACACAGTATTGATAGTTGTGGGCTGTCCCTGGGTAAGCTTAAAAAATCATTGGGCTTTGCGCTTAGTCTTGATGCTGATGCCACGCAAATGTCACAACTTTTCGCCATCATGGGCATGGCTCAAGAGTCCCTTGGGGGGCTTATACGAACCGGCGTTGCGATTTTATATAAATTTATAACCACCTACTATTCTCGGGATCGAAAACTTTTAAAGTCAGCCGATGGCGTTTTTGTTACAAGTCCTCAGCAAAGAATTTTACTTGAGAGATACTACCTCTACCCCGAGCTTAAAACCTATATTATCCCCTATGGTATTGAGTTGGGTGACTTTTCTCAAAGAAAAGGGTCCCATGAGCTCCAGGAGCATTTAAAAATCCCAATTAATGCTCATGTTGCTGTGATTTTTTCAGATATGACCGAACTAGAAGAGATTAAAAACGTACTCGGAGCTTTTACTAAAGTCGCCATAAAAAAGCCCAACTCTCGACTCATTATTGTTGGCAATGGACCCCTTAAAAAACAAATTGAATTTGAAATGCTCAGCCTCGCCTTAGGGAGCAAGGTGATTTTTACCGGAGCCATTAAAAATATAGAAATACCCGAGTATGTTTCGCTCGCTGATATTTTCATAAACCTCAGCTCTCGTACAACAGGTTTTGAATCTAATATGCTTGAGGCCATGGCTCAAAAAAAGGTCGTCATTGGCTCTGAGGTCAGCCCCATTGCTAACATTATTGAAGATAGTAAGGACGGGTTTTTAATCCGGCCGGCAGATCAGAATACTCTGGCTTATTTAATGATCAAAATTTTTAGCGGACAAATTCAAGCCTCAGATATCGGCGAGCAAGCCCAAACTAAAGTGACCAACCTCTTTGACCTTCAAAATATGGTCACTCAGACCATTGACGCATGCCGCAAAGTATTAGTCTCAACAGGTAAATACAAAGCCTCCCGCACATAGACCTTATTACGGGCCAGAAGTTTATGATTTTTATAAAATAACGCTAGCTCGAAGCCTTAGACCTGGCTACAATGTGAGTAGTTTCAGCACGTTACGACTATTACCACAAAGGGTATTTATATGACTAAAGCCGACCTAATTAATATGATTGCCGAAAAAACAGGGGTCACCCGAGTTAAAGCCGAAACCGTTGTAAACACAATATTTGACTCACTTGTTGAAGCACTTATGAGAGATGACCGAATAGAAATTCGAGGTTTTGGATCCTTTGTTAACCGCGACTACGACGCCTACAAAGGCCGCAACCCAAGAACCGGCGAAGTCATTAAGGTCAAAGAAAAGCGCTTACCTTTTTTTAAAGTTGGTAAAGAACTTAAAGAAGCCATTAATAAAATCACAGATTAATTCGTCTCAGCCTTTTTCAAAGTAAGCCCTCTGACTAGTTTTTATTTATCACATTAAGACAGCCCCTAATTATGTCGATCTAAAAGAAAGGTTACAACTAAGGGGGCCAGAGCTTATGTCTTTTGAATGTATAAATTTTGAAGCCAGAAATGACGTCAATGAATTTGCTCACAAATGGATGGCCCAAACCCTAAAAACACTCCCGTTAAAAAGTACTGTAAAAACAGCCATCATTAAAACTGAAAGCGGATTTCAGTTTTTAGTTTTAATGACTGTAGAGGGCAAGGCTTACTCTGTAGATCAGTTTGTTTCAATGGATCAATGCAATGGTAAAGAGCGAGATTGGCAAAAAAGAGTTTTTCAATTTTTAATCACAGAGCTCACCGACCAACTCCCACAGCAGCACAAATCTGGTTTGAACTTTCGTACAGATGTAAGGGACATACTGGGCAGTAACACTTTTGACCCTCGTGATAAGGGTTTTTTAAGCTAACTTAATTAAGCTGCAGCTTTGAGCCTTTGACTCATTATTTAGGTTTGCCCCTCTCACCCATGAGTTCATTTATTAATGCGCCAACTCCAAGAAAATAAATTAAATTCAGATATTGAGGATAAATTATGTATAACAGCAAATAGTCTCTCTAAGCCTAAGGCAATGCCTACTGTAGGGGGCAGCCCCGAGCGCAACGCTTGAAGAAACTCTAAATCTATGGGCGACACTGGCTTGTTTAGTTTTAATTTTTCTAAATTATCTAAGATCAACCTCTTCTCTTGTTCTTTTTCATCCACAAGCTCGTTAAAAGCGTTGGCCAGCTCAACCCCCTTCCAGTAAAGCTCAAACCTTGAGGCCCAACCCTTGGTATCTAATTTAGAAAGTGCCGCCAAGCTTGGTGGATAATTATAAATCACAACCGGGGCTTTTATAGTGCTTAAAAAGGGTTCTATTTTATCAAACATAATGCGAAAAAAAACATCGTTAAACTCATCGTCATTGGCCACCTCTATATTTAATTGACCACAAAGGGTTACAAGCTCCTCTAAGGTGGTTGTGGGTTGAAGCGAAAACTCACAATTTTTTGAAAACAGCTCTTCTAGAGAAAAAGACTGGATAGTTTGATGGCCATCACATGGAGAAAATTTTTGAATCAAATGGTTGATGAGGCCCTCTAAATCATCAGAGAGATCCTCAAACCCCCCAAAGGCTCGGTACCATTCGAGCATGTTAAACTCTGGCTCATGCCACGGGGTGATTTCGTTATTTCTAAAGCTCGGCTTCACCTCAAACACTTGGTGCACGCCAAAGGCCAACATTTTTTTTAAGTGAATCTCAGGGCTTGAGGGGAGATGGCAAAGAGTCCCCCTCTGGCCATAGTTAAACTGCGTTTGAAAGGTGTCAATTGTGGGCTCTGGGCCCGGGCAGGACACTAAAGTGGGGGTTTGGGCTCTGAAGAACCCCTGGGTGACAAAAAAACTCTCCACCTCCCATAAAAACTCAGACCACTTTTTAACAAGCTCTGGTTGGCACTTGGGGTTATAAAAATCACCCTCAAAGTGCTGGCGTTGACCTAAAATTTTAATCTCACCCACGGACTTTAGCTTAAACCCGGAAGGAGTAACAATAACGTCATTTTTTTTGACCCGTACCGCTGCAAAATAAGCTTTATTTGGTTTTATATTAAAATCTAAATTATTTACATCAACCAGTTTAGTTTTGTAAAAAACATCCGATAAATAAAACTGGCCCTCTTTAACTGACAATTCGCCACCGATCCAAAACTGGTTCGGTAAAATTGACTCTAGAGTGACCGCCCTTTTAACAGCTAAAAGGGTTAAGCACACCTTTGGAGGGTTTAAAGTGTAATGATTCATAAAATAATAACTACTTTCAAAAAGTGGACTTGACAACTTTTAATATTAAACACACATTCGTAAAAGGTCACCAACACATCTAAAAGAGAGGTTTACCAAATGCCACAATCTAAATTAAACTGGGACAAAATAAAAAGTGATTTCAAAAAAATCAAAAATATTGATTCACTCAAAACAGAACTCAACAAACTCGGTCAGGATATTTCTAAGTATGACTTTCAATCTCACCTCACCCCAAATACAAAGAAAAGGCTCAATAAACTTGAAAAGCAGTTTAATGATGTTTTAAAGTCCATCAATACCATTCAGACCCAAGTTGATCGAGAGGTTTCAAAGGTAGCCAAGCAAATCAGCTCGGTTCAAAAGGACGCTAAAAAACGACTTGCCATGTTAAAAAAGAAGGCCACTGAGCACAAAAAAAGACTCAAGAAAAAAACGACCAAGAAAAAAGCTAGCAAGAAAAAGGCCACTAAAAAAGCCACCAAGAAAAAAGCTTCTGTAAAAAAGAAGGTCAAAAAAAAGACGACCAAAAAAATCGCTAAAAAGAAATAAGACAACGGCCCTTAATTTAAGCCTATTTTTTAGGCAAAACAACCCCCGTATTAGAAGTGTACGGGGGTAAGCTTTCCCCCCCCCATCTTTAACCTTTATCTGCTCCCCCATAAGTACCTCTCTTATTAGCCCCTAAAGTGCAATGGCTCATCAAAGGTTTTACTTGTCTCATTAGCCCTAAATTTGGTACTTTTTTGCCCAAATAGACTTACTTCTTTTGAGGAGCTTTTAAAGTGAAATATTCACCCTTTGTAGAACGTCATATAGGGCCCAGCCCTACTGAAATCAACTCAATGCTTGAGGCGGTGGGCTCTAAAACCCTAGATGATTTAATTCAAAGTGCCGTGCCCTCAAAAATTCGCATTAAAAGTGTATTGGACTTAAAAGAGGGGCTTTCTGAAGTCGAATTTCTGTCGGTGGCTAAAGAGGTGGCTTCTAAAAATAAAATTTTTAATTCAAACATTGGGCTTGGATATTACAACTGTCACACCCCAACGGTCATACAAAGAAATATTTTAGAAAACCC
>JAUVAX010000073.1 GCA_030591685.1 Pseudobdellovibrionaceae bacterium | reverse complement strand
ATAAAGTCAACGGCGAGCGCGAGGAGTTCACAGTTAAGGTGAGCCAAAAGGACGGCAATAAGGTTTCTATATCTATAGATAGAGAAACTGAAGCTGACTCTTGTGATGGCGAAGCGTGTACACTACTCAACCAGGTCACAGTAAGTGATAAAATTATTGAGACCACGGACTCACTCACTAAGATTGTAGACCTGATTAAGAAAAACATTAAAGACAAAATTAACCAGGCCAAAAAAATACATAAAGAAGACAGCGAAGAGTTGGCTAAAATGAAAACCTGCAAACTTGACCTTGACGGTGAAAAAGTTGACAAAGGTGACCGTAAAGAGTGCTTTATGGACCTAATGAAGGCTTACCTTGATGAGAGCCATCCTGAACTTTGTGACTCTGACGACGATGATGACTGTTCGGACAAAGCCGCCAAGGTGTACACTAAACACTTAAGGTCATGGGCAAAAGGTGGACAAAGCAGAGACACCCGTATGGATCGATTAGAAGACCTTTTAAGTGGTGCTTTTGATATAGATATCGAAGACGGTGCCGAAACTGATTTAGATGATGATTATGAAAAATCTATCGCTAAAATCATAAGAGACCTACAAACCGATTACATCACTCTTGATAATAAAGATAGAATCAAAAATACAATCAAAGACTTTTACTCGAACCCAGCAGAAAACTACAGCAATGCACAAAGTGGCCTTGAGGACTTTATAGATGAGGACACTTTTAAAATGGCCAATGGAGCTGGAGTTTCAGCGCAAAATAAAAAGAACTATAACCTTTTATTTAATAGCTCACTGAATGCTTATTGCCAAGCTGACATAACAGCAGGGCAACTTGATGGGTTTTCACGAAAATCATTTGGACCACTTAATTTTTATAAAAAGAGTTACAAATATGACTCCAACTCGTGTGGGATGGCGGCTTACTACAAATACCCGGGCGTTCGCATGAGAACAGCAGAGCAAGTCATGAATGATCTTAATTTAAGCGGGATCAATGCACATAGTATTTCAGACTCAGGGCTTAGAACACAGTTTGGCCGTGACCTAGGTAGATTTAGTGGCGATCGATCAAGAGGAGACAGCTTGCGTAACCGTACAAATGATAGAAATCGCAACTCTCAGTACAGCGACAGAGGTCGCGACCCTTACTACGACTCTAGAAATCGCAACTCTCAGTACAATGATAGAAATCGCAACTCTCAGTACAATGATAGAAATCGTAATACTCAGTATAGAGGCAGCAACAGTGATCCATACTATGGCTCAAGAAACGGCAGCACTCAGTACCGAAACAACAATGGTAGCTCTTACTATGATTCAAGAAATGGCGGCAGCTATTATGATGATCGGTTTTTATCAAACAGAAACGTCTATGACTCAAGGTCAAGTTACAATACTTACTCAACCGGGGCCCGAGGCGGTACTCAGAGCAATTACCAAAATACCGATTACAGAAGACGTCGATATTAATTTAATTTAAACACCAAAACTTCCTGCCTTATAAACTCTGCTTAAAGATACGACTTTAAGCAGAGTTTTTTATTTGTACCTAGCAATGTCAGAGGCATGCTCACTGATCACCACAGTTGTTTTTTACTTAAATTAAAATTATAAGTTTATTTTTTTATAGAATTATCTTTAGGAGCTAAGCCTTTAATAGTTTTCTGTAAAACTTCACCAGTGCCTTTTAAAACAGACCCTGCACCTTTAACAGTACCCTTAATAACGGTAGTTGTTTTATCAACAGCCCCTTCTTTTAAGCGATTGAGTTTGTTCGCATAGTAGGTCACTAAATTGTCTATTTTAATACCCAAGCCCACAAATCCTTGAGACCACTCTTTATCACCACCACCGGCTCTGAGCTGCAGGCGAAGGTCCAAGTTTTCATGAACAGCCATAGTTATACTATAACCAATGCCGTAGGTTAAAACCTCTTTAGATCTATTTGCATCACTTAAAGTCATCGCCCCAACATAAAGGCTAATAGCTGGAGACAAAATATTAGGGTAATTTACAAACTGCCACCGAGGACCTGTTAAAAGCAAACCATTTGTAGACCCGTCTCGGCCCCCAACACCCCCAAGCAAGTCCCAGTACTGTTGGCAGGTTTGAGAGCCTGAAAACATACACCGCCCTACATGAAAACCGACTCGCCCCCCCACCCAGTACATGGTTTGGTCCTCCCACATAGCCCCGAGCTCTACGTCATACTCGCGCACTAAGGGTAAATAGGGGTCAAAGCCAAAATAGGGTTGGCCGTTTTGGCTTTTATTTTTGGGGAAAAACTCTTTATTACTACAAAGTCCAAGTTTTGGACTGATTAAAAAAAACACCACAAAACTTAAACGTAAAACTAATTTCATAGGTATAAGGTTGTCCGAAGTTGACTAAGAACTCAACAGATTTTTAAAAACATCTATGAGCATAATTTTTGAAGCCAAAAAAAACCCAGAGGTTTATTTCACCCCCTGGGCCCCGCTTACCATCGCTTATCGCAATTTCTTATAAGTATTCTAAGTTGTTATATCTAAGCTGCGCTCTTTAATTGTTTGCTAAAAGCTGATGGCAACCTTTGAAACCAAAGCCATACTTGAATCTGTTGCAAAACCATTTAAGCCACCCTCAAAAGCACTGCCTGTCATAAGGTACCCTAATTCGGTCACCCACTTAAACCCATCATGAGGTTTGTAAGTGAGCGCAATGTCTAACTCAAGCCCTAAGTTGCTATCTCCGTTACCAATTGTTTCACTAATCTGAGCGGTGATCAAGCTTGTTTTAACGCCCCATTTCTCTTTCCATTGATAATTAAAATAAGGGGCAAAATAAGTCACATTGCTAATAGCTTCGGTATCGGCCTGTGTTGTGGCGCCGCCGCCGCCAATCATATTTGTTTGCAAAAAGTCGGCCTGCCCTAAGCGGTGATTAAATAAAATCACAGCAACATCGTAGTTTCTGTTAAACGAAAACCCCTCATAGGACTCTGTGGATGATAAATCATCACCCTTTGCCATCCCTGCTTTTATGCCGTAGGTGTGTTTTTTATTCGAAGGCTGATACTCATACTCAAAAGCTAATCCAGTGCCTCTTGCTTTTATTTTTCGGCCCCCAATATCATCTACACCATAATCACCATCATACATGGCCACCTCTACAGCTATTTGATGTTGATTCATTTTTTTTGTCCAGTAGACGTCTAAAAGGTTATAATCAACCCCCTCTGTTTTTGTAACAAACCCTGGTAAAGTCACAGGGGTATCATTACCTAAAAGTGACGACCGCCTCATTGAGTATAAAAGGCCTAAGCTTGTGTCTGTATCCGGGTTGTCGAGTTGAATATGTAGGTTATACTCGGTGACGTCCTCAAGTGATTGGCCAATGTCGCCCTCTTTTATTTTTGCCATACTTGGTAAAATATAATAGTTACCGAAAACTATTTTATATCCCACCATGTCCCGAGTATTATAAAAATGATCAAACTCACCCTCGCCAGCACTTAATACCATACCTAAACCAAAGTGAAAGGGAGTACGACCAGCAATAAAGGCCCCGTATTCGTTAGTCAGGGTTAAATACAGCTGAGATACGTTAATCATATGGGCATCTAAAGTATTTGAGGTGGCCTGAGAGTCGTTAAAATGAGTCCCCGCACCCGTAAGGCCGTCCCCTAAAAAACCACCCAACTGATTACGTGAGGAGCTATTAAGAATATCAAAACGACCAAAAATAGTGAGCCCATCAGAAGCTATAATTTTTGGCTTTAAAACCAAGTGGTGGTTAATGTACTCTTTAAGTGGGCTATCACTTGTTAATTTGGCCGATTGCAGTTGATTAAATTCAACCCGGTAACGCCCGCTCCAGTCAATCCCTGAAGAAAACCCCACTGAATGAAGTGCAAATATTAACACAACTATAATAACACACTGTATTCCGATTTTTTTGATCATTAGATTCTCCTTTAACATTTATAACACCACACCTAAGACTTCGGTTTCGCGAAGCAGTAAAAATTCTTGCTTTTGAATCGTAATCGTTGACCCATCAAAAGAGCCAAATAAAATTTTATCACCACAAACTACATCCATAGGTAGTACGCGGCCTTTTTTGTTCATTTTACCTCGCCCTGCACTGACCACTATACCTCTTTTAGGCTTTGTTTTTGCTGAATTTGGTATATAAAGGCCGCCAGGCGTTGTGACCTCAGAAGCATCAACGAGCACTAAAAGGCGGTCATCAAGGGGCTGAAAAACTTGAGCCCAATTTTTGTGAGATATCGGCTCTTTTTTACTACCAGCAGGTTTAACTTGAACACTATAGGTGCTTAGTTTTGTTTTAGACTTTGACCTATTTTTAGCGACAACCTTTTGCTGTGAGCTCGGCTTTGAAGCCTTCTTTTTTTTGTCCGCTTTTATTGTTTTTTTAACGCTTTTTTTTGCGGATGGCCCTTTTTGGGCTTTTGATTTTTTCGAGGTCTTTTTCTTTGCTGGCTTTTTCGAAGTCTTCTTTTTTGCACTCTTTTTTTGAGCTGTTTTCTTGCCTTTAAGGGCTTTTTTAGTTGCGGCTTTTTTTGTGGCCTTCTTTTTCACTGATTTTTTAGCCGTCTTTTTTTTTGCCACTTTCTTTTTTGAGGTCTTCTTTTTTGTCGCCTTTTTCTTTACTGTTTTCTTCTTTGATACCTTTTTCTTAGCGACTTTTTTTTTCGTCACTTTCTTTTTTGTTGTTTTTTTGGGAGCTTTCTTTTTAATCACTTTTTTTGAACTGCTTTTTTTTGTGGCCTTTTTCTTTGTTGATTTTTTCTTTGTAGCCTTTTTTTTAATAGTTTTTTTTGAGGCTTTTTTCTTTAAAGGTGTTTTTTTATTTTTTTTGGATATCTTCTTTTTTTTAATTGCCACGCTTTTGCATCTCCTGCTCAAAGTATTTTCGGTATAAGATGTCCCACTCCGGGGAGCCCTCAACAACACCACGCTTTAAAGACATGATTGTTTTATTAACATCTCTGTCGATTTGCTCGTACTCTACAATGAACTTTCTCATGCCGACTTTTGCAACCCTAAGGGCTCGGTCGTCGTCAGAGTAGTCAACAAGGTCGTCTTTCCAGATACCATCTACAATTAAGTGACAAAGGTGGCTTTGTCGATCATCAGACATAATCATAAAACAAACCCCTTTTCTTTGGCGACTTTCTTTTTTAGTAACGGGAACATTTTGTACCGTTGAAACTCGCCGCCATGATCACGCTCTAAATCGTCAAGCATGACGTTAACCTCTTGGTCTAAATCTCGTTCATGTTGTATGTTTTCAAGCACTATGTCGCAAGCTCTTTGAAATACCTTTTCTTCTTTTTCTTTAAAGGTAATCAGGTTTTGAGACTTAAGTTCATTGAAAATATGCTTTACTAATCGGTCGATTTGCTTACTGTTTAATTTCATGTAATTGACTAAACGTTTTTAGGGGCTTATTGTCAACCTGTAGGCCGTTATATATGACAAGTAAAACTAAAAAATATCTACTCTTAACATTTGTTTTACTGACGCTAATCACCATTGCTTTTTGCTCATGGGTCTTTCAATTAAATCACCAAATCAATGAGAGCTTACGCACCTCATGGTTTATCCCCCCTTTAGAAATTTACGCAAAACCACCCACTGTAGCCCCCGGCTTAAGTATAAATATTAAGCATGTCGAGGCGAGCTTAATACAACTGGGGTTTCGCAAGCGTTCCCCCTCCCAGGCACTCTTTATTAAAGACTACAAAGCTCTCTCTCAACCTCAATGCAGTGAACTAGGGGGCAACGACGACCCCGACATAACATCATGTGTTTTATTTAAATCAAAATATCGCTCATCAGAAGCCACATATTCAATTTTTTGGGACTCTGAAGGGGTGGTCCTCGACACGTTTATTAACCATCAGCCCCAAGAGAAATTTCAACTCCCCGCACATCTTTTTGCACAATTTTACGGCAACGAGCCTGTCTTAAGGCACCTTGTTAAACTCGAAGACTACCCTATTTATTGTTTACAGGCTGTCACCTCTATTGAGGACCACATGTTTTTAGAACATGAAGGCATCAGCCTCACCGGTATGTTAAGAGCTGTTTGGGATTTACTCAGGACGGGTCACTTTAAAAGTGGCGGCAGTACTATCACGCAGCAATTAGTGAAAAACTTTTTTTTGACCCACGAACGAACTTTAAAAAGAAAAGTCACAGAGGTCATCATGGCTGTCTTGCTTGAAAAAAAGCTCACTAAAGAACAAATTTTAGAAAACTACTTAAATATTATTTACATGGGCCAAAAAGGGCCCTTTCAAGTTCGAGGATTTTCAGCAGCAGCAAGTCATTACTATAAAAAAGATATTCGGGCCCTCAGTGTGTCTGAGTGCTCTTTACTCGCAGGGCTCTTAAATAGCCCTGGTCGCTTTAACCCCTTTAGTCACCCAGACATCAGCAAAAAAAGACGCTCTAAAGTATTATCTGACATGTTAAAGCATGGCTACATTGATAAAATCGAATTTAAAAGTGCTAACAACTACCCGTTACCTAAAAAAAGTAGTGCTCCTACTTACCCCACAGCCCCCTATTACGTCGATGCGGTTAAAAAAGAGTTAAAAAAAATAGGGCTTAAAAACACTTATGGTTTAAAGGTCTACACCTCTCTTGACCCCAAGGCTCAAACTTTAGCTCAAAAATCTGTAAAGCTCGGTTTAAACCACTTAAAAAAACGCTTTAAACGTATAAAAAAATTAGACGATGAAGAACAAAAACAACTCCAAGCTCTACTTATAAACATCAACCTCAAGACCAATGAAGTGCAAGCCCTCATTGGCGGGAACAACTACAAAAAAACTCAGTACAATAGAGCCACTGACAGCCACCGGCAGGTGGGTTCAATTATGAAGCCTCTTGTTTACCTAGCAGCCCTAGAGGGGCTTGATGAAAATGGCGATAACTACCACCCTTTAACGCTTATTAACGACGCCCCTTTTACACATAAGTACGAGGGGCAAAAATGGAGCCCTAAAAATTATAGCAAAAAATATTGGGGGCCCATCCCCATGTATTTTGCGCTTAAAAATTCGATTAACGTAAGTACGGCAAAAATTGGCCTACAAGTAGGGCTTGAAAATATTATTGGCGTGGCCCGGCGTCTAGGGGTGACCTCTGAGTTAAAAACAGTGCCCTCACTGACCCTGGGTGCTTTTGAGCTTTACCCTTTAGAGCTCGCTCAGGTTTACTCAACCATTGGGCGCTTTGGTCGTTTTTTACCCGTACACCTCGTCAACAAAGTCACCACCTTAAATGATAAAACCCTCTATGAGTTTAAAGGCGAAGAAGAGCAGGTGGTTACAAAGCAAAGCTTAGCTGTGCTCACCGGGATGCTCAAACAAACCCTTATCAGTGGTACAGCAAAAAGTGCAAAAGCCTGGGGATATAAAGGCATTGCTGCTGGTAAAACAGGGACAACAAGTGACTCTAAAGATGCTTGGTTTGCAGGGTTCACCCCTGATGCTCTCACTATTGTTTGGGTGGGTT
>JAUVAX010000053.1 GCA_030591685.1 Pseudobdellovibrionaceae bacterium | reverse complement strand
TTTTACCTATTAAAACTCTTTAAGGAGAGCCAAATGTCAGACACAAAACAAAGAATTGAAGACATGTTAACAAGCAACAAAGTCGTACTTTTTATGAAGGGCGACCCTAGTATGCCACAATGTGGGTTTTCAGCTCAAGCCACTCAAATACTTAAAGAGCTTAATGTAGACTTTTTTTCATTTAATATTCTTGAAGACCAAGACATCAGACAGGGCATTAAAGATTACGGCAACTGGCCCACCATCCCCCAGCTGTATGTGAACAAAGAGCTCATTGGCGGCAGTGACATTATGTTGGAGATGTTTCAATCAGGTGAGCTTAAAACGACCCTTGAAAGCATCAATTAATTTTTTTCGCTCATGGCTGTTAAAAGAAACTTAAACACATTTTCTCGCCTAGTACGGTGGCTCTTAGGGGTCACCTTATTCACATGGGCCATTGCTGGCGGCCCCCTGTGGGCCTATTTTGGCATTTATTTCATCGCCACAGCAAGCTTTCGCTTTTGCCCTGTAAAGCAAGTTCTTATTAATTCCAAATAAGTAAGCCTTGAATTGAGCTTTTTGTTGCTCTTTTAAGATCTAAATAGACAATAGTTTTAGGCACTGTTAGCCTTTTAAACTTATGGTTTTACAAAATATTTTAAAATCAAAAAAAAAGATCAAGCACGGCTTGATCTTTTCAATTGTGTTGTTTGTCATCAGCATACCTTTAAGAAAATTGCATATAGATGACCCATGGATAGCTGAATACTCTTATTGGATTGCAAAATTAGGGTATTTACGCTCTGACCTTATGCAGGGTTTTTTAAACTACTCTGAGCAAATGTTTGTTTACCACAAGGGCCACTACCTCTTTGGCGCGTTAGTTTACAAAATATTTGGATTTACAATGTACGCATTTAAAGCCAGCTCTTTGTTTTGGATGCTTGCAAGCTTTGTTTTAGTGAAGGCCTACACCCGGTTAAAACCTGACGTCTTTAGTACTCAGTCTACTGTTTATTTAGTGTTTTTTATGCTTTTTATAAATAATCAGTTTTTTGAATATGGGTTTGCTCTTCGCCCCGAAATGATGATGTTGTTTTTTGGCTTTAGTAGCTTTTTAGCTCTCTACAAAAGGGTCAACTCTCAAAGTGCAGCGGCTTACTTAACCCCACTTGCGGGCTTATTAGCTGGGCTTGGGGGCTTTACACACCTCACAGGCTTAGTGTTTAGTTTTTCAGGGTTTAGTTTTTTATTGATCAAAAGAGAGTTTAAAAGCTCATTTATTTTTGGTATTTTTTGCCTTATTGGGTTTGCTCCCTACTTTTATGACATCACATCTTTAGCGGATTGGCAGGGGTTTTTATATCAATTAAAAAATGATCCTGTTTTAGCAACAATGAGTGGCGGTGGCTTTGCCCCATTAACTAAGCTCTTACATGAGCACCAAAGGTATTTTGTTTACCCCTGGGTTGTGAGCTTTACACTTGTTTTATTTTTCACATTAATTTTTGATTTTAAAAAAATTAAATCTGAGCAAAAAGACTTACTGCTAATGACAGGGCTAAGCGCCTTGTTTTTAGCTCTTCTTACCGCTAAGACGGCTAAATACCTCATTATAATCACCCCTTACTTAACCTTGCTCATTGCCCCTAGCCTTTTAAAAATTAATAATTTTAAAGGAGCAAAAAAGTATGTATTAGCACTGAGTCTGTTTTTATTTATTACAGTTAACTTTGGGTACAACCTACAAATTATAAGCCGAGCTGAGGATAAGCCTAAAAAAAATGCTCAAATTGCCAAGCTAATACCTCATGGCAGTTATGTGCTGAGTTCTATATCTTTTGTATTTAATCAAATTGATAATTATAACATTCAGGCCATCAACGCTCACACACTATGGCAAACAAGATATTTAAAAATAGCCCCCAGCATGGACTCCCTGTTGGAGTTTGCGACAAAACACCAAAGGAGTTATGTAATTTTAGATAAAAAATTTAGTCACAAAGTTTACACTGATGAGCTGAACTCTTGGGATTACCATACAAAAACCACTCATAAAAATTTTAAAATTATTTACCATGACAAGCAATTTGTGGTTTTTAAAAGAATGACTTAATTTTTTTTACCAACACAGTAGTATTGAGCCCCCATGGGGATTTTTTTAAATAAGCCTGAGAGCCATTCAAAAGCTCTCCCCCTCCAAGGGAAAAACAAAATAAAGTTTGAATAAATATTTTTAAACTGCGCTTGTGACAATAGGCTTTTGGTTTTAGGCATAGTTAACAAAACGGCGTCTTTATCAAAAACACAATTGTTAACGACCTTTAATGTTAACGGGTTCCATGGGTTGTGCTCAATAATTACGGCCAGGCCACCGCCTTTAACCACTCTATGGAGTTCTTTAACAAAGCCCTCCCACTGCCTGGGCTTTACGTGGTGCATAACACAAATAGTATAAACCATATCAAAGCTATTATCATCAAAGGGTATTTTTAAACCGTCATAATGCACATATTTATTTTGAGGGTATTTAGTTTGTGCTTTTTTTAACGACTCAGCACTCACATCAATGCCGTGGATCTCTTTAAGGTTCTGTTTTAAAAATTCATGGATTTCACCCACTCCACACCCCACGTCTAACACGCGCAGTGGGCCATTTGACTTATCTAAGGTTTGAGTTAAACCAATCAGGTGTTTAGCTTTTGTTTTTGTAAAAAAATCAACGGGGGCCGACACAAACGATATGGAGTTTTTCACCTCATCTTTGTAGGTGTCTTTATACTGATCAAATTCTGACAAGTGCGCACGTCCTTTAATTATTATCAGATTTACATTTACACGAGGAAGTGTCTTTCATACAATCTGTTTTATGAAAAAGCCCCTCATTTCAATTGTCAGCCCATGTTATAACGAGGAGAAAAACCTCCTAGAGCTTTTCGAACGCCTAAACAGCACCTTAAAGCCTTTTTGTGAAAAGTATGAGTTTGAGTTCATTTTTACCGACAACGACTCGCCTGATAATACTTTTAAGGTATTAACCGAGCTTGCCACCAACAGACCCCATGTAAAGGCACTTCGATTTACTCGAAATATTGGCCTTAATAGGTCTATTTATTTAGGGTTAAAGCAAGCCAAGGGGGATGCTGTTGTACTAATACTCTCTGACCTTGAGGACCCGCCAGAGCTCTTAGCTGAGTTTATTAAAGGCTGGGAGGAGGGCTTTGATGTTGTCTACGGTAAAATTAAAAATCGCAGAGAGGGTTTTATAATTAAAAACGTGCGGCGAGTTTACTACAGGATTATCTCTAGCTTGTCTGAGTACCCCATACCTAGGGATGCCACAGAGTTTAGGCTCACCTCAAAGCGCGTTAACGATGCTGTTTTAGGTTTAAATGACGACGACCCCTACGTTAGGGGCAATGTCGCCTTTGTTGGGTATCAGCAAAAGTCTGTTGATTACATCAGAGACACAAGAAAGGCTGGCAAGTCTAATTTTAACCTATTTTCAATGATTTCTTTTGCGATTAACGGGCTCACCTCAACCACCCAAACCCCTATTCGCTCTGTGACGGTACTCGGGTTTTTTATTACCATTCTTAGTTTTTTACATGTGATTTACTTAATTGTTAGAAAGTTTATGCTCCCAGACTCTATCCCCTTGGGGTTTATTACGTTAATTTCACTTATTACTTTTTTAGCCGGCGTGCAGATTTTATCTATTGGCATTATTGGTGAATACATCAGAAAAATATATTTACAGTCTTTAAATCGCCCCAAGGGCTATGTTCGAGACTCTGTTAATTTAGATTAAAACTCAGAGCGCTCTTTCAAGATAAAAACTTATTTACAACCTCTTTTAACCCCGTCGACCAATCCGGCAGGGGGGTAAGCCCCTGTTTGATCATTTTTTTACAGCTCGCAGACTCGTTCATCGAAACTTTAGCCAAACGCTTAAAGTGCGAATTTAATACGGGCTCTACTTTAATGTTCTGACCCGACAATTTAACAATTTCACAGACAAACTCATACCTAGAAACAGGCCTTGCACCCACTAAGTTAAATAAACCCTTCGGTGCTTTTTTTAAAAACTCTAATATAGACCGCGCTATGTCTTTTGAATACACAGGGTTACCAACTTGCTCGGTGTTAGATTTCATTTCAGTCAGACCGCTGAGGCTTTCTAAAATTTTAAAAACAAAAGATTTTTTAAGGTCAGAAAAGATCCATCCGGTTCTTAAAATCACGTACTTTGAAAGTGATGCGGCGATGAGCCCCTCTGATTCAAGTTTATGACTATGGTGAACTGTTGTGGGGTGTACAGTGTCGACCTCACTATAAGGGGTCTTTTGGTCATCACCGTAAATACCTGTTGAAGACATGTACATAAAATAAGCCTCTTTTTGAAGGCTTAAATCAACTAAGTTTTTAGTTGCCTGTACGTTATCACGGTAAGAGACTTTTTTATTGGTCTCGCAAAACTCAACATTTGTATTTGCCGCACAGTGAACGATGGCTTCTATTTTTTTATCTTTAAAAAAATCTTGAAGCTCTTTAGCTTGACTTAAATCAACAGTCGACCGGTCTATGCCTAGATACTCAATGTTTTGAAGTGCTAATTCATCAACGATAGCTTTACCTAATTGCCCTGCGGCACCTGTGACGACAACCATAGTGAGCCTTTAAGTATCTATATCTGTTTGTGAAACTACAATGGCCTCATCAGGGTCGTGCATGATGTCTGCTAAATTACAAATAATTGACCCCTCGCCAATGCCCGAAAATAGTACTGCTACACCAGGGGGCACAGTCAGTCTTTTATAATTAGCGGGGCCAATAGTAATGGAGACCTTTGATTTAAAGTTCTCCTGGCCCTCTCGCAGGTCGCATAAATCAAATTTAACCTCACCTTTGGGGACGACTAGATTTAAAGTCATACGAGTGTGCTTTTTCCAGCCTTTTGAGGACCCTTTATTTATAAACGAAAAATAAACCTCACCGAACCCTTTGTAAGAGGTCTCGTTTGATTTTAAAAAATGAAACACATCCCCCTTTTCTAATGGGATTTGCTTAAGCTCTGTGAGCTCTACGCCTGGGATATTCAATTTATGGCCTCCAATGGCTCTTTTTTTTTGTTGCAAGCTCTGTGTAATCCATTATTTGTTTGCAGGTGAGGTCATACAAACCAACTTTAGAATCATTAAACTGTTTATACCACACGCTTATGTAGTCTATTGTTTCATTAAAATTAAGAGTGCTCTTCCAGGACAAATTAAATTTAGCCTTATCACAGTTTAACTTTAGTAAACCGGCCTCTTTAAAACTCCCGCCGGCCTCGTTGACCACAACTGGCGTTTTAACGTAATCTTTTGCCACGAATGACTCACTCAATGCATTTACAACATCTACAACAGGGATGTCATTATCGTCTGAGGGCCCAAAATTATAGCTCTCACCGCTTAAGTCCCTATTGCCATGAAGGCGAGCCATAAGTACTAAGTATCCACTTAGGGGCTCTAATACGTGCTGCCAGGGGCGAGTGGCCTTTGGGCTACGTATTTCAACCGACTCTCCCTTAAGCCAAGATTTAATAATATCAGGGATTAAGCGACTTTTAGCCCAGTCCCCTCCCCCTATTACGTTACCGGCTCTTGCGGTAGCAATGCATGCCTTATGGTTAGTAAAAAATGAATTATAAAAAGACCAAAAAACTAATTCACTAGCCCCCTTAGAGGCACTGTATATGTCTTTACCCCCTAGGCGATCGATCTCTCTATACCCATACTCCCACTCTACATTTTCATAACACTTATCACTGGTAATAAAAACAGCGGCGACTTGGCGGTCGTCATTTTTTATTATATCCAGTAAATTGGCTGTGCCCATAATATTAGTACTTAACGTTTCTAGTGGGTTTTTATAGGACTCTGAAACTATGGCCTGAGCGGCCAGGTGAAAAACAAAATCAGGTTTTATATCATTATAAATTTTTGAAAACTTTTGATAGTCTCTTATGTCACAAAAATGAGAATTTATTTTTTCATCCATTTTTAATAACGAAAACATTGATGGGTTTGAAACTTCACCAAGGGAGATCCCATAAACATTCGCCCCCAAGAGCTTTAACCACGTAGTCAGCCAGGCCCCTTTAAAACCAGTGTGCCCGGTGACTAAAACTTTTTTATCTTTATAAAAAGACCCAAGATGAATCATTGCCACACCTTCCAGGGGGCCTTTCCAGATGTCCATAGGTCCTCTAGTAAGTTTTTCTCTCTTAATGTGTCCATAGGTTGCCAAAAATCACTATGTTTATACGCGGCCAATTGAGAGTCTTTTGTGATGTTTTTTATCGGAGCCCTCTCCCAAATAGACGAGTCGTCCTCAATGTAACTAAAAATCTTCTTAGACAAAACAAAAAAGCCACCATTAATAAACCCACCATCACCCACGGGCTTTTCCTCAAAGCCTTTCACAGCATCTCCATCCATAACTATAGCCCCAAAACGCCCTGGAGGCCGCACTGCCGTCACTGTAGCCAGTTTACCTTGAGATTTATGAAACTCAATTAAGTTGCTAATGTTTATATTGCTTAGCCCATCACCGTAGGTCATACAAAAGTTGTCCTCAGTCACGTAGTTTTCAATCCTTTTAATTCGGCCACCGGTCATGGTTTTATCGCCGGTATCAACGAGGGTTACAGTCCAAGGCTCTGCTTTTTGATTTAAAATTTTCATTTTATTATTCGCCAAATCAAATTGAACATCTGATTGATAAAGAAAGTAGTTGGCAAAATAATTTTTTATCATATCGCCCTTATAGCCCAGGCAAATAATAAAATCGTTCACTCCGTAGTGTGAATATGTTTTCATGATGTGCCACAATATGGGCAGCCCGCCTATTTCGACCATAGGTTTAGGTTTTACGACTGTTTCTTCAGCCAGGCGAGTTCCGTAACCCCCCGCCAGTATTACTGCTTGCATGCTCACTCCTTAAAAAGAGGCACAAAAATATCACACCCGCCTCTTAATAACAAGTGCCTGGCATTCGACAACCTAAAAACCCGCAGCCCTTACTCACGCTTGCTCACCCTAAATTAACCTACGTAAACAGCCCTTATACTCAAATAAAACTGTCTGCTGTTTAGTCAGGTGTGGGTAAGTATTTCAAACCCTGCTATTGAGCTTCTGCCCCCCTAACTCATGGTAAAAACCCTTTGAAACTAAATATTTAGTCTATCAAGGGTTTATAAACTTATGAGAGCTTTAAAAGGTGTTATTTTACTCGTTGTGGTGATATTTGCGGGCAGTGCGTTTGCAAATATTAATTTTTCAACAGCACGGGCTGACTCAACAAATGTATTTAGTTCTGTGGGATCTTTGCAAGTTGACGGGGCTAATGGACCTATTCATTTTTGTAATGCGACATACGTTGAGTACCCTGATGGCGATAAGACCTTTACAAGTAGTGCACATTGTTTTTTTGAAAATGGTTACTTAAAAAATGGTGGGCCTAAACAATATTTTATTCGAATGGGTTTTGACTTAAGAAACCCTACCCAGTCGTATAGTGTTGACTCTATTAGATGTGGATCTAAGCTTAAGACAAATACTGTGTACGAAAAAGACGAATGTATTATTCGAGTTACTCAACGTGTTACAGGGCTAACGCCGATTAAAAAAGAGTACCTCTCTTTAAATGACGTTCGGTCTCTCAGAGCCATTGGACACAACATATATGTCACCGGTTTCCACCCAGCTAGAAACTATAACGACAGACTACTTGGGGCAAATGGAAACAACATTTATGATGCCAATATGTCTCGAACATGGCAAGAGTGTAAAATTCAAGAAAACCCATTTGAAAATATTGGTGGTGACTTTCTTATTATTCACAATTGTGCCACTCTAGACAGCTCATCAGGGGCGGCTCTTATTTACTACGACAACGACATACAGGGCTACAGATATATTGGGACACACCGCGGGCTCAAGCCTTACATAAACTCTCAAGGGGTTCAAACTTACCTTCCTTTTGGGGCCCACATAGAAAAGTCCGACCTATCATATTTAAGTCGTAAATAATTAAAGCACCTTATTCCCATTAACCTAAAACCCGCAGCCCTTACTCTCCTTAAATAAACCTATGTAAATAGCCCTTATGCTCAAATAAAGCTGTCTTTTGTTTAGTCAGGTGTGGGTAAATATTTCAAACCCCGCTATTGAGCTTCTGCCCCACCCTAACTCATGGTAAAAACCCTTTGAAACTAAATATTTAGTCTATTAAGGGTTTATAATTATGAGAGCTTTAAAAGGTATTGTTTTACTTGTTGTGGTCATGTTTGCAGGCGGGGCGTTTGCAAATATTAATTTTTCTACGGCACTGGCTGACACCAACAATGTTTTTAAGTCAGTGGGGTCTTTGCAGATAGAATTGGCCACCGGCCCAGCGCATGTGTGCAATACGACTTATGTAGAATACCCTGATGGTGATAAGGCTTTTATAAGTAGCGCTCATTGTTTTTTTAAAAATGGTCAGCTACTCGCTGGAGGCCCAAAAAAATATTTTATTCGAATGGGTTTTGACTTAAGAGGCCCAATCCAGTCTTATAACGTCAAATCTATTCAGTGTGGATCAAAATTTAAGACAAGCACTATGTATGAAAAAGATGAATGTCTAATTCGAGTCAAGCAGAGGGTTACAGAACTAACTCCAATTAAAAAAGAGTTTCTCTCACTAAATGATATTAAATCCCTGAGAGCTAGCGGCCACCCCATATATTTATCAGGTTTTCACACCTCTAGAAACTACAAAGATCGGCTACTTGGGGCTAATGGTGGCAACTTTTATGCCGCCAATATGATAAGAACATGGCAAGAGTGCCAAATTCAAACAAACCCATACGAAAACACTGGCGGAGAATTTCTTGTTTATCATGACTGTGCCACGTTAGAAAACTCATCTGGAGCTGCGCTCATGGTCTATAAAAGCGAAAAGAATGAGTTCGTATATGTAGGAACTCACCGTGGAGTCTTTATGAGCAATTACGGGAAAAAATATCCTTTTGGAGTTCATATATCTAAAGCTAATTTAAAAATTTTAGTTGGAAATTAATCAGCGTTAAATTTAAATTCATGAAACAAAGCCGTATGATAATTAGGCTGATAACTATATACACCTACAAAGAATCGCATTTGAAATTAAGTCTTTGTCGTCCGCTTGTTAAACGGACAGCAGATGGTCTACATCTCAAAAACTGAACTTCACAATTTCACGTAAATATCTAGAAATACATTTTTTTTATTCTATTATGCACTCACTAAGCTCTTGAGAATCTCAAAATGAAACGCCTTAGGACTAAAGTTTAACTGTTTTATTCCGATACTATTTGAGAGTACCTTTGGAGGATTAATGAGATTTTATACATTTAGGGTTCTTGTATTCTTTTTGTTTTTAACTTTGTCAATAAGCTCGAAAGGGCTTTTTTATAACGCATTAGCTGATGCTGAGAGTGACTGCATTAATGACCTGAAGGGCATATATTCTGAAAGTGATGATGGTGCCGGCAACAGAACAAGCCAGTGTTCAAATGCACAAGGCGTGATCCTAAGCCAAGGTAGTGTAGGTGTCCAATCGATACCCGCACTTGACGGAGGAGGCAATTCCACATCCCAAACCCAAAACATCTCCGCCAGCAAAGTCAATCAACTAGAGGACTCCTACGAGGAGTCCTGTCAGCCTTATAAGAAGTATGCAAGTCGTTGTTGTACTGATCCTAAATCTTGTTTAGATACAAGCGACGTTGATGATGACTCTGAACTCAATGTTACAGGCGGCGCTATTGCAGAGAAAATTATCACCTTTCAAACCATCGCCGCACAAACTGCTGGTGCTTTAACAGCCAGTGGTGTGTCTAAAATGTGTGAATCCATGAAAATTTTAAATATGTCACTTGTGGCTGTAAACATAGGTCTAACAACTATGTGCGGTCGAGCTAGGGATGCTTGCGATAAGAAATGTGGTGAGGTTAAAGATGAAGCTAAGCAATTACTTCAAGGCATAGGCATTACAGTCGGCACAAAGAGGGTCGATTGTGAAAGTGTTTTAACCACTGCAAATGCTCAGACCAACCCAACACAAGCCCAGCAAACGCAGTACAGGCACTGCCAAAGGCTTGGCGAAGTTGTATTAGACTCTAGAAAACGCATTAGAGACTGCGACAACCTCTCAGGCAAACAAGCTGAGCTTGTGGCGGCTAATATTATACAAGGGGGCATGTCTCAAGCCCTTTTAAAATGCCAAGAGGACGCCACTGTGGCGAGTACAGGTTTTGAAGATTTAGAGCCCGTTGCTTTTAATAACGACTGTACGACCCTGGCTAATGCCTCTAACCCCATTTGTATCCGCTGTACGGCAAATCCAGAGGCTTCGGGCTGTGAAAACATACTCACTAATAACGGGACCCAAAGCGATAGCGGCCATCAGGTGAATTTTAATGATGGTGACGATGGCTCTGGTGGCCTCTTTGGTGACGACGATATTATCCTTGGTGACATTGACGGCGAAATGCCGGAGTTCTCAGACCTTGAGGGCGTAGAGCCCAGTGGCCAAGGTAGCCGTAGTATTGCTGGCGGCGGCGGGGCCGGCCCTGGTGGGGGCGGCAGTGGCGGTGGTATAAGTGCTTTAGGTCAGGCTGAGTCTGGGGGGCGATCTCCCTCTTCAGCCAGTGGTATTGATACTGATATTATTCAAGGTGAGAGAAGTGGCGGTGGGTTTACTAGCAGCTCCACTGGTGGCAGCGGCGGATTTGGCTCTTATACTGGGAGCGGTAAAACAAAAGACATTGACCGTAAAAAGGGCAATATATTTGATATTATGAGAAAAGCCGCTAAGGGGGCTAAAGATAAAGTGTTTGGCAAACGACTGCCAGCAAACTCCAAAGGCCTACTGGCCGCACGGCAAAATAGAAACAAAAGAGGTATTGGCCTTAAGCATGAAAACATTTTTGAACTTGTATCAAACTCTTATAAACTTTTATGCGTAGAGAAGGGCCTGTTCTCTTGCCTACCAGATTACGCTAACTTTAACTACTATAAGCACTCGGAGTGGGTCAGAAACTCATTTTTAATGAATCTTAAAAAATGTAACCGTAAGTGCAAAAACGAAAAGCTCTATGTGAGTGAAATTTTAGAGCGTGAGGCTTTTTTACACACCCACTACAAGGGTAAGTTTAAAAAACTATTTAACCCTCAATCCTACAAAAAAGGAGCCCCTGTGGCCACAGTGCCCGGCTCGTGTACAAGCAATAATCAAAGCTGCCAAGATAAAAAGTATAGACGGTTTGTGTATGTAGGGCCTCCTCAGGCAGACCCTAATAAACCCCCTGTGCGTGTGAGCAGTAAATCAAGTAAGTCAGCATCTCGATCAAAATAATAAAGGGTTTTTAAAAAAATAATTGTAAACGATCGGGCTATGTATCAAATAAATACATATAAACTGGGTTCGTTAGGTTAAAAAGTTATAAGCATGTCACGTCGCTTTTAAAATTAGCTTTTCACTTAAAAATTGCTCGTCAAACTTTTTTACATCAGTACTAAGTATTGATCACACTTTTGCTCCAAACCCCCACAGTCTTCACTTAATCTGGCACTGCTTTTGCACTTTAAGTCGTTAGACTAAGGGGAGAATTATGCAACACAAACCCATACTATGTAATAGGTGTCACCTATCTATAGACCACAACAGAGCTAATGAACGCATCGTTGTTTGCAACCATTGTGGTAAAGTCTACTCTAACTCTTTACTTAAGCCAGAGGCCAAGGGAGTGCTGAACTTCATCTACAAAAGTGCTGTGATTATTGTTTTTGCATTTGGGCTTTTACAGCAAGTTGTCACTTGGGATACCGCCTCTATAAGGGTTCTACCCTACCAATTTAAATCACTTGTTGCTATGGATACGAGCAAGAACAATATTTATTTAGCTAAAGTCTGTTTACAACTAGATAAACTCGATTGCTACCAAAATTACTTACATAAAGCGCTTGTTAGAAACCCTAAAGATATGAAGGTACGAGCTGAGTACGGCAAAACACTCTTTAATACTATGAACTATAAAGAGGCCAAGCAGACCCTCAATGTTTATAAACGATTTGGCGGCAAAGACCGTAAGGTTATATTTGCTTACGCTCGTTCATTAGAGGCCCTTGGGGAAACTAAATCCGCTGCCCGAGAGTACCGCTGGTTACTAAGGCAAAAACCTAATTTTTTACAAATCACAGTTACTGAGCAATATGTTAAGCTATTGATGAAAAAGGGCTATAACTTTCAAGCCAAAAGATATATTCAGTATGTGCAGAGAAATTCAAAGGTAGCTCCTCAGTTTATGCAAGCTCAACTTGAAAAGCTTATAAAGCTAAGCCGAGTGGCACACAGATAAAAGTAAAACTCTACAATTTGACGAGGGCTTAAAGACCTTAAGCCCCCAGTTTTAACAACCCTACCCCACACAGGCTCGCTTTAGCCCCTCTCCAAAATCAATAAAAGTTAGACAATAAATTCAACTTTAAATTTAAATGTTCATTTTTTTGTAGAACATTTTTACTAATGATATCAATAAGTTATCAATGTGACCCAGGTTTCACTTTTTTCTACAGCCCTTAGTCCAGGGTACGATATAGTAATTGTAGGGACAGGGGGTATTAATATGAAAACAATAAATCTATTATTAAACATTAGATTATTTGCAGTGGCACTTTTGCTCTCAGCTTGTACTGACAACTCTGGGAACTTACAGATACAAAACAGTGCACAGTTTAAAATGCACCTTAATGAAAACTTAAATACACTCTCAGCACTTGAAAAACCAAAAGAAAAAAACTTTAATAATGTGGTTGTAAATATAGATCACTTTGAGCTTTTGTTAACAGGTCAAGGTAAAGCCGCACGTGTAATTGTTAATGAACACTTTGGGGCTTTAGATTTACTCAGCCTTCAAGGCGGTAAAAGTTTACCTGTGGACAGTTTCGAAGTACCCGTAGGTACAGAAATCCACCAAATACGCATACTTTTAAAACCAGAAGGTAACTATATAACCATGCCCGACGGTTCACAGTGCGACTTAAAAACACCAAGTGCTCAACAGTCTGGTTTAAAGGTTCTTTTGCCGGAGAGCATAGTGTTTGAAGCCGGTTACACGTACGCTTTTTTAATCAACTTTAAAGCCGAAGACTCCATCGTACTTACAGGTAACGATGGCTGCTTACTAAAACCCGTCATTAAACTCACAAGCGCATTAAAAATGCCTATTGATTTTATTGACGATATTATCGATGAGCCTGGTGGATATGATGAGGCCGAAGAATACCCTGACGTCACACCTATTATAGATGAACCGGTCAACGGCGTTGATGAGTCTGAGGATGAAGGCACTGATCCTGCTACTGATCCTGCTACTGATCCTGCTACTGATCCTGCTACTGATCCTGCTACTGATCCTGCTACTGATCCAACTACCGATCCAGCGACTGAAGAGTTCCCTTATGGTGAAAACTTTGACCTTTCAGACCCATCAACTTGGCCCGAGGGCATAACACCTGAAGAGTTAGACGCTTACTTTAACGTCGACCAAGGTTAACCAACCCAGACTGGGGGGATCAACACCCCCTTAATTTTAATGGCCCCGCGATTTATAGCCCAAGACCGTTTAGGTATTGGGCTTTTATTATTTAATCTCTTTATGACTTTAAAAAATGTGAGAGCGAGAGGCAAAAGGGGCCCCCTCCCCCGCTCGTACTGTTACCTGGCCCGCATTAGTAAAAATCATATAATTCAATGCCCAATGCGTTTAGTTTACGCCCTATTAGTGGTATACACGTGTTAAGGAGCCCTAATATGCTAGATAAACTAAAACACATCACCTCCCCCGAACGGGTTTTGACCGATAAAGAGTCTTTAGAAAACTACGGTAAAGACTGGACAAAGCACATCCCGGTTAAAGCACTCGCCGTGGTACTACCTAAATCTACTGAAGAGGTCGTTGAAATTGTTTTATGGGCTAGAGAGAACAAAGTCGCCCTCGTACCTTCTGGCGGCCGTACAGGGCTTAGTGGTGCCGCCATTGCCACTAAAGGCGAAGTCGTTGTTAGCTTTGATAAAATGAATAAAATATCCGATTTTGACCCCATAGATAAAACAGTCACCTGCGAAGCCGGGGTGATCACTGAGGACCTACAAAATTTTGCCAAAGAGAATAGCCTACTTTACCCTGTAGACTTTGCGGCCCGAGGCTCTAGCCAAATTGGTGGTAACATTGCCACCAATGCTGGGGGCATAAAGGTCATTAAGTATGGGTTAACGCGAGACTGGGTGGCTGGGTTAACAGTTGTTACGGGTACCGGCGAGGTACTACACCTTAATAACTCTCTTGTTAAAAATGCGAGTGGCTACGACTTAAGGCATTTAATTATTGGCTCCGAGGGCACCCTTGGGTTTATCACCGAGGCCACTATGAGGCTCACCCGCCCTCCAGCTGCAGAGCAAGTTTTTATTTTAGGCGTCCCCAAACTCGATGCTGTTATGAATATTTTTAAAGCCTACACCGAAAAGTTACCCCTACTGGCCTTTGAGATGTTTACAGATATGGCCCTAGAGTACGTCGTTAAATCTACCGGCCTACAAAGGCCCTTTGAAACTAAGTCTAAATACTATATTTTATTAGAGATCGAAAACGACTCTGACTCTACCCTCGAAACCGCCATGAACCTTTTTGAAACCTGCACTGAAAACGGCTGGGTCGAAGACGGGGCCATTAGCCAATCTCCCTCTCAGGCCACTGACTTTTGGCGCCTCCGCGAAGACATCAGCGAAGCCACCAGCGCATTTGAACCCTATAAAAACGATGTTTCAGTACGCGTGTCTAAAGTCCCTGAGTTTTTAGTGCAAATGGATGAAATCCTCACCCGTGAATACCCGCAGTTTGATGTTGTGTGATTTGGACACATCGGCGATGGCAACTTGCATATTAATATTTT
>JAUVAX010000066.1 GCA_030591685.1 Pseudobdellovibrionaceae bacterium | reverse complement strand
GGTTTTGCCCCGTTATGAGGTTTCCATCTATTACTACATTACTTTCCCAGTTATCTTTACCAACGAATTTAGCCCCAGATTTAATTAGTTCAGTTTCTAAGGCGAAGGGCATTACTTTTTCTAGCTTCACAGCAACTTCTTCTTTATTTGTAAAGCCTGTTAGCTTTTTGCCTTTTATTAAAAGCTTTCCGCTTGAGAGCTTTATTCCCAACAAAGCGGCGGGCCCATGGCAAATGGCTGATACAATCCCACCACTTTCATAAATATTACGAGAGAACGTATTTACAACTTTATTGCGAGGAAAGTCCCACATGGTACCGTGCCCGCCAGCAAAGATAACAGCCTCGTAGTCTTTAGGTTCTAATCTTGCTAATTTGAGTGTGTCCTCCAAAAGAGCACCCTTTTCGTCTAAGAACCGCTTGTTCGTTGAATCTGAAAGCTCTCGACTGGACTCATCCATGGGGGCCTTCCCACCACTAATGCTTGCAATATCAACGTGGACTCCTGAATCTTGAAGAGCGTAAAAGGGGTGAGTCACTTCTGATAAATAATAACCGGTTTTTCTGTCGGTATCCCCTAATTCTTCATGACTGGTAACTACTATCAATGTTTTTTTCTCTACAGGCCTTCCGTTGAATACCGTAGAATATGAAGCGTTTGCCGTAACGCCGCTTTCTGCGACAAATGGGCTTAACTGCTGATACATAAGAGGATCCAACATAGTCTGAGCATCTTCAAAAACTTGCTTAGACTTTTCTTTTTCAAAAGCTGCATCATGGGCTTCTTTTGAGTCCCAGTTTATATATGCAACCTCGTAGTTTTCATTTGCCAAAACGATATAAGCATTCATTCCTAAAGGGTTTAAAGTATTCTTTGCTAGTACAATATGATTTTTTAAACGATCTAAAAATCTATCCCTTGATAGATGTTTTTGGCGAGTGCCAATATAGACTACTGAATAACCCTTAGACCAATCGATGGGCTTACCAATCATATCGTAGGTCCAATTGTTATTAAGTTTACTCGGCTGCTCTACTTGGTAATTAATAAAATGCTTGCTGCTGGCAGAGTTTTCTTTATTAAAGACATCCCAGTGGCGAGCACCATAGTTTTTGCCTTCTTCGGTGGCACGAATGTCTCTGTAAGTCTTTTCAGACCCTAAAGCAACCAACGCTAACTCATCAGGAATAAAGCTTGGCTTATCAGAAGGGGGTATAACAACCATATAGTTATTAAGGCCACGGCCGTCGTAAAGCTCTACGGTGTCTTTCATAAAAGAAGGGAGCTCCTTCAAGAACTGATCACTAGAAAGATTCGACTTCTTAAAGCCCTGCCATACTCGAAAATATTGAGCCTCGTTAGCCTGAGAGTTTAAGCCAAAGAAAGTGACAGAACCTATTGTGATTAGAGCCATTATTAGGGCTATTGTTATTGCTTTCATTATCACCTCCTTGTTTCTATTAGTTTGTTTCATCAAATGCAACTTAATCCAAATTGATAGATAATAAAAATTAATTGATTTGAATATACCAATCATTCTTGGTAATGAATGTAACCTATGAGAAACTTTGAAAAATTAGACGAAACCTCCCTAAGGGCCTTTTATTTTGCCGCTGAAACCCTGAGCTTCACAAAAGCAGCCCAAGCGGCAGCCCTCACCCAGTCTGGTATTAGCCAACATGTCGCCCGACTAGAGGAAGAATTAGATGTGAGCCTGTTTTTAAGAGCCGGGAGAAGGGTACAACTAACAAAATCTGGTATAAAGCTAAAGCAGTTCGTAGAGAATTATTTAGATCAAGTTGACGCCCTACTAGAGGACGTTAGAAAAGAAACTAAAGAAGTTAAGGGCCAGGTTAGGTATGCAATGCCAAGCTCCTGTCTGTTGACGCCTCACTTTCCTATACTGCTAGAAAAGCGTAAACACTTTCCTGGAGTTGACTTGAAACTTACAATTTGTCACTCCCCGCAAGTCGTAGAGTTACTACTCTCTGGAGAAATTGATTTTGGTTTTGTTACTGACAAGATCAACCACAACGACGTGGAGTTCTCAGCGTTTGCTCAAGAAGAATATGTTTTAGTGTCTTCAAAAAAAACAGCTCTAAATTTCAAATCCTTAATTGAACTGCAAGATCAGAATTTTGTCTATTACCCTGGAATGGATGTGCTTTTTGAAAAGTGGCAAAGTATTCACTTTCCCCGAAGTAAAAACTTAAAAATTAGTTCCTTAAAAATTACTGGTGAGATAAACGATCTAAATGGAGCCATTACCATGGTAAACCATGGCCTAGGCCTGGGCTTGTTTCCGAGCCACTGTGTTCAGAATTTATTGGATAAAAATAAACTCATAAAATACAAATCAAAAAGCAATAAAAATTCAATTTACATCGTAAAGCTAAAGGACCAAAAGGTAACTTTTAGGGTTCAAAAAGTCTTAGATACATTTTGGAATATGATTTAGATTAAAAATACGCTTAGCCTTTGCCCCCCCACCCAAATCATTGAAAACCTTTGTAATTTCATTAATTTGGGCGGAGGCGGCGGGAGTCGAGCCCGCGTCGACATGTGCTCCGCCTAATTCAGGTGTCAGTCCAGATTTACATTACCAGTGCAACTTTCTTGCTAAAATACACTTCAAAAAGCCATGAGAAGACTATATTTAAGGCGAAACCTTCACTGCTGGCAAGAAAACAAGTAGGCTTAAACGCGTGGCTTAGTGACCGGATGGGACACTAAAAGGTGACGGTCACCCGACTATAATTTTCTCAAGCTGAGACTTCTTGAAATGTGTGGAGAGATTGTGAGTACAGGTTCTCACCTAAAGATCCGATGGATTTAACAGGGAGCTTTATGTTTAAATTAGTGAATACATTCTTGCTGGCTCTCTTTGCCTTAGTCGTAATTTCTTGCGAAAAGAGTGATGTTTCTCCGGGAAGCCCCTCTCAAACCAGCTGCGCAGATAATTCTGTGGTTGATATTTTGTTTATTGGCAATAGCTACACTTATGTTAATGACCTTCCTACGACATTTAAAACACTATCTTGCTCAGGAGGGCATAATGTGTCTGTGGTATCTGTGGCCCCGGGTGGAGCAAGCTTCGCCACTCATACCGGTAATTCAGCAACCACCGATGCAATCAACTCAAGGCAATGGGACTTTGTGATCTTACAAAACCAAAGTCAACGCCCAGGATTTAAGCCTGCCGATGTGACCTCCGGCAGCCTGCCAAATGCTGTAACTCTTGCCAATGCAATATTAACCAACAATGCCGCTACTCAAATAGTATATTATGTCACCTGGGGAAGAGAGAATGGTGATGCTGGAAACTGCGGTTACTATCCACTGGTTTGCACTTTTACTGGACACACCCAAGCCCTACTTGCTGGCTACACTCAATATAAAGCTTCGACAGGAGGAGAACTAGCAAATGTTGGTGCCGCCTGGGAGGCCATTGTCGACGACGGCGGGGCACCGTTTAACTCGGGAGATTTGTGGTCTGGAGACGGAAGTCACCCAGATGTTTTTGGAACTTACCTCACCGCTAACGTTTTTTATGCAACGATTTTTAATGAAACGCCTGTGGGGCTGGATGTTCCAGCAAACATTTCTCAAAGCAACGGTGCTTACATGCAGTCCGTCGCTAAAGCCATTGTTGGTATTCCATAGAAGTTGAACGATACCTGTCGCCTAAATTCATTGTTGACCAAAGCGGCCTGGGGAAAAATTCCGCATGTTTTTGTCAATGGACAAATAAACATTCGTTCTTGTGAAGTATTGGACTGGCGGGACCCGATATAAAGACCCTCCCTGCATTTCCCATTGACTCCCTACCATCACACCCTTTTAGTTGTGCGGGAGGCTAAAGGTTTGTCCGGGTATCGAATGCCGGGGATTGAGTTGTACGTTAAATAGAGTTTGAAAAAGCACTTCAAAAAGCCATGGAGGAGCTATTGCAATCAAATCTTGCCTCTACACTGGCACCTGAATTAAAAAACAAAACTACTCACAGCCCGACCCAGTACTTCCGAATTATCTCCTTACCTATATCATCATAAACTTCAGCCTCTAATTCTCCACCAATAGATTCGATGATTTTCCATGACGGGATATTGGCTCGTGCACAAGTAACTAAAAGCCTTTCAATACCTAACGTTTTACAAATCGATAACGATTGCTTCACCATTTCCAAAGCGTAGCCCTTTTTTCGGTGCTTTTGAGAGACGGCATATCCAATGTGCCCCCCTCTTTTATTTAGCTCCTCATTCAATACATGTCGAACATTTACTCTTCCAACTATTTCACCCACTACAAATCCATAGAGCATTGTTGAGGGGACATGGGCCTTTGGTGTCTCAACTCCCCTTTTATTTTTCTTAAGTCGATCTAGATGCTCAGAAAATAAAACCCCTGGCTTCCAGTCAAATGTATACCAAGAAAGGCTTTCCCCCTCCCAGTCTTTAAGGCCGTTCATAAAAGCCTGCTCATCTTTTAAACTAAGTTCTCTTAGTTTTAAGCTCATATGATCTCGATTAGTTATTTTTTGCATTACTTCAATCTTAGAACTAATTCTTTTTATAAATCAGACGCCAAGTATATTTTTTGGAGGCAAGCTATCGCTTAACCCCTCCCTTTAAAAAAAAGCACGGGCACACTTTTGGTGACCGTCACCCAACTACTAATGTTTTTCAAAAACTGCCAAAAACAAAGGGTACTCCCTCTCATTCTTCTCAAAGCTGTGAATTAAATACCTTTTGGTGCTAGAAAACCCGCCCTTTTCTCCCCAGGCCATAACCTCTTCTTCGCTAAAACCAAAATGCTTCACTCCCATGCGCTTGTTATCAGGGTGAAAGCTGCCATCTTCTTTATCTAAATCAACAACAGCCAACTGGCCTCCATCGTTAAGCATGCCATAAAGTTTGTGAACCATCTTTTGGGGATCATCAAGGTGATGAAAGGCCGTAGAAGTTACTATCAAATCAAATTTTTGATCCTCCAGGTCAGACTCTTCTAAATTAATTAAATGAGTCTCTACCTTGCCAAGCCCCTCGCCTTTTTGTTTAAAAACTTCTAACATCCCCTCTGAGGTATCAATACCTACCAATTTTTTAGCTTGATCAATAAACTCATATGCAATTAACCCTGTGCCACAGCCAAAATCAAGTATATCCACTGGCTTATCAAATGTTTTTATATGCTCTTTAATTTTACGAGCAAATAACTTTGAAGATTCAATTTTATCTGGCGTATCCCATTCATTAGCAGTTTCGTTAAAATGTGACAAATTCTACTCCTTATAGTTTAGTTGGGTGATCGTCACCCCGCTAAAGAAAATTTAATTCAAATTTTTAACCATAAAAAGGCATGGATTATCCTTATCCCAAAGTTCTTTGAATTCTTCAATAGGGATAAAATTATTTTTATAATAAAATGATCTCGTTAAATCATAATATTTATCTGTTCTTGATTCTGAAAGTGTTTTCACTGTAAGATATTTAGCGCCATTGCTTTTTAGATATTTTTCAGCATGTGTTAGTAACTCTGTGCCTATTCCTTTGTGATGATATTTGCTTAAAACCCCCATCACGTAAACTTCATAAGATGTTGAAAAATGTTGTTTAAGAGATATAAAGCCGATCATTGTATCGTTTTCACGGGCAATAAACATTGTAGAGTCTTTAACGCCATTTGAGTAATCTTGTATTGCCTCAGGAAGGGTAAACCATTCAGGAAGCTTGGTTAAAACCTCTAAGCAAACTTTACTTTTATTTTCAGTGAAAATCGAAATATTCAATTTTTGGCTCCTGATTGATTGTCATAATTACGAATTAACACTCCTTGCGCTTTAGAAAAACCAACCTTTTCATAGTATGGGATAAGTTCAGAGTCACATAAAACATCAATCATATAAAGGCCGTCTAACTCTCCTTTCACAATACTAATAAGCTCCTTACCGACCCCTTTCCCTTGAAAAGAGGGGAGCACTTCTAGCAGAGGGATATATGCACTTAAAACACCGTCAGATACAGCATTAACAAAACCAATAAGCTCTTCATCATTATGAGCTAAAACTACTTTGTAGCTTTGTTTCAATATTTTAAGAAAAGTTTTATTACTTGGAGGGTTAGGCCAACCAACAAAAAAGCCACCAACTGATAGTTTTTCTAAAATATTTGCATCTGTTGTATACTGAATTTCTGACACAATGTCCTTCCTTACCATCTTTATCTTTTCAATTTTTTAACAAATTCCGTAAACACATCCGATCTGTTTTCAACTTCACACCATTTTTTAACTTTAGATCTATTATACTTATGTGCTTTTGCCACTAGTATCGCCTGGTCAAAGCAGTCTTTAGCACTCCAATGTATATAACTTGCTAACCTATCTTTTATACAATCTGTTGCAGATAAAATCTTAATTTTTGTTCCCTGCACATCTTCTTCTCTTGGTTTAATATTATAATCCTCACCAATACCTAATGGTCCCGCCGGGAACTCAACAAACAAATGTTCGCAGTTCGGGTTTACATACTCTTTACCTTTTTTAATAAAACCAATCTCTTCCATCACAGCAGGTAGCGCATCACTTACTAGGTTTTGAATAATAAAATCTAAATCACCCGATCTATAAGCGCCCTCTGTGTATATAGACACAACGGCTCCTCCCACTAAAACGGCATCAAAACCATTGTCTCCCAAATGCTTACCAACATACTTCCAAAGCTCTGTTTCTGTTGCTTTTTTTAAATCTATGGTCATACTTTTTTCCTAATAACTGGCTTACCCCTTCTTCTGGGTCTTCTTCGAGTAGAGAAAATTTCTTCTTTCTCCTTCAACGGAATTGAATCATAATATACCCTGATCAACTCTATAAACGGCTTAACCACAGCCCCTTGTTTTTTATTAAAAATATATATCCTAGTTTTACCAGAAAGCCGTGATACCAATACCCCCGCCTCTTCAAAGCGATCAAACTGCCTCTGGACTTGGCCCAAAGATATACCAAAATCTCTCGCTACACCCGAAGGATAGGTCTCCCCGTAATGGTACAAGTGTAGAAATATTTTTTGAGCCGTTTTAGAGCCTAATATTTTATCTAACATAAACTGATTATAGAGTACCTTGAATAACAAATCAACCCCTTTTAGGGGTTATATGACCCCTAAAAGGGGTTTGTATGGCGACTATTGGTGACGGCTGCGGGGCTAGAAAAGTACGGACACACTTTTGGGGCTCATGACCTCAATATCTCCGCCCAGAAAACAGGTTTAACTCTGTCTTTCTCAAACCCGACCGAGCGTGCCTCACATGGTAGGGGGGCTCATAAGTATATATGAGCTTTTTACGTGGTATTCACACCAGAACAGCCTAAGAGTAGGCAAAGATTTTATGCATCAAGTCCCAAAAATGTGTCCGTACCTACCTTCATAACTCATCAAATTCTTTTGAGTATTCAATAAGCCCCTCAACATTTTTCAGCACAGATGGTTTTAACTCTATCGCCATAAAGGCATCATCCGGAACCTCATACTTCGACCTGATCCCAAAATTTGAAACCGAAGGAACAAAACCAAACTTAGGGTAATACTCTTTGTGACCTAGCAAAAAAACCGCATCTATACTTAAATCCTTCAATCTACTTAAGCTCTCTCTTATAAGTTTTGAACCAACCCCTTGCTTTTGTAAATTCGCATGAACTGCCATTGGAGCAAGCCCTATTAAATTTAGTTGTTCAAATCCACTAATTTTCATTGGACTGAAAGCTATATGCCCCACAACTTGCCCATCTACAATTGCCACCAGCGACAAAAACAAAGACTTTGAGCCCCTCAAATTATTGACTAAACTGGCCTCAGCACCTGAATCAAATGCCATTTTATTTATTTCAAAAATTGCATCTATGTCTTGAGGCTCTTCTTCTCTTAATTCAATATCCAATTTCACTCCCATACCGCCGTACTCATAAATTGGTGCAGACGCTGAAGGCTCCACAACTACTTGTCATTCCTTAACACCCAACACGCAAGTTACCACAATAAAAGTACGGACACACTGTTAGGACTCATGATATCAATATCTGCGCCTAGTAACAGGTTTAAACACTGTATTTCTCAAGCCTGATCGAGTGGACCTCGCATGGTAGGTGGGTATATATGAGTTTTTTTACGTGGCATTCACATCATAACAGCAAAGTGTGGGCCAAGTTTTTACGCATCAGGCTCCAAAATTTTGTCCGTAACTACCTAATCAACACACAGGGCTCCGCCTTAGTGAATTAAGTCTATAAAAAACAAATTCGACCAAAACTTTGCATATAAGATAATGAGTGACCGCCTCACCGCTTTACTTTACGATTTAAATATTCAAACAACTTAAAAGGCACTGAACGAAATAGCCGAAAAATAGGGTTGCGTAGAAAAAGGTGGAGCGAACGTGGGATTAATTATTTCGATTAATGGAGTGGATTTTGAACCTTACAGGTCTGTTCAGGCTGCCGTTCCTTTGGTTCAAAAAACTAAAGCCACTCAAAGAGTTCAGCCCATACAACGAGACACAGACCACCCCGAAAACTTTAAGGACGTTTTAACTGCTGCACCTTCCAATAAGTACAAAGCTTATGAAAGCGCCCAGGTTAGCCCGCCCAAAGTCTCGAGAAAGATTGTTCATGCTTCTGAATTGATGACTTCTCCGGTGATTACTTTGATCAAGGACGCAAATGTCAGCGAAGCTAAAAAGCTCCTCAAAGAACATCAGATAAGGCATTTGCCCATTGTAGATTCAGATAAAAAGATTATTGGCATAATTTCTGACCGAAATCTCATGCTTAGTGATCAAAACGCGACTGTATCTGAAATCATGAGCACTCGAATCCTTGCCGCCAAAGCAAATACTCACATTCAAGAAATTGCAAAAGCATTGGTTGAAAACAAATTTAATTCAATTCCGATTTTAGATGATGAGATGCGCCTCGTTGGCATGGTCACCTCCTCTGATTTATTAAATAGCATTTTTAAAAATCCCAACGTTGATCTTTGGGCTTGATATAGAAATGGTACTTAGCTGAATTCCATATTCCATTGTGACCGTACCCCATTGACTGCAGGTGTCGATATTTCGGTTTTTAGTTAATTAACATCTCCTTATACTGTTTTGCAAACTCATTTGGTGTTTTCATATTTAAAGACCTATGGGGCCTATATTCGTTGT
>JAUVAX010000038.1 GCA_030591685.1 Pseudobdellovibrionaceae bacterium | reverse complement strand
TTTTGCCTTTTCGTCTTTACTTAAATAATGAAACCGTAGGTTTGTTTTTTCAGGGCTACCTTCACCGGCAAACTGTCGCCCAGGTAACTCCCCTAAACGCTTTAAAGGAAATACTCCCGCCGTGTACGGAAACCTCCCCGGAGCATTTTCAAGCCTTAAAAACTTAAAGCGATCACCTAAGTCCGTTAAATTTAAAGGCATCACCACTCGTGGTATTTTAATACCAGAGAGGCTTTCATGGGCGAGGGGTTGTTTGATCTCTCTCCCTCTGACCTGATAGGTGAACTCTTCACCTTGGTACGAGCTGACTAAGTGATCATAGCCCTCAAGGCTCTCCCAGTCTGACTCGCTAAACTCATGTTTTAATTCTTTTAACTTTTCTTCTGCCTCAACGTTCTTTTTTAAAAAAGGTCCTGCTTTTTTTAAAGCTCCATACAAAGAGGCCTTTTTTGAAAGCTCTTGTGTTTGAGATTTATAATCACTTACGGTTGTAACTATTTCGGCTAAATAGCTCTGTCTTTCAGCTGGTACTATGGTTTGCTTTTCTGAACCGCCGACTTCATTTTTTTTAGCTTCAGTGATTTTCCAGCCAGGCCCCATAAGGGATTCAAGATGGTCACCCAGGGCATAAAATAACTCATTCACCCCATTGTCATTAAAATTTGAGGCTTGGGTTAAAAATACGGGCAAATCACTATCTTGTGCCTCAAATAATTTGCGAGACCTCTTGTACTGTTTTTTGACATCTCTAAAGGCATCTAGCGCCCCTCGACGGTCCGCTTTGTTAATCGAGATAAAGTCGGCAAAATCAATCATCTCTATTTTTTCTAATTGAGAGGGGGCTCCAAACTCTGCTGTCATTACGTATAAACTAAAATCTGAAACCTCTGTAATGGCCATAGACCCTTGGCCAATCCCCGAAGACTCTGCAATGAGTAAATCAAAATCATATTTTTTAAACTCTTCAAGTACTCTTGGTAAGCTTTCAGAGATTTCACTCCCTGAGCCCCTCGATGCTAAAGAGCGCATATAAACATTTGGGCGCGACAATGAGTTCATCCTGATGCGATCGCCTAATAAAGCCCCTCCTGTTTTTGTTTTCGTCGGGTCCACACAAATAACTCCGACTGTTTTATCAGGGTAAAAATTTAAAAATCGCTGTAACAGCTCATCAACTAAAGAGGACTTTCCGGCCCCGCCAGTCCCTGTGACTCCTAAAATTAAAGGGCCTTTTTTTGCCTGCGAACCGCTGCTCGCCGCTTCAAGCCCCTGAGTTTTAAATTTTTCTAACAGCGGGCTTGAGTAATTTTCGCCCTCTTCAAGGGCCGATACGAGAAGCCCTAAATCCCGGCTAGGTATAGAGTCTACAGGGTCAATACTTTTAGATTTATTTTTTGAATGGTCTAATAATTTAAAGTCCGAGCCCTTAATAATGAGTTCAATCATCCCTTCTAAGCCCAGTTTTCTACCATCATCAGGGTGAAAGACTTGTGAAATCCCGTAGGCCTCAAGTTCTCTCTTTTCTTCATGGATAATAACTCCGCCACCGCCGGCCCAAATTTTGACCTCACTAGCGCCCGCCTCATTCAACAAGTCACGCATGTACTTAAAGTACTCCATATGCCCGCCCTGATAAGAGCTCATGCAAATAGACTGCGCCCCTTCTTGCAAGGCGGCCGTGACGACTTCTTTAACAGAGCGATTGTGACCTAAATGGATCACCTCGGCCCCAAAGTCTTGAAGTATTCGCCTCATAATATTAATACTCGCATCGTGGCCGTCAAAAAGTGAGGCCGCTGTTACAATACGAATAGGATTTTTAGGAGCATAACGACTCATAGTAAATTAGTTTCCTTTAAACTCAGGGGTTCTTTTTTCTAAAAAAGCTTTTATACCCTCTGTTTTATCTTCGGTGGTAAAGGTTTTAGAGAATAACTCAGCCTCTAATAAAAGGCCACCGCTCATAGTCTCGCACTCAGTACCAAGTATTGCTCTCTTTGCATAGCCTACAGCCTTAGGGCCCCTTGAGGCGATCATTTGCGCCACCTCTAAGCATTTACTCATCAACTCTTCGGGCTCTTCAGTTAAAGTTACAGCTCCCATTTTTTTCATTTTTTTTGCTGAAAACATATCCGCCGTAAATGTTATGTAACGGGCATTATTAAGGCCAACTAATCGCTTTAATCTTTGAGTGCCTCCATACCCAGGCAGAAGACCTAAATTCACTTCAGGCAAACCAAATTTTGCTTTTTTACTGGCTATAATAAAATCACAACTGAGTGCCAACTCAAAACCCCCACCCAATGCAAAGCCGTTAACAGCAGCAATCACTGGGATATTTAAATCCTCAATTTGAGTAAATACACGCTGACCTTTTTTAGAGAGTTCTAAAGAGTCTTCTTCACTCAAAGGGGCGAGTTCTTTTATATCAGCCCCTGCCACAAAAGACTTTTCACAGGCCCCTGTAATAATCAAACATCTAATTTGTGGGTCTTTATCAATTTCTGATATCGCCTCACCCAGCTCTGCAATAACTTGGGCGTTTAAAGCATTGTAAGCTTTGGGGCGATTGATTTTGAGTACCCCAATAAATCCATCTAAATTATACTCTATAGTTTCATAAGGCATTTTTTAAACTCCCTCTTATTTTTCGTAATTGTAAAAACCCTGGCCTGATTTACGACCGTACCAACCCGCCTCAACATACTTTACTAATAGGGGGCAAGGCCGGTATTTGCTGTCGCCTAGCCCTTCAAAAAGCACATTCATAATCGACAAGCAGGTGTCTAAGCCAATAAAATCAGCCAAGGTTAATGGGCCCATGGGTTGGTTAGTACCGAGCTTCATAGCAGCATCAATATCCTCAACGCTAGCTATACCCTCATGCAACGTATATACAGCCTCATTAATCATGGGCATAAGTATGCGGTTCACTACAAAGCCGGGCATGTCTTTAACCGACTCAACAAAAGTTTTACCTAAACTTTCAGAAAATTGCTTCACTCGTTTAAAGGTTTCATCTGAGGTTTGTAAGCCCCGAATGCCCTCCACTAGTTTCATCAACGGTACGGGGTTCATAAAATGCATCCCCGCTACACTCTCAGGCCTTTGAGTGACGGATGCAATTTTAGTGATCGAAATAGAAGATGTGTTGGTACAAAGAACAGCTGATTTACTGCACACTTCATCTAGTTGCTTAAAAATTTTTAACTTTAAATCTATATTTTCTGTGGCCGCCTCAATAACAAGGTCACAATCTTTAATGGCCTGCATTTGGGTCGACGTAGAGATAAAACTCAATACCTTTTTTTTACCCTCTTCTGTCATCTTTTCTTTTTTAATAAATCGATCGCACGACTTTGTGATGGTCTGCATGCCACGCTCTAAAGCGGCTTCATTAACGTCCACCATAACAACTTTAATATGGTGACCCGCAATCACTTGTGCAATGCCATTGCCCATTTGCCCTGCGCCAATAATACCTATATTTTCAAAAGACATTAAAACCCCTTTGTTAAATACCTTACACCTAAGCTCTCAAACCCCTGCGTTATACACCTAAAAGGGGCAAAGTAAAAGACTAAGCTTAACTTAAAAACACTTATGATTTCATGCTATTAGCCTAAGCTCTTAAGGCCCTCACTGAGGCATACCCTTAACCTGCTTGCGTATTCCTTAAGCATTAGGTGGCGAGTTAAATGAGTTTTAAGGGTTTAAGTGAGGTCAAAAAGTATTATTATGGATTTTTTAGTTTGTACTATAGCTTTGCTCAAAAAAATCAAACCCCTTTAAAGATGAAAGCGACTAGGGGGGGGGAGTGCTCTCTCCTTAAAGGGGTTTGTTAAAAACTAATTCATTTAAAATTGATTCATTACCTACACTTAAAGAAGCTACATAATGGGACTTCAAAATCTCCAAAAGTACCACTATATGGGTCTTCGTCAGCAAAGTGATGGTAGTTTTCAAAGCTCGCTTGACCGATAAAGAGTTGGCTATTGTAGTCGATATTACCGTCAAAAATTATTCGACCGCGCTCCCACTCTACTTCTATAACGGCATAGTTCCCGTCCACATACCCAAAGGCTCCATCAAAAGCATCAATACTTATAGGTAGGTCATCGCCTTGAGCGGCAACAGAGTCTATAATGGCTAAAGATATTCTTGAACTTTGAGTGATGTCAGCACTGTTATTACCGTTTCTATCAAACCCTTGTTGAGTTTCTATAGTTCCGTGAAAGGCCATTCCTGTTTCAGACCCGCATCTTCCGTCAACAGATCCTAAAAATGTTGAGGGGTCACCCATCGCCGTAGCAAAGGCTTCTACTGTAGACTGAAATTCATTTTGAAAACTGGGGGCAAAAATAGTTCCGCTCCAAGATCCAGACCCTGAACAGGCTTGAAACCCTAATCCATCCGATCCAAATATAGGATCATTTACATTGGTCTGTTGATCTCTGTACCGATCTCTTGGGCCACTAAATCCGCCGCCAGAGTCTTTTTTAGAACAGCCTATTAAAAATAAACTTGAACATAATATAAGGGTTAAAATTTTTGTCTTCATTACTTTATCTCCCGTTACCATACCTTAAGGCAATGAATGTGCCATATGCCAACCCTCTACACGGCTTGTATTGAATCTGAGGTCTCATTTTAAGACAAAGTCACTAAAAGCGCATTTTTTGTCCCCTTTTTAATGAGCAAGTGTCTAAACCTAAGACACCGGGGCCAAAGAGGGCTACCTTTAAAGCTGAATTTAAGAGCACTTTGCGTACTAAAAAGTGTCCATCTCTCTAATCTCTCTAATTAGATGCACTGCATACTTACCAAAAGGCCAGTTCGAGAGGTAAATAACGATAATAATTAAATTTTTCTCAATTCTTGCTCACTGTTTTGCTAGAATCTCGCTATGGCACTTAAAAATATTCGTTCTAAAATATTATCACAAGCTGGGGACCAGGGTCTTAAACCCCCCTTTGAGTCTTTTTACATTTATTTTTTTGTAGCCCTGCTTTCATACACAACTGCGGATTTAGCGATTATAAACTACCGACCACAGATGCTCCCGACAGAGGCCCCTCCTAAAAAAGCAAGAACCTTTAAAGACTCCACTTCTAACTACGCGCAATATTCAATTATTACCAAGAGAAATATTTTTAACTCTGATGGGGTCATTGCAGAGGCTCTTTCTAATAAAAAAGATGAGTCTTTACCTACGGGCTCACCAGCAGCGCCATCAAAACTACCTATTAAGCTACTGGGTACGATTGTGCACTTTAACCCTGAAAGATCTATAGCGACGATCCACTATCAGTCAGGGGGTAAAGTGAGCCCCTATATGGTGGGCGATAAAATAGCGTCTTTAGCGCAAATCACTCAAATCGTGCGACGAAAAGTTATTTTTAGAAACTTAAACAATAATCGCCTTGAGTACATTGAGATCCCTAAAGATTTAGTGCTTAATTTAGGGCTCAATGCCCCGACGACACCATCAGGCAATGAACTTGTGCAAAAAACAGGGCGCTTTGAATATACAGTCCAGCGCAGAGATGTTGAAAATATGCTCGATGACCTACCAAGCCTTCTTAAAGAGGCCCGAGTCGTACCTAACTTTGCTCAGGGCGGCCAGGTCGAGGGGTATAAATTCACATGGATCAAACCCTCCGGCATTTTTGATAAACTGGGGTTTAAGGTTGGGGATATTATTAAAGGCGCAAACCGTGAAGATATTAATAGCCCTCAAAAAGCAATGGAAGCTTTAGGTGCTTTTAAAAACTCTTCTGATGTAATTTTAAATATGATCAGAGCCGGCAAAGAAGAAGAGTTTAACTACAAAGTTGAGTAATAAAAATAAATGTCACCACCAACGAAGGGCAACATGATGTTTCGAGTAATAATAATCACAACAACTGTGCTTCTATTCGGCTCATTCACATGGGCGCAGTCAGCGGATAGTGAAAGAGCTGGCCTTAGTGCTGAGAAAAAAAAGCAATTCGCAGCAGCTCAGCCTGAAGACATCACTAACGAAAATTTTCCTGATAAAATCTCTAGTTTTGATTTTCCTAATGCCGACATCACTGACGTCATTAAAGCCATCAGTGAACTAACAGGACTTAATTTTATTGTCGACCCTGCTGTTAAAGGAAAGGTCACCATCCTTGCCCCCACTGAAATAACTGTGGCCGAGGCCTACAAAGCTTTTTTATCTTCACTAGCGACTTTAAATTATACAGTCGTTCCTTCAGGTAAATTTTGGAAAATCAAACAATCAAGAAGTGCTAAAACTGATAGTATTGAGACTTATTCAGGCAGCTACTTCCCTGACTCAGACCAGATGATTACACGAATCATCAAATTAAAATACATTAACGCCGCTCAAGTGCAAAAGGACTTACGAAACATCCCCACTAAAGATGGCGAAATGTACGCCTACGACCCAACAAACTCGCTTATAGTGACTGACTATGGCTCTAACATTGTACGCTTAATGAAGATTATTAATGAGCTTGATGTCCCTGGTTTTGAAGAGAGACTTGCTGTTATATCCATTAAAAATGCAAAGGCAAAAGATATTTCAGACCTTATTTCACAAATTATAAACAAAGGGGCTCCTAAAAAATCCGGAAGTCGATTTTCAAGTACTCGATTTAACAGAAACTCAAAGAATACCGGTAGTAAAGGGGGGTCTGAGAGCTTTTCTCTTGTTCTCCCTGACGAAAGAACTAATGCTATTATTGTTGTCGGAAACGAAGAGGGTATTAAAAAAATAAAAAAACTTGTTCATCAACTCGACTATAAGCTTCACGACGACGAGTCCGGAGGCGTTTACGTCTATTATGTTAAACACGGTGAGGCCGAAAACATTGCCAAAGCTCTTAATGGAATAGCTAAAGAGTCTTCAACAAAAAAATCATCCCGGTCTACCTCTTCTAAAGGGTCTCAGACGGCCCCTCCAACAAGAGTCAAACCGGTTTTTGGAGGGGATGTACAGATCACCTCAGAGAAACACACCAACTCACTTATAATTACAGCACAAAAACAAGACTACACAGTGGTTAAAAACTTACTGGCAAAAATTGATATCCCCAGAGATCAAGTTTTTGTTAAAGCTATTATTATGGAAATGAGCGCTCAAGACTCTTCAAACTACGGGATCGATTACTACAAGTTTGATAAGGACTCTGGTGGGATTGGCCGAGTGGGTTTTCGCTCAAGTAGTAGTTTACAATCCCTCCTAGATCCTTCTGCCGATACAGAAGGGTTAATTTTTGGCTTTGGGATGGGTGAGCAAATCACCTTTTCAGCCGCTGCCGGTAATTTGGCGGGGCAAACAGTGAGTAGTGTTGCAGGGATGGTTAATTTTTTAAAAACAAATCTTGGTGGTAACGTTTTATCTACCCCTCAAATTATGGCTCTTAATAATGAAGAGTCAGTTATTGAGGTGGGTGAGGATACACCGGTGAGTTTATCCAGCAGTACTGGGGCTAATGGAGTAACTAATGCCGGAGTGCAAAGAGTTAAGGCCACTATTAAATTAGAAATCACACCCTTTATAAGCCCCGACTCTGACACTGTCCGTATGAAAATAACTCAACAAGTAAAAAAGCCAGGAGCAGCAATTACTCTCGGCACAGGAAACAAGGCTCTTGCCGTTAAAGAGAATACTATTAAAACCGTCATCACTGTTGATGACGGTGAAACTGTAGTTTTAGGGGGCTTACTCAACGAATCTGAAGAAGAAAGCATCTATAAAATCCCTGTCCTTGGTGACATCCCCGTTTTAGGCTGGTTATTTAAGTCTAAATCGATAAAAAAAGTGAAAAGAAATTTAATGGTCTTTATCACACCTAAAATTATCCGCTCCAATGAGGATAATAGTGATGTTCTGACAAATAAAATTAATGAACGAATTGATTTCGTACAAAAATGGATGAGAGGTCGTGACCCTTATGGGAGCACTATTGACACAATCTCATTAAGGGCAACTGAAGATGATTTAGAGGAAAAAGAGTCTCCAGCCACTGAGAGCTTCTAAGAGGGCCTCTAATTTTAATTAAGACTTACAACGTAAACTCTCTTTTATTTAAGTTGAAAGCCCTTTTTAAAAGAACTTTTGCTTTTTATGACTCTATTTAACATATAGAGGGTCATCCCTGAGGCTCAATCGACCCGTTAAGGGCTTTAAATGCTCTTTTTAGTACAACGACTAATTTTATTAATTCATTCTATAACATACCCTGAATTAATTAATAAAAAAACACACCCTTACTAAATGTTATTTCTTTACCACTAGGATTAAATACAGGTATGATACGAATATGCCTACGACTACACATGGATTTGAAAAGCTAATTTTAAAAGGGACAAGCATCACTGAGCCCCAGTTAGATTTAATTCTAAAAATGCCCACCAGAACTGATGGTCGCCTCATTCAGGATGTTATGGGAGGGCGCACCTTTCAAAATTCCGAAGAGGCTTTGGGTGAAATTTGTAGAAACTTGGGCGTTAATTTTATTAAGGATATCCCCTCTGGAGATATCTCTTTAAATTTAATTAAAGACATACCCCTTAACTATGCTAAAACCCACGAAGTGCTTCCCTTTAAAGAAGAGGGGCAAACGCTCACCATACTCACGACAAACCCCTTAAACTTTTCTGCTATTAACGACTTAAAGGTTTTATTTGATAAAAACATTATCCCTCTAGTGACCACGAGTCATAGACTTCACGATGCCATTAATAGAGTTTATGAAAAAAGCACCTCAGCCCTTGAGGGTCTTGATGATATCGAAGAAGAAGAGTACGACCTTGACGACCCGGTTATAGACCTACTCGATACGGGCGAAGATGACGCTCCAGTTATAAAACTTGTAAATACTCTACTCTTTAGAGCTGTAAAAGATAAGGCTTCAGATATTCATATTGAACCCTACGAAAAAGACATGGTCGTCCGTTTCAGAATTGATGGGATCTTGTTTGATATATTCAAGCCCCCCAAAAAACTTCAAAACGCTATCACCTCTAGAATTAAAGTTATGGCCAACTTAAACATTGCCGAAAAGCGGCTCCCTCAAGGCGGGCAAATCCCCCTAAAGTTAGCCGGTAAAGATATAGACGTACGGGTGAGCTCCATAGCCACAGCTTTTGGCGAGCGCATTGTTATGCGTTTACAAGATCGTTCAAACGTAGTCATAGACTTAAATCAACTAGGGTTTTCAGAAAGTAGTTTAAAGGGTATCAATAAACTTATTTCTAAGCCTTATGGAATTATGCTAGTAACAGGCCCTACTGGTAGCGGTAAGTCTGCAACTCTTTACGCTTGCATTAATAAAATCAACACTATTGATAAAAATATCCTCACCGTTGAAAACCCTATTGAACAACGCATTCATGGTATCGGCCAAATCCAAGTGAATCATAAAATTGGTCTTACCTTTGGGGCCGCTTTAAGGGAAATCTTACGTCAAGATCCTAATGTTATTATGGTGGGTGAAATTCGTGACCTTGAAACGGCTGAAATTTCTATTAACGCCTCTATGACGGGCCATTTAGTGCTTTCAACAATTCACACCAATGACTCTGCGGGGGCCTTCCCAAGATTGATTGACCTTGGCTGTGAGCCTTTTTTAATTGCCACCTCACTGTTAGGCGTTGTGGCTCAAAGGCTTGTGCGGGTATTATGCCCTCACTGCAAAGAGGCCTATACCCCCTCAGATGCAGAACTTTCAAGCCTTGAAATAACAAGAGAGCAAATGCCAGGCCAGGTCTACAAACCTGTTGGGTGCAACGAGTGCAACCAAAAAGGTTATATTGGTCGAACGGCCATACAGGAGATGTTACATGTCACTGATGAGATCCGAAGCCTTATCATGCAACGTAAAGACAGCGGACAAATCAAACGATTAGCTATTAAAGATGGCATGGTCACAGTGCGCGAGCACGGCATTGAAAAAATAAATAATGGGATCTCAAGCATCGAAGAAGTACTTGCAAACACTCAAGTCGATTAAGGTTAAAAAACATGCCGTTATTTGAGTATCGTGGATTAAACAAAAGTGGTAAAAATGTTCGCGGCACCGTTGATGCCGACAATGTCCGCTCGGCAAAATTAAAGTTAAAAAAAGATAATATCTATATTGTTGAAATATCAGACCGCGCCAAAATCAGAGCAGCACGAGGCAAGGGCAGTAAATCTAGTTCTATCACAACAGGCATAGGCGTCGAAGACTTAGCTATGATGACTCGCCAGTTGGCCACTCTTTTAAAGGCCAATATACCTCTTGTTGATAGCCTTGGGGCCGTCGGTGAACAAATTGAAAACCCTAAACTCTCAGACATTATTAATGAATCCCGTAACTTTGTTAACGAAGGGGGGTCTTTTAATAAAGCTCTGCAAAAGCACCCTAGGGTTTTTAATAAAGTCTATGTTTCCATGTGTGAAGCCGGTGAAATGTCCGGAACCCTAGATGTTATTTTATTACGACTCGCTGAATTCACCGAGGGCCAACATCAATTGAATTCTAAAATTAAATCCGCAATGATTTACCCTGTTTTAATGCTTATATTTATCACTATTATGTTGGCCGTTTTATTTGTCTACGTCATACCTAAAATTACAGATATTTTTGACTCTTTCCCGGAGCTTGTTCTCCCCTGGTACTCTAAGGTGGTCATTGACCTCAGCGATACTTTAGTCAACTACTGGCATGTGATGACGGTGGCTGTAGTGGCAGTATTTTTTATGTTCTTAAGCTGGAAAAACTCAACCACTGGCCAAAAGCAATACGATCACTTAATATTAAAACTCCCCATCATTGGCCCCATGGTGCGCCTTATTGCGGTCTCACGATTTGCTAAAACTTTAGCCACGCTACTTGTGGGAGGGGTCCCAATGATCTCCGCCATGAATATTGTTAGAAACGTTGTTAACAATGAGACCATTGGGGCGGCCATCGACCAAGCCCGAGACAATATAAACGAAGGGGAGTCCATTGCTGGGCCCCTAAAGCAATCCGGTCAGTTCCCCCCGCTCGTTTTGCATATGATTAATATTGGTGAAAAAACAGGAGACTTAGAAAATATGCTGACGCAGGTCAGCGATGCTTATGATTACCAAGTAAAAAGTAGTGTTGATGGCCTGACCTCCCTACTCGAGCCTGTGATGTTAATAATTATGGGGCTTGTTATTGGGACTATAGTTTTCGCTATTATGATACCAATATTTGAACTTTCAAGCATTGGCGGTTAGAATAACAACTCAAATCTAAATAAATAACTTAAAATACAACTGGAGATTTTAATTATGACCCCTAAACACCTCAAAAACGAAAAAGGCATGACATTAATAGAAATAATGATTGTTTTAGTGATTATTGCTGGCCTCAGTGGGTTTTTAATTAACAACGTCATGAACAGTATGAGAAGAGCCGAAATGAGAGAGGCTAAAATCCTTATCTCTGAAGTCGGAAAGGCCCTTGATGAGTACTATATGTCCTGCAGCACCTACCCCTCTACTGATCAGGGGTTAGAGGCTCTTATAGAAGCACCACCTGAGGGCTGTGATGACTGGGGCCCCGATGCGTACATAAAAAAAATTCCTAAAGACCCCTGGGGTAAACCTCTTATTTATGAGCTCGAAGATGATGGATACTTTGTCGGATCTCTTGGAGGCGATAAGCGAGAAGGCGGGAGTGGATATGCCAAAGATATCTCAAATAAAGAGTCCACGTCAGATAAATAGCTCTAAACCTAACAATCACGTCTTTAGTTTCATTTTTTAAGTGAGAGTTAAACTTATAAAAATTCTCACTTAGCCTTCTCATTTACCCAGAACTGGGGTTTAATATTTGTATGACCCCGTTGAATCACAACAAAGGTTTTACTCTCATAGAAATTATGATTGTTTTAGCTATTATGGCTGGGATCATGTCTTTATCTGTGAACTACCTTGTGAGCTCAAACAGAAGTCAAAAAAAGTTTCTACATCAGTTCGCCCTGGTGTCTAAAGAGATTCAATCTAAAGCTAAACTCTACAACGCTACCTTTCGTATTGTTATTCGCCTTGGGGCAGAGGATAGCGACGAGGAGCAGTCCTTTTGGGTCGAGCGTTCACGTGTTGCCGGGGTTCTCTTAGAGGGCGAAAGTCCCATTAAGGACATCCTGGAGGCTAAAGAGGACAATGAGGACTCACCTCCTTCTGACTTTTCCCTCGCTAAAAAGGTTTTTAAAGAGCCGCAAATTATACCTAAGGGTTTACGCATTTCCAGTGTGGAGATGGCCACGGCAAAAGCTGAGATCACTGAAGGGTATGCTTATATTTATTTTTTACCACAAGGCCTTGTTGATGAGTCTGCTATACACTTTAAATCAACACAGCTTGAGGTTCAAAAGCACTGGACCATCGCTTTTCACCCCTTAACCGGAAAGGCCAATACTTTACCAAAGTATATAGCCTTAAAGGACATTTACAGCCAATGAAACAAAAAGGATTTACCCTCATTGAGGTGATTATATCTATAGGCATTTTACTCGGTGCCACTATTACCGTTTCATTGATTTGGAGTGGAAACGCGACCCGAATACAAAAAATAAAACTCTACAACAACATCACCACATTACTTGAGCAAAAAACTATCGAACTGGAGCTTAAATACGAAAATGCCCCTTTTGGCGAAATACCCGAAGAACTCTCTGGTGATTTTGGTTCAGATCACCCTGATTACTCTTGGGAGTTTAAAACTCAAGAGTTTGAAATGCCTGATATTAAAGAGCTTTACTCTGCCGGTAGCGAAGAAAGCTTTATGAACGAAACCTTAGTGATGGTGCTTAACCAAATGAAAGAGTATTTATCTAACACCGTTAAAGAGGCGACGATTACGGTAAAAACAACGGTGAGAAAAAAGCCTGTAAAATTTAGCGTCAGCACTTATTTTGTAGACTACACCCAGGCATTCACACTCGGCGGCGCTAGCCCTGCTTCTGGGTCTGGAGGTTCTCCATGAGAATTCAAAATGAAAAGGGCCTTACCTTAATTGAAATCTTAATCTCGGTGTCTATATTGGCTTTTATATCTTCATTCACAGCTGAATCTATCAGCAACGCCATAAGATCAAAAAAACGACACACCCTTGCGGTAGAGGGGGTTTCGCTCGTTCGTGATGCTCTTAATATAATTCAAAGAGATGTTAACAGGGCTTTTCACTATCGAAACATACAAGTAGAGCTTTACAACGAGGCTAAAGCCGCCTCCTTAGAACCTGCAAAATCAACCACTGCACCTGTAAATCCAAAAAAAACGAATCCACTGCCGCCGACAAACCCCAGTGCACCGCCAACAAAGCCAGCCTTTGAACCCAAAACCTATACAGTACTCACACATTTTATTGGAGATAAACAAAAAATAAACTTTGCCTCTTTAAGTAACGTTCAAACAAATTTACTTATTAAAACTAGCAACCAAGCCGAAATTGGATACGAGCTTAAACCCTGCAAGTCTGTATTTAATAAATCAAAATCAAGCCCGTGTTTATGGAGGCGCATTTCATCCATTATTGACGACCGGCCCGAAGAGGGGGGGCGCTCTTCGGTGTTGGTTGAAAATGTAGATCACTTTGAGATTTCATATTATAAGTTATCCACCGAAGAATGGGTGAACTCTTGGGACAGCAAAGAAAGCTTAGATCCCACCATCAAGGCCCACTTCCCCAGCGCTGTTAAAATAACCTTAAGTATCAAATTACCTAAAGGGAGTGGTGATAAACTCTACTCCATGACTATGATGGCTAAAATTAGATTTCCTAATAATCCCCCTGAAAAAAAGGAGATCTCAACTGAAGCCACACTGTAATAGCAATGGAGTTGCCATTTTGGTTGTCACTTTTTCAGTAATGGTGATGATGTTTCTGGCCATCGAGACCCAGAGGATGAATATTGTTGAGTACGCCGTGAGCTCCCAGTCGATCAATCGGCTGCGAGCCTATTATGCCTCCAAGGCCGGGTTAAAAATTGGACTCTTAAGGGTTCTTTTATATAAACAGGCCCTTCACTCTTTAGCGAACATTGATAAGGAGCAATTAAAAGCAAACAAGCAATACTTAGACCTCATCTGGCAAATGCCCTTTTCATGGCCCCCGGATATTCCAACAGACCTGTCAGCTGTTACAAAGGGCGAAATTAATAAAATTAATAAAGAGTCCTTTATGCAAGGGCAATATGTTGTCACCATTGATACTGAAGGGTCAAAAATAGACCTTAACTCAATTAACCATCCCATTGAATCTATTGCAAAAGCCACTCGAGAACAAATATTATCGATTTTTAATAACAAAGTAGAGGGCGATGAGGCTTTTGGAGAAAAGTATAGAAACACTAACTTTGAAGAACTCGTATTTCATTTAGTCGATTGGGTCGATGAGGATAGAGACAGTTTAAACGGAGGGGACGAAAGCTCCTACTATAGCAACTATGACAGTGACTTCATCCCCCCTAACGAGCCCTTTAAAACCATAGAAGAGTTAAGACTTGTAGAGGGTATGAATGAAGAGCTCTATACTTTACTCAAGCAAAAAATCACCGTCTATGGGGTGAGCGGAATTAATATTAATCATGCACAAGCTGATATTTTAAAATCCATAGACCCACAAATCACTGACGAGATCTCCAAAAGTATCATAGAGTACCGAAATGGCTCAGAGACTCCAGAGCAAGGTCCCTTTAAAGACGAAAAGGATTTTTTAGACTATTTATCTACTGAGTTCAGTATCAACACCGAAGAGAGTACTTTTAACACACAAAAAATACCGTTATTTTTTGAAACCGAGTTCAACTTTAGAATTAAAAGTTACGGGATGTATTCGAATGTCTCAAGAGAAATTGAGGTTGTAACCTTTGATTTTGAAAATTTAAAAGGTCATCTAGCAGAGGCTTTTAAAAAACAAGATGCTAGTTCTAAGCCCGCTGGCTCAGGACCCAAACCAACACCGACGACCACTGGCTCAAACGCTACCACTAAACCTAAAGCCCCTCAAAAGGACGAAAAAACAAGCCCCGCTCCAACAGGCCGGCCACATATTGTTTATTGGGAAGAAACTTAAACACCCCGCCTAGATCCAAATTCACGCACGTGCTTTCGGTCTGTAAAGCGAAACCCTAACTCAGAGCAAATGTTTTTTATAAAACCACTTTTACTATCTAAAGCTTCACAACTTGTGCCCTCTGGCATGAGAAAAACTTTTAAACTTGGTATCTCATACTTTGTAACCACTTCTAAAAGCTCACCCCTGTCTTCAGGAGTCGAGAGCACAAATTTAAAAAAACTTTTTTTAGAGGCTTTAAAAAAATCAATACTCCTCGGACGCAACCTCAGTGACTCTTTAACGTTTGAGCTTTTAAGCTTTAAAGATACGTTATACTGATCCACGTTAATATCTAACTCGTCTAAGGGCACAAGGGTCCCATTTGTTTCAAGCTCAATAAAAACACCAGGGAGAGTTTGTTTAATCTTTCTTATTAACCCTATGAGCTCTTTTTGCTGTAAAAGCGGCTCTCCTCCGGTGATGACTATATGCTTACAGTTAAACTTTAGTACCTGATTACAGACTTCATCTATTGATATATCTAAAATGAAATTCGATTTTTTAAACTTCTCACCGGTCAGAGTCAAAAATGAACTCCCCTCCCAGTTCCAGGTGTAGTCTGTATCACACCAAATGCAGTGTAGATTGCACTGACTTAACCTCACAAATATACAAGGAGTCCCCATTGTTGCGCCCTCGCCTTGGTAGCTTAAAAATATTTCGGGTTTCCCGTCTAAATTAGCTAGTTTCATGTTGAAATGACTACCATAATTAATTTTTATTTCAAAATACAAAGACTAATAATAAGACTATTTATTTAACTCTGGCCTTTTTATAGATAAAAAATTCATTTTAAACTCAGTTCTATTTTTTATAAAGATGTATTCTTTTGGTTAAACAGAGTTTGGCCTTAAATAAATCAATGCATAGGATTAAAAAAATGTACAAACGGCACTTATTAGCGTTCTATACTGAGCCTTTTCTTGAATGCACAAGCCCCCTAAAGAGCCTGATACCCACAAGGGGCATGAAAATCTGGCTTTGTCGATGAGTGTTCTGTCGACCAATAGGTGAGTTGTTGTTTTGATTTTAAAACACAAGCAGGCTTTATCTGCGTATAAAGCAAAATCCCCTCTTCAAAAAAATTGAGAGCAAAAGAGCATCTATATGAATTTTTACCCTGGAAGTTTTGAGACCTAACACTTATGACCTTTAAACTCTCAGCCCTGTTTTTTCTATAAGAGCTAAACTCATAGCACTGCCAAGGGCCATGAGGTGATAAATTAAGTTCAAGGTAATTTTTGCTCATCGGGGATTGTAAGAACACTTCAAAACAGGTGTGCTGCCATAAATTGTGCTGCCTAATAGGACGATTTTTTAATTCCGGAAACACTATACTACTCATGTCCCCTTCAATATTAAACGACAACTCTAAACACTCGCCTTGGCGCCTATAACAAGCTGTGACCGTATAGGGTGAGATCGAGAGGTGTTCTATTAATTTTACTTTTTTAACTGTCATTTATATCCTTAAACCACTGGCACAAAAGTCTAGCTTTTTGATCTAAACCCATAATTTGATTAAAAAATCACATGCTCGCCTAAAGCATACATGCTAGAGTCTTCATTAGGTAATTAAATTATTACTCTTAGCTCTTGGGATTTAGTCGTGAAATATATTGGTATTGATATTGATTCCTACAGTGTTAAAATTGCAGAGGTCAGCCCCAATTCTACCTCTGGCGAGCTGACTAAATACACAGAGTTTAAGATCTCTCAAGACCCCAATGCCAACAACCGCCTAGAAGTTATTGATATACTAAGAAACTTCACTTCAAAATTTAACCCCGGGGAAACTCATTTCATTGTAGGTATTGATCAGTCCTATGTAACCCATAGACACTTAACCTTTCCCTTTAAAGAGCGTTATAATATTCAAAAAAGCTTAGCCTTTGAACTTGAGGACAGCATCCCCCTATCTCTTGATAATGGGGTGTTTGAGGCTAAAATCACATCCTATGAACCTGAGCAAACAAATGTTCTGGCATCAGCAACATCAAAAGAGCATGTAATACAAACCCTAGAGCTCTGTAAAGACGCTGGGTTTGACCCTTATATAATCAGTACCCGAGCTCTTGCTTTTTCTAATATTTTTGAAAACTGGGTTGACCCCCCAATAGAAAAAAGCACATCTGATGTTGAGAACCGTAACTCCCAGGCCCATATAATTTTAAATATTGGTTACGAAGATACAATGCTTCTTATGTATGTTGATGATGACCTCACTTGTATTCGAAGCTTTAGCTGGGGGGTTCGATATATTGCTGAGGATTTAGCTATCAAGTATCAAATCCCTTTATCTGAATCCCTCAAGGAGCTTAAAGCTCAAGGGTATATTTTAGTTAACAAGGATGACGCCACCTCAGATCAAATTGTATTTTCAGAAACCTTACAAAAGTCCATAGATAAATTTGCGCATGACCTAACTCTTACTTTTTTAGAGCTTAAAAGTAAGTTTAACTTAGACATTGAGAAGTGTTCGTTAGCTGGCGGGGCCGCATACATTAAAAACATTGGGCCTTATTTTACTCAAAAATTAGAGGTCACATCAAATTCTATAAAAACTTCCTTAAACCAAGTTGCAAATAAAGCGGCGACCTACTCGAGTGTGACTGGAAGTGTGGCTCTTGGCCTGGCCATTGAGGGCTTAAAAAAACCACGCAACCCAGCCATTAATTTTTTAAAAGGTGAGTTTGCTAAAAAAAATGAGTCTTTTGAACTTTTTTGGCAAAAATGGAACTTTTCCCTAAAGGTGGCAACCGCTTGTTTTGCTTTACTTGTGGTTTTTGGTTTTTTACGTGAGCAAATGGCCCTCACTATTTCTGAAGAGTCTGAGCTTGTGCTCAAAGACCAAGCCAAGTCAGTCGCTGGAATTTCGGGCCGAAGAGCCGTAAAACAAACAAAAAAATATATTCATAATCAAGAGCTTAGAGCTAAAAACATAAAAGAGTTTGAACAACTGTCGCAAGTCACCTCTGCCCTGGACATCATTAAAGATCTCTCTAGCAAGCTACCCTCAAAAAAACAACTCACCCTTGATGTGAGAAGGCTTAATATAAAAAATACTCAGGTTACTATTTCTGGCTTAGTCAATCGAACAGATAGTTTGAAAATCCTTAAAGATGTTTTAAAACAATATGCTTTAAAAAATAAAATCACCTCATTGAATTCTCGACTTTTAGCTCCTTCTGGTAAAAAATCTTTTTCATATAAGTTCTCTGTTTCAAGAAAAAAGGGGCACCTATAATATGGCCATCCGAGATATAAAAGAGCAAGTTAAAGATGCCTTCATCAAGGCCTATGAACACCTTAAAGAAAACCCTCTTTTTATCCGCATTAAAGAAGGCTTTGAAGTTTTACCCACAAAGCAACAAAAGCTTATAGTTTCTGCCTCTGGATTTTTATTTATTTTTTTATTATTCCTTGTCCCCTATAGCTACATTCAAACATCCTCAGAGTACATTACAGAGTTTGAAGACAATAGAACTTTAATTCGTCGATTACTTAAATCTTCAACCGCGGCTTCTAGTGCATTACTGCCAAAGCCCTTTCCTATTGCTTTTGCAAAGAGCTCAGTGACTCGTGAGCTAGAGTCACTGAATTTAACCTCTGAGCAAATAAAAGACGTACAGGTCTTAGATAACTACAAATCACCTCGTTATGTACCTAAAAAAATAATTACAGACGCTGTTGAAATCACGCTCTCAAAGCTCAATTTAGAGCAAGTCATGGATGTGGGTCAAAAAATGGAATCCCTTCACTCGACGGCACGGCTGATAGATGTTGATATTTTTTCAGATAAAAAAGACCCCCACTACTACAATGCAAAATATGTTCTTGTTATTTTTAATGCACCTAAAATTGAAGAGCTGAAGAAAAGTAAAAAAAAGAAATCTCGAAGAAAGAAACGTTAAAAAGGTATTGGGCGGACACAGAGCATGGGATCAATAATTCAGTTACTACTTTCACCATTAAAATTTCATAAAATAAAAATAGTTGTGTTTTTTGTGCTCACCCTGGCTTTTATTATCACAACATTCCCCTATGATGACTTGTCAGAATTTGTAACCTCTAAAATTACTAGAGCCACAAATAATCAAGTTTATTTACAATTTAATAAATTAAGTTTAAACATACTCCCAACCCCTCATTTAAAATTGAATGACATAGAGCTTCTCACCCCAAGCCTACCTTTGTTGAAAGCTTCTAGTTTAAGCCTGTCCCCTTCTTTGTTAGAGCTTTTAAAATTTAATTTGGGGCTCAGTGTTTTTATAGAAAATTTATTTGGAGGAAATCTCAGCTTAACTTATGCTCAAGAAAGTCCCGACAAAGAAAATCTTATTTTCAGCAATATGAGTCTTGACGTTGAGGATCTATCATTAAAAGAGCTCAGTAAAACTATCGCCTTGCCCATAAATATAAGTGGCGACCTAGAGGCCAACGCCAGTGGAACGCTAGAACTCCAGTTTAAGGAGCAGCCTGATGCTGAGTTTAGTGTCTCTTCTGATAACATTCGACTTCCTGAAGGAACTATTAATGCCCCAGGGCTTGGCCCTGTAAAGCTTCCTGGTTTAGTTTTTACAAAACTTAAACTCAATGGACACCTTGTTGATGGCGTACTTTCTTTAAATAACGTTACTCTTGGCTCTCAAAAAGATGACCTACAAGTTCAGATTAAGGGCGATATAAATTTAAAGTTTTCAAAAATATCCCAAAAAATAGTACCATTGTTTTCAAGGTATAATTTAAAAACAAAAATTGTAATTAAAGACTCAAACGTTAAGGAGCTCTTTTTTCTGCAGTTTTTAAATAAATATAAGTCCAATTCAAATGTTAAAAAGGGCTATTCGGTTTATCAAATTAAACTTGTGGCACGTTCTTTTAGAGTTACCCCTAAAATGAGCCCAACAACTTACTAGACACTCCCCATGGCTCCATTGCACCGCATCATTCGACGTTCCCCTATAATCTCCGAAATTCGGACTTTAAAACTTCTCATTTATGCCTAATTTACATTTAGCATGGCATAAGCGTTTGCATTAGCCTTAGAACTATTACATAAAATACAAACCTAAAGAGGAGTTAAATTATGGCAGGAGTTAATAAAGTAATGATCATCGGTCGCCTTGGATCAGACCCAGAGGTTCGACAAATTTCATCAGGGAGCAATGTAGCCACCCTCAGTGTTGCCACGAGTGAATCTTGGAATGACAAAAACACAGGGCAAAAGCAAGAGCGCACTGAATGGCACAGAGTTGTTGTGTGGGGCAAGCAAGCTGAACTTTGTGGACGCTATTTAAGTAAAGGTCGTCAGGTCTATTTAGAGGGCCGTTTACAAACACGCTCTTGGGAAGATAAACAGGGCCAAAAACGCTACACCACAGAAATCGTCGCCAACACAGTGCAATTTCTAGGCGGAACAAATGCCTCTAATGAAAACACCCAATCTACAAATGACACTAACGTCAGTGCTCAAGATTTTGGCCCAGAGCCTTCT
>JAUVAX010000075.1 GCA_030591685.1 Pseudobdellovibrionaceae bacterium | reverse complement strand
GGTGTGAATTTCTACTTTTAGAGCCTTCCGCCTTTACCCAATTATAAATGTTTTTGCTGCAGATATTATGCTTGCGAGCTACAAAGCTAACATTATGGATTTGCTTAACTTCTTTAAGAATTTGAGCCTTAAACTCATCTGTATACTGTTTATTTGCCACCTGGACCTCCTAGACCATTTTGCCACTTAATTTGTCCGGAGTATATAGGGGTCTAGATTGTACATATATCTAACCAAAAAGAGAAAAAGAGGAAAAAGAGGGACGAAAAAGAGGGACGGAGACGCTAAATCATAATTTCTCTACGAGAAAAAAGAGGGACGGAGACGCTAAATCATAATTTCTCTACGCAGTGTTGAAATGGTTATTTCAGTGTGATTCCAGCCTCTTACTGGAGGTAAAGTTAACATCATAATGAGAGGAGTTTTGCTCCGACACCAAGCTATTTGGAGGCTTTTTACTTCTTTTCACAACTCACTTAAATCATAGCAGTTTTCTCTGGGTTTTGAGTTTTCATGCTATTATTGCAACATTATTAAACAGTGTAGCCGGCTAAGGGACAACTGCGAATCCTAAGACCTTGTGACGGTACCTATTTTTAAAACAAGGGAAAACCGTGAAGCTACTAATAAGTATTCTATTGACGATCACCTCATTAACCACTTTTGCAGACACATGGGATGATTTAAATACTAACTCAGCAGGTACCTATACCATTACTAGCAAGGGTAACTTTTTTGGGTATTCAATAAAAGAATTCACCCTAACAGCTATCGCCAATAGAATCGCGCGAAGCAATGGACCTAATGAAGTAGCTGGTCAAATGGGAGAGCTTGAATTTACCTCTAAAGAATTTGGCATATGTAAGGGTAGCTATAATTTATCTTTTGATGACGAGACATTTAGTTTTAATGCTAATGTTATAGGCTCTATTAACGGGATACACTGTAGCAAATTAGTTAATAGCAAATATAAGTGGATTACAGTTTGGTTAATTTACCCAGCAGGTATTCAATTAAATAGCGGGAGTACAGTTCAGGGAGAGTTGGTCATTCGATATGAAGGTCGCGAAGTTTTCTACGAAAAAGTTAATATAACACCAACTCATAAATAGCAGCAGGGGTAAACGGGCCTAGTTAAAGCCCAGGACTGTCGTTTAATAACTTTAAACTACCCGTAACAGCACCACCTAATTTAAAATTTAATCAGGTATTTTTTAAAAGGGTCTTTAGTTAAAGTAGTTTTAAAAATATAGCATTTCACTTTCTGTTTTGAACTATAATTAGGCAGAGATCATGAGTACATGATCGATAGCCCTTATATAAAGGTTCAATTCAGAGGGTATAGACCCAAGCGTTACTAAGTATATATAGTTTGGGTTTTGTCCCTTAACTCGTTACCATCTTAAAATGTTTGAAACGATGCTTTATTTTTGGCTTGGCTTTGGCGCTGTATTAATCATTGGTGAAATGGTTTTACCGGGCTTGGTTTCAGTGTTTTTGGGGCTTGGAGCGCTGACGGTGGCGGCTATGATGCATTTTGGCCATATCGACAACCTTGCTCACCAATTAATCACTTGGTTTATCAGTTCAACAGTTTATATATTTTCTCTGCGCCTAGTGGTCGTGCGCTACTACCCTAGTGACAAAGAAAAACTCAACATTAATGAGGACGAAGCCATGATCGGCCAAGTGGTCGAGGTTGTTGAGACCATACCAAAGGGCAAAAGTGGTCGTATTCGTCATGGTGGGTCTGCTTGGCCAGCTCGATCAAACAGTGAAGATGATATTAAAAAAGGTGAACAGGTCCAAATTAAGGGCCGTAAAAATATTTCGTGGATTGTCGAAAGAGAATTAATAAAAGAAAAAACAAAAGAGGAGAGTTAAGCTATGCTGACTACGGCATCAATTATTGTTATCGTCATAGGTCTAATACTTTACAACACCATTATAATTGTACCCGAGCGCGAAAACGTTATCGTAGAGCGTCTGGGTAAATTTCAACGGTGTTTAAAGCCTGGGATCTTTTTTTTGATCCCGTTTTTTGATAAAGCGGCCTACAAGCAAGAAGTTCGTGAGCAAGTTATCGACATCCCCTCACAAAGTGTCATCACTAGCGATAATATCCAAGTCGAAGTGGACGGCTTATTATACCTTCAAGTGATGGATGCTAAAAGGGCCAGCTACGGTATTGGCAATTACTTGGCGGCTAGTATAAACTTAGCTCAAACAACAATGCGCTCCGAAGTGGGTAAAATTACTCTTGGTAAAATATTTTCTGAACGCGAAGAGGTCAATTCTAAGATTATATCTGAAATCGACAAAGCCTCAGACCCTTGGGGTGTTAAAGTTTTACGCTACGAAGTTAAAGATATTTCGCCAACCCGGAATGTGGTTGAAACCCTCGAAAAGCAAATGGAGGCCGAGCGTGAAAAGCGCGCTGAAATTACTCGCGCTACGGCTGAAAAAGAAAAATTAATTAATGTTTCAGAGGGGCAAAGGCAAATGGCAGTGAACCTTTCACAGGGCTCTAAACAAAAACAAATTAATGAGGCTACCGGCCGCGCCGAATCCATTAAACTTATAGCTGATGCCACTGCAAAGAGTTTAAATATGGTTGGTAACGCTATCGAGCAACCCGGGGGCAAAGAGGCCTTAAAAATGAAAATGGTGGACCAATACATTGACGAACTTAGTCAGGTTATTCGTGGCGGCAATGTATCTGTTTTCCCAGCGGAGATAGCCACTTTCAAAGGTATTGTTGAAGAACTCAAAACCCAAACAGGCTCATTAGTTAATTAATAGGAGAATAAAAAAATGTCTTTAGATCTTATGTTTTTTACTGTTGTATTAGGGGGCTTATTTCTTTTTGTACTCTCCTCTCTTTTTCGCTCTATTCGCCTTGTGCCGGCGCAAACTGAATTTATTGTAGAGCGTTTTGGCAAATACCATTTAACTCTCAGAGCTGGTTTTCATGTGATGATTCCATTTGTGGATAAGGTTGCTTATACTCAGGACCTTAAAGAGCACACCATGGAGGTGCCTCCTCAAAGTTGCTTTACTAAAGATGAAATCCAGGTAGAGGTAGACGGCGTTATCTACATGCAGGTCTTTGATTCAACAAAGGCCAGTTACGGTATAACTAACTTTCGCTTTGCTGCTGTGCAGTTGGCGCAGACAACAACTCGAGCCATAATCGGAACTCTCGACCTCGACCGCACCTTTGAAGAGCGAGAGGCCATAAGTGCAAAAGTTGTAAACGTACTAGATCACGCTGCTGAAAAGTGGGGTGTTAAAATTTTACGTTTTGAGATCAAAAACCTTATCCCTCCCGAGTCTGTACGCCAATCCATGGAAAAGCAGGTAACAGCTGAGCGAAACCGTCGCGCCATTTTAGAGCAAAGTGTAGGAGAGAAACAATCATTGATTAATACCTCTGAGGGGCTAATGACTGAGATGATCAATAAATCTGAGGGCGAAATGCAAAAACGCATTAATGAGGCTCAGGGCAAGGCCCAAGAGATTTTTGCTCTAGGCGAAGCCACTGCCGAGTCAATCACTAAAGTGGGGCAAGCGCTTGTTGGTAAAGGCGGCCATAGCGCTATGAAGTTAGAGCTGGGTCAAAAGTACATAAGGTCGCTGGGAAAGTTAAAAGAAGGTAATCGTGTGATTTTATCCGGTAATCTAGCAAATATGTCTGAAATGCTTAAATCTATGGATCTGGAGCTTTAAGGTTAGCAGTACGTCGCTATATGCGCTGGAGTAAGCTTTAAGCCCCTTAATATTTATTTTGGTTAGATTACAGGTCAATCAACATAAAAAATGAGGGGTTCATAGTGGGACCAAAAATTGTTTTAATTTCGCAAGTGACTTTATAAGTTGCACATTTATTTATTCATTATAGAAATTAACATCGGATTTATTATTATCCATTTGTCACTTACAAGTAATTAGGACTTTAAATGAAATCAAACCCAACACTAATTGCCTCGGCAAAACCGAGTGTTCAAAATGATATTTTCTCTGGCATAACAGTAGCCTTGGCGCTTGTTCCAGAGGCTGTAGCTTTTGCTTTTGTAGCAGGGGTGTCTCCACTAGTGGGGCTATATGGTGCTTTTATAATGAGCCTTATTACCTCTATTTTTGGTGGCCGCCCGGGTATGATTTCTGGTGCAACTGGCGCGATGGCGGTAGTTATGGTCAGCTTGGTCAGTGAGGGTAATGCTTTAGGGGCTGACGGGGCCTATATGGGCCTGCAGTATTTATTTTTCACCCTTCTTTTAGTGGGCCTTTTACAAATTTTAGCCGGTGCTTTTAAACTAGGTAAATTTATTCGATTAGTACCAAGGCCAGTTATGATGGGCTTTGTAAATGGATTAGCAATAATTATTTTTTTATCACAACTAAACATGTTTAAAGCGGGTGGAGTCTGGATAAAAGGTTATGACCTGTGGTTAATGCTTAGTTTGGTGGGGGTAACTTTAATTTTAATGTTTACAATTCCAAAAATTCATAAAAAAGCTCCTGGGGCTCTTATAGCAATAATAGTAGTTAGCGTTTTAGTGTACTTTACAGGTCTAAATACAGAGACAGTTCTTTCTTTTATTCAACAAAATGGTGGTGATGGGATAAAGGGGACTCTCCCTTCGTTTGCCTTTCCTCAGGTGCCATTTACTGTTGCTACCTTAACGTTTGTCATGCCTTATGCTCTAATTTTAGCGGCGATTGGCTTAATTGAGTCCCTTATGACTTTAAACTTAATTGATGAACTTACAAAAACACGTGGTCACGGAAACCGTGAGTGTGTAGCCCAGGGAGCCGCAAATTTTATTAATGGTATATTTGGAGGTATGGGGGGCTGTGCAATGATCGGCCAGAGTATTATTAATATCACCTCCGGAGGTCGTGGTAGGCTTTCGGGTATTGTTGCCTCTATTACACTTTTATTCTTTATTCTATTTGGCTCCATGTATATTGAAGCCGTACCTATTTCAGCATTAGTTGGGGTGATGTTTTTTGTTGTTCTTAAAACTTTTGCTTGGAACACATTTAATATTATTAACAAAGCGCCCAAGTGGGATATTGCCGTAATTATAATTGTAACTTTATTAACCGTTGTTTTTGATTTAGCCGTAGCTGTAATTTCTGGAGTGGTAATATCTGCATTAATTTTTTCATGGGAGAATGCTCTGCGTATTCGAGTTAGAAAATCTGTCGATGAGCATGGAATCCCTCATTATGAGGTTTATGGACCATTATTTTTTGCATCAACATCACTTTTTTTAAATAAGTTTGAGCCAGAAGAGGACCCTTTAGAGGTAATCATTGATTTTAAAGAATCAAGAATTATGGATCTCTCTGCCATTGAGGCCATAAATAAAATTGCTGAATCCTATACTAAAATGGGTAAAAACATTCACATCAGACATTTAAGCAAGGACTGTGTAAGTCTGATTAAAAAGGCAGAGAAAATTTGTGATGTAAATGTCCTTGAAGATCCAGACTATTTTGTGGGCATAGATGATTACCGAAAACATCAGCTAAATTAAAGATAACAGTGTTTTTTTGTTGGGAGAGAGGCCCATTTACCCCTATACCTGAAGAGCTAACAGCTGTATAAATTTTATAATTTATGAAAATCTTTATAAGAGCAAAAGCGATCTTTGACTTGATTTTAACGTAAGGTACATATCTTTTAACTATAAATTTAAAGGAGATAAAAAATGTTAAAAGCAATACTACTTGTCATGACTTTTAGCTTATCACAGGCCGTAAACGCGGATTGTATTAATGACTACATTGAAAATTCGAGGTCTAACAGCCCAACGATTGTTTTAGAGAATAACTGTGGCCAGGATCTAGAGGTTTCAATTTGTTACAGAAAGAAAGGGGACTACGAATCACACAGTTCATTTTTTCTACGAGATAACGGTCGTTGGTCAACAGGTTTATGGCTAACGAACGAGCAAACATTTTATTACAAATATAACGCTGCTTCATCAGACCCGCGCAGAGCGACGTGCAATTAAAAAAACAGCATAAGCTAAATATTTTAAAGCTAAAGTGTTAACGAGTATCTTTATTTAGCTCCTCTGTAGGGGGGATAAGTTTGAAACTTTATACTTAACTAACTCGGGGCATTTTTTTTCAAAAATATGATGAATTTGCTCTTCGTTCAAAAAACTCTTGAGTTGTTACTAGACAAAAATATGCCTGGCACCTGAATTGAGTTGATTTAATTGGGTTGAAAATTATTTAAAAAATCCTCTTCCCATATTTTAGCAGAAGTTTTTTGATCTATGTTTCCTCCTGATAAAATAATGAGAATATTTTTTTTATGAGTTTGCTTCTCTATCCATTTGTACGCAGCAACCATACCTAAGGCAGAGGTTGGTTCACAATGCAATTTCAGAAGGTGTGTTAACCACTGTGTCCAAAACACAATGTCAGATTCAGAGACTTCACATAGTTCATCCAACTTTTTTAGGTATTCCAATGTTCTTGGAGTAGCACTCAATGTTTTAGCTCCATCAGCTAAAGTATTAGGAGAGTCTGTCCACCGAAAAAGGCCTCCGCTTTTTAATGACCTTGCAACGTCATTTGCTTGAATTGGTTCGGCACCATGAACCTCTATACTTTTGTTGAAGCCCTTTGCGGCAATCCATGTTCCAGAAAGAAGGCCTCCGCCGCCACAGGGGGCAAATACGGCATCAATTGGTGCTTCAATTTGCTTTAGAGCCTCTAGGCAGGCCGTTCCTTGCCCACAAATAACTTGATCATGATCAAATGGTGGTAGCAAGAATGCTCCATTAGAAACTTCATTTTCAGCTCTATCTTCAGCTTCTTGTCGGCTTTTGCATAATACAACTTCCGCACCATAAGCCTTTGTTGCCTGCAGTTTTATTGAGGATACATTGGAAGGCATAAAGATTTTTGCATGGCATTTTAGTTTTTGTGTAGCCCATGCAACAGCTTGAGCATGATTACCAGAACTATAGGCGACAACTTTTTTAGGAAGTTCATTGTGCTCATCTAGCCATAAGAGTGTATTTAAGGCTCCTCTAGCTTTAAAGGCCCCAGTTTTTTGAAATCACTCAGCTTTAAAGTAAATATTATGACCGAGGTAATCATTGAGTATTGAAGGTGAACATACAGGGGTTTTATTAATAAAAGGCTTTATTCTATGTAGTGCTGATTCTATGTCTTTAAGTTGCAAAATCAATTTAGTAGGCCTTCAGTATATAAAGGATTTAAAGTGGTGCATCTACAATTCTACAAGATTTATTCTAACAGACGCCATGGAAACAGAAGGAACGAGTAATATCAAATACCTACATAAAAAATTTTGTAGTGAAATTGGTCG
>JAUVAX010000065.1 GCA_030591685.1 Pseudobdellovibrionaceae bacterium | reverse complement strand
CACTAATTTTTTAGTTTTAACCGCTGAAAATGGGTCCTGTAGTATCTGTTGAACATATAAGCCTAATTCTGGGAACTTTACAAATTTTACCTGCATAGACGAGGGGTTTTTTGTATTAAAAACTCCACTACACATGTCTGCGAAGAGACTCTGAGAGCTCGTAAACACTAAGGACGACATTAAAATTATAATTATATTATGTCTATAAGTACTCATACCACTTTAGCCTCATATAATTGCTCAATATAATTGAATTTTAACTTTGGCTTATATTAAGTTATATCTCTTAGTCCTCTACCTATGCCTGGCGAAACCCTCAGGCACAATAACCTTAGCGAAACATTAACTCCACAGCTAGTGATTACACATAAACTTAATATTTTAAGTGAATTTTTTGTTGAAAATATAGTTTAAAACAGATGCCTTTAACGAAGACTTAACATTACAACGCTGTCATGTTTTCTTTTAAAGTCAGCTGGTCCTTTTTTCAGGCAAAACATAGGCTCTCTTGCTTCTTTTTAAGTGAGAGTTTGGTTTTTTTAACGACGTTTCTTTTGGGTTTAACTGAACGATTAACTTGTTTAAATCGGTCTCCATAAAATTAAACGTTTTTGATGCATTTTTTTGTACATACTCTATTGTCTTTTTAGCTTTTACAAATTGCTTGTCCTCAATAAGGGCTTTTATATAATGCTCTAGGATAGTAATTTGTAACATATCTGGTTTAGCTTTTATTACTTTTTCAAACTGAACAATAGAGCTTTTAAGATGTCCATTTTTTTTCAACAATCGAGCGTACTCGTAAAGTGCCTGAACGGCCTTGCCACCATACTTAAAATAGGCCTCATAGGAGGTCATGGCCAACTCACTTTCATTATGAAGGTATAGATTATGTGAACGCTTCTCGAGGGCCCTTAAACTGCCTTGATTTCGTTTAATTAAGTCCTCAGAGTAGTTAATTGCACACCGAAGGTTTTTTCTTTTCTCACATAGCTCTACAAGGGTAAATAGCTCGTCCGACGTTGCAATCCCTGTGATTTTTTTAACCTGAAGGGGCAGGGCTTCAAGGGCATACGTGTCCCAATATTTAATATAAGACAAGGAAAGTAAAAATACCGACCCGATAACTAATCCCTTTAGGGCATAACTTATTAGCGCTAGTGATTTTACGCCTTTTTCTCTGCTTGACTGTGTCCAGCCACAGGCCTGGCAGATAGAAACACCCCCAAAGCTGCGATCAGAGTTTATTAGCTTCTTACACTGTGGGCATGTTTTATAGTTCATAGTTCGGCTCCTTACCTCTATACAGAGGCAAGATGCGCGCCAAGAATTCAAAGCAAAAACACATAAGTATTTGAATTTACTGATGAATATTTTACACTTTTACAGCCCAAAAGAGACACGTATTGTCACCTTAGAGGCCCCCGCTTAAAGGGAGCCCTTAATGATCTAGAGTATATTAGCTGCGAGTTCAGCCAGTTCTGAGCGTTCACCTTTTACGAGAGTAATGTGCGCTGCTATATTCTCACCCTTAAAGCGTTCAACGGCATACATAAGCCCTGAGTTAGCAGCATCTACGTAGGGGTTGTCTATTTGGTAAGGGTCCCCTGTTAAGATAACCTTGGTGCCACTTCCGGCTCTTGTAACTATCGTTTTGATTTCATGAGGCGAAAGATTTTGAGCCTCATCGACAATCAAATACTGATTTGGTATGCTACGGCCGCGAATATAAGTTAGCGGCTCTATGTTTAACATGCCTTGGTTAATCAACTCTTGAGCCCGACCGGCGGCTTTTTTACCCTCGCCCATTAAGAATTCAACGTTATCAAAAATAGGCTGCATCCAAGGGTTCAGTTTTTCACCAATATCTCCAGGTAAAAAACCAATATCTCTACCCATTGGAAATATAGGTCGACTGACTAGTAGTTTTTGAAATATGCCCTCATCTAGAGTTTTTGATAGACCTGCGGCAATGGCCATTAAAGTTTTACCCGTCCCCGCTTTACCGACTAAAGAAACAAATTTAATATCATCATTTAAGAGGCAGTCTAGAGCAAAGCTTTGCTCCATATTTCTGGGGTGAATACCCCACACACTATCCGCCGGGGTAATTAATGGCACAACACACTTGTCTTTGTCAGAGTACCTACCAATAGCGCTATGATTGCGGTTAGCTTGGTCACGCATTATTATGTACTGATTGGCGTACAATTTATCCTCAAGTTCGATTGATTTTTTATTATAAAACTGATCAATGTCAGCACTTGATACTTCTAACTCTTTAACCCCTAAGTAGGTGTCCTCATATGTGTCTGATACGGGCTCATAGTCTTTAGCCTTTAAACCAAATACATCGGCCTTAATACGCAAGTTAATATCTTTTGAAACTAGCGAGACATCCGAGTCAGGGAATTCTTTTTGCAGCGCTAAAGCCGTCCCCAAAATACGATTATCATTGTTGTCCCTCATGCCGTTAGCTACAGCCTCTGACTTAAAATCTATGGTTATATATATGTAAGACCCTGAGTCTAACTTAACCCCTTGTGAAAGCGTGCCTTTAGACCTTAATACATCTATGAAACGGCTAAAATGCCGAGCATTTCTGCCGTTTTCACCCATGTCGCGTTTAAATCGGTCAATTTCTTCGATCACGGCAAAGGGTATATGTATATCTGCTGCTGGAAACTTTTTTAAAGCCATGGCATCAAAAAGTATAACGTTAGTATCGACAACAATTTTAGTGTCTAATTTACTAGGAAAGGACATTGCACCTCCGCATGAGCATTGTAGGCACAGCGTACCTTATGTTTATTGTCACTTTTTACCTAGGGGATGTATATAAAAACATAAATACACTAATGCAAAGCAAAATTTTGTTTGAAAATTTGCATTTAACCCTCGCCAGTAAGGCCTGAGGGGCCGTTAACGCTTTATGGCCGCTAACTACAGTCCTATTATAAATATCATATTGCTTACTTTTGCACCTGAAGTGTCAAAAATCATAGACCATCATTTATGTTTTTTAATTTAAATTACGTCAAGGGGACTAATCATTTAAATTAGAAACCATCACATCCCCTGTATCTGTTTCTAAGCTTGCCGATACAGTTTCTATAAATTTAATAAAATGATAAAGTGCCTCATCGTTAACAGAGCCTTTTACAAACTCACCACCATGACGGCTAATGCACTCGTCTTCAATATACTGGGCGTTCTTCATCGTTACTAAAAATGAAAAGTAGGTTTTGTGGTTTAAATATACACGCATAGCTACCTCTTCGCCTTTTTTAAAGCGGCCTTCGTTTTCATTAAGATCGAATGCTACTCCATTTTCAGAGATATCATATAGAGCCACTTTTTTAAGACCCAAATTAGGGAGAATAACAAAGGCACCAACAAATTCAGTTAAAATTGTTCTTCGCACCTCACGTCGCTCACTTAAAAGCATCTCGCTGCGGCGGGCGGTCATATCTAAAACCAATGCCGGATCTGGCGCTTGCGCCCTTGGCCTTTTGACCGTCTTTGTACTTTTAGACGATTTTGCCTCTAGGTGCTTTTTGAAGTCTATAATATTATCTTGCGACATATAAGTCCCCCTCATATATAAGGCTTATCGGCATTATTTGTCTCAACTTTAGCCACTTTCTTTGCTACAGTGGCCCCAAGAGAGGCTTAGATATGGATAGAAGTAAGCAATTACAGGTACTTACTATTGTTGTCAGTTTGTTGCTCCACCTTTGTTTTGTTTTAGGGTTAGATTGGCTGCCCTCTTCTGACTTTTCACAAAAAAGAACAGAAATTATAGAGGTTGATTTTACACCTCGGACAGAAATCCAGCGAAAAAAGCATCAAATCGTAGATCAAAGTGACCTTGAAAAAATTAAACGTCACATTAAAAATGCTAAAAAAAAGGTTCAATTTTTATCTAAAAATAATCAGCGAGTCAAAGTGCAAACGACCGCTCGTCGTACAGGCTCAAGAACAAGAAACAAATCCCGAAAACTCTCAAAAAAAGTACAAACCTCAAAAATCAGTAAATATGGCACTCAGGCGGCTTCAAAATCTCTACTCATGGGCCGAAGTTTTACTGGGTTTTCAACCAGCGCTGATTATATCCCACACGTTAAGCTGGCAGCAGCAACAGCCCTTAATACTGACCAATTTGTCTACTACACCTACTATGAACGCCTTGGGAGAAAACTAAAGCCTCGGTGGATTCAAAGGGTCCGAAGCTGGATTTCAAGACGTTCACTAAGGGATGTTAGTGCTGCTCGACAGAAAACCCGCTACACAGGTATAGAGGTCCTGCTTTCAAAAGAGGGTTATGTAAAAAAGATCATCCTAACTAAGAGCTCTGGTCTGAAGAATTTGGATCAAGTAGCAATTGAGGCCTTTAAGGCTAGCTCGCCTATACTGAACCCTCCGAAGGGGTTGGTGCAGGACGATGGACTAATTCACATACACTATGGCTTTAATATCGATTTTAGACCTCGACATTATGTTAGAAAAAGCCTTTAGTTTTACTCATATTTAACCTTACGTAGTAAAATAAAGATTATGAAGTCTATAGTCTTATTATTCATTTTTTGGAGTGTTTCCTTACAGGCGGGTGTTGCTGAGCTTGGCCTAAGCACGAGCTATCATAACTCTAAAATTGATGACAATAATTTTTCAGTGAGGCAGTCAGTAACCGCCTCTCTTGCCTATTATTTTTGGGAGATGTCTGCTCTAGAGATCAGCTACACATCTGGCCACTATGAAAGCTCAACAGGTATTGATGCCAGTAGTGCTGTTGTAATACTTGGGACGAGCGAGTTTGTCGGTATGGATTTTGTTATCAGCTTTGCGGGGCGAAAGGATTCCTTTCAACCTTTTGTCAAGATCGGCGCCATATATATGGACAAAGAGTATTTCTTAGATCCTGACGATAACATTAAACAAAGAATCGACTATCAAATAGGTGTAGCACCGAGTGCTGGCTTAGGGTTTCGCATACGCATGACTCAAGCCTTCAGTGTTAAATTCTCTGTTGATACCTGGTCTACCCCTATTGGCGACGACAGGCACCCGACGAACTACGATTACGCTGCTCGAGCCGGGATTTCATGGTTGTTTTAAACAAGTACGTTTGGGTTCTTTGTGCCAGTTTATTAATTTCTGGCTGTCAGATCCCTTACCTTGTCAAATCAGCCTATAATCATTTATCACTCATGAACAAACGAGTACCCATTGAAGAGGCTATTCAAACCCAAAATCTATCAAAGCGGCATATTAAAAAACTTAAACTTGCTGAGAGTGCTCGTCAGTTTGCGGAGACAACTCTGGGGTTAGAAAAATCAAACAACTACACTTCCTTTGTAAAATTAAATGGACCCTATGTAACTCATCTCCTTACTGTCGCGCCGGCTTTTGAGCTTAAAAGCCACAAATGGTGGTTTCCCATCGTTGGTCAACTCCCATATAAAGGCTTTACGACTAAAGATGAAGCTATTGAGGAGTCTCGAAGCTTCTCTGAAGAACTGTATGACACGTACATCCGAGGGGTTAGTGCTTACAGCACACTGGGGTGGTTTGATGACCCTCTTTTTTCATCACATTTGAATTATTCAGATCATAGGTTGGTGAACCTTATCATTCACGAAACGGTGCATGTCACTTTATATATAAAATCAAATGCAAACTTTAATGAACGTTTAGCTACATTTTTTGCAAACAAGGGGACCGAGGCCTTCTATAAACAACTTGAAGGAGAGGCCTCCTCTACTTTAATAAAAATAAAAAAAGAATCTAAGGATAAAAATATTTTTTCAAAATTTATAAGTCACGAAATAAAAAGCCTAGGCTCTTGGTACAAAAAAAACAGTATCAACATGACTCATGAAATAAAATCAGAACGCCTATTAGAAATACAAAATAATTTTATTTCTAATGTAAAACCAAAATTAAATATTTACAGCTATCATTCCTTTACGAGTAAGCCACTAAATAATGCTCAAATACTTGCTTACAAAACCTATGTTTACGATCAATCTGATTTTGAAACGGCCTTTATGAAGTTTAATGGTAATTTCAAAGAGTTCATGTCTTTCTGTAAACGTTTAGCTAAAGATGATGACCCCGAAAAGTCTTTGAGGGACTTTATAAAACCCAAATAGATTTAAAAATACCTATTTATGCGCTCGCCTGTGGGATTGATATTACAAATTTAGTATTCTGAGATATTTCATCCAACTGAATATGGCCACCATGAGCCTCTACTATCCCCTTAGTTATTGAAAGCCCCATCCCCGTCCCTTCGCCCATAGATTTAGTTGTATAAAACCTGGAAAAGATATTCGACCGTAGGCTCACGGGTATTCCCCTTCCGGAGTCAGTCACTTCTAAAATCACATGGGATCTTAGGGTGTAGGCTCTAATCTTAATCCACTTATTCTCGTCATCCTTAATGGCATCATAAGCGTTATTAATTAAATTTAAAAGGGCTTGTGAGAGTTCTGTCGGTCGACATTTTACATAACAGTCTTTCTCTACATCAGTAGTAATAACTACCCCTGAGTATTTAAATTTCTCGGCAGAAAAGGCTTCGGCATCGGCAACGATCTCATCAATATGCGATAGTTTTAACTCATCATGAGTTGCGTCTCGCGTATAGCGTATAGCGTCTCATTCCTTTAACAATATTTGCTATTCTTGCAACCGTCCTTTTTATTTTCCTTAGATCATTTAAAGTCGGATCTATTAAAATTTCGTTTTTTTCGAAATTCCTTAAAAGTCTATCCACATATCCGTCTATAATCGAGAGTGGGTTGTTAATTTCGTGTGCAACCTCTCCCGTCATTTCCCCTAGAGCTGAAAATTTTTGGGCATGAATCAGAGCGCTCTGTGTTTGTTTTTCTGCTGTAACATCAATATTAACTCCGATCATTCTAATAGCCTTCCCCTCTCTATTTTTAAGTACACAACCAAAAGCTTTAATATGTCTGATTTCATTATTTTTATAAATAATTCGAAACTCAGAAACGTAATCTTTCCCCGTGCGCAAGCTTTCTTTTTGTGTACGCATACCCTCTTCTTTATCGTCAGGGTGTAATCGATCACACCAACGATTTGCATCAAATTGTTTATCCTCACTAGTGGCGCCATACATTTTATACATTCTCTCACACCAATAGCTCTTATCCGATTCAATATCCCAATCCCATACTCCCATTTTTGACGACTCTATAGCCATTTTAAATCTATAATTTAGAAGTGCTAACTGCTCCTCTGTTCTCTTTAATGAGGTCACATCAATATCAATACCTACGATGCTTGTAATCTCACCTTTGCTATTTCTCTCAATGTTACAGTATGTAGAAATGTACTTTAACTTTCCTGATTTCAGGGGCACCCTGAACTCAACACTTAGGGAGCTCTTCCCTGAGCTAATGGCTTCTTGCAGTGAGCTCATCACATTAGGGGCATCTTCTGGGTGTATCATATTCATGATTTCTTCAATTGAAAGGAATTTTCTAAACCCCGCGGTCTCATAAAAATTAAAATTTTGCATTTGCCAATAAATTCGTCCTGATTTTATATCGTAATCCCACATGGCGACTCGGGAGTTTTTAAATGACAGGTGAAATTTATCTATAAGAGCACTCTGACTTTTAATCTTTTTAGTGTAGTTATTTAAGTTATGTAAGTAGGCTGAAAAATAAGCACCACTGCTTGAGCTCTCTTTTTCAGCAACTATAAATTGAATTACATTTAAATAGGATCCATCTTTTTTTATAAAGCTCATCTCATTTGATTTTAGGTGAGTTTCTGGCTTTAATGTTTTTAGTTGAGTCTGTATGAAGTTGGTATACGGTTTACCCACCATTTCATGCTTTTCATAATCCATCGAATGTAAAAATTGAGCGCTGGCGTAGGTAATTACACCTTTACCGTCTGTGGTATAAACCATTTCTGGTGATTTTTTGTTCTCGATTTTATTTAAATCACTCAACTTAAGCTCTCCAGTCCTAGTAGGGGCATCTGTTTTATGGAATATATTGCTCAAATCAGGATCCTACAACCCCACTCCTTCAGCTGGGGGTTTGTTTAACGACAACTTAATACTTCACGATGACCCTTAGTAAATATTACGCCCCCCAACAGGGACGGAGCCCTTCCCCCCTCATTCCAACCCCTTACCCTAACTCACACCCCTCCCCTTAACCCAATGGCCCAACACATTACCCCCTTCCCAAAAAACCACAGCTAAAGCAACAAAGAGGGCTCCTCCAACCCCAATGTCATCTGTTTTTAATAAATTTTTAACTAAGTCCTCGATATTCGCCCTAAATTGGACACACTTATCCCTTAACTTTTCCACAAAAAAGTACTGTCATTAGCAAAAATTAATATTGATGAAAATCATTAACTCGAGTTTGATGAAATGGTGCCAACAACTGGGCTCTCAGCGATTTCTTTAGATAACACTGCCATTTTTAGCTTCCATGATGGGCGACCTATATACTTTTCAAATATCCATTTAAATCCAAATAATTCATTTTCTAAATACTCTAAAAAAAGCCTTCTATACTTTGACTGACGTTCTCGCCTAGTTTTACCGAGCTTAATATACCAATCAGGAATAGTTAATAGCTTTGACCATCCATCCCTTATACCGTGTGCATAAAATTTATAGCTTGAATACTTATAAAATCTTAAATTCTCAGCTTTTACCATTTGAGCTCGAACGGGATTGGCCTCAATATAGAAATGAACCCTCATGCTGTGCTCCTCATTTTCAATTAATGGCGTTTTAGGCCGTTCATTTGCAACCTTACCTGTTCGCCTAAATATTTTATTAGCAGCCGCTCCAAACCGCGCATGTGATATACGCATGAAATTGGATATATATGACGAGTTATTACTATAGCTCATTTGCATATGAGTATGGTTGTCCATTAAGCAGTAAGAATAAAGTTTTACATTTGAATTAACGCTCTTATGAGTCAGTGCATATTCAGTGCTATTCAAGTACAAGTCCTTGATTTCGTGAGACTTGAGTAGGTATTCACGGTTATGGCACCGCCAGTATTTGTGCACTAGGCCGCTTTCAAATGGGAGCTGTGTAGATCGTGATATACGCATATTAAGATATTAATATGCAAAGAATAGCACACCGGCGATAGCGGGTTATGCGGCAAATGGATGTGAGGTTATTCGTATTCCGGATGGGTGTGCGAACGCCGGGCTTACACTGAAGTTCTTCAGTTCATGTCGGCAACTTGGGCGCAAAGGCTTGGGGTGGCTCCGTCCCTCTTTGTG
>JAUVAX010000074.1 GCA_030591685.1 Pseudobdellovibrionaceae bacterium | reverse complement strand
GGGGGGCGAAAGATGAGAGATGACTCTCATGATACTCCGCCACCAGGGCCTGCCGAAGAATGGTCCTATGACACAGGTGCCGCCAATAAAGATAGAGAAATGTTGCGGGCCACATCACTGGCTGAATTTATGACAAGTACCCCTAAATTTTATGGGCGAAAAATCTCAATAGAGACACTTAAAGATGCTGACGTTCGAGATGTATTGAGTTTTATTTCTGAAGAAAGTGGCGTTAACATGGTCATTTCAGCGCAGGTGAAAGGTGAAATACAATTAAAACTTAAAGACGTGCCTTGGGATCAGGCATTCCTAATTGTGTTAAAAACTAAGGGCTTTGGCTATATTCGGCACGGAAGTGTTTTGCGAGTTTCTACAATAAAAGAGCTGGAGGCGGAAACAGAGGCCACTAAGAAAATCATTGATGCCAGTCGAACATTAGAGGCCGTAAAGGTCAGTGTGATCCCCGTCAGTTATGCAAAGGTAGAGGATTTAGAAAAACAAATAAAACCCTTTTTATCAAAAAAAAGGGGTTCAGTAACTTCGGATAAACGAACCAGCTCAATTATCGTAAAAGACGTTACGGATGTTTTAATAAAAATTGCAAAACTAATTAAAGAGTTAGATGTGCCGCCCCCTCAAGTCATGATTGAGGGAAAGATAGTAGAGGCCACGGAGCAATTTACAGAAACATTTGGTGTTAATTGGGGTTTTTCTGGAGCCGCTGTAGATGTAGGTGGTTTAACCGGGCCCAGCGGTAATGTGACTTCGCGTATGCAGGCAAGTATTAGCCCGTTGAGTACTTCAACAGGTGCGGGGCTGTTTAAATTTAACATGGGCACTCTGCCTGTTTTAGGTAACCTTGATTTGCAGTTGGCATTAGAGGAGTCAAAAAATAATGTAAAAATAATCTCATCTCCACGAATTATGACTATAAATAAAGAGAAGGCCTCTATTAGTCAAAAGGGTGAAATCTTTACTTCTGTAAAAACAACCTCTCAGACAACTAATGAAGTCATTGAGACCATAAAAAGACTTCCCTTTGAGCTCAAGTTAGATGTTACGCCACAGGTAACAAGCAAAGGGTCCGTTATTATGGAGGTAGAAATGCAACGTGAATTCCCAGGGGCCCCAGATATTGTTTCAGGTGAAGCTCCGATAAACACTCGTAGTGTGAAAACTAAAATCTTAGTCAATAATGGACAAACAGGTGTGATTGGTGGGATCTTTCAAAATGATATTACAAAAAATGAGGGAGGGGTGCCCGTTTTAAAGGACATTCCTCTTTTTGGATGGATGTTTAAATCAAAGGTTGAGACAAATATTAAAACAGAACTTTTAATATTCCTAACTCCTAGAGTAATTAATGAACCTGAGATCATGCAGAATTAACCTTTTTGCTTTACCCACTTTAAATATTCAGTGATGTTTTTTTCAAAGGCCCTGTTTGAGGGCTCATAGAATACTTCATCTTTAATTTTGTTTGGCAAATAGCTTTGCTCAATCCATCCGGTAGGGCTGTTGTGTGTGTATTTGTAATCGGCACCATGTCCTAGGTTTTTATTAAACTGAGTTTGAGCTGACTTTAAAGACATAGGGACTAAAAGGGCCCCTGTTTGCCGAACTATATTCAAGGCTTTTTTGTACCCCAGGTAAGAGCTGTTAGATTTTGGTGCTGAGGCTAGGTAGGTCACGACTTGAGCTAATATAATTCCGGCTTCAGGGAGGCCGACCTTTTCAGCGGCATCCATCCCTGAGGTGGCAAGGGTTAGTGCTCTTGGGTCTGCGTTTCCGATGTCCTCTGAGGCGAGTATAATGAGCCTTCTAGCTATGAATTTAAGGTCTTCGCCCCCCTCGATCATACGAGCTAAATAGTAAAGGCCTGCGTCTGGATCGCTGCCGCGTATGGATTTAATAAAAGCAGAAATGCAGTTATAGTGTTCGTCAGCAGACTTATCATATTTAACAACGGGTCGATTTAATAAAACACTAAGGTCATCAACACTCAGAGCTTTTAGGGGCTGGTCAGGTTGTTGAGCATTTTTATCATCGAAATAATTTAGAACTTGCTCGGCAAGGTTTAAGGCCTGTCTGGCGTCCCCTGAAGATATGTTAACAAGTAGGTCAAGGGCCTCGGGGGTGAGAATATCTACAGGTTTAAAGCGGTCATTAGAAAGTCCATTTTTTAAAATTTGAGTTAAATTTTGTTGAGACAGGGGTTCGAAAATTAAAACCTGGCTTCGGCTAATAAGGGCTGAGTTCAGTTCATAGCTGGGGTTTTCGGTTGTTGCGCCAATTAAAATAAAATTAGATTTTTCTGTAAAGGGGAGCAAGACATCCTGTTGAGCTTTGTTGAGGCGGTGGATTTCATCTATGAACACAACGGTAACTATGTTTAATTCTGTCTTGTTTCTTTTTGCGGTTTCTCCGATTTCTTTTAGTTTTTTAGCTCCTGTATCAACGGCATTAATGTTAATAAACTCACCCTTAATCAATTGGGCTAATAATAGAGCGAGTGAGGTTTTACCTGTGCCCGGCGGCCCCCATAGAATTAAATTTGGCAAGTAGTTAGAGGCCTTAGCATTACGTATGTAGGAGTTGATTTTTGACCTTTGACCATGAGGTAAAAGTAACTCATGGATCTCCTTAGGCCTGAGTTTTTCAGCCAAGGGGGTATAGCCAGTTTGTGAGTGTTCAAATAAGTCCATATAAGCTTGATATAAATAATTTCAGAAAAGTTCAATCTCCTAATGAAATGCGGCGGGCTTATGAGCTTTTTTTGTTAGGTCTTAAGGCATAGATTTGACTCTGCGCCTCATAACCTTGCGGGTCTTATTTTGTGTGGATAGGGGTGGTTTTTATAAAAGTACTTTATAATACAGGCTTTTGCTATGAGCCGTTAAGGGGTGCTTGTCGGATCGAGGGGGGCCTAATTAAAAGCCACTTAGGCCCCTGTCGCTCAAACGGCGCGGGAGAGGCTAAATCTTTAATAAAATTAAATGGTTAAAAGGGGCCGCGAAGGGGCATCCCCTGTGCTTATAGTCGAGTGGAGGGGGCTCGTTCATGTGACATGTGCTATTTTAAGAGTTAGGCGGCTTATAGTAAGTTTAGGCTGATTTATGTGGCGCTTGATTTATATTGTGGCCGGAGGACTGACTTTAAGGTGTTATTTGTATAATCATGTGCCCCGAGGCTGAATTGAGAATTAAACTTTCACAAATGCTGGGGTTTTAGGTATAATTTAAGTCACGATACGGGGACATTAAAATGATAATTTTTATAAGAACATTAGCATTAATTTTGATAGCTCCTTTATTTATGAGCTGCTCTGGGGACCAGGGCAAGTCTGGGCTTGTAGACATTGAATCCATACCGACACTTGTTCTTGAGACGCCTAAGTTTGTTCCTGATGCCAACGGGCTCCTTGTAAAAATTGAACCAAACATGTTTGATGTTACTTTTAGATTCACGAACAATGCGCCAGACAAGGTTGTGATAGCGAGTATTAATTTTATATTAACTTATTTTACAGAATCTGGAAGTCGAAAAATAGATGAGATACCCTATGAGCACTTCGCAACCCTTATAAATCCTTATCCGGCCATTATAGCCGCAGGGGGGGCTCCTGTGCCAATGTCTCAAATAACAATCAGTGGGATTAATACGTCTGCGGTGGGCCCGACCTACTCTGTTGAAGTTGAGATGAAGGGGTTCTTCTCTCTTGTTGACGGCGTTGGCGGAGTGCCAATCCCATCAGAAAAGTTTAAAAAGTCATTATTTTTTACCGTTGATTAACAATGCTTAATTCGACCCAGTTTTAAAAAATCGCAAACCATAGTGATTGTTTTATATAGCTTTAATGATGGCCATCGAGGCTTAGCATAAAAGCTCATCAATGCTTGGCTTGATATAATAAAAATGAGTTGTTTTTTAGGGTTAATTTTAGGCTTTGTCAGTCTTTTTCAAGAACTGAATCAATAGTTAAGACACCAAACTTAATGGCCCTGCAAAAGCGTTCTTGCAAAGGCTTCATAGAAAAGAGCGGTCGAGATTGAACCTCGTGGACCCGAGGGACTTAACGTTGTACTCAAGTTCGTATTTAAATAGGGTTTTAGGGCGATCAACTAGGAGTTGTTATTGGCGGCCTGAACTCGGTTCCAAACATTAGTGAGCTTTTTGATAACAGTTTGCTCATTAAACGGCTTAACGACAAAATCATCAACACCCATGGCAATGGCTTTAAGTACGTATTCACGTTCGCTTTCGATGGTGACCATTAAAAAGGGGATGTCTTTAAGGTGAGGACTGTCATTTTTTTTTGTTAAAAGTTCAATTCCTGTAAGCTCTGGCATGTTCCAATCGCAGACGATGAGGCCATAGGGGTCATCATCAGCAACAGCGCTTTCAAGCATTTTAAGGGCTTCTTTGCCGTCTCCACATTGATCAATAATAGTGAGGCCTGCTTTTTTTAGAATGTCAGATAATATGTTTCTAATCGTTTTTAAATCATCTACAATTAGTACTTTTGTTTCTGGTGGAAACATATAGCCCCTCAGTTGTTATTGTATTGTTAATACTATCAATAGGTTTTTAATTTGGCTAGTCCCAGCTTTATTATATTGAATAAAAATAGGGCTTTAGTAAAGGTTAATATGGTTAATATTTAAGCTAAAAGCAGGTGCCGAGAAGGGCTTATTTTATTTTATTTGCGCAAATACACAGGCACTCTGCATTGGCCATAGATTTATGAGAGTGCTTCGTGTTTGCTGGTATTATAATTCGGTCCCCCGACCTAAGTAGTAATTGGTTGCCGGAGATATTAAGTAACAACTCCCCTGAGGCCACCATACGAACCTCATCAAAGGGGTGTCTGTGCTCTGGGATCTCGGCCTCAGATAAGGTGAGCTCCTCGAAGGGCTCAAGCCCTTCGGCGCTAAAGAGGTTTTTAATTTGCTCTTTGTCAGGTATTAATGGGGCCTGCCATCTTGTAATTATCATTATAAACCTCTTAGTATGTGGGGCCTTACCATATTCGGATTTTAGGTGTCTGTCAGGTTTTTTTATATTTCCTAATTTTGTATTGTTATAAGTCAAAATTTTAGTAAAAGCGAACAAGTTTTATTCAAAATCACCATTTGACTCAAAATAGAGCAAGACAATTATCTAAAATCATTGAGAAAATTAAAGTTCCCCTTTGATTTTTGCGATACCTAGTATGTAAACACAAGTCATTAGTTAAGGGAGTGTTTTTTAAAATGGAAGCCGACAGTCAAAAGCAAGATCCATCCGAACTAAGTGTAGAAACAATAGTTTCCTATGTTGAGAGCATTCGAGGGTTAAAGGTAGAGCGGTTTGACGAGCATTTGAAGCTGTGTCAATTAGTAGATTCAAAAACATTAAATTTAAAGGTCAATGAAATCGACGGAGTTTTGACAAGAGAAGACTCTGACGGAAAGTCATTTGTTCAAATCAACCTCAATACGGGTTATAAACTATTATTAACAGAGTCTTTAGTGGGCTTTCGGCCCGCAATTTTAGATGGGCTCGATATGGATAAGTTGCCGACAGTCGTTACCACTCCTGATCTATTAGGCGTGATTGAGGCCCTTGAGGACTCATTGACTAGCCAGGCCCCCCCAGAGGATATAGAAGTTCTAAAAAAACTATTTCATTCTGTTTTAGATGGTGGTGAGAGCATTGGTTTTGATCTCTCGGACGAAAAATCCTGGCTCAAACAAGTTAATCGGTCGGGCCTAAAGGCTTCTGCTTAATTAGCTGTCCTCTCTTTTCAATCGACAAAAACTAACTAAATGGGCTCCATGGCTATTGACGGCTAATAGGTTTTTTTTATATTTTGTATAAAAAGGAGCTGTAGCCTTTGCGCAAACACCGTCGCCTTCATTTTATAAGTTTAATTTTAGTGCTTTTAAGTTCAAGCTCTTTAAAAGCAGAGAGCGCTATTAATATATGTGACAGAGGCGCTATAGGTAAAAAAATAGCAGCGCTGACTTTGGCTAAAAGCTGCTCAAGGGTTTCGGCCGAAAAAATGGGGTTACTTCAAAGTCTAGATTTAAGGGGCTTGGGGCTGGCCTCACTGCCCAGTGGTATATTTAAGGGCTTAGATTCACTCCAGACGCTTAACCTGAGTAATAATCAATTAGTAAGTATACGCCCGGGTAGTTTTCAGGGGCTCTCGTCGTTAATAGTTTTAAGTTTAAGAAACAATCAAATTGAAGCCCTCTCTGTCAATATATTCAGGCCCTTGAGATCATTAGAAATTCTTGATCTTAAAAAAAATAGTATTAAAAAAATTAAAATTAATAGTTTTGAAGGTTTAACCTCTCTTAGAGAACTTAATTTAAGTAAAAATAAAATCAGCCTCATTGAAGATGACTCATTTCTAAACCTCTTGGGCGTAAAGCGTCTTTATCTTAATAAAAACCTAATATCTTCTCTCAGCAGGGGTCTTTTTGAGGGGCTCGCGTCGCTAGAGACACTTTATGTGTCTAATAACAAAATTGACACAATAAATGAACATGCTTTTGGGGGTCTTCATTCTCTTAAAAGGCTTTATATTTTTAAAAATCTAATTTCGAGCCTTTCTACAAAAACATTTAATGGGCTCGATGGACTTGAAGTCTTGGATTTAAAAAGTAACAAAATAAGTTCTCTTGAATATCGCTGTTTTCAAAACCTTACAGAGCTTCACTCTTTGAGTCTTAAAGAGAACTCCATAAACTCCGTTGATAAAAATGCTTTTTATGGTTTAGGCTCGTTAAAAACTCTCAACCTTAACGGAAATAAAATTCATTTAGTTTTAGATGAAACTTTTGAAGGTTTAAGTCTTCTTGAGAGGCTTTTCTTGGGTCGTAACCAAATTCGGTTTATTTCAGGGTCTTTGTTTAGCCAATTGGGGAGGCTTAAAACATTGGGCTTAGGCGATAATTTAATACGCTCGTTACACTATGAAAGCTTTGAGGGTTTGGGCTCTTTAGAGGGTTTATTTTTATATAAAAATAAAATTAATTTTATACAAAAACATACATTTTCTGATTTAAGTTCTTTAAAAGAACTCAGCCTAGATGACAATAGTATTTCATTCATTGAAGACAAAAGTTTTGAGGCCCTTCGCGCGCTTAAGTGGTTGGACCTTACGGGTAACAAACTAAATACCATCACCCCATTTATGCTTTATGGTCTCCTCTCTGTAGAGAGGCTTTACCTAGGTAATAACCAAATACATGCTATTGAGGATCACTCATTTTTAAAGTTTACACGACTAGAGCAGCTCTTTTTGGGGGGCAATATTATTAAGTCTATTTCCCGGTCTCAGGTGGGGATTTCATATTACGTAAGGGTTTACGGGGTAGAGACTACGGATTAAGGTTTGTTGATGTTGATGTTGATGTTGATGTTGATGTTGATGTTGATGTT
>JAUVAX010000092.1 GCA_030591685.1 Pseudobdellovibrionaceae bacterium | reverse complement strand
TTGCAATTGGCGACCTAATATTCCTTGAAATATTACAAGGCTTTAAGAATGACAAGGACTATAACGTAGCAAAGTCCACTTTGAGCACACTTGAGCAATATGAAATGCTTGGCCATACACAAGCATTAAAAGCAGTAGAAAATTACAGAGAACTTCGAAAGAAAGGCTTAACTATTCGTAAAACTACCGACGTCATAATAGCGACATTTTGCATTGAACATGAACTACCCCTATTATTTTCTGATAAAGATTTCATTCCATTTGTCGATCATCTCGGGCTTATATCCGCACTCACTAAAAAAATATAACGCCTCAAACACCGGTTTGGTGAAGTTGGCGTTTTTTTGAGTGTTTTTTCAAAAAATCGACGGCTTTACCAAATCCGAGTGCTTTGACTTGTTATATTTACCACACTCTGACACCAGAAGTACTTAGAGGGCATTCCTGTAGTTTAGATTTTTTGTTCTCTGGGGTTCCTTCTGGTTGGGGATAAAAACCATTCTCTTCAATATCTCTTTCTATATTTTTTGCTGCGTCAATAAACTTTTTTAAGATATCAATATTTAGCTCTCTAAAAGAGGCTGATTTAATTGCAATAATTTCAGTGGCTGCATTATCGAAGCTAATTTTACTTGGAAGTTCGAGTGATATGGTTTCTTGAATGGTCTTACCATGAGCCAAATTATCTCGCATAACAAAACAAGAAGTGGCTATTTGATAAGTAGAACAACCCATATAACTAGGAAGATTTACAGCTTTAAATAATTTTTTATGTGTATCTTTACGCCCGCCTTTAATATCATTCCAATCTTCGTAATATATACCGCCAAAATGATTCAGCATTGCCTCAATTGAAAACGCTGTAAAAGTTATTCCAGTGGCAACGTGATGATCTATTTCCCATGAGTCTGATGTACGCTCCGCTAGCTCTAGACTAAATACCGCAATTTTAAAGCAGTCCCGTGCAGTTCTAGATTCAAGCCGAATAGTATATTCTTTCACAAGCCCCGCCCCTCCTTCGCTAGTAGCCTTAATCAGAGCGCCTTGCCTGCCTTATTTTTTATATCACTCATCGTTTTGTTTTTATTATTTTTTTTGCTCTCAGCCTTTTTAGCTATCGCTAATAGCGTCTCTTCCGCCGATCTTTTTAGAGTAATCGTTTTAACTTCACCCACGGGAACCCCTTCAATATTCAGAGACAACTTAAATGTTTTTGCAGTAAAAAGATCCGCTGCTAAAGAGAGAGGTATCTTCACTTCTTGGGACTTGAGATAGCCAATCGCCGGAACCGCATAAACATCCTCTCCATCACTTCCAGTAAAACTGGTTTGATGACTGACATATTTACATTCTAAGGGAATTTTCACGGCACGCCCGTTAATGCTAACAATCCCTTCAGTTGAAGAAAAACCAAGGTAATCACATCGTTGGTAACTTGCCTGATAACCAGAATCGGCCGTCCAATCAACCGTTGATAAATCGGCCTCTACAGTAAACTCACTATCCATCTCATTAAATGACATTTTCAATAAGCCACGAGAGCCCCTTTTAACTTCTTCGACCAATACGAGAGTCCCTAATTTCTCTTTAATACCATACCAGGCACCCGCTGTATTCTGAGTGATATTTTTTGGCTTAAATGGGGACTTGATTAATTCCGCACCCGACAGGGGGAAAGTAAATGTCTTTTCAGCATAACTTCTAGTTGGCGATGAGAATTTAAATTTAAATGAATTGTTATTTAACAGAAGGTCATAAACAAAGGCCATCCCTTTCTCTGTCTCTATGTGGTGTGAAAGCCAGTTATACTTATTGCACGTAAAACCCAGCTTGATATCAGTGCCATTAAAACTAGCTACCCCATAGTCTTTGACATGAGATGAGTCACACTTTTTAGAGTTATGGAAGGGGTTTGTTATTGTCACCTCCTTACTAACAACGTTAACAGTGAAACCACCACCACTTAGAAATATTAAGCCTTTGGACTTGTCTTGAGATACCCAAAGCTCCCATGATTCAGCTAATGTATTCATTGAAACAAATACCAGCAATATAACGACTAAAAACCTCATAAAAACTCACTTTTAAATTACGATTGATTAAATCTGGTTTATTTAGGGTTGGGCCTGAACCTACTACCTAATTTACAGTTGAAAAAATATAACGCTTACATAAGGGGCGCGCCGCTTTTTGCGCGTCCCAGTGAGCGGCAGCGAACGACTTGATGTTTTTGTTAGCTGTATATGGCCCATCACTAGCAATTTACATACTTAACGGGATTTGCTGCGCCTCTAGGAAATAGAAACCGAACTGATTTATTGATGTACTTATTTTTAATTGATGAATGTGCAATTTCCCCAG
>JAUVAX010000088.1 GCA_030591685.1 Pseudobdellovibrionaceae bacterium | reverse complement strand
CTTCAAAACTCTAAAGCTAAGAGCCTTGTTGACGGTATGAAGTTAAACTACTCTTATGAAGAGTTAGACCTTTCAACGACTAATGATGAAGAGATTACTCAGATGGGTGTAAGCAAGTCTTGGAGTTCAAAATCAGGCCACAGCATGACAGTTGGCTTTGAGAGAGAAGAAAAGTCTATCCGCGGAATGAGTGATGACCAAAAGCAAAATACGGTTTATTTCACACTTCGACCAAAGCAGCATAAAAGGTTGCAGTTTGGCTTAGAGTTTTCTGAAGACCCAGATACTAATGACAAAAAAGCTTCTGGAACAGTTAAGTACCTAATGAAGTAATAAGTTATTTAAAGTAATATTTAAACTAAGGGCCCGCGTGTTAAAACACGCGGGCCCTTTTTTTAATGTTAATCTAAAAGTGGCTTTCAAGTTCTTTAAATTCATATCTTCATAACAACACCTCTAAAAGGTGAGCTTACAGGCCCCCATAAGAAATCTAAAGAGAAGTAAACAAAACTATTTTTTCAACTGTATATCTTATTGTCAGTTGAATTTAAGTTCTGGTTAAGGTGTATCAATCAGGTCCATTTTTTAAACGAGTCCCATAGGTGCATGCTATGCTGTTATTGAGAGTGAGGATTAGTTTGTATTAATTAAAAATCAGGGGGAACGTATGAAATGGCTACTTCTATTATTAATGACAGGACTTTTGCCACTAAGTGGATATTCAGAGGGCACATGTGACGCTAATGAAAAATTAGCCATTGAGAGCAATATAATAGAGGCTTTAAATGATTACCGAAAATGGTATGATATCAGTACATGGCATCCTTTTACGTTACTTGTGGGTAATACTCACGGCAGTAAATTAGTTGTGAGTGTTGGTGATTCTACGGCTGATACGGCCTATGAGTCGGCATCTACAGCTAAAATGGTAACAGGGGCGGTAATACTTAGGCTTATTGATCAGGGGCATCTCTCTTTAAGTGATAAACCTATAGACTCTATTAGCTTTTGGCACAGATATAGATATCGAAGAAGTAAATTAGATGATGTAGAGCTGAGACACATATTAAACTTTACAGCCGGTTTAAATGCAGAAAATTTATGTATCTACAATAAAAGCGTAAGCTTTAAGGATTGTGTAAAGAAAATATATAACTGGAACAAATTTACAGGCGTAGTGGCGGGGACCTATCAAAGTTATTCAAACACAAGTCAGCAGGTAGCGGGTTTAATGGCAATGAACGCTCTTGGTGAGAGCCGCTGGGCAGATGTATTTAATCGCTTTAAAGCCGAAACAGGTACGTTTAATAATTCAGTATACAGTATACCCTCTATAGAAAGTCCTTTGCTCGCAGGTGGTATGGTTTGGACAGGCAATGACTACTTTGATTTTTTAAAAAAATACTACGAAGGCAAACTGTTTTCTTCATCGCACCTTTTATCAGCAGAGAGTGAGTTAGTGAAAATAACAAAAGGCATTGGAGTGTCTCCAATTAAAAAAATAATAGGACAGGATTGGCGTTATGGGTATGGGTTTTGGTTAGAGTGTAATGTTGAGGTGCCTTTAGAATATAATTGCGCTGGAGTCACTAGGATTTCAAGCCCTGGGGCGTACGGAGCCTACCCCTTTATCGATTACCCAAAGGGTCTTTACGGGATTTTATCTATTAAAGCTGGTATGGGGGGCGACCCTGAGGGGTATAAGATTGTTGAATCTATACAGCCCTTGTTAAACCAGTGGGCAAGCTGTCAGTAAGAGTTTTTTTAAAGCTCTTCTTGGCTGATGCTTTCAAGTTCTTCGGTATCAACGGGCTCGTCAGGTTCGATTTTGATGAGCCAGCCATCGCCGTAGTTATCTTGTTGGATGAGGTTTGGTTCCTCAGACACGGCCACGTTTACTTCAGAGATTTGCCCATCCACAGGTGAGTATATGTTAAAGGACTCAGTGCTTGTGCGAATCTCCATACATATAGAGTTGGCCGATACGATCTCTTCTAGCTCAGGCATTAAGACCTGTTTAATGTCTTCGATTTGATCAATGCCATCTTCGGTTAAGCCTATGGTTAAGGCGTCGGAGTCTTCGTCCGTTTCAACCCACTGGTAGTTTAAGTATTTAATCATTTTTTTTGCCCTCAAGTTTTAATGGCTAGTTTTATTATGTATGATTTAAAATATTTCAGCTCAGATCAAGCGGATCTTTTAAATAAGGGGTAGTTTAACGCTACGCTATCTAAAGACCTTCTTTTGTGGGCTTATTTTTTTCACAGGGCATCCCTCAGGGGCGCCCTGTGAAAATTAAATGGGTCATTGGGCCCATTTAATCATTTAAAGGTCGTAGTAGAGATAAAACTCATAAGGCGTTGGGTGTTGCTGAAGGGGCAGGATTTCGTTGTTCATCTTCCAATCAATCCAAGTATCGATAAGGTCTTTACTAAAGACGTCTCCCTTTCTTAAGTACTCATTGCTGCGAGCTAGATTTATAAGGGTTTCGTTTAAAGTACTCGGTATAGAGGGGACTTGAGCCGCTTCTTCAGGGGAGAGCCCGTAAATGTCTTTCTCTAGGGGGTCGCCGGGGTGAATTTTATTTTGAACCCCATCAATACCGGCCATTAAAAGAGCCGAAAATGCTAGGTACATATTGGCGCTCGGGTCGGGAGTTCTAAACTCAATTCTTTTGGCTTTGGGGTTGGGCCCTGAGTTAGGTATTCTTATGGCCGCCGAGCGGTTTTTATAAGAATAAGCTAGCTTAATAGGGGCTTCAAACCCTGGCACAAGTCTTTTGTACGAGTTAGTTGAAGGGTTAGTAAAAGCACAAAGGCTGGGGGCGTGTTTTAAAATGCCACCAATAAAAAAGAGTGCAGTTTCGCTAAGTCCGGCATAGTTGTCGCCGGCAAAAAGAGGCTCTCCGTCTTTCCATAAAGACATGTGTACATGCATACCAGAACCGTTATCACCGTAGAGGGGCTTTGGCATAAATGTGGCTGATTTATTGTTTCGGTTAGCTACATT